>JAVHYF010000013.1:0-35609 GCA_031119205.1 Moraxellaceae bacterium | reverse complement strand
GCCCGCGCCGACGCCACCATCACCCGTCCCCGTGTAGCGGTGGTGATGCCGGCGCACAACGAATCCACCGGACTCCTGCAACCAGTCGCCACCGTGCTTGCGCAATTGCGTCGTGGCGACCGTCTGCTGGTGGTGGCGGACAACTGCAGCGACGACACGGCGGACGTGGCACGCGCGGCCGGCGCCGAGGTCGTGGTGAGACAGGACGCGACGCTGCGTGGCAAGGGCTATGCGCTGGACTTCGGCGTGAAGCATCTGGCGCAGGACGCGCCGGAAGTGCTGGTCATCGTCGATGCGGATTGCGAGCTGACGCCGCATGCACTCGACCGTATAGTCACCGATGCAGCCGCGACCGGTCGTCCGGTGCAGGCGCTGTACCTGATGCGCACGCCGCCGGGCCGTGGCGGGAATGGTTCGATTGCCGAGTTCGCCTGGTTAGTAAAGAACCTCGTGCGTCCGCTGGGCTTCCATCGTTTCGGCCTGCCGTGCCAGCTGATGGGTTCCGGCATGGCATTCCCCTGGCAGGCCATCCAGCGCACCAGCCTGGCCAGCGGCCACATCGTCGAAGACCTGCAGATGGGCATCGACCTGGCGCGTGCCGGCACGCCGCCGCTGTTCTGCCCCGACGCGCTGGTGACAAGCACCTTCCCCTCGAACGAGGAAGGCACCCGCAGCCAGCGCACACGTTGGGAGCATGGACACCTTGGCGTCATCGTCGGACAGGTGCCGAAGCTGCTGCTCGAAGGCCTGACGAAGCCGGGCCGCGGCCTGCTGTCGCTCGCGCTGGACGCGGGTGTGCCGCCGCTTGCCCTGCTGGCGATGATGATCGTCGGCCTGTCGCTGGTGAGCGTGGTCGTCGCGGCTTTCGGTGTGGCGCTGTGGCCGCTGTGGGTGGCAGTGCTGGCGACGGCACTGTTCGGCATTGCCATCGTGCTGGCCTGGCACCGCTTCGGCCGCGAGGCGATTTCCGCCGGCGGCCTGCTGCGGGTGGTGGGCTACACGCTGGGCAAGATTCCGCTGTACTTCCGTTTCCTGTCGAGCAGGCAGGTGGAGTGGGTGCGCTCCAAGCGGGACGCGGCCGAGCCGAAGTGACGCCGGGAAACGGAACGGGGACGGACCTGTGGAAGCTGCACTGGACAAGGCTGGCATGACGGAACCGAAGCCACCGGGCAAGGACGCCCGGCAAGCGGGGCTGGGTGCCGTTGCGCTACGAGGCGCTGCGCTGACCATGGGTGGGCAGGTACTGAAGATCGCCATCCAGTTCGGCGGCCTCATCATCGTTGCCCGGCTGTTGTCGCCACAGGACTACGGGGTGATGGCGATGGTGATGGCCATCGTCGGCGTGGGTGAGGTGCTGCGCGAGTTCGGCCTGTCGTCGGCGTCCGTGCAGGCGCGCTCGGTGACGGTCCAGCAACGGACAAACCTGTTCTGGATGAACGCCGGCATGGGCCTCGTGCTGATGGCGGTGACACTGCTCGCGGCGCCGTGGATTGCTGCCTGGTACAAGACGCCGGCGCTGCAGGCCGTAGCCCAGGCGGTGTCGGTCACTTTCCTGATCAACGGGCTGGCGTCGCAGTACCGCGCGAATCTCAACCGCGACATGCGTTTCGGCGCGCTCGCCGCCATCGACGTGTCCGGGCAGGCCGTCGCGCTGGGCCTCGGCATCGTGCTGGCCTTGCGCGGCCACGGCTACTGGGCACTGGTCGCACAGCAACTGGGACAGGCGGCCAGCATCCTGCTGCTGCTGGTGATGACCGGTCGATGGTTGCCTGGCTTGCCGCGGCGTTGCGAGGGCATGGGGGCGTTCTTCAGTTATGGCTGGAACCTGATGCTCACGCAGATGATCGGGTACCTCAGTCGTAACGTGGATTCCGTCGTCATCGGCCACAAGTTCGGGCCGGAGTTGCTGGGGCACTACAACCGCGCCTCGCAGTTCGTGATGGCACCGCTGACGCAGATCTCGGCACCGGCCGGCACGGTCGCGTTGCCGGTGCTGTCGAGGCTGCGGGACGACAAGGAGCGCTATCGCGAATTCCTGGTCTATGGGCAGTCGGCGCTGCTCCATCTGCTGCTGTCTGGCCTGGCCTTCGTCTGTGTCCATGCGCATGCGCTGGTGCTGCTGGTCCTCGGCAGCAAGTGGGAGGCGATCGTCCCGTTCTTCCATGTGCTGGCAGTGGGCGGCATGTTCCAGGCGGCGGGTTATGCGAGCTACTGGGCCTTCCTGTCGCAGGGCATGACGCGGGAGAACCTGCGTCTCGCGCTGGTCAGCCGGCCGGTCCTCATCGCCTGCATCCTGCTCGGTTCGCTGGGCGGGGTGCTGGGTGTGGCGGTGGGCTACACGCTTGGTCTTGCCATCAACTGGCTGTGGGGCCTGTGGTGGCTCAAGGGTAGTGGCGCACCGGTCAGGCGCCTGCTTGGCAACGCGGCGATGTTGTTTGCCGTGTATGCGAGCTGTGCGGCCGCTTCGGGTTGGCTGACGCATGCATTGCGTGTGGATGGCCTGGCCAGCGTGCTGACGGGTGCTGCGGGAATGCTGGGAGCATTCGCGGTGTTTTGCGTGGTGGTACCGCCGTTCCGCAAGTCCGTGAAATCGCTGGGGCGCATGAAGGCGCTGGCGAAGCAGTCACGGGCGAAGGGGGCTGCGTGATCAAGGAACTGGGCAGTCGAAAGCAAGGGGAGAGTAGCCGGGGGGCACTTTATCTATACCAAGAAAGCGAGTGTTCATGATGAGTCCCGAAATTTCTCTCTACTACTGGAACCGCGTCCGTAACTTCGGCGACGAGTTGTCCGCCGCTGTCGTGGAATGGGCGACCGGCATGGATGTGAAGCGCGTCGAGGAGGACGCGCCGGGCAAGCTGCTCGCCGTGGGGTCCGTCCTGCAGATGGCGCGCGACGGAGACGTCGTGTGGGGGACCGGTGTCCATCCCGGTTTCTACCATCGCTACTTCATCCGCCCGGACCGCTGGTCGCGCTTCCGCGACAACGGTCGCATGGTGGTGCCGAACATCACGGCCCTGGCCGTGCGTGGCCCCATCACCCGCGATGTCATCATCTCCTCCGGCCAGGCTTGTCCGGAGCTGTACGGCGACCCCGGCCTGCTGGTGCCGTTGTTCTATTCACCCAAGGTCACGACCGCGCATCGCGTGGGGGTGATTCCACATTTCCGCGGGCATGCGCACTATGTCGAGTCGCCGCATTTCGTCATCGACGTGCAGCGCCCCTGGCAGCAGGTGGTGGATGACATCTGCTCCTGTGACCGCGTGATCTCGTCGTCCCTGCACGGCGTGATCATCGCCGAGGCCTACGGTATTCCGGCCATCTGGCTGCGCGAAACCTGGGGCGAGGGCTTCATCAAGTACAACGACTACTACACCGGCACGCAGCGCGCGCCGCGTTGCGCTTACTCGGTTGAAGAGGCGCTGGACATGACGCCGCCGTCCTTGCCGGAGTACGACCAGAACGGCCTGGTGGGCACCCTGCGCGCCTACTTCAGCCGTCCGAGCCTGGTACCGCGTCACAGCGGAAGTGGCTGGAGCGGTGCGGCCGGGCAGGGAGCACAGGCGTGACATCCGCGGGCGTGCCGCGCGCCGACAACTACCTCGAGCTCGAAGGGCTGCGGGGCTGGATGGCGTTCTGGGTCTTCGTCACCCACGTGAGCACCATGGCGACCCTGCCGCTCGAGAAGGGCTCGGGTTGGGGGCGCCTGCTCGCGGATGGCAGCATCGCCGTGGGCGCCTTCATCATGATCAGTGGCTTCGTCATCGCGCTGTCGCTGCACAGGCGGCCGACACTGGATGAGTTCTTCATCCGGCGCGCCCTGCGGATATTCCCGGTGTATCTCGTCGGCCTGTTCCTGTCGGTGCTGGTGCTGGACCTGTCCATCCAGTTCCTGCAGAACATGCCCTGGGACGCGCCGCGTCGCCTCGACCGCCTGGCTTACCTGCAGGACAGCGCGGACAACTTCTGGCTGCATCTGGCGCTGCACATTCCATTGCTGCACGGACTGGTGCCGGAGAGCATGTTGCCCTCCACGTCCTATGCCTTCATGGGGCAGGGCTGGAGCCTGACGCTGGAGTGGCAGTTCTACCTCGTGGCGCCCTTGCTGTATGCAGCGGTGCGTGCACGTGGCGCACTGGTCCACCTGGCCGTGTTTGCAGGCCTGGTCGTGCTGTCTCAGTACCTGCGTCAGGGGTCGTTCCTGCCGTCCTATCTGTGGCTCTTCTACATCGGCATCCTGTTCCAGCTGGTGGTGTCGGCCACCGATCCGCGGCAACGCGCGATGCTGCTCGCCGTCTGCGCGGCAGCCTTCGTGGTGGCGATGTGGCGCCGGCAGCCCGCGGCCTCGTACCTGCTGTTCTTCGTCGCGCTGGGTTCGGCCGCCGGCATGCTGCCGCAATGGGGTGCGCGGGTGGTCAAGGCGGTGTTGTGCAACCGGTTCTCGACCTGGCTGGGCCATGTGTCCTACGCCTTCTACTGCATCCACATGGTGGCGATCTTCGTGACTGCCTGGTTCATCGTGGATGTGCTGGGCGTGACTTCGCGCCCCGTGTATGCCCTCAGCCTCATCGCCGGCAGTCTGGTCGTCGCGCTGGCGTTCTCGCACCTGCTGGGCAAGTGGGTGGAGCAGCCGTGCATCCGCCTTGGCAAACGTATCGTCGCCGCGCGCGCCAAGCGTCGATCCGGTGGCACGCAGGAACAATCGTTGATGGAAGGAGTGCGTCCATGATGCGCAATGGTCAGACCGTGGCGAACGAGTCGTTGCCGACGGGGCATGAACAGCTGGCTGCCCCGCCACGTGCCGCCCGGGAGGTGTACTGAATGCTGGCGGCCACCCGCAAGGACATTGCCGGATTCCCGGTACTGGATGTCTCGTCCAGGGCGCTGTGCGCCGAACTCGACAACCGCCTGGAGAGCGGCCAGCCGGCCGTGCTGTTCTTCGCGAACGCCAACTTCGTCGTGAAGTGCCGTGACCTGCTCGACTGGATCCGCAAGGCGCCGGTGCTGATTGCGAATGACGGCGTGGCCATGGATGGCGCGGCGAAGTTCGTCTACGGCCAGCCCTTCCAGGAGAACCTGAACGGCACGGACTTCACGCCGCAGCTGCTGGCCAGCCTGTCGTTTCCCAAGCGGGTGTTCCTGCTGGGCGGCCGACCGGGCGTGGCAGAACGTGCCGGGGAGGTGATCCGTGCGCGTTATGGCCACGAGATCGTCGGGTGCGCCGATGGCTATGGCGACCTGGCGGACCCGGCCCTGTGCGCGCGCATCAATTCGCTGCGGACGGACATCGTGCTGGTGGCGCTGGGCAATCCGCGTCAGGAGCAGTGGATCGCCCGCCACCACGCCCTGCTCGATGCCGGGTTGGTGATGGCGATCGGTGCGCTGTTCGACTTCATGTCCGGGAATATCCAGCGTGCGCCCATGTGGGTGCAGCGCATCCGCTGCGAGTGGTTGTACCGCCTGTTCCTGGAGCCACGCCGCCTGCTCAGGCGCTATACCATCGACACCATGCACTTCTTCTACCTCGTGGTCCGCCAGGGGCGAGCCTCGCGGTCCTGAACCACTGGCGGCGTCTGGACGCCGCATGCATGGGTGTGTGCTGGTGGGGATGCCCGATCAAGAATCAACCCGTGAGAACTCAGAGCAACCCAGAACAAAGTGAGAACAACAATGAAAAGAGCAAAGAGGAGAGCAAGGTCTGCCGTCTGCGTGGCGGTCATCGGTTGTACGGCGGCCGGCATCGCATCCGCCCAGATGGCGGTGCCGCAGACGCGCAAGGAAGACGACGGGCCGCTGGATGTCTCGCTCAGCCAGGACATCACCTACGACACCAACCCCTATCGCCTGGGTGATGGCGTTGCGCCTCCGGGCCGGACGGACACCGGTGAGCGCAGCGACTGGATCTCGGTGACCGGTTTGCGTGTCGACTACGACCGCGACTTCGATGGCCATCGTCTGGGCTTCGTGGCGGCACCGTCGCTGGTTCGCTATGCACGCTTCGACCAGCTCGACCACACGCGCCAGCGCTACGACCTGAGCTGGAGCGTGCGGCCGCTGCAGCGCGCGGAGGTCGGCTTGCGTTACCAGCACCTGAACTACCTGGCGGACCTGGCGGACCAGCGCACGCAGGAAAAGAACATGGTGACCTCGGACACGCTGGGTCTGGACACCGTGTTCGGCACGAATGCGCGCTGGCAGATCGTGGGCGGCGCCAATGCTGCCCGCTACCGCAACGAGAGCGACCTGCAGAAGTCGGGCGATCGCGATGGCTGGGAAGCCAACCTCGGCGTCCGCCAGCAATCGCGCGCCGGCAACTGGGTGGACCTGCGCGGCCGCCATGCCGACTACCGCTTCCCGAACCGGGCCGCCAGCATCCTGTCCGACAGCGGCTACGAGCAGGATGCCGTCGAGCTGGGCTGGAACTGGGCCTTCGCCGGACACTCCCGCCTGAGCGGCAAGTTCGGTTACCAGTGGCGCGAGCACGACACTTATGACATCCGCGACTTCAAGGGCTGGTACGGCAACGCCAGCTACCTGTGGCGCTCGGGCGGCCCCAGTGCGGTGCGCCTGGATATCTATCGCCAGATCGGTGAAGTGAGCGACGCGAGCGCCAGCTATGCCAAGACCACCGGCATCCGTGCCATCTACGACTGGTCGCCGGGCCCGAAGCTGACCCTGTCACCGTCGATCGACTGGCGCTGGCGTGACTACCTGGGCGTCGGCACCTTGTCGCGTGGCAACGAAGACACGCTGACTGCGCGTCTGTCCGCCAACTACCAGATCAGTCCTTCCCTGCGCCTGACCGGTGGCGTCGGCAACGAGTCCCGCCGTGCTGACCAGTCCCGCAGCGCCTACAGCGCAACCTTCGTCAATGCGCTGCTGAACTGGCAGGTGTATTAACCGCCCGGCAGGTCCCGGTGCGGCCCACTGCGTGCCGTGCCGCGGGCCTGCGGTCTGCGGGCGCCTGCTCCTCAAGCGTTCCCGGCCACGCGCTCGTCGAGGCGGATGCCGATGATCCGCCCGACCTGCTTCAGCGCTTCCATCCGTTCGGTGTCAGGATCGTTCTGCAGGCGTTGCGCGAACAGCGCCATGACCTGCTGGCGATTCATGCCCGTCACCGCGACGATGAAGGGGTGGCCGAAGCGCTTGCCGTAAGCATCGTTCAGTGCGGTGAGCTGCGCATACTCCTCCGGACTGCAGTTGCGCAGGCCCGCACGGTCCTGTTCCTGGGTGGATTCGGCCGTCAGCGTATTGGCGATCGCTGCCCGGCCCGCCAGCTCGGGGTGCTGCCGCAGCAGCTCCAGCTGTTCTTCGGCGGAGGCCTGCACGATGGCTGCGAAGATGGCCGCATGCAGCGCCGCACGGTCGGCGAAAGGCCGCGCCGCCCACGCGCGTTCCGTCGCCCAGGACGTGTGCTCGACGATGCCGTCCAGTGCCGCGACGAAGGCGTCGCGATCCATGGCGGACAGGGCGACGGCGGTAAGCGGGGTGGGGCCTGGCTGGGACATGCCCGTCCTTGGTGGTGATCGATGCGCGCAGGGTACCAGCAGCCCCGGGAGCTCACCTGCGCGCGACCTTATAGTTTCCTTGCCGGGACAGAGATGACCCGCAAACCCGTGACATCTGCGCGAAATGCACGGGGTGCGAGGGCATTGCCGGGCGACATACAGACTATGCGGGCCGGCGAGCGTGGGGCCGGCGCCGCGCCGCGTAGCCGAGGCCAAGCAAGGCACCGGTTGCCAGCAACAGCGTGGGCGGCGCCGGCACCTCGCTTATCGCCAGGCTCCAGGCCCCGGGCTCGCTGATGTTCCAGGCCAGCGGACCTGCGCTGAGCGGGTGGCCGTATACGAAATGTTCGTGCAGATAGTCCACGTTGTTCGACATGAAATTGTCATAGGTATAGTCGAACGAGCGGGGATCGTAGCGGTAGATGTGATTGAAGCTCATCAACCATGCCGACGGCAGGCCTCCGGCGTCCAGCGCTTCGACAGTGAGACTGAAGCTGGTCGAGTGGTAGGGAAGGGCCGGCATGTCGATGCAGGGCGCTTCCGGCGGACCCCAGGGATCCGGCACGCAGGTCATGGCGGGCGGCGGCATGGGGAAGCCGAAGCTCAGGTCCCCGATGCTCGCGTTGGCGCGCACGTCGGTGACATCCAGCCCGCCGACGCCCAATGGTGACCAGGTCGAGAAGCTGATGGTGAAGCGCTGCCCGGAGTACTCCGAAATGGGGGCGTCCGGGCCGACCGGCTCGTCGAGTGCCCCGCTGGTGTAGGTGTACTGGTAGAGGGGTACGGCGATCGCGGTGGCAGGAAGCCCCAGCGCTACGACTACGAGGGTCGGGAGCAGGTGGAAGGAGAGCTTTTTCATGCTGGATGATCCTCAGGTTGTGTGGGTGCGTCGGCGCGTCAGCCCGAGCACCGCAAGGGCGCAGCCGGCTAGCAGCAAAGTGGGGGGCGCAGGTACTTCCGTTATCGCAAGGCTCCAGCTGCCACGGTTGCCGCCGTCGTTACCGGCGATGAGGCCGCCCCTGTCCAGCATGTAGTCCACATAGGAGCCTTCATTGGAATAGAAGGAGTCGAGCAGGAGGATGGCGGTGTCGTTGAACCGCCAGCTGCTGACCCAGGAGCCATGCAGCGAGAGCTCCCAGCCCGACGGCAGGCCGCTGGCATCCAGACTGGACACTGCCAGGCTCAGGCTGGATGTGGCGTACGGGTAGTCGGGCATGTCCACGCAGCCACCTTCCGGCTCCCATGGGTTCGGCTGGCAGGAGATGGTCGGCGGCGGAAGCGGAAAATCAATCTGCGTACCCAGGGCCGTGCCGCGGGCCGTGACGCCCGCCGTAGACAGGCTGCCGATACCGAGTTGCGTGGGCGACCAGATGTCGATCGTGAAGCGCTCACCGATCAGGCCCGATGTCGATAGACCACTTTCGTAGGTGTAGTGATAGATCGGCGCCGCGGCGGCCGCCGCGGGAAGGCCCGGCAGCAATGCCAGTGCGAACAGGAAGTGCGGACGCATTCTCATGCTGACTCCTTGGTTTGTGTGGCAGCTGGACGGCGCACCAGCCGCAGGGCGAGCAGGGCGCCGACAGCCAGCAGGGCGGTGGACGGTGCCGGGACTTCGCTAACCGTGAGGCGCCAGCTTCCGCCGGTGTCCTCGAGGTTGCGCGCGATCAGGCCGGAACTGACCGGCGTACCGCCATAGATGTCTTCCACGAAGAAGCTGTCGCTGTAGTAGCTTGAAATCAGCGACAGGAAGCTGCTCTCGTTCCAGCGCCATCCCTCGATCCACGATCCGTAAAGCGCCAGGTCCCAGGCCAGGGGCAAGCCGTTTCCGTCGAGTTCCAGCACCTGCAGGTGCTGGCTGGCGGTGGCGTAGGGATAGTCGGGTTGTTGCGTGCAGCCACCTTCCGGAAACCAGGGGTCCGGCTGGCACGAGGTGGTCGGCGGTGGTTGCGGGAAGTCGATCTGGATACCCGGCGCCGTTCCCCTTGCGCGCATGCCCTCCGTGTCTACGCTGCCCAGGCCGAAGGCGACGGGTGACCAGATGTCGATGGTGAAGCGCTGGCCGAGGAAGTCAGGCCCCGTCGTGGCGGGGTCACCGAAAATGCCGCTGGTGTAGGTGTACTGGTACAGCGGGGCGGCCTGCACCGCCATGGGTAACAGCATGCTGGCAACGAGTGTCAGGGCGCTGATCTTCAGGGTTCTCACGGTTCTATCCTTGGGGTGGGTGGTTGTTGTTATGGGTGGTGATGGGTAGTCAGGGGTTGCGCAGCGGGGTAGTGCGGCGGCGCGTGAGTGGGAGCGTCAGCGCAGCGCAACCGAGCAGAAGGAGCGTGGAAGGCTCCGGCACTTCGCTGACTGCGAGCGACCAGGTGCCCGGCACCACCGTGTTGCGTGCAACCGTGTTGACGGAGCGGGAGGGGCCGGCATAGACGTCTTCGTTGAACCAGATGTCCGGCCCTTCGTAGCGGCTGTACAGGCCGAGGAGGGACGAGCTGTAGAGGTCTACGTGCTCGATCTGGCCGATGCTGATCGTCCAGGTGGTGGGCAGGCCGTCCGGCCCCAGGTGCCCACAAACAGGGAGAAGCCGGAGGTGAGATAGGGGTAGACCGGCTGCTCCCATTCGCCACCGGGTTCATAGGGGTTGGGCACCCATTCCGTTGCGGGCGGCGGGTGCGGAAAACTCAGGCGGTTGGCACCGATCTGTCCCCAGGCCTGCACGCCTGTGACGTCCAGATCGCCGGTACGCAATGGGGTGGGCAGAGAAAAGCCGATGCTGAAGCGCTCGCCCAGGAACTCCCAGGTCCACTCCGGATCGGTCAGGGCTCCGCTGGTGAACGTGTATTGGTAGACCGCAGCGGCATGCGCTGCAGGTGCGACGGGCAGGAGTAACACCAGGCAGGCCAGGAGATGGCCTGCCCATAACCGGACCTGTTGCATGACGCCTCCACTTTTTCTCGGGGGTAGATGTGGATGTACGGCTTTACAAGCAGGTTCGCGCCCGGTGCTGGCGTGCGAACTGTCGTGAAGTCTATATGCGCACGCTGTCCGGCGACCAAGCGAACTAACGGCTCCCTGAGCAGCCAGTCATTCACCCGCTGAGTGCCAGCGCCCTGCATTGAGGCAGGCACTCCGTTCGTGCGCCAACTGCGTGCAAAGACGTCGCTGGATTGCATACAAAATCTGGCTTGGTCCAGTCGCTGTTTTCATTGGAATCAATGTGTTGAACGGATGTGTGTTTGCTGGCATGCGCAATGCTTTAAGGCCTCGAACCCGTCGAGGAGGCCTCACATGCAGCAGAAATCTGCGGATCTGGAACTCGTCAAGCTGACCAAGCGCTACGGCGACGTCACCGCCGTGCATGCCATCGACCTGCGTGTCGCCGCGGGTAGCTATTGCTGCCTGCTCGGCCCGTCTGGCTGCGGCAAGACTTCCACCTTGCGCATGATTGCCGGCCATGAGCTGGCCAGCGACGGCGATGTGTTGCTGGGCGGCCGCAACATCACGCTGCTGCCCGCTGCCGAGCGCGGCACCGCGATGATGTTCCAGAGCTACGCGTTGTTTCCGCACCTGTCGGTGCTGGACAACGTCGCCTTCAGCCTGAAGATGCGGGGCATCGGCAAGGCCGAGCGTCACAAGCGCGCGCACGACCTGCTGGAGCGCGTGGCGATGACGCCCTACGCCCAGCGCAAGCCCTCCGAACTCTCCGGCGGTCAGCAGCAGCGCGTCGCGCTGGCGCGTGCGCTGATTACCGAGCCCAGCGTGCTGCTGCTGGACGAGCCACTGTCCGCGCTGGACCCCTTCCTGCGTATCCGCATGCGTGCCGAGCTGAAGCGCTGGCAGCACGACCTCGGCTTCACCTTCATCCACGTCACCCACTCGCAGGAAGAAGCGATGGCCTTGTCCGACCAGGTGGTGGTGATGAACCAGGGCCTGATCGAGCAGGTGGCCTCGCCGCACGATCTGTTCAACGCGCCGGCCTCCGAGTTCGTCGCGAAGTTCCTCGGCGGGCACAACGTGATCCGCCTGGGCGACGCAAAGATCGCGCTGCGTGCCGACAAGGTGCGCCTGTCGCGCGATGCCTCGGGTGACAACACCATGGCCGGCGACGTGTTGGGCGTGGAGTACCAGGGCACCTACGTGCTGGTGACCATGAACCTGCCGCAGCAGGACGATTTCTCGGTGATGTTGCCCGAGGCCGATTTCTTCCGCGCACCGTGTTCGCCGGGCGAGCGGATGTTTGCGCAGTGGAACAGCAGCGACGTGCATCGCCTCGCGAGCTGAAGCCACCGATAGTTTTCCCGTCAAGCCGGGGCGACGGGGCCGGCACCCCAGTAACAACAGGCTGCAACACCCGTTGCACCACTTTCACTGACCACCAGGCATGGAGATGAAAATGGCTGAATTCGATTCCGACAAGGCTAAGCAGGACAGCGTCGACACCAGCGCGAACCAGAACCGCCGCACGGTGCTGAAGGGCACCGCGGGCATCCTGGCCGCAGGTGTGTTTCCGGCCGTCCACGCGCAGGAGAAGATCGTGCTGCGCTACCTGGGCACCGCGGTGAACCAGGACAAAGCCATTGCGGAGAAATTCAAGGCCGATACCGGGATCGAGATCCAGTACATCCCCGTCACCACCGACGAAGTGACCAAGCGCGCCGTCACCGCGCCCAACAGCTTCGACCTGATCGACACCGAGTACTTCTCGCTGAAGAAGATCATCCCGACCGGCAACCTGCTGGCCATCGATTCCAAGCGCATCAAGAACGCCGACAAGATCACCACGCTGTTCACCAAGGGTGAAGTGGCCGGCAAGGCCGTGGGCGACCAGGGCACCGCGCCCAAGAAGGTGATGTTCCTGGAAGGCGCCGGCTCCAAGAAGTTCTCGGCCACGCCGACGCAGTTCATGACGCTGATCCCGACGGTCTACAACGCCGACACGCTGGGCATCCGCCCCGACCTGATCAAGCGCCCGATCGATTCCTGGAAGGAGCTGCTGAACCCCGAGTTCAAGGGCAAGGCCGCGATCCTGAACATTCCGTCGATCGGCATCATGGATGCGGCGATGGTCGTGGAGTCCATGGGCATCCACAAGTACAAGGACAAGGGCAACATGACCAAGGCCGAGATCGACCTGACGATCAAGACCCTGATCGAAGCCAAGAAGGCCGGCCAGTTCCGCGCGCTGTGGAAGGACTTCAACGAGTCGGTCAACCTCATGGCCTCGGGCGAGGTCGTGATCCAGTCGATGTGGAGCCCGGCCGTGACGGCCGTGCGCAGCAAGGGCATCGACTGCGTGTTCCAGCCGCTCAAGGAAGGCTATCGCGCCTGGGCCTCGGGCTTCGGCCTGCCGGCCACGCTGTCGGGCAAGAAGCTCGACGGCGCCTACGAGTTCATCAACTGGTTCCTCGACGGCTGGGCCGGCGCCTACCTCAACCGCCAGGGCTACTACAGCGCCGTGCTGGAGACGGCCAAGGCCAAGATGGAGGCCTACGAGTGGGCCTACTGGATGGAAGGCAAGCCCGCCGCGCAGGACATCAAGAGCCCGCAGGGCGACGTGATCGCCAAGGCCGGCGCGGTGCGCGACGGCGGCAGCTACGAGCAGCGCATGGGCGGCATCGCCTGCTGGAACGCGGTCATGGACGAGAACGAGTACATGGTTCGCAAGTGGAACGAGTTCGTGGCGGCCTGAGTACGGGCACGGACATCCATGCGCGAAGAGCGCGAAGGTTTCGCGAAGAACGCGAAAGAACATCCATGTCTTTTGATGTCTTCTTTGCGCCCTTCGCGTGATCTTCGCGTCCTTCGCGTACGGCTGCCCGATCCCGATCCCGATCCCGAACTCTCATGAGCGCCCCTGCCACCGCCACCCACGCCGCCACCCGGCCGCTGCACACCATCGCCGCGTGGTGGCAGGCGGCGCCGTTCGCGCTGGTGTTCCTGCTGTTCTTCATCGTCCCTTTGGTGCTCATCGGCATGGTGAGCCTGTGGGACTTCAACGAGTACGAGCTGATCCCGGCCGTCTCGCTGCGCAACTACCTCAGCATCTTCGAGGGCTGCTCGCACCTCACCGACAACGGCGACTTCTGCGTCACGCTGTCGACGTACCTGTCCACGCTCAAGTTCTGCTTCCTGGTCTGGGCCATCACGCTGGTGCTGGGCTTCGCGGTGGCCTACTTCCTGGCCTTCCACGTGCGCTCCTCGGGCATGCAGACCGCGCTCTTCGTGCTGTGCACCGTGCCCTTCTGGACCTCGAACGTGATCCGCATGATCTCGTGGGTGCCGCTGCTGGGGCGCAACGGCCTGGTGAACCAGACGCTCATGGGCATCGGCCTGGTGAACGAGCCGGTCGAGTGGCTGCTGTTCTCCGACTTCTCGGTGGTGCTGGCCTTCGTGCACCTGTACACGATGTTCATGATCGTGCCGATCTTCAACTCGATGATGCGCATCGACCGCAGCCTGCTCGAAGCCGCCACCGATGCCGGCGCCAGCGGCTGGCAGACGCTGTGGAACGTGATCGTGCCGCTGTCCAAGACCGGCATCATCATCGGCTCGATCTTCGTCATCACCATCGTCATGGGCGACTTCGTCACCATCGGCGTCATGGGCGGCCAGCAGATCGCCTCGGTCGGCAAGATCATCCAGGTGCAGACCAGCTACCTGCAGTTTCCTCTCGCCGCCGCCAACGCCGTCATCCTGCTGGCGGTCGTGCTCATGATCATCTACGGGCTCACGCGGCTCGTCGACATCCGCAAGGAGCTGTGAAGTGAAGCACCCCCCAAGCCGCTTCGCGGCTCCCCCCTCTCTGGCGCCTTCGGCTTGGAGGGGGGCGCACCCAGAGGCCTGGCAAAGCCAGTTCCTCGGGTGCTCTGGAGACTTCGCTGCGCTCGTCGGCCGGAGCAAAGCCCGTGTTCTGCTGCGGGTGGCGCGCCGGACCACAAAGAGTTGACATGCAAGCCGGAATGTCTGACCGCCGCGCCCCCGGTTTCTGGCCGCTGGCGATCGTGTTCGCGCTGTTCGTGGTGTTCATGTACGGGCCGATGTTCACGATCTTCGTGCTGAGCTTCCAGGGGCCGGAGGGCGGCCTCACGTTCCCGATGCGGGGCGTGTCGCTGCACTGGTTCCACAAGCTGGCCGAGGGGCTGGGCACGGTGGACATCGGGGCGGCCTTCCGGCGCTCGCTGATGCTGGGGGCGGTGGTGATGGCCTTCACCGTCGTGCTCTCGGTGCTCGCGGGGCTGGCCTTCCGCAAGCGGCTCAAGGGCGGCGATGCGCTCTTCTACATCGCCGTGGCCAGCCTCATCATGCCGTCCATCATCGTGTCGCTGGGCATCGGGCTGCAGTTTCGCCTGCTGGACACCGGCATCAAGTCGGCCCTCACGGCGATGGGCGCCGAAGGCACGCTGGAGAACTACGGCACCGCGCTGGGCCTGCTCACCTCGGCGCTGGGCGCACACCTCACCTGGACGCTGCCCTTCGGGCTGCTGATCATGTTCGCGGTGTTCAACCGCTTCAACCCGGCCTACGAGGAAGCCGCGCGCGACCTCGGCGCCACGCCCTGGCAGAGCTTTCGCCACGTGGTGCTGCCGCTCATCGGCCCCTCGGTGATCGGCATCGGCATGTTCGGCTTCACCCTCAGCTGGGACGAGATCGCGCGCACCTCGCAGGCCATCGGCGACGTCAACACCCTGCCGCTCGAGCTGCAGGGCCTCACCTCGACCGTGACCACGCCCTCGATCTACGCGCTGGGCACGGTCACGACCATCGTCTCCTTCGCGGTGATGGGCGTGGCCCTGGGCAGCGCGGCGCTGCTGGGGCGCCGGGCGTCGAAGAGGCGCGGCGGCTGAGATGACGAGCTGACATGCCCTCGCTGCTGGTCATCAACCCCAACACCTCGACGAGCGTCAGCGCGCTGCTGCAGCAGCATGTGAAGGCCGCGGTCGGCGCGGGCATCGACGTGCACACGCTGACCGCGCGCTTCGGTGCACCCTATATCGCCTCCGAGGCGAGCTACGCGGTGGCGCAGCACACGGTGCTCGACGCGTGGGCGGTGGCGAAGGCGCAGGGACTCGCGGCCGACGCAGTGCTCATCGGCTGCTTCGGCGACCCGGGGCTGTTCGCGCTGCGCGAAGGCGCCGGCGTGCCCGTCGGCGGGCTGGCCGAAGCCTCCTTCCTGGCCGCGGCGCGGCACGGGCGCTACGCCGTCGTCACCGGCGGCGAGCGATGGAAGCCGATGCTCGAGCGGCTGGCGCTCGCGCTGGAACCCGGTGCGTCGCTGGCCGGCATTCACACCATCGCGCCGACCGGCGCGCAACTGGCGGCCGATCCCGTCGCCGCGCACGCGCTACTGGTTCAGGCGTGCCAGGACGCCATCGCGCGCTTCGGCGCTGACGCGGTGGTCTTGGGCGGCGCCGGGCTGGCCGGCATGGCGGCGGCCATCGCGCCGGCCGTGCCCGTGCCGGTGATCGACAGCGTCCGCGCGGGTGCCGACTGGGCGCGGCAAGCCCTCGCCGGACCCCACGCCACCGCGGGCGGCGCGGGCTTCGGCGTGGCCTGGCAGAACGTGTCCTGGGAACTCGAGGCGCTGCACTGAGCTGCTGTCATTCTTGATGGCAGGCCGCGCCCGTCGCGCAAGGTTTCCACGCCGGTTCGACGCATGAACCGGCGGGCGGGCTCACTTGGGCGTGCCGCCTTGCGTCGTCTTGGGCTTGCCGGGACGGCGCTGGTCGCGCGTCTCTGCGCGGCGTTCACCCGCGACTGCGGCGCGGTCGGTGCCGACACCGCCGCCTTCCGGCGTCCGGGGCTGGTCGCCGCCTTGTGGTCGGACCTCGCCCTGGGGACGCATGTTCTTGCGCGCCTCGGCCGCGCTTTCCGCTTTGCCGCCCGCCACGCCGGGGGTGTTGGGCGGGACGGCCACGCCGGGGGGATTGGATTGGGCATGCACGCCCGCGACGAGGCAGGCGGTTCCGAGCAGGGCGATCAGGCGAGGTGACATGGTGGAAGGCTCCGAAGTTGGGGATACGACAGGTCGGGGCGCGGGCTCATCCCTCGCCGCGACGGAGCACATTGCGCCTCCCGCCGCATGGCGCCTGTAGGATGCCGCCCCCCTTGCGACGCGCTGCCAGCCGCACGAGCGGTAAGGCGAGCGCTGGCAGTGCGCGGTGGAGCCGCTGCGCAGACTCCCGCCACGATGTCCACCTCCCCTCCGATCCGCAAGGGCCAGGCGCCCGGCCACCTCGAACGCAGCGAGTTCCACCTGCGCTTCATGCAGCCCTTCCAGGACCCGGCTTTCGGTGCCGAGGCCGACGCGCTTGCGCGGCTGGAAGCCATCGCCTGGGACGCCTACGACGAGGGGCGCAAGGCGCCTGTCACGCGCAAGGCCGGCGCGGGCTACGCCGACCCCGCCTACGACCTGGCCGTGGAATGGCTGGACACCAAGGCCCGCCTCGACGCCGCGCAGGCCGCCTGGGGCCGCAGCGAGACGCGCTCGCGCGTGCTGCTGGTCAACGGCTCGCCGCGCAACGACGGCACCTGCCCCGGCGAGGTGTCGAAGACCTGGCGCATGGCGCAGATGGCGCAGCGGACGCTGGAGGCGGCCGGCATCGAGGTCGACCTGCTCGACCTCAGCCTCGTCACTTCGGAATACGGCCGGCAGATCCACCCCTGCAAGGGCTGCGTCTCCACCGCCATGCCGCTGTGCCACTGGCCCTGCAGCTGCTACCCCAACCATTCGCTGCGGCAGACCGGCGACTGGATGAACGAGATCTACGAACGCTGGGTCGCGGCGCATGGCGTGATCGTGCTCACGCCCACGCACTGGTACCAGGCCACGAGTCCGCTCAAGCTCATGATCGACCGGCTGGTGTGCGCCGATGGCGGCAACCCCGACCCGACCAGCACGCACGGCAAGAAGGCCGAAGAGGCCAAGGCGCTGGAACTGCAGGGCTGGGACTTTCCCAAGCACCTCGATGGCCGCGTGTACGGCGTGATCGTGCACGGCGACGTCGCCGGCATCGAGAGCCTGCGCCGCAACCTCAGCGATTGGCTCGACTGGATGGGCCTGGTCGACGCCGGCCAGCAGGCGCGGCTGGACCGCTACCTCGGCTACTACGAACCCTATGCCACCAGCCACGACACGCTCGATGCGGACGAGGCGCTGCAGCAGGAGGTGTGCAACGTCGCACAGGCCGTGGCCAACGCGGTCGGCGAACTGCGCGCCGGCCGGCTGAGCGTGCCCGACCGCACCCTGAAGCGACCGCGGCCCAAGTGAGCGGCGCCCCGCCGTGTGCATTCACGGCATCTTTACCTTCGATCACGCCGCGTTGACCCCGCCCTCACTGCCGGGACATTCGCGCCTTCCACACTCCGTCTCACCTGCTGCACTCTTCACCGCGGCAGCATTTCCACGAAAGGAAGGACTCGCATGATCTCTCTTCGCCAACGGATGGTCTGGGCCGGCGTACTGGCCTCTGCCGCTTTCGCCGCGTCCGCGCAGACCCCGCCTCCCGCCAACGTGCCGCTGTCGGCCACCCAGGCCCAGGCCGCGGCCACCTCGGCGGACGCCAAGCCGCGCATGGAACGCAAGAAGGACTTCGCTCAGCGCTTCGAACGCATGCAACAGCACCGCGCCCAGCGCCTCGCGGCCCTGAAGGACAAGCTGCAGCTCAGCGCACAGCAGCAGTCGGCGTGGACCAGCTACACGACGGCGCTGCAGCCGCCGGCCATGCCCAAGCCCGAGGACCGTGCGGCGCGCCGCGCGGAATTCGAGAAGCTGACGACGCCCGAGCGCATCGACCGCATGCAGGCCCGCCAGGCCGAACGCAGCGCGATGTTCGCCAAGCGCGCCGACGCGACCAAGGCCTTCTACGCGCAGCTCACGCCGGCGCAGCAGAAGACCTTCGACGCCGAGAGCCTGCGCATGGGCCCGCGCGGCCACGGTCCCCACGGCCATCGCCCGCACGGTGAGGCCCAGGCCCCGACCAAGGGTTGAGATCGCGGACCGGCCGAAGACGGCCGGTCATGAGAAAGGCCCCACGCTCCCCGCTGCGCGAGCTTCGCTGCACCCAGCGGGGGTGCCTTTCGTCTGGGGGGCTATCCGGCGAAGGAAAAAAGCCCGCCGCGCTCGGTGCGCAGCGGGCTTTTTGTCGGGCGCGGCGAACACTGCCGCACCCGGTCACTTGGGCGTGCCGGTGGTGTCGATCGGGTTGGTCGCGACCGCCGGACGCTCGCCCGTATAGCCGAAGGGCCGGGGCTGGTGCAGCGTCTCCTGGCGCACCTCGGCGCGCGTGCGCTCGCCCACCTGCGGCGTGGTGTTGGGCTGGTTGTTGCGCATCGTGCTGGCCTCGCCGGCCGGCGTGTTGGTGTTGGCCTGGTTGTGGTTGTTCCACACCGCGCCCATGCGCACGCCGTCGCGCGAGTTGGGTTGGCTGTAGTCGGGCCGCTGCGGGGGGTTGGGCACGCCCGCGGGCGTCATGGTGCTGGCCTGGCCGGCGACGCCGGGTTGTGTGGCAGGCACCGAGGTGGTCTGCGCGTGGGCCGCGGCCGTTGCGGCCAGCAGGCCGGCAGTGACCAGGGCGGAAAAGCTGAGCGATTTCATGCGAGGCTCCTTGAGCAATCACGGGTGGGAGTGGGTGCTGCCCCTTGGCGAAGGCACCAGCGAAGCACCAAGTTAGGAGGCGGCCCTGCAGGCGCCTGTCGGGGCGTGCGGGCTGCGGCTGTAGGAGCGCCACGCACCCAAGCCGGCGGCATCCGCGAAATTCGGACGGCAAGAAGCTGACACCTTCCTACAGCCACGGCGCGGGGGGCCCCGTACAAACCGGGGGGTGGCACTTCTCTCCGAACCCCATTTGCCCCTGGTGGCGGCTGCCGCACCGAAATCGCTGAAGGTGATGACGGTGAACACCCACAAGGGCTTCACGGCACTCAACCGCAAGTTCATCCTGCCTGAACTGCGCGATGCCGTGCGCACGGTGGGGGCCGACGTCGTCTTCCTGCAGGAGGTGCTGGGCACGCATTCGCGGCACCAGAAGAGGGTGGACAACTGGCCGGAAGCGCCGCACTACGAATTCCTGGCCGACACCATGTGGCCGCAGTTCGCCTACGGGCGCAACGCGGTGTACCCGCGCGGCCACCATGGCAATGCCGTGCTGTCGAAATTTCCGATCGTGCACCACCGCAACCACGACGTGTCGGTGGCCGGGCCCGAGAAGCGCGGCCTGCTGCATTGCGTGCTGCGCCTGCCGGGCCGCACGGTCGACGTGCACGTGATCTGCGCCCACCTGGGCCTGGCGGAAGCGCATCGCCAGCAGCAGCTGGAGCTGCTGTGCCACATCGTGCGCGACGAGGTGCCGGCCGACGCACCGCTGGTGGTGGCCGGCGACTTCAACGACTGGCGCAACCGGGCGCACGAGGTGCTGGAACAGGGCGCGGGCCTGCGCGAAGTGTTCAAGCATGCCAACGGCCGCGCCGCGAAGACCTTTCCGTCGCGCTTCCCGATGCTGCCGCTGGATCGCATCTACGTGCGCAACGCGGGGGCCCACGCACCCGTGGTGCTGCCGCGCCAACCCTGGTCGCACCTCTCGGACCATGCGCCGCTGGTGGCCGAGATCGACCTGTGAACGACAAGACGGGAGCATGCCCATGAGCGAACGCCGCTGGTACCCCGGCAACCAGGTCGAACTGCTGGAGAACGGCGAAGCCTTCTTCCCGCGCGTGTTCGAGGCGATCCGTGCCGCCGAGCGGGAGGTGATCGTCGAGACCTTCATCCTCTTCGAGGACAAGATCGGCCGCGGCCTGCATGCGGCGTTGTGCGACGCGGCGCGCAAGGGCGTCAAGGTCGACCTGATGATCGACGGCTTCGGCTCGCCCGACCTGTCGGCCGATTTCCTCGACAGCCTGGGGCAGGCCGGGGTGCGCGTGCGCGTGTTCGACCCCGGCACGCGCTTCCTGGGCCAACGGCTCAACGTGTTCCGCCGCATGCACCGCAAGATCGTCGTCATCGACGGCCAGCGCGCCTTCGTCGGCGGCATCAACTACTCGGCCGACCATGTGATGGACTTCGGTCCCAAGGCCAAGCAGGACTACGCGGTCGAGCTGACGGGGCCGGTGGTGAGCGAGATCCACCGCTTCGTGCTGCACGCGATCGCGGTGGGCGGCAAGGGGGCCGGCTGGTTCCGCCGGCGCCTGCGTCGCACCGCCGACGTGGAGAACGCCCCCACCGGCCAGGCCGAGGTGATGTTCGTCACCCGCGACAACCGTCGCCACACGACCGACATCGAGCGTCACTACCGCGCCGCCATCCGCACCGCGCGGCACCGCCTCGTCATTGCCAACGCGTACTTCTTTCCGGGCTACCGGCTCATCAAGGAGCTGCGGCGCGCGGCGCGCCGCGGCGTCGACGTGCGCCTCATCCTGCAGGGCGAGCCCGACATGCCGATCGTGAAGACCGCGGCCAGCATGCTCTACCACCACCTGCTGCACGCGGGCGTGCGCATCTACGAATACTGCGAGCGGCCGCTGCACGGCAAGGTCGCGCTGGTGGACGACCGCTGGAGCACCGTGGGCTCGAGCAACCTCGACCCGCTGAGCCTGTCGCTCAACCTCGAGGCCAACGTCATCATTCGCGACGCGGACTTCAACCGCGTGCTGACCGAACGCCTCGACCACCTGATGCGCCACAGCTGCAAGCAGGTCGAGGCCGACACGCTGGGCGAATGGAGCGGCTGGCGCCTGGTGCGCAGCTTCTTCGTCTTCCACTTCATGCGCTGGTACCCCTCGTGGGCCGGCTGGTTGCCGCGCCATGCGCCCAGGCTCAAGCCCGCCGTGCCGACGGAGCCGCCGCGCGAGCGCGGCCACGACGGGTCCGTCGCCCAGACCGACGCCGCCTGAGGCGGTGTGAACGAACCCGACGCGAGCCGCCATGGCGCCCTCCTCCACCGCCGCGCCGTCCAGCACCCTGCCCACGGGCGAGGTGCGGGCGAAGCCGCGCGGTGGACAGCGCCTGCAAGCCTGGCGCGAGCGGCCGTGGTGGCCCTGGGCCAAGCGCCTCGTCGTGCTGGGCTTCCTCGCCTTCGTGGCGGTGCTGCTGGTGAGCCAGGCGCGCGCCATCGAGTGGGCGCAGGTGTTCGCCACCATGCGCGCCTACCCGCTGCGCACGCTGCTCGTGGCGGCCGGCCTGGCCGCGCTGAGCCACTGCATCTACGCCAGCTTCGACCTCGTGGGCCGGCATTACACGGGGCACCGCCTGCCGGTGCCCACCGTGATGGCGATCACCTTCGTGAGCTACGCCTTCAACCTGAACATGGGCACGATCGTGGGGGCGGTGGGCATGCGGGTGCGCCTGTACTCGCGGCTCGGCCTGGCGCCGGGGCAGATCACGCGCGTGGTCGGCATCAGCATGCTCACCAACTGGCTGGGCTATTTCCTGCTGGCCGGGCTGGCCTTCCTGCTGTGGCCGCTGGCCCTGCCGGACGACTGGCACCTGGGCCGCACCGCCCTGCGCGCGCTGGGCGCGGGGCTGGTCGCCGTCGCCGTGGCCTATCTGCTCGCCTGCGCGTTCTCGCGCCGGCGCGAATGGACCGTGCGCGGCCACGAGATCGCGCTGCCCAGCCTGCGCGTGGCCTTCGTGCAGCTGGCCCTGTCGTGCGCCAACTGGGGCGTGATGGGGCTCGCGATGTTCGTGCTGCTGCAGGACCGCGTGCCCTACCCCATGGCGCTGGGCGTGCTGCTGATCGGTGCGGTGGCCGGCCTCATGTCGCGCGTGCCCGCGGGGCTGGGCGTGCTGGAGGCGGTGTTCGTCGCCCTGCTGGCGCCGCCGCTGACGCCCACGGCGCTGATCGCCGCGGTGCTGTGCTACCGCGCCGTGTACTACTGGGCACCGCTCGCCGTCGCGGTGGTGCTCTACCTGGCCATGGAGGCGCAGGCGCGCCGCCTGGCCGCTGACGGCGCCTGCGCGTCGCGTTGATCGAGGGCCCTCGCGGGGCCCATCCCATCCCTCTTCAGGAGACAGCCATGACCCTTCTTCCTCGCCTTCTCGCCCTCGGCGTGACCGCCCTCGCCCTCGCCGCGTGCGGCAAGAGCGGCAACGACACCGCCACGCCCGCGGCCAGCCCGCCGGCCGCCGCATCCCCGGGCACCTCGAGCAGCGCGCCCCATCCGAGCGAGCCCACGGGCTCGGGCGCCGCGGTGCAGCCCATCACGCCGGCACCTGCGCCCGGTTCGGGCGAAGGCGCACCCGCCTCCAGCGACCCGGCCGGCCAGTCGAAGAAGTAGCGCGCGCCGGGCGACGGGCGGTGTGGCGCCCATTGCGAAATCACTGTAAATTCATCCAGTGATTCTTCAGCGCAAGCTCGCCATCCTCGCCGACGCCGCCAAGTACGACGCCTCCTGTGCCTCCAGCGGCACCGAGAAGCGCCACTCGGTCGGCGGCCGCGGCATCGGCTCGACCGAGGGCTCCGGCATCTGCCACAGCTACGCGCCCGACGGGCGCTGCATCTCGCTGCTCAAGATCCTGCTGACCAACTTCTGCCAGTACGACTGCCTGTACTGCGTCAACCGCGTCACCAGCAACGTGCCGCGGGCGCGCTTCTCGGTCGACGAGGTGGTGCAGCTCACGCTCGACTTCTACCGGCGCAACTGCATCGAGGGCCTGTTCCTCTCCAGCGGCATCATCCGCAGCCCCGACTACACGATGGAGCAGGTGGTCGAGGTCGCGCGCGTGCTGCGCGAGGAGCACGACTTCCGCGGCTACATCCACCTCAAGACCATCCCCGATGCGGCGCCCGAGCTGCTGCACAAGGCCGGCCGCTACGCCGACCGGCTGAGCATCAACGTCGAGCTGCCCACCGTGCAGGGCCTGGAGAGCCTCGCGCCCGAGAAGGACGGCGCGGCCATCCGCCGCTCGATGGCGCGGCTGACGGTGCACATCGACGAGGCCAAGGCCCAGAAGGCGCAGGCCGAGTCGGCACCCACCGTGTCGCTGCCGCGCGCGCGGCCGGCCCGTGCCGCGGCGCCGCGCTTCGCGCCCGCCGGCCAGAGCACGCAGATGATCGTGGGCGCCGACGCCACGGACGACGCGGCCATCCTGGCCAGCAGCGCCCAGCTCTACGGCGCGTACCGGCTGCGGCGCGTCTACTACTCGGCCTTCAGCCCCATTCCCGATGCGTCCTCGTCGCTGCCGCTGGTGGCGCCGCCGCTGGTGCGCGAGCACCGGCTCTACCAGGCCGATTGGCTGCTGCGCTTCTACGGCTTCGAGGCGAGCGAGATCGTCGCGCCCGCGCAGGGCGGCATGCTCGCGCTCGATGTCGATCCCAAGCTGGCCTGGGCGCTGGCGCACCGCGAACGCTTCCCGGTCGACCTCAACACCGCGCCGCGCGAGCTGCTGTGGCGCGTGCCCGGCCTGGGCGTGCGCACGGTGCAGCAGCTGCTGGCCACGCGCCGCGTGCGCCGGTTGCGCAGCGACGACCTCAAGCGCCTGCGCGTGCCCTTGCGCAAGGTCATGCCCTTCGTGGTGCTGGCCGACCATCGGCCGGGCCGCGTCCTGGAGGCCGAGGACCTCAAGGCCCGCCTCGCACCACCGCCGGTGCAGCGCAGTCTCTTCGACGCCTGACGCGCTTCGATGCGCGCGCGCTGCGGTGCACGACTGCGCCGCCCGCGCCGCGCGCCGGCCACCTACACACGGGCCGTGTCGCCCCCCCTAGCTTGAGACGCATGCGCCATACCGTCACTCTCAGCAGCGAAACCGACTGGCCCGGCTTTCGAAGCGAGGCGAGACGGCTGCTGGCACACCTGGTGCCGCCCGAGGACGTGGCCTGGCACACGCCGGCAGGGGCGGCGGAAGACCTCTTCGTGCCGATCGCGGATTCAGAGCAAAAAAGGCCCGCAGCGCCCGTCCCGCCTGCGCAAGGCGCGATGAATTTCGTCGTGCCGCCGGCCTTTCTCACCTTGTGCGAGAAGGTGGTGCTGCACCAGGACCCGGCCCGCTTCGCCCTGCTCTACCGCCTGCTGTGGCGCTTGGTGCACGAACGTGCGCTGCGCCACGATCCGCTCGATGCCGACCGCACCCGCGCACGCCACATGATGCAGGCGGTGCGCCGCGACCTGCACAAGATGAAGGCCTTCGTGCGCTTTCGCCCGCTCGAGCGCGAGGGCGAGCCGCCGCTGCACGTGGCCTGGTTCGAGCCCGACCACCACATCGTCGAAGCCGTGGCGCCCTTCTTCGTGCGCCGCTTCACGGCGATGCACTGGGCCATCCTCACGCCCGAGTGCTCGGTGCAGTGGACACCCGCGCAAGCCGATCCGACCGCAGCCCCCCAGAAGGCCTCGGACGCATCGCTGCCACCCGGCGAATTGCGCTTCGGCCCCGGCGCCTCGCGCGCCGATGCGCCGCCGGCCGATGCGGGCGAGGCGCTGTGGCTCACCTACTACGCGCACATCTTCAACCCCGCACGGCTGAAGACCGACATGATGCGCAAGGAGATGCCCGTGAAGTACTGGCACAACCTGCCCGAGGCCGCGCTCATCGCGCCGCTCACGGCGCAGGCCACCGAACGCTCGGGCCGCATGGTGGAGGCCGCGCCGACGTCGCCGGCGCGGCGCATCGTGCAGCCGGTGCAGCAGGCCCGTGCGCTGGACCCGCACCCCGGCGCGGCCCTGCCCGACGACCCGAAGGCCGCACTGGCTGCGCTCAAGCGCGCCACCGAGCGCTGCCGCGAGTGCCCCATCGGCGCGCACGCCACCCAGTCGGTGATGGGCGAGGGGCCGATCCATGCGGCGCTGATGGTGGTGGGCGAGCAGCCCGGCGAGCAGGAGGACCTGGTGGGCCGGCCCTTCGTGGGGCCTGCGGGCCAGCTCTTCAACCGCGCCGTGGCCGAGCTTGGCTGGTCGCGCGAGCATTTCTTCGTCACCAATGCGGTGAAGCACTTCAAGTTCGAGCTGCGCGGCAAGCGGCGCATCCACAAGACGCCCGGCCAGCGCGAGGCCGCGGCCTGCCTGCACTGGCTCGAATCGGAAATTGCACAGGTGCGCCCGCGCGCCTTCATCGCCCTGGGCGCCACCGCCGCGCGTGCGCTGGTGGGCCGGCCCGTGGCGGTGACGGCCGAACGCGGCCAGTGGCTCGAAGGGCCGCAGGGCCGGCGCGTGCTGATCACGCTGCACCCCTCGGCCCTGCTGCGCGGCGACCCCGCGGAGCGCGACGAGGCATGGCGCGCCTGGCTCGAGGACCTCGCCCAGGCCAGCGACATCGCGAGCCTCGAGGCCGCGCGCTGAAGTTCTTCAGCTGCCGCTGACCACCGTGCGCAGCTTGCGCTGTGCGGCATTGATCGCGCTGGCGTGGCCGTTGAGCGCCTGCAGCATCGCGTTGAGCTCGGCCTGCACCTTCGCGTCGCTCACGGTGATGGCATTGCCGGCGATCTGGATCTGCGCGCGGTGCGCCTCGATGTAGTCGCCGATGCGCACGGCCCCGTCGAGCACCGCATCGAGCGCCGGGAACACCTCGCGGAAGGTCGCTGCCGGCAGCGTCACCGTCTTTTCATAGGCCTTGTCGAACACCGCCTTCAGGTCGTCCGGCTGCCGGAGGGCGGCGTGGGCGGCATCGGCCTTGGCCAGGTTCGCGTCGAGCGCGGTGCGCATCTGCTTGACGCCCTCGCGCGCGGTGCGGATGTCGTCGCGCCGCGCCACGATGTCGCCGATCGATCGCGGCGAGCCCTTGGCGATGACCGCCTCCATCGGCTGGCCCACCGACTGGTTCATCGACTCGTTGAAGTCGGCGATGACGGCGTAGTGCCGCGCGTAGTCGCCGAAGGGCTTTTTCTGCTCGTCGCTCGGCTTGGGCACGCGCACGCCGGGCCGATCGAGCACGCGTGTCTGCAGGAACTGGATGAAGGCCGCGCGCTGCTCCGGCTCCTTGCTGTCGCAGCCGGCCAGTGCCATCCCGACGGCGAGCACGCACGCGCCCGCCAGGCGCATCCACATCGATCGCATCGTCCGCTCCTCGACTCTTCCGAAAGAGCCGCATCGTAGGCGGCCCGCGGCGCGGGCGCCATGGCCCTCGCTCAGAAGCGGTAGGCGTAGCGCAGTCGCACGAAGTTCTCGCCCGGGTTGGGCTTCTTGATGCCCGCGTTGGAGAAGTGCTGCAGCCGCAGCGACAGCTCGTGCCGGCCGTGGGTGCCGAAGCTGTAGCCCGCGCCGATCGCCTCGGTGAACTGGAAGGTGGTGCTGAAGCTGCGCCCGTCGGTGCGGTAGAGCCGGTCCATCACGCTGGCGCCGATGCCGGCCTCGACGAACCAGGGCGAGGCGCCGCCGTCGAAACGGTAGCGCCAGGTCGCGATGGCCCCGATCTGCGAGATGCTGCGTCGCTCGCCCTCGTAGGGCCCGCGCCACTGGCTCGCGAACAGATCCCAGTAGAAGGACCGCGCACCGCCTTGCCACGACGGGTTGGGCGCCCAGGGCAGCATCACGCCGATGCCGGCCATCTGGCTGTTGCCGCTGCCGTGCAGGGTCTGCCCACCTTCGACATACACGGCGGGCGAGGCGTCCTGCCTGCCCTGCGCGGCCGCGCCGGTGGCGGCCAGCGCCAGCAGCGCGGCGGCCATCGTCATCCTGTTGTTGTGCATCTTGAGGATTCCTGCAACCGGCTGTTTCATTCAGCTACGGTTCAGGGAGTATGGGCAGCCGCTGCGTGCGGTGCTTTCCGCCTCGCCGATTTCCCCGGTAGGACGTGGCCGGGAAGGGCCGATCAGCGCGCCGCCGGACGGGGCCGCGTCAATGTGATAAGCGCGATCTCGGACGGTGCGCCGAAGCGCTTGGGCGGGCCCCAGTAGCCGGTGCCGCGGCTCACGTAGACCCACATCTCGTGCAGCCGGTGCAGGCCCGCCGTGAAGGGCTGCTGCAGCGGCACGAACAGGTTCCAGGGAAAGAACTGCCCGCCGTGCGTGTGGCCCGACAGCTGCAGCTGGAAGCCCGCCTCGGCCGCGGCCGGCGCGCTGCGTGGCTGGTGCGCGAGCAGCACCCGCGTGTGCACCAGCGGCGGCGCGTCGCGCACCGCGCGCTGCGGGTCGCTGGCGTGCGACGCGTCGAAATGGCCGGCGGTGTAGTCGGTCACGCCGGCCACCACCAAGGCGCTCTCGAGGATCTCCTCGTCGGTCTGCGCGCCGTGCACGTTGCGCGTCTGCAGCACCACGTGCTCGTTGAGCAGCACGCGCAGGCCCAGGCGCCGCAGCTCGTCGATCCAGGCATGGGCGCCGGCGTAGTACTCGTGGTTGCCGGTGACGACGAAGGTGCCGTGCCGCGCGCGCAGCTGGGCCAGCGGCGCGATGTGCTCGCGCAGCTCGGGCACGGTGCCGTCGACCAGGTCGCCGGTGATGGCCACCATGTCGGCGCCCAGGCCGTTCACCGTGTCGACGATGCGCTGGATGTAGCGCTGGCGGATCGTCGGGCCGACGTGGATGTCGCTCAGCTGCGCGATGGTGAAACCGCGCAGCTGCGAGGGCAGCCCTTCGATCGGCACCTCGACCCGCCGCACGGGCGCCGTGCGGCGCGCGTTGAAGAAGCCGACCACCGACACGGCCGTGGCCAGCGCCACCGCGCCCAGCGCGCTCAGCCCCTGCCAGCGCGGCCAGTCCGGCGTGGCGCCGAGCGCCCAGCTGCCACCCCACGCCAGCAGCAGCCCGGCGTCGCGCGCCAGCGTCAGCAGCAGCAGCGAAGAGAACCAGCCCATCGACAGCAGACCCAGCCACTGCAGCGCGGCCGGCCATCCGTGCCTGGGCCCCCGGCGGCGCAGGAAGGGCAGCGGCATGGTGAACGCCGACACCACGAGCAGCACCACGACCAGCGGCCAGCCCGTCGTCACCCCCGCCAGCGCCGGCACGAGGCGCAGGCCGATGAACACGTGCAGCAACGTGGTCAGGAGGGTCAGGGGGGCGAGGGGCATGGGGGTCCGGTTTGCTGCAGCGCAGCATACGACGATTGCGCTCGGGCTGCATCGCGCAGGGCCGACGGCCACTCACGTGGCGGCGCGTGGTTTTGCTATGAAATCAGGAGCATCTCACGCCCGTCCGGCGGGCGCTTCGGCCCGATTTGGCTTGAAGCGTTCTCGCGCCGTCTGCCACAGCGCTGTGCCGGAGAAAAGATGGAAAACGAGAAGTCCTGCGGACGGCCCGCCGAGCGCGCAGCTCACTCGATCGCGAAGGCCAGCACCACCGCGGCCAGCGCCAGCACGCCGAGCCCGAGCAGGAACACGCTCTCGGCCCAGCCCTCGTAGCGCTGCGGCCGGCCGGCGCGCCGGCTGCGCATCGACATGAAGGACAGCACGGCGCTGGTGAGGAAGATCAGCGCGTCGACGGCCAGCAGCTTGTCGAGCACCACGCGCGAGTCGCCGCCGCGGCGCAGGTGGCCGATCGACAGCACGGTCATGCACACGCCGATCATCGTGGCCGAGGTCGGCAGGATGTGGGCCGACAGCCCGCGCGGCGGGGGGTCTGCCGCGGCCGGCCCGTCGGCGGCGGGGGCGATGGCACGCAGGTGCCTGGGCGGGGCCGGCCCGTCCGGGCGTCGCTGCAGCATGGTCGGGCGCTCGGGCGGGCCTGGCGTTCAGCCGAGGCTCAGCGCGCCGCCGGCGCGACGGCGTTGCTCGCCATATCGGTGCCGGCCGGGAACAGGAACAGCGCCTTGGCCGGGCCGGTGCCGTTGACCGTGATGTCCTGCTGCAGCGTCTGGCCGGCCAGCGTCGCGTCGACCTGGTAGCGGCCCTTGTCGAGGCGAGCGACCATGAAGGGGCCGTGCGCGTCGACGCGGTCGAGCACCACGGCGCCGGTCTCGGCGTTGCGCACCGTCACGCGCACATCGGCGGCGAAGTCCGCTTTCTGGTGGTCCTTCACGGCGAACTCGAAGCTCGCCGGCCAGCGCGGTTCGACGGTCTCCATGAGTTGGGCCTCGTCGTGCCCGATGCCACCGCTCATGTACTCCACGCCGGCCTTGGTCATCTGGATCGGCGGGTTGTAGGTGGCGGCGTGCACCGCGGTGCCGGCATACAGCGCGCCGAACAGCGCACCGGCGCACAGCATGAGGGTGCCCACGACGGGGCGTGCATGGGAAAGCTTGCGAGCCATGATGGATTCCTTTCGTTCGGGTTCGGGTGGCCGGGGCGATGAACGAACAGGGCGGCGACCACGGGACCGACTGTGGCCCGCGTGCCTTAGGACTTGCTTAAAGATCGAGGCGCCCGCCCGGCGCCGCGGCCGCTACTTGCCCTGCGCGACGGCCTGGCGCGGCATCGTGGCGGCCGCCATGTCGAAATTCGACGGCCACAGGAACAGCGCACGCCCCGGCACGCCCAGCGCCACGTTCACCGTCTGCGTGAGCGTGAGGTTGCCCAGCGTGGCCTGCACGTCGTAGGTGCCGGGCTCCAGCCGCGCGAGCATGAAGGGGCCGCTGGAGGCGGCCTGCATCACCTCGGCGCCGGTGTACTTGTCGATCACCTTCACCTCGACCGATTCCGGGAACTGCCCGCGCGGTCCGCGCGAGACGGCGAACTCGAAGGTGGCGGCCCAGCGCGGCGCCACCATCTCCATGAAGGCGATCTCGTCCTTGTTCTTGCCGCCGCACATGAACTCGACGCCCTGCGGCGCCATCTGGATCGGCGGGTTCGCCATCACCGCATGCGCGGCAGACGACAGGCCCAGGGCGGCGGCACCCAGCACCAGGGCGGCGGCGGGGCAGGACAGGCGGAACAGCTTCATGGCGATGGACATCCTCTCAAGAAAACGCCGGGCCGCCCCCAGTTGTCTTGCCCCCCTCGGGGGGCGGGCGGGGCGGAGCCCGGCCCTGGGGCGCTCGGATCGGAAGGCGGGGCACGAATGCGCCGCCGCCGATTCTGTTTAGCAAGAGTCGGGCGCACCCTATCGTTTACGCGAACGCTCTCTTTTTGATAGCTGCTCGCGCCCGCCTGGTGGGCGTTTCAACCACTTTGTCACAAGAAGTTGACGATTTCGCTGGGGCGCTCGGACGGGGCGCACCGCGCCCCCGCCCAGGCACGGCCGCGGTGCATCGCCGGGCCAGCGTGCCCGCCGACAGCGCAGCCCGCGCGCTTGCGCGAGCATCGGGGCCATGAAGATCGCGACCTTCAATGTCAACGGCGTGAACGGACGCCTGCCGCGGGTGCTCGACTGGCTGGACACGGCGCAGCCCGACGTCGCCTGCCTGCAGGAGCTCAAGTCGCCCGACGCGCGCTTTCCTGCCGCCGCCTTCGCCGAGGCCGGCTACGGCGCGCTCTTCCACGGCCAGCCCAGCTGGAACGGCGTCGCCATCCTGGCGCGTGGCCAGGTGCCGCTCGAGACCGGCCGCGGCCTGCCCGACCCGCTGCCCGGCGACACGCAGGCGCGCTACCTCGAGGCGGTGGTCGACGGCGTGACCGTCGGCTGCCTCTACCTGCCCAACGGCAATCCCCAGCCCGGGCCGAAGTTCGACTACAAGCTCGCCTGGTTCGAGCGCTTCAACGCGCATGCCAGGCGCCTGCTGGCGGGCGGGCTGCCCACCGTGCTGGCGGGCGACTTCAACGTCGTGCCCACCGACCTGGACATCTACAACCCCGCCTCCTGGCAGGACGATGCCCTGCTGCAGCCCGAGAGCCGCGCCGCCTGGCAGCGCCTGCTGGCCCAGGGCTGGACCGACGCCATCCGCGCCCTGCATCCCGACGAGCGCATCTACACCTTCTGGGACTACTGGCGCCAGCGCTGGCCGCGCAATGCCGGGCTGCGCATCGACCATCTGCTGCTCAGCCCCGACCTGTTGCCCGCCCTGCGCGCCGCCGGGGTGGACCGCGAGGTGCGCGGCCAGCCCGGCGCCAGCGACCACGCGCCGGCCTGGGTCGAACTCGCGCTGCCCCGCGCTTGAGGTCGCGCCCGCCGGCGCGGCGGCCTACGGCGGCATGCGGCCCGGCGCTTCGCGGGGCACCGTGGGCTTGCGGAAGAATCTGCGCATCCGCAGGCGGCCACGGCCCGGCCGATCGAGCCGGCGAGCCCCGCGACCTTCACGAAGACGAAGAGAAGATGCCCATGACCCCCTCGCAAGACCCCGTCGACCTGGCCGACCCCAGCGTGTCTGCCGCCGCCCCCCGCAAGCCGTGGCTGCAGGCCTTGAAAGAGGCCGATGCGAAGCGTCCCGACTTCCCCGGCGAACACGCCATCGTGCTGGGGGTGGGCGTGCTGCTGCTGCTCTCGGCGGGCCGCAGCCGCTCCGTGATCGGCAAGCTCGCCAAGGCGGCGGCCGGCGGCGCGCTCGTCGGCCGCGCGGCCAGCGGCACCGGCGGCGTCGCGCGGCTGGCGCAGACCATTGCCACCTTCACCAACAAGCTGCCGCTGCGCTGACCGGCGGGCGGCACGCGGGATGGTGCCGGCGCCCTCCCGCAGATCGTCACGAACGTGACGAGTTGGGTGCCAGCGCCCGGCTGGCGTGCGCTGGCGGCCGATTGCACTTCCACGATTCGGCCCGTCGAGGGGCAAAGAAAAAGCCCGTCACCGGGGGGTGACGGGCTTCGTGCATCGCGCCTGCACGGCCGGGCCGTGCTGCGCGCGGAGCGGCCGATCAGAACAGCTCGGGCGCGCGTGCGGCGGCGCGGGCTTCGGCACGCACTTCGGCGCGATCGCGCTGGCCGGCCAGGGCCAGCACGCCTTGCTGCGCGCCGTCGCCGTAGATGTTGCCGGCGCGGGCGGTGGCGACCGCTTCGTTGCGCAGGTCGGCACGGGCCAGCGCCGAGGTGCGGGCCGGCGTCACGCCAGCCTGGGCCACGTCGCCGTACACGTTGCCGGCGCGGGCGATCTGCGCGCCTTCGGCGGCCACTTCGGCGCGGGTGCGCACCGAGTTCACAGTCTGCACGCCCTGGTAGGTTTCGGCCGAGGCGCTGGCCACGCCGAGCACCGAGAGAACGATCGCGCCGAGGATTTGAGAGGTCTTCATGACAGTTTCCTTCGAAGTCAGTGGATGAATTTCGAACCGGTATCGGGGGGCGCCGTCCTGGCCGAAGTTCATCTCTTCGGCTGGGGCGGCCACCGCAGCGGGCCTGGCTCACCCAGAGCAACCGTCGAACCTGTTGGTTGGTTGTTGTCGGCTGCTGCTCTGTTGGAATGAATTGTGCGCCGCGAACTAAGTAAAAACCCGCATGCCTGCGAGCCAGTGCGTTCACGGGATGGAAACAATCAGGGCGTCGCGGCTGACATGGGTGCATCAGGCTGGTGAGTCCGATGCGCGACCGGGGCACCCCTGCGGGGCGGCACATCGACGGGTCGCAGGGTGTTCGCCGGCGCGCACGTTCCTGGCGACACTTCGGAGATGCCGCTCCACGACAACGACCCTTTCGACACGCACCGTGGGCGCTCGGCGGGTTGGGAGCGCGCCTTGCGGCCCCAGCCGGCGCAACACGGCTGGCTGTGGCTCGTTGCCGGCGCACTGGTGGTGGGGCTGGCCGCGTGGGGCGCCCACGCGTGGTGGGAACACGACCGCGCCCGCGTGCGGGCGAAGCAGCGTACGGCGCTGCCTCCAGCGCCTGTCGGCGCCCGCACCGCTGTTCCCGCGCCGGCACTGCCTGCACCGCCGGTCCCTGCGCGCCCCGCCTCGCTCACCATCGCCAAGTGCGTGACCGTGGACGGCCGCACGGTGGGCTATGGCGATGGCCCATGCCCCGCGGGCGCGCGCCAGGTGCAGGTCGCCATCGAACCGGGGCTCAACCTCGCGGACGGCCTCACCCCCGAGCAGCGCGACGCGCATGTGCGCAGCAACCGCGCGGCGGCGCAGGCGCAGCGGGCCCATGAAGAGGCGGTGGCGCGCAACGTGGATGTCGACCCCGGCGCCGAATGCCGTGCACTGGCCGCGCTGATCGCCCAGCTCGACGCCTGGGCCCGTCAGCCCAACGACCCGGCAACGCTGGACGACATCCGCGGCCGGCGCCAGACCGCGCGCGACCGGCAATTCAGGCTCGGCTGCCAGTACGTGCGCTGAGCGCGACCGCCCCAGGAGCGGGACAACGCCGCCCGCCGGTGGCGCGGCCACAGGCAGCGATGGCACCGCGGGGGCTCGCGATCGCTCCTTCCCCATCGCCAAAGCGCAGCACGACTTCGGCGTCGAGGAGCGCGGAGGCATTCCAGCGGTGCAGGGACGATGTCTTCGGGTGGCTCGCCGAAGCCGTCACAAACACTGGACGTCGCGCGTCTCACACACGATGGCCCGGCCCGTCGCGGCTGTCACGTCCTCCACACATGAAAGGAATGCAACGCATGCAACGCGCAAATTGGTTCGCCGTCTCGCCCGAAGGTGCAAAGGCCGTGGGCGCCCTGCACCACTTCGTCACGACCGGGACGAGCCTGCCGAGCGGACTGGTCCACCTCGTCTTTCTTCGGGTCTCGCAACTCAATGGCTGCGCGCACTGCATCGACATCCACACGCGGGATCTCATCCAGGAGGGGATGTCGGTCGAGAAGATCGTGCTGGTCCCCGTGTGGCACGAGGCGGCCTACCTCTTCACCGAGCAGGAACGCGCGGCGCTGGCCTGGTCCGAGGAGGTCACCCGCGTCAGCGAGACGCACGCATCGGACGAGGCCTATGCGGCCGCTGCGGCGGTGTTCGGGGAGAAAGACCTGGTGGACCTGACGCTGACCATCGCTGCCATGAACGCCCTCAACCGGATGGGGATCAGCTTCCGCCTGAAGCCACGCGCCAAGGCCTGAGCCGGCGGCGCGCGTGCCCGAAGTGCGCGCCGGACACGCTCAGGCGCGGCGTGCGCTGGAGCTGTTCGAGGGCTGTGCCAGTCCTTTCTGACGGGCTGGGCACAGCTTCGCTTTCCGCCGCATCTCGCAGCGCATCGCGCTCACACGTCGATATTCGCCGCCCGCAGCGCATTCGTCTCGATGAACTCGCGCCGCGGCTCGACCTCGTCGCCCATGAGCATGGTGAACACGCGGTCGGCTTCGATGGCGTCGTCGATCTGCACGCGCAGCAGGCGGCGCACCTCGGGGTCCATCGTCGTTTCCCACAGCTGCTCGGGGTTCATCTCGCCCAGGCCCTTGTAGCGCTGGCGTGCGGTGGTGCGCTCGGCTTCGCTCAGCAGCCACAGCATGGCACTGCGGAAGTCGCCGACCTTCTCTTCCTTGGCCTTGTCGCCCTCGCCGCGCCGCGCGGTGGCGCCTTCGCCCAGCAGGCCGCGGAAGGTGTTGGCGGCTTCGGCCAGGGCGGCGTAGTCGGCGCCGTGCACGAAGTCCTGCGTGATGACGCTGGACTTGATGTTGCCGTGGTGGCGCCGGCTGATGCGCAGCAGAGGCTTGTCGGAGCGGGTGTCGAACTCGCTCGCGACTTCGGCGGGCGCTCCGTTGGTGGTCAGCTCGCGCAGCTTGGCCTGCAGGGCCACGGCCGAGGCTTCGGCCGCCGCGGTGGTGTCGAGGTCGAGCGACACGCCGTCGGCAATGGCGCGCAGCGCCTCGGCGTCCATGAAGACGCCCAGGCGCGCGATCACGGCCTCGGCCAGCTGGTGCTTGCGCGCCAGCTCGTCCAGGGTCTCGCCGGCGAGCGTCTGCGGGTTGGCGCCGCCGGTACTCACGCTGGCGTCCTTGAGCGCCACGCGCAGCAGGAAGGCGTCGAGCGCCGGGCCGTCCTTGAGGTACTGCTCCTCCTTGCCGACCTTGACCTTGTACAGCGGCGGCTGCGCGATGTAGATGTGGCCGCGCTCGACCAGCTCGGGCATCTGCCGGTAGAAGAAGGTGAGCAGCAGCGTGCGGATGTGGGCGCCGTCGACGTCGGCGTCGGTCATGATGATGATGCGGTGGTAGCGCAGCTTGGCGACGTTGAAGTCGTCCGCGCCGTTGCCGCCCGTGGCGCCCGCGTTGCCGATGCCCGTGCCCAGCGCGGTGATGAGCGTGACGATCTCGTTGCTGGTCAGCAGCTTCTCGTAGCGCGCCTTTTCCACGTTGAGGATCTTGCCGCGCAGCGGCAGGATCGCCTGGAACTTGCGATCGCGCCCCTGCTTGGCGGAACCGCCGGCGGAGTCGCCCTCCACCAGGTAGATCTCGCACAGGGCCGGGTCCTTCTCCTGGCAGTCGGCCAGCTTGCCGGGCAGGCCCATGCCGTCGAGCA
>JAVHYF010000012.1 GCA_031119205.1 Moraxellaceae bacterium | reverse complement strand
CAGCCCGCGGCAGATCCGCAAGTACCAGCGCAAGCACGGTCTCCGCACGATCATCAACCTGCGTGGCGCGGACCATTCGCGACGCTACGCGCTGGAAGCCGAGGCCTGTCAGGAACAAGGCATCACCCTCGTGGACTTCAAGGGAATCATGTCGCGTGAGATGCCCAGCCGGGAGACGCTGCAGAGGACGAAGGAGATGTTCGACAGCATCGAGTACCCGGCATTGATGCACTGCAAGTCCGGCGCCGACCGCGCGGGGCTTGCCAGCGTGCTGTATCGCCACTTCCGCCTCGGCGAATCCATCGAGCAGGCTCTGCACGAACTCGACTGGAAGTACGGCCACAACAAGGCCGCCAAGACCGGCATGCTGGACTTCATGCTGGAGACCTACATCGCACGCAATCGTCGCGAACCTATCGATTTCATGACCTGGGTGGACACCGAGTACGACCGCAAGGAACTGGAGAGCCATTTCCACTCGCGCGGCTGGGCGGATTTCATCACCGACAAGGTGCTCAAGCGCGAATGAAAGACGCCAGCCAGCTATACCTCCGCCTCCTCAGCTGGGTGAAACCGTACTGGCGCACCCTGCTGATCTCCCTGCTGGCGATGGCCGTCGCCTCTGCCATGCAGCCGCTGCTGCCGGTACTGCTGCAACGCCTGGTCGACGAGGGCCTCATCGCCAAGGAACCGTTGGCTGCCCTGCGCCTGCCGTTCTGGATCCTGCTGACCTTCATCGTCAAGAGCCTGGCCGAGTACGCCGCCAACGTCAGCAGCCAATGGGTGGCCAACAAGGCGGTGGAGGACCTGCGCCGCGCCGCCTTCCACCACCAGATGCAGTTGCCGCTGTCGGCCCACCATGCCGAACAGCCGGGGCGCATGCTGTCGCGTATCACCTACGACATTCCGCAAGTCAGTTCCGCCATGTCGTCGGCATGGATCGTCGTCGTGCAGGATTCGCTGACCGTCGTCGCCCTGCTGGGCTACCTGTTGTGGCAGTCCTGGCAGCTCGCCGCCATCATGCTGCTGATCGGCCCCATCGTCGCGTGGATCATCCGCGTCGCCAGTCGCAAGCTGCGCAGTTCCAACGCCGCCATGCAGGAAAGCATGGGCCAGATGACCGGCGCGGTGGAAGAGTCACTGGCCGGCCTGCGCGAGATCAAGGTCTTCGGTACGCAGGATTTCGAGGACAAGCGCTTCGTGAAGATCAGCGAGCGTCTGCGCAAGGAGACCATGCGCGTGGTGCGCGTGTCCGCCGCCAACGTGCCGCTGGTGCAGGTGCTGGCCGCCGCAGCCGTGGTCGCAGTCATCTACGCTGCCACGCAACTCGCAGCACGCGAGATGCTCACCACCGGCAGCTTCATTTCCTTCGTCACCGCGTTGTCCCTGTTGTTCGAACCGATCCGCCGCCTAACCAACATCAACGCGGTGATCCAGCGCGGCCTGGCCGGCGCGCAGAGCATCTTCGGCCTGCTCGACACGCCGCCCGAGGCCGACCGCGGCGCGCCCCGCAGCGAACGCGCACGCGGCGACTTGCGCTTCGAGAGCGTCAGCTTCACCTACCCCGGCCAGGACAAACCCGCCGTGCAGGACTTCAACCTGCACATCTCGCCCGGCCAGACGGTGGCCTTCGTCGGCGCATCCGGCAGCGGCAAGACCACGCTGATGAGCCTGGTGGCCCGCTTTTACGATGTGCAGCAAGGTGCCATCCGCCTCGATGGCACCGCCCTGCCCGACTACGCGCTGGCCGACCTGCGTCGCCAGATCGCACTGGTGGGCCAACATGCCGCGCTGTTCGACGACAGCGTCGCCGCCAACATTGCCTATGGCCGTGAAGACACCTCGCGTGACGCCATCGAACAGGCCGCCCGCCACGCCCATGCCTGGGAGTTCATCAGCGCCCTGCCACAAGGCCTGGACACCCGCATCGGCCCCAACGGCAGCCTGCTCTCCGGCGGCCAGCGCCAGCGCCTCGCCATCGCCCGCGCCTTCCTGAAGGACGCACCGGTGCTGTTGCTGGACGAAGCCACCTCCGCGCTAGACAACGAATCCGAACGCGTGGTGCGCGAGGCCCTGGTGGAGCTGCGCAAGGCCCGTACCGTGCTGGTCGTAGCCCACCGCCTGTCCACTATCCGTGATGCGCATTGCATCGTCGTCATGGAACGCGGCCGCATCGTCGAGACCGGCACGCACGACATGCTGGCCGCTGCGGGTGGCGCCTATGCGCGGCTGCTCGCGAGTGGCGAAGAACTCGTCGCCGACTGACCGCACTCAATCGCGCGACACCGTGCCGCGGCTGCGCTCCAGCAGCGGCCGGTTCTCCTCGCAGATCGCGATCAGCAGATCGGCCACCAGGCGCACACGTGGAGAGCGGCGCACGTCAGGATGCACCACCAGCCATAGCGAACGGCCTGGCACGGGCTCATCGACCGGTAACTCCACCAGATCCGCCATGTCGTCCACGCAGTAGTGCGGCAGCGTGGTGACACCCAGGCCGTGGCCCGCCGCGCGGATCATGGCGGTGACGTCATTGCTGCGCAGGCTGAAGGCCGCGCTGCCGGCAAAGCGCTCCATCCACTGGTACTGCGGCGTCTGGCTGAGGCTGTCGTCCAGCCCGATGTAGCGCCATTGCGCGCGCGGCAGCAGTGCGAAATCGGGGTGGCCGTACAGGCCATAGCCCACTTCACCCAGCGGACGCACGGCGAGACTCGGGTCACCGGGCTGGCCAAGGCGCAGCGCGATGTCCGCCTCGCGACGCGACAGGTTGGCTTCGCGGGTCTCGCCCATCACTTCCAGCTCGATCCCGCGCCAGAGGTCATGCCGTGCCGCCAGCTGCGGCATGAGGAACACCGTGCCCAGCGATGGCGGCACCGAGATGCGCACCGTGCCCCCCAGCGGAGAAGCGCCGGCCGCCGCCCGCGCGAAGGCCAGCGCTTCGTCTTCCATGCGCACGGCCTGTTCGACCAGTTGCTCGCCTTCCGGTGTCAGGCGCCAGCCGCGTGGCAGGCGGTCGAACAGGCGCAGGCCCAGCGCGCGCTCCAGCGCATCGACGCGCCGTGCCACGGTGGAGTGCTCCACCTCCAGCTTGCGGGCCGCTGCCGACAGGCTGCCCTGCCGGGTCAATGCCAGGAAATAGCGGACGTCCTCCCAAACCAGGGTCTGATCTGACGAATTTTGCACAGCACCTGCCCGCTTATAGGGAATTCCCGGGCAATTATGCCCAACGTAAGCTTGGCGCCCAAGTTCCACATTGCTGTTCGAGGTGCCGCCATGCCTGCCCACGTTTCGTCCCTGAAGCCCACCGCTGCCCTGCCCACCGCTACGCTGCCCGCGCAGCCCGGCCCGCTCGCCTCCACCCGTATGGTGGGAGCCCTGTGCATGCTGGTCGCAGCCGCAGCCTGGGGCGGCATGTTCCCGGTGGCCAAGTCGGCGCTCGTGCACATCGATGCCTACGCCATGACGGTGATCCGCTACGGCATCACCGCCGTGCTGATGGCGCTCCTGCTGTGGCAGCTCGAAGGCCGTGCCGCCCTGCGCACCGACGGCAAGCTGCTGCCTGCCTTCATCTTCGGCAGCATCGGCTTCGCCGGCTTCAGCCTGCTGGCCTTCAACGGACTGCGCCACACCACGCCGACGCATGCTGCCGTGCTGGCGGCGCTGATGCCGTTACTCACCGCCCTCTGCAATGCCGTGCTGGCGCGCAGCCTGCCGCCAATGGCGACACGGATCAGCATCGGTCTGGCCCTGGCTGGTGTGCTGCTGGTGGTCAGCCACGGCGACCTGCACAGCCTCGTCAGCGGCGGCAGTGCGTGGGGCGACCTGCTGGTTTTCCTCGGCGGGCTGTCATGGGTCGTCTACACGCTGGGCGCGCGGCGCTTCCCGAGCTGGTCGCCGCTGCGCTACACGACCGTCACGGTGCTGGCGGGCTTCGTCGGCATCCTGCTGGTGAGCATCGCCGCCTGGCTGCTGGATGCCGCGCACGTTCCCTCGCGGGAGAACCTTGCCGCCATCACGCCGGAGCTGGTGTACATCGTGCTGATCGGCTCACTGGCCGCGGTGCTGAGCTGGAACGCCGGCATCGCACGACTGGGGCCGGTGGATGGCGTGCTGTTCATCAACTTCGTGCCGGTCACCACCTTCGCGATCCAGGCCTCGCGCGGTGTTCCGATCACCGGCTGGGAAGTGGCGGGCGGCGTACTGGTTGCAGCGGCACTGCTGTTCAACACCGCCATGCAGAAACGCAGCGCCCGTCGTGCCGGGTAGCCAGAACGCGCCTCAGTCCAGCGCCTCCACCCTCATCCACACCTCGTTGCTGCGCTGGCCGGCGCTGGCGCTGTAGCCGCCGAGTGAACGCCCGTCCTGCTGGCGGGTTTCGGCGGCTCCGCCCAGCCTGATCCATTCGCCGAGGCGGCCGCTGACGGTGGTGGAAAGGTTGCTGCCCTCGATGCCGCGGCTGCTCAGGCGTTGGGATTGCGGGCTGATCGTCACGGTGACGTTGTTGCCCGCTAGTTGCGGGCGCGCCTGGAAACCGCTGCCGACATCCACGAACTGCGTGCCGGTACCGACCAGCGCGCCACCCGGCCCGACGGCCACCTGGGTCATCGGCAGGGCCAGCGAGGTGCCGAGGTAGATCGACGCGTTGCTGCCTTCCAGCGTCTGCACCTGGCTGCTGCCATCGTTGCGCATCGTGCTGCTGCGCGCGCTGATGCCGCCGCGCACGTCCGCATCCACGTTGCCGTTGCGGATCGCCACGTCGCCCGAGATGCCGGCCGCGCGGCGGTCGGATTCGCTCAGCTCGCCCTGCTTCACGGTGATCATCAGGCGCCGCGCCGGCTTGTCGATCTCGGAGAGCACCTGGCGGATCTGTGCCAGCACCTGCGGCGAGGCGCGCACCACCAGCTTGTTGTCCATCGCGGAGATGGAGCTGCCGGACGGCACCAGCGGCTGCAGGACGGGCAGCACCTGCTCGGCCAGGCGATGCTGCAGCGGAATGATCTCCAGCCGTTGCTGCGCCTGCGCCTCGCCGATCAGGCAGGACACGCACAGCAGCAGACTAGCGAAGGTGAAGAGGACGGGACGCAGGAGACGAGACGAAAGCCCTGGTGCAGCGTGCATCGGCATTCCTCCGGCCACGGACGGGCCCGTTCTGTAGATGGCTTTAGTGAGCAGCGATTGTGCGCCGCTTGGCGCAGGACAGGAAATCGGGCTACCCAAGGCTTCGCCGGACGGGTCCGAACCGGTAAAATCGACGGTTTTCCCTTGCCGATCAGTCCCATCCGCCGCGTTCTGACGCGTCAGTCTTGGGCAAGCCGGTCGGCTGCAAGTTCAGGACCACTGCAATGTCTTCACCCCGTTCCCGTGTGTATGCCTACGACACCACCCTGCGCGACGGCGCCCAGGCCCAGGGCATTTCCTTCTCGGTGGAAGACAAGATCAAGATCATCCACAAGCTGGATGCGCTGGGCATTGCATACATCGAGGCCGGCAACCCCGGCTCCAACCCCAAGGATCTGGAGTTCTTCCGCCGGCTGGGTGAGCTGAAGCTGCAGCACGCGAAAATCATCGCCTTCGGCAGCACCTGCAAGGTGGGCGCCAACCCGGCGGACGACGCACAGCTCGCCTCCCTGCTGTCGGCCAACACGCCGGCCGTGGCGATCTTCGGCAAGACCTGGGATTACCACGCGACCGCGATTCTGCGTACCACGCTGGAAGAAAACCTGCGGATGATCCGCGACACCATCGCCTTCCTGAAAAGCAAAGGCAAGGAAGTGGTGTTCGACGCCGAGCACTTCTACGACGGCTACAAGAACAACGCCGACTACGCCATGCAGGCCCTGGGCGCAGCGGTGGAAGGCGGCGCGAATTGCGTCGCGCTGTGCGACACCAACGGCGGCAGCTTCCCGGACGAGATCTTCGACATCACGGCGGCGGTGGCAGAGCGTTTCCCGGGCGTGGCCATCGGCATCCACTGCCACAACGACTGCGAGCTGGCGGTCGCCAACTCCGTGCGTGCCGTGCAGGCCGGTGCCACCCAGGTGCAGGGCACCATCAACGGCATCGGCGAGCGCTGCGGCAACGCCAACCTGTGCGCCATCATCCCCAACCTTCAGCTCAAGCTGGGCTTCGAGGTCATCCCGCCGGCCAACATGGCCGAGCTGACGCCGGTGGCGCGCACCGTGTCGGAAATTGCCAACGTCATCCACAACGACAAGGCCGCCTACGTGGGCGCCGACGCCTTCGCGCACAAGGGCGGCATGCACGTGGACGCGGTGAACAAGAACCCGGTGAGCTACGAACACGTCACACCGGACAGCGTCGGCAACGCGCGCAAGATCCTGATGAGCGAAGTGGCCGGCCGCGGCACCATTCTCGGCAAGATCCGCGAAGTCGACCCGACCGCCACCAAGGATTCGCCGCAGACCATCGCGGTCATCGAACGTCTGAAGGAACTCGAACACCGCGGCTACCAGTTCGAGAGCGCCGAAGGCTCCTTCGAACTGATGATCCGCAAGGTGCTCGGCCAGTTCAAACCTTCCTTCGACCTGAAGGAATTCAAGGTCATCGTGAACGAGCCCTCGCCCAACGGCATCAACTCGTCGGCGATGATCAAGGTGCATGTGGCCGGCGAAGACGAGATCACCGCCGCCGAAGGCGACGGTCCGGTGAACGCACTGGACCGGGCGCTCCGCCGCGCACTGGAACGCTTCTACCCGGAGCTGAAGGAAATCCGCCTGGTCGACTACAAGGTGCGCGTACTGGACAGCGACCAGGCCTCCGCCGCCAAGGTGCGCGTACTGATTGAGACCGCTGACGCCGAAGACAGCTGGACCACCATCGGTGTCTCCGCCGACATCATCGACGCCAGCTGGCACGCGCTGGTGGATGCGATCGAGTACAAGCTGGCGAAGGCGCGCTGAACGCCATCGACGACGCAATGACCCAGACGCGGGGCGCGAAGAAGCCCTTCATTCCAAGGAACAAGCCACGCTCCTGGGTTATCGCAGTTTGTGCCGGGTTGATTGGCCTTGCGTCGGGGCTTCTCACCTTCGCAATTGTGTGGCTGGGAGGTGAGCCTGTATCCAGGGTGATCTTCATTCCTTTCGCCGTTTTCTTTGGCCTTTGCTGGCTGACAGTCCTTAGCTGCGCTGGGTTCTGCGCATTCCGGCTTCTGACCGGCAGTTACGTGCACCTCGAAGAAAGAGACTGGTCCGATCAGCTCTGGTAGATCAATTCGTTTCCTGCGGATTATTCATCGACGCACGCATTTCCCCATTTGCACGCCAGGCCGCACAGCGCATATGACTACAACTGACCCAATGATGATTGACTGCGGAGACCACGGCGAACGAATCTCGGCCGTTGTTTGTAAGCACATGCTCCCGGCGCAGCCCGCCCCCTCAGGCTTCGTCGAGAACAGCAGTGATCCAAACAACCTCCAAGCGTGGTGCTACCTGTGTGAGGACAAGTTCCAGCATGAGGGAGACATGACGGTGGCTTTTAGGGAGTTCAATGGAATGGCCATCGTCTGTGTCGTCTGTTACGACGAGATCAAGGCGCGTCATACAATTCCAGCGGGCCAGTAGCCATCGAACCTGGCGTGCGGCCTAACAAGTCATTCAAGCCGACCCCGCTTCGTGGCGCGGCTTCATTTGCGCGATGTCATCCATCCGCGCGAACGCCACACAAGCCCGCGCAAGGCGGGCATGCTATGCCCCGTCTGCATGATCGCCGCTGCACAGCCTTTCCTCACGGCAGCGAGCGACATGCCATCCCTGCCTTCACGGAGATAGCCGAATGACGAAGCACGCCAACGCCGGTACCAGCCCGACACGCTTCCTGCTGGACGAGGAGCAGATTCCGCGTCACTGGTACAACATCGCTGCCGACCTGCCCGTACCGCTTGCGCCGCCGCTGCACCCGGGCACCGGCCAGCCCATCGGCCCAGCTGATCTGGCGCCGCTGTTTCCGCAGGCGATCATCGCGCAGGAAGTGTCGACCGAGCGCTGGATCGACATCCCGGAACCCGTGCGCGAGGTGTTCCGCCTGTGGCGGCCGAGCCCGCTGATCCGCGCGCGCAGCCTGGAGAAAGCGCTGGGCACGCCGGCGAAGATCTACTTCAAGTACGAAGGCGTGTCGCCGGCCGGCAGCCACAAGCCGAACTCCGCCGTGCCGCAGGCCTGGTACAACGCGCAAGAAGGCGTGAAGAAACTGTCCACCGAAACCGGCGCCGGCCAGTGGGGTTCGTCGCTGGCTTTCGCCGGTCAGCTTTTCGGCCTCGACGTCACCGTCTACCAGGTGCGCATCTCCTACGACCAGAAGCCGTATCGCCGCGCGATGATGGAAACCTGGGGCGCGCGCTGTATCCCCTCGCCGTCGGACACCACCGACTCCGGCCGCGCCGTGCTCGCCGAACATCCGGACCACATGGGCTCGCTGGGCATGGCGATCTCCGAAGCGGTGGAGGTGGCGGCGAAGAACGAGGACACCAAATACGCGCTGGGCTCGGTGCTCAACCACGTGCTGCTGCATCAGACCATCGTCGGCCAGGAAGCCATCGCGCAACTGGAGATGGCGGGCGACGACCCGGACGTGATCGTCGGCTGCACCGGTGGCGGCTCCAACTTCGCCGGCATCGCCTTTCCCTTCCTCGGCCAGCAACTGCGTGGCGAGCACGCAGCGCGGCGTTTCGTCGCCGTGGAACCCGCAGCCTGCCCCAGCCTCACGCGCGGCAAGTTCGCCTACGACTTCGGCGACACCTCGCACCTCACGCCGCTGGTCAAGATGCACACCCTGGGCTCCACTTTCACACCGCCGGGCTTCCACGCGGGTGGCCTGCGCTACCACGGCATGGCACCGATGATCAGCCACGTGGCGGAGCTTGGCCTCATCGAGGCGCAGGCCTACCACCAGCGCGCCTGCTTCGAAGCCGGCGTGCTGTTCGCGCGCACCGAGGGCATCATCCCGGCGCCCGAAGCGACACACGCCATCAAGGGTGCCGTCGAGGAGGCCCTGCGCTGCAAGCGCGAAGGCAAGGCGGAGACGATCCTGTTCTGCCTGTCCGGCCACGGCCACCTCGACATGGCGGCCTACCAGGCCTACTTCGACGGCAAGCTGGTCGACCAGGACTACGACGAAAAGGAACTGGCGATGGCGCTGAGCCTGCTGCCGAAGGTCGGCTGAGCACGCACGCAACAGCAGATGGCGAGCACGACGCTGCGCCACGACAGGCAATGAAAGAAGGGGGCCGTGGCCCCCTTCTTTCTTGTCTTTGACCGGATGTCGATTCGTGAAGTGACGTGCCGCAAGCAAGCCGGCCGGCGCCGCTCAGGCGGTCTGCAGGCCCAGGCTCGCACGGTCGATACCGTGCTTCTTCAGCAGCTTGCCCAAGGCGCGCCGCTCCTTGCCGGCCAGCTCGGCCGCACGGGTGACGTTTCCTTGCGTGGTGCGCAACAGTTCCGCCAGATAGGCGCGCTCCCAGGCCGCCATCGCAGCGTCGCGCGCAGTACGGTAATGGGTGGCAACCGGTGCATGCTCGAAGTCGCCGCCCTGCCCTTGCAACAGATCCAGCTCCGCCCCCTGGCACAGCAGGGTGGCGCGATGGATGCGGTTTTCCAGCTCGCGCACATTGCCCGGCCAGCCATGCTGGCCCAGCCAGGCACGGCTGGCGGCGCCCAGCCTGCGTGACGTCATGCCGTAACGGCGTGCGAAGCGCTGGGCGAAGTGTTCGGCGAGCAGCAGCGCGTCACCGGTACGCTCGCGCAGCGGTGGCAGTTCGATGGACAGCACGTCGAGACGGAATGCGAGGTCGGCGCGGAACCCGCCCTGCGCGATCATGCTTTCCAGCCGCGGACTGGCCGCAGCCACGATGCGCACATTGCCGGTCATCTCGCGGCTGGCGCCCAGCGGGCGGTAGGTCTGATCCTGCAGGAAGCGCAGCAGCGACACCTGCGCACGGGCCGGCAGCGCGTCCACTTCATCGAGGAACAGCGTGCCGCCCTCTGCCGTCGCGATCAGGCCTGTGCGACGGGTGTGCGCATCGGTGAAGGCACCGCGCTCGGCACCGAAGAGTTCGCTTTCCACCAGCGCTTCCGGCACCGCGCCGCAGTTGAGCGGCACGAAGGGCGCGTTGCGGCGGACGCCCAGGTAATGAATGGCGCGCGCGGCCAGTTCCTTGCCAGTGCCGGTCTCGCCCCGCAGCAGCACCGGTGCTTCGAAACAGGCCGAACGCTCGATGACATCCAATGCGCGTCGGAATGCGGGCGACTGCCCGACCAGGTGCGACAGGGCTGCATTCATTGTCTCTTCTCTCTTGGGGTGGGCGCCGTCGGGGTAGGAACGGCCTGGCACGTTGCATGACACATCCGGGCGACGGTGTGCCGCAAGGCATCTGCACCAGTTCATATTTGCCCACAACGAAGCAATCCGCCAATGCCTAGATGGGCAGCCCGTACCTGGGGGCAGGTACAGCCCGGTGTCGGCGCTGACCCGGTCCGGGTCCGACCCGACCCACCCGGCGGAATCGCAGCAACCGCCCGCTGCATCGTTCATGGCGTCGATTGCAGGGGCGCGACAGCGGGTCGCACACGACCCACCCGCCGCCGCGCACGGCAGCGCGGCTCCAGCGCAAAGCTCCACGCATTCAACGCCTTGCGGAACGCGACCGGTGATGGCACGGCTTTCGCAATGAGGGCGGGACCGATCTTGCCGGAGGTCTTCCGTGAGCGACGCATCCGATGCGCATCTCGTCGATGTAGCGAGAGCCATCCAGCGCTATCTCGCGGAGCACCCGGGCGCCGCGGACAGCGAAACCGGCATCGCCGAATGGTGGTTGCCGACGCTGGGTGTGGAGGCCGGCGTGGAGGTGGTGCGCAGCGCGCTCGAGCGCCTGCTCGCCAGCGGCCACGTGGAACAGATCGTCGTCGCAGGCGGGCAGCAGATCTGGCGAGGCCGCAGTAGCGACGCGGCGGGCGACGCCCCCTGATGCGCAGCAACGGAAAGCAGTACGGACTGACAGAGAAACCAGCGGACTGACATGGCCAACGTCTTTGCGGTGCACTCGGTGGGCAACTCGATCGCCACCTTCCTGCAGAACACCTACCCCGCCTCCAGCGGTGGGCAGGACATGCCGGCGTGCACCTTCGACCTGCTGTCGTCCGGCGCGCTGGCCGACGGTGTCGATGACACCGCAGCGAGCAGCCGCGTCACGCTGTACCTCTACCGCATCACCGTCAACGAACACAGCCGCCAGCAACGCCACGCGCACGCGCCGAATGCCGCGGCAGCGCCGTTGTCGCTGGACCTGCATTTCATGCTGTCGGCCTGGGCCGGCAATGCGCTGGACGAACAGGTGCCGCTCACCTGGGCGATCCGCCAGTTGCATCTGCATCCCATCCTCGATGCATCCTCGCTGTCACCCGAGGCCGGCTGGCACAGCGACGAAGTCATCCAGATCATCCCCGCCGAGCTGAGCACCGAGGACCTGATGCGCATCTGGGACTCGCTGTCGCCGACCTATCGCCTGTCTGCCTCGTACATTGCCCGCGTGGTGCGCATCGATCCCGATGCACAGCCGGACGCACGTCCGGTCGTCGCCACCCGGCTGGCCTATGGCAGCGAGGCCGTGTCCTCGGGAGTGTCGTCATGAGACACACGCCGCAACTGCGCGAACTGGAACGCGCCGAGCACCGCGTGCTCGCCGGCCTGCGCTGCGTGGACGCCACCACTGGCGCAGTCGTCGGCAGCGGCCTTCAACTCAGCGCCCCGGGCGCGCGTCTCGTGCGCAATCTCAGCGGGCTGTGGGTAGTGCATTCGGTGTCGGCACCGGCATCACTGGCGGCACACGCGGAGAGCTTCAACGCCGCACCGGCAAGCCCGGCTACCGGCAGCGAAGACCTGATCATCACCGTGCGCGACGCCAGCGGCCGCTACCTGTCGCGCATCGCCAGCGTGGCGCTGCCGCGCGACCCGGACCCGGACAACGCCGACGCGGAAGACTCCCTGTTCCGTCCGGTCGACATCCCGCTCTACCCCGCCAGCCACGCCGCGCTGGTCGCCAACTGGGCGGAACTGCGCATCAGCCTGCGCGCCAATGGCAACAACGACGCCCTCGGTGGCGCGCTGGTGCGTGTGGTGAGCGAAGGCGATGTGCTGGCGCGTGGCCTAACCGACTGGCGTGGCGAGGCCCTGGTGCCGGTGGCCGGCATTCCGGTCACCACCTGGTCCACGCAGCCGGGCGCCGTCACGGTCAACGAGATCGACGCCACCATCGAAGTGTATTTCGACCCCGCCAGCGGCCTGCGCACCCCCGCCGTGCAAGTGCTCGCCGGTCGCGCCCCCGCGGCCTTGCCGCTGGTGAATCCGACCGATATCGAATCCGCCCGTGCCGGCCTGCCCCAGGTCAGCCAGGCCATCACGCTGGCGGCCGGTCGGCCGCTGCACGTCAACCTGGGCATCGCCCTGCCATGAAGCCGGAGATGCACTCGTGTCTGTTCCTGCCCACCCACTCACGCATCCGATCTGCAAGGAGATGAACCATGCCTGAATACCTCGCACCAGGCGTCTACGTCGAGGAGACGAGTTTTCGCGCCAAGTCCATCGAAGGAGTGGGTACCAGCACCACCGCCTTCGTGGGCCCCACCCGCAAGGGCCCCTACCGCACCGACGAAGACACGCCCGAGGCGTCCGAACTGCTGACCAGCTACGGTGACTTCGAACGCATCTACGGCGGCTTCGGCGATCTCGATCTCGGTGACGGCGTGCCCGGCATCAACTACATGGCGCACGCCGTGCGTGCCTTTTTCAACGAAGGCGGCTCGCGCCTGTACGTGTCACGCGTGGTCGGTGTGGATGCCGAACTGGCGGCCGTCGCCGTCGTCAGTTCCGCCACGGCTTCGGAAACGGTCAGCTTCGTGGGCCGCTTCCCCGGCGCCAGTGGCAATGGCAGCGTGATCGTGCGCGAGAACGTGTTGCCGGCCACCGACACCATGCTCACCAACAGCCCGGAAGGCACCCTGGTGCGCACCGGTACTGGCGGCACGACCGCCTTCCACGTCAAGGTGGCCGGCACCTGGCGCCCGGCGGGCGACCTCGCCGGCACGGCCGTGCTGCAGAGCACGCTGACCGCCACACCTGCCGTCATCACGGTCACCGTGATCACCGTCGACGGCGATGGCGAATCGCTCAGCTACGAGGATCTCGGCGTCGCGCCAGGGCATCCGCGCGGCATCGGCCATGTGCTGGCCGCCGTTCCTTCGCGTCGTGCCGACTACCTGCAGAATCCCTTCGCGATCGCCATCGGCGGCACGGTGTCGCCGGCCGAGCTGCATGCCGGCCTGTTCAACGGCGCCGTCGCCAACACGGCAGGCCAGCGCGAACGCGTATGGGTACTCGCCGGCGGTGAGGACGGTGCTGCACCGACCTCCACCGAGTACGCCCTGGCCCTGTCCGAGATCGCCTCGCTGGAAGACGTCTCCATCGTCGCCGCGCCCGGCAGCTCTGCCTACGGTGAAGAGGACGACGCGCAAGCCATCGCCAACGTGCTGATCGCGCATGCCGAATCGCGCCGCGCCTACCGCATCGCCGTGCTGGACACGCCGCCGGCCAACCTGCCATCGGATGCGCGCACCTATCGTGGCCAGTTCGACTCCAAGTACGCTGCGCTCTACTACCCCTGGGTCGTCATCCCCAACCCGCTGGCCCGCCCGGGTCGTGATGACATTCCGAAGGAAATCGCCTTGCCGCCCTCCGGCTTCGTCAGCGGCATCTACGCGCGCAACGACGTGCAGCGTGGCGTGCACAAGGCGCCGGCGAACGAGGTGGTACGCGGCGCACTGCGCTTCGAGATCGACGTCAACTTCGCGCAGCAGGAAATGCTCAACCCGCTGGGCGTGAACTGCCTGCGCTTCTTCAGCGGCCGCGGCAACCGCGTGTGGGGAGCGCGTCTGGCCTCCAGCGATCCGGAATGGAAGTACGTGTCGGACCGCCGCTACTTCAACTACCTGGAAGCCTCCATCGACCGCAGTACGCAATGGGCGGTGTTCGAGCCGAACGGCGAGCGCCTGTGGGCCAACGTGCGCCAGACGATCACCGACTTCCTCTACAACGAGTGGCGCAGCGGCGCCCTGCTCGGCACCTCGCAGGAAGAAGCCTTCTTCGTGCGCTGCGACCGCAGCACGATGACGCAGAACGATCTCGACAACGGCCGCCTCATCTGCCTGATCGGCGTGGCGATCATCAAGCCCGCCGAGTTCGTGATCTTCAGGATTGGACAAAAGACGGCCGACGCCCGGGCCTGACCGTGAATAGGCCTACTGCGCAGCGCGATCCCGAAACTCCGGTACTCGTCGTACCTCAGTACGACTCCGTTCCTCGTTTCGACCTCGCGCCGCTCGCGACGGCCTCTTCACGATCAGCCGAACACATGGATTCCAGGAGATAGAAATGGCAAATCGCACTACCCCCTACGGCGCGTTCAACTACCGCGTCGAGTTCGATGGCGGCGAGGTCTTCGGTGGCTTCTCGGATGTCAGCGGCATCGGCACCGAAGTCACGGTGGCCGAGTACCGCAACGGCAACGAGAAGGAAAACCACGTGCGCAAGGTTGCCGGCATCCACAAGGTGTCGGACGTGACGCTCAAGCGCGGCATCCTCAATTCCAAGTCGCTGTGGGACTGGCTCGCCGCCACCCGCACCCAGGGCCCGGCCGCGCAACGCAGCGTGGTCATCACCCTGCTGGACGAAGCACAGAAGCCGGTGCAGGCCTGGGTGCTGCGTGGCGCCATCCCCATGAAGTACACCGGCCCGACGCTGGCCGGCAAGGGCGGTGGCGACGTGGCGATGGAAGAGATCGTCCTGTCTGCCGAAGGCTTCGAGATCGCCGCCTGAGGGCGGTGAAACGTGAAAGGTGAAAAGTGAAACGGAGAAACGTCACGCCCGACGTGCCGCTCCCTCCCCCGCCAGGGGGAGGGCCGAGGAGGGGGCATCACGCTTCACCTTTCACTTTTCACCCGCAAGCCCATCGTCACTCGCGCATGTCCGCCTGACACCATGAGCCTCGTCTTCGAGACCGCCCTGCCTCCTGATACCTCGGTGCTCGCCCGTGCCGACGTGGCCTGCTTCGTCGGCTTCGTCGCGCGGCGTCGCCAGGTGCCGCTCCCCCCGTCCGTGCAGGCGCAGCTGGATGCCGACGGCTGGGTGAAGGGGCCGTGGCGGCGTGGCGAGGACGGGCTGCATGCACTGGACAACCTGCCGGTGGTGGTGGATAGCTGGGAACTGTTCGACAGCCTGTTCGCCTGGGAACGTCGCCCGCTGGGCCGCAAACCGGACCCGGTGAGTGGCGCCATCGCGCACTGCGCGAGCTACATGGGCGCGGCCGTGCGCAGCTTCTTCGCCCACGGCGGCAAGCGCGCCATCATCGTGCGCGTCGGTGACCCCTGGCCCTTCCTGGAGACAGGTTCGAATCGCGCAGCGAAGCGCCGGGCACGCCTGCAGCGCCTGATCCCGGACTTCACTGACGGGGACGCAGCCGAGCCCTTCGACCCGCTCAACCCGCGCAGCTGGGGTGGCATCCATCATCTGTACGGCCTGCGTCAGGTCAGCATGCTGTGCCTGCCGGACCTGCCGGATGCCTGCGCCACCGAGCCACTGGCGCCGCCGACCACGCTGGAGATCGACCCACCGCCGGAAGGCTTCGTCGAATGCAGCGGCGCCGACCGCGAGCCACCGAAGGACAGCGGCCTGCGCGACGTCTACGCACCGCGCCTGGACAGCCGTGGCTACGGCCCCTGGCGGATCGCCGTCGCGGCCGTGCGCGCCTTCCTTGCGCGTCACCAGCGCGAAGTGATGTTCGTCGGCGCGCTGCCGCTGCCGCGCGAAGACGCCTACCGCCCGACCAGCCGCGGCCACGTGCATGCGCACACCGACATGCTGGCCTTCCTGCGGCGTGCCGGCGTGTTCGAGAGCAGTGGCCACTACGAGGCCAGCGCCCTGTCTGCCGCCAGTGCCTTCGTACAGCTGGGCTACCCCTGGCTGCGCACCCGCGCCAGTGTGGACCTGCCGGAGAACCTGGAGCCCGCCGACGGCACGCTGGCCGGCCTGATCGCCGCCAACGCACTGGCACGCGGCAGCTTCCGCTCGGTAGCGGGCGACTTCTCGCAGCAACGCCTGCGAGATGTCGCCGGTGCGGAGCCGGTGCCTGCCTGGGGCATCGGTCCCGATTCACCGGACGCACAGCTCGCGCGCCGCATCTGCCTGTTCGCCCCGCAACCGGGCGGCTGGGCCCTGCAGTCGGATGTCACCACCTCGCCGGCCGAAGCCTGGCGCTTCGGTGGCGCCAGCCGCCTGATGGCCAGCATCCTGCGCACCGCGCGGGCACGCGGCGAGGCGATGGTCTTCGAGGCCAATGGCCCGCAACTGTGGGCACAGGTACGCCGCGGCATCGAGGAACTGCTGACCCGCTACTGGCAACGCGGCGCCCTGCTCGGCCGCTCGCCGGAAGAAGCCTTCAGCGTGCGCTGCGGTCGCGACACCATGAACCAGAACGATCTGGACAATGGCCGCATCGTGGTCGAGATCAGCGTGCGCCCGGCCCCGTCGGTCGAGCGCATCACCGTCGTGCTGGCGCTGGCGAGTGCCGGCACCGGTGACAGCAGCCTGAGGGAGGTGGCCTGATGCCCTTCGACGCCAGTTTCTCGGCCAGCGCATCCGCTTCCGCCAGCTTCGACATCGGCGGCAGCCCCGGCAACGGTGGCGCCAGCGGTGGTGGCATCAAGATTCCTGCCGCCACGCAGAACGAGCCGGAGAACCTGCTGGCCCCGCTGCACGTGTTCCGCTTCCACATCCGTTTCAAGAAGGACGGCAGCGAAGTGCCGGTGTGCAGCGGTGCCTTCGCCGAATGCAGCGGGCTGGAAGCCACCATGGAACCGAAGCAGATCAAGGCCGGCGGTCACAACTACGGCGTGATCCAGCGCGTGGGCCGCACCAGCTTCGCCACCGTCGTGCTCAAGCGCGGCATGACCAGCACACGTGACCTGTGGCAATGGTTCCACCTGGTCAACGGCCAGACCGGTTACGCGTATCGCATGAGCGTGGAGATCGACATGCAGGACGGCGCCGGTAACACCGTGCTGACCTGGGGTCTGGCTGGCGCGCTGCCGGTGAAGTTCAAGGCCGCCGACCTCAACGCGAAAGGCACCGACGTGGGCATCGAGGAACTTCACCTCGCGCACGAAGGGCTCAGCCTGCTGGGAGGTGCCTGATGTCCAGCGCCGTCGACACCAGCGCAGCCGGCAACGAACCGGTCGCCCGCGCAACCTTCTCGGTCATCAAGGGCAGCGACGCCAGTAAGGTGCTGGAAGTCGACTTCAACCCCGAGTCGCTGCAGTACACGCTGTCCAACACCATGAGCCAGCAGTCGCCGAACAGCCCCGGCACGCAGTACGTCAGCCAGAGCGTCGCCAAGCTGACCATGGACCTGGTGTTCGACGCCACCACGGACGGCGTGGACGTGCGCAGCAAGACGGAAAAGATGCTGTCGCTCATGAAGCCGGAAGGCGCCGACAAGAAACAGGTGCCGCCGCGCGTGCGCTTCGCCTGGGGCGTGTACCGCTTCGACGGCACCATCGAGCAGTACAAGGAGACGCTGGATTTCTTCTCGCATGACGGCGTGCCGCTGCGCGCCAGCGTCAATCTCACGCTCGCCAACGACAAGGCGGAGTTTGAATCACGTCACTCAGGTGACTCCTCCATCAAGAACACCAGCAAGAGCAACCCTACGCAAGTTCCCAATCCCGGCAGTCCGTCCAGCGCCGCCAGCGCCATGGGCAACCCGCGCGCGGCGCGCGACATCGCCAGCATGAACGGCTCCGCCAGCCTGCGCTTCGACGCGAGCGCATCGCTCGCCGTGGAAGCCAGCGTCAGTCTGTCCGGCCCTGCCGCCTTCGCCAGCGGTGGCGCAGGTCTCGGCATCGGGGGTGGTGCCGGCATCGGGATTGGTGGTGGTGCCGGAGCCGGGATCGGGATCGGTGCAGGTGCGGGAATCGGCATCGGTGCCTCGGCCGGTGCCAGCCTGGACATCGGTGCCACCGCGGGCGCGGCCTTCGCCGGCCTGCGCATGGGCACCACCAGCGTGTCCGCCTCCGCGTCGCTGAATCCACGTGACCTGCTACCGGGCCCGGTAGCCAGCGCGAGTGTCAATGCCGGCGCCGGTATCGGCGTGGGTGCCGGTGTGGGCGCGGGCTTCTCCGCCGGCGGCATGGCGCAGGCCGGAGCCGGCGCCAGCCTCGCCACCGACGTCGGGGCGACCGCCGATCTGCACGCCCGCCTGTCCTTCAGCGACTGAGGAGCGCCACGATGCCCATCGTCTTCGAGGAAGTCACCGGCGAAATCGCCCCACCGCCCGCACAGAGCGGCGGCAGTGGCAGCCCCTCGTCCTCTCCCGCCGATCAGGCGGATGACGAGGGCAAGCTGCGCCATCAGCTCGCCCTGCTGGCCGAGCGCGCCCAGCGCCTGCAGGTCGACTGAACGGAACCGCCATGGCCGAAACCCCGCTCGCCGAGCAGATCTTCTACAACCCGCGTCCCACGCTGCGCATCGCCGGCCAGCCGGACGTGCACATGAGCAACCTGCTGCTCGCCCTGCGCATGGACGAGTCGGAAGGCGGCATGAGCCGCGCCGAGCTGCGCTTCTCCAATCTCGCCAGCACCACCGACGGCGGCGCCGAAGCCGCCTTCGACGAAAACTCCGACCTCAAGCTGGGCGCCGAGATCGCGGTGTATTGCGGCGACGCCAGCGCACCGCGCGAGGTCTTCCGCGGCAAGGTGACCGCGATGGAACACCTGTTCAGCACCAGCAGCGCGCCGCAGATCACGGTGCTGGCCGAAGACGCCCTGCAGGCCGCGCGCATGGCCCGCCGCAGCAAGGTGTACGACCAGATGTCACCCGCCGACGTGGTGAATGCCATCGCCAGCGAACTGGGCCTGCGCCCCACCATCACCGGCCTTACCGCCGGCACCGGCACCTGGGCCCAGATCGGCGAGAGCGACCTGTCCTTCCTGCGTCGCCTGCTCGCGCGCTTCGATGCCGACCTGCAGATCGTCGGTGAAGAGCTGCAGGTCTCGCCACGCGGCGACGTGCAGCGCGGCAGTGTGGAACTGACGATGTTCTCGCAACTCGCCCGCGCCCGCGTCATCGCCGATCTCGCCGACCAGGTGACCGGCACCACCTGCGGTGGTTGGGACGCGGTGAATGGCAGCACGGTGAGCGGCGACGCTTCCGCCCCCACCCACGCCGGCCCCGGTAGCGGCAAGACCGGCGCGCGTGTGTTGCAGGAGACGCTGGGCGAGCGCAGCGAACACGTGGGGCACCTCGTCGCCAGTAGCGACGACGAAGCGCGTGCGATTGCAGAGGCGGCCTTCGATCAGCGGGCGCGTCGCTTCGTGCGCATCGCCGGTGTGGCAGAGGGCAATGCCCAGCTGCGTGTCGGCACCCATGTGAATGTCAGCGGTCTGTCGAGGCAGTTCGACAACACGTACTACGTAGTGCGGACGTGCCATCTATACGACCTGGCACAGGGGTATCGCACGGAGTTCGATGGTGAATGTGCCTACTTGGGAGGTGCGTGATGGAACACGTCATTGCACGCGCTCCCCGTGACTGCCACCTCCGTGCTCCGTCATTCCTGCCGGTCCCTGAGCTTGTCGAAGGGCTGGAATCCAGTGACGTTTCTTTTTGCTTTGATCTTCTGCCGGCTCCCGCCGAGGGGCTGGTGGTTGTCCGTTGCGCTTGGCCGGGAGTTCGCCCCGGCGGGCGAGTTACTTCTTGCTACGCGGCAAGAAGTAACCAAGAAACGCGCCCCGCTTCCGCCGCCGCCTTCGGCGGTCCCCTGCGCTGCTCGACAAACCGAGCGGCTCCGCAACTCGCCCTCGCTGCGCTCGGTGCTCAAACATGCTCGCCGTCGCGCGATGCGCGATACCTCGGCTCGTCTGTGCTGCTCGGCGGCTGCAGAGGGGACTGGGCGCCGTGCAGGATTGAAAGGCCGAGCGACAAATTCAGAATCGATTCGAGAACTGCAGCGCAGCCATGGGCCGCTCCTGCAGTGGACTACGCGGCGATGCCGGTACTCCCCCCTCCCCCCTCTGCAGCCGCCGAGCAGCGCAGCGGTGGCGGGGAATCGCGCGCAGCGCGACGGCGAGGATGTCTGAGCGCTCAGCGCGAGTTCCGCAGCCGCCCGGCGCCGCGAGCAGCGCAGGGAACCGCCGAAGGCGGCGGCGTAAGCGGGGCGCGCTCTTTGCCTACTTTCTGCCGCGCAGCAGAAAGTAGGTCGCCCGCCGGGGCGAACTCCCGGCACAGCGCAACGGACAACCACTGCACCTTCGGCGGGAGCCGGCACAACGCCGCAACGCAAAACGAAAAGCAAAGTCGCTGGATTCCCGCTTCCGCGGGAATGACGAGTCATCAGTACCCTGGCAGCGCGTCGCACTTGCGGTCCGCCTTCCCGTTCCACAGCGAAGGGCAACCAGCATGAACCGCGACAACATCTTCGACCGTCCTGCCGCATGGATGCAGGCCGCGATGCTCGCGCAGGTCGTATCCCTCGACGACCCCGACCGCCGCAACCGCGTGCAGGTACGCCTCCTCTCGCACGACTACTCCGATACCCACGACGCCCCGATGTGGGCCCGCGTGGTCTCGTCCTTCGCCGGCAACGACCGCGGTGCCTTCTTCATGCCAGAGGTGGACGACGAAGTGCTCGTCGTCTTCGTGCAGGGCGACATGCGCCACCCGCTGATCGTCGGCGGGCTGTGGAACGGCGCATCGGCCGCGCCGGCCGACATCCAGAGTGGCGGCGACAACCGCTACAAGCGCATCAAGTCGAAGAACGGCATCGTCATCACCATGGACGAACAACAGGGCCAGGAGACGCTGACCCTGGAAACGCCCGGCGGCCAGACGGTGACACTGAAGGACGGGCCCGGCGAGATCACCATCGAGGACAGCAACGGCAACAGCGTGAAGCTGGAAACGGCCGGCATCACCGTGCAGGCCTCGGCGAAGGTCAAGGTGCAGGCCTCGCAAGTGGAAGTGACGGCCGGCATGGTGAAGGTGGACGCGGCCTTGTCCAAGTTCTCCGGAATGATCAAGTGCGACGTGCTGCAGACCAACTCCGTTATCAGCACCAGCTACACACCGGGCGCGGGGAACATATGGTGAGCCCGCTCCGCCTGCTCCACGAAACCAAGCAGCTGTGCGCAACGCGCACGCGCCGCCACGTTTCACCTTTCACCTTTCACGTTTCACCTCCCGAAGGGAGCGCGCGATGAGCCACGACATCGTCCTCGCCCCGCCCGCCGAGCTCGCGAACAACGCGCTGCCGTCACGCCACCGCAGCGCGCCGGCCATCCTGCAGCGCAGTGACGAGGATTTCCTGGAGGCGGTGCTGGAAGGCCTGCGCACCGATGCCAGTCGTCGCGCACTGGTCGGCTCGCGTGCGGCGATGAAACACAAGAGCGGTGCGCTCAAACTGTTCCAACCGGTGCAGCGCCAGTTCCACATCGCATTGCTCGAAGCATTCTGCGACCAACCCGGTGCGCCGCGACTGGACCCGAAGCGCGTGGAGTCCGCCGGTTTCGTCATCCGCCGCCTGCGCGGTACGGGCAACAACCGCTTCTACGAAGGCTGGATGCGCATGCGTGGTCGCGTGCGCGGCTGGATGCGCGTGGAACGTCTCGGCACCGACGGAGCCGATCCGCAGTCCGGCTTCCGCCTCGCGCGCCAGAGCACCGGCGTCGCCGACATCGACCGCGCCCTGCGCACGCTGGATGCCGGTGCCGAGAGCACCCTGCTGGAAGAACACATCGTGCCGATGTTCATGGCGCCACCGGATGTCTGCAAAGAGGCCGGCAAGACGCTGTTCTACGGCATGTTGCCGACCACCAGCAGCGAGATCGCCGAGGGGCCGGTGAGCTTGCAGCAACTGCTGGGTGAGAACGCCAAGCCCTTCGGCCCGCAGGATACGGAGTTCCGCAATCACCTGGTCGAAGGCCTGCGTGGCGAGTCCATGGACTTCCCGCTGGATGGCGAAACCATGCACCCGGGCTGGTTCGACGCGGTCGAGTCCACCGGCAACGAAATGCCTCTTGGCATGAGTCCCGCGCACTGGACTGTGCTGGTGGAGCGCAACGAGGTCAGCCCCGGCATCCATCGCAATGAGCCAAGCGGCAACGGTCGCAAGCTGCAACGACTCATCGCGCTGCTGCGCCAGCTCGCACTGGAGTTCAACGCCTTCGACGAAACGGTGCCGGAGTCCGGCCAGTTGCGCGCGGTGCTGCGCGAGATCCGCCTGCCGCTGAAGCTGCGCCCGGTGAGTCCCGGCACACCGGGCTCGCCGATGAAGCCGCGCGAGTATGTGGATGCCGAGACCTTCTGCAAACGCGCGGTCAAGGTGCTGCTGGAACGCGACAACAACGCGACGCGTCCCGAGATGCCGGAGAACTGGCCCTCGCTGGACAGCGCGCTGCGCACCCGCCTGGCGCAGAAACTCTCCACCGCGATGAACCGCCGCTTCGCCGACGTGAAGGGCGCACCCGGCCGCTACGACGAACCGGACGCGCAGTACGCGATCCGCGCCTTCGTGCGTGAGAAGCCCGCCTGCGGCTGCCCGGCGAAAGTTCACTGGAGCGACTACAGCGAACCCTTCGTCATCGCGCCGTGGTTCGAAGGCGCGGGCGCACCGCCCACGCAGGTGACCCTGCCCGACCTGAAGGACATCAAGGGACTGAAGCCCAACGTGTCCTTCGTAGTGCCGCCGTCGCTGCAGGGCCTGCTGGCCGGCAGCCCGAAGGACATGCTGGAAGGCAAGGGCACGCCGGGCAGCGAGTGGGGCCTCACGTGGATCTGCAGCTTCAGCCTGCCGATCATCACGCTGTGCGCCTTCATCGTGCTGAACATCTTCCTGGGCCTGTTCGACCTGATCTTCCGCTGGCTCTTCTTCATCAAGATCTGCATCCCCTTCCCCAAGAAGGACTGACCATGGCCGATACCTTCCGCCCCCTGCTCGGCTGGCCCTGGCTGCCTCTTCCCGACGAACACGGCCGCATGGAGTGGCCGTCGCTGGAACAGAGCGTGCGCGATGCCATCCGCATCATCCTGAGCACGCGCCCCGGCGAGCAACTGATGCGCCCGAACTTCGGCGGCGGGCTGGACCGCCTGCTGCACGCGCCCAACACGCTGGCGACGCGTCGGCAGATCCGCGACCTGGTGCAGGACGCGCTGTCGCGCTGGGAGCGCCGCATCCTGCTGGACGCCGTCGAGGTGTGGGAAGTCCCCGGCCAGCCCAGCCACCTGCGCGTCGAGATCGGCTACCGCCTGGCGCAGAACGGCGCGCCCGCCAACATGAATGTCACTGTTCAACTTGAGGCCTGAGCGTCATGCCCATCCTGCCACCGAGTCTTGACGATCGCCGCTTCGACGACCTGGTCGAGGACCTGATCGCCCGCATTCCGGCGCACACGCCGGAGTGGACCAACCCACGCCTGGGCGACCCCGGCCGCTCGCTGATCGAACTGTTCGCCTGGCTGGGCGACACCATCCTGTACCGCGCCAACCTGATTCCCGAGCGCCAGCGCCTGGTGTTCCTCAAGCTGCTGGGCATGGGCCTGCGCCCCGCCCAACCGGCGCGCGGCGTGGTGAGCCTGTCCTTCGCGCAACCCACCGAGCTGGGCGCGCACAGCATCGCCCCCGGTGCGCGCATCAAGGGCGCGGTGCCTTTCGAGACGCTCACCGAAACCACCGTACTGCCGGTGACCGGCGAGGCCTACATCAAGCGCCGCCTCACCGATGCCGAGGCCAGCCGCATGGCCGGCGTCATCTCCGGCCTGTCGCGCGTGCATCGCCTCAACGGCGCGGTGCGCGGCTACGAAACCACGCCGGTGTTCGCCGAGGGTCGCGCCGAGCCGGCAGGCACCGATGTGTTCGCACGCAGCATCGACCGCGTGTTGTGGATCGCCCTGCTCGCCCCGCAGGCTCCCGACGAAGCGGCACAGCCCACCGTGAACGACGCCGCCCGCAAGGCACTCGGCGGTGGCGGTACGGGCGCACCGTCGCTGCTGTCGGTCGGCCTGGTGCCGGCGCTGAAGATGCCCGCGCTGTTCGAGGAAGTGGACATCGCTACGCCGGTGCCGGTGATGTGGGAGATCGCGACGAAAGGCCGTGGCGCGCTGGACACCGACTACCTCACGCTGGAACCGCTGCCCGGCAGCGACAGCACCCGCGGCCTCACCCAGCCCGGCACGCTGCGCCTGCCGATGCCGGCCGACTCCTTCCTGTGGGTGCCGCCCAACAACGTCGGCGACAACCCGCGTGCCGGCGTGGGCGATACTCCGCCACGTCTGGACGACAGCGCGCGTGCCGCCCGCCTCATCGGCTGGCTGCGTGTACGCCCGCGCCCCGGTGCCCAGGTGTCCAGCCTGTCGCTGTCCTGGCTGGGCCTCAACGCGGTGGAAGCCGACCAGCGCGTCAGCCTGAGCGGGCAGGTACTGGGCGTATCCACCGGTGCGGCCGACCAGGTGTTCTCCCTGCCGGCGCGCAGCGTGGATCGCGAATCGCTGGTCATCGAAGTGGAAGAGACCGGCCGCGGCTACCAGCGCTGGCACCGCGTGGATGATCTCGCCGCCATCGACGACGATCCCAACGTGGCGCGCGATGCCGGCGTGTTCGAACTGGATGCCGAGGCCGGCACGCTGCGCTTCGGCGACGGCGTGCGGGGTCGCGTACCGGACCGCCAGATGCGCATCCGCCTGGCCAGCGGCCGCTTCGGTGGTGGCCGCAATGGCAACCTCGCGGCAGGCAGCCTGGCGGAAGTTTCCGCCACCCGCATCGACGGCCGCCCCGCACCCGCCATGAAGGTCAACCAGCCCCTTGCGATGGATGGCGGCGAGGATGCCGAAACCCTGCCGGTGGCCGAGAAGCGCATCCCCGCGATGCTGCGGCATCGCGAACGCGCCGTGACCGCCGAAGACTACAAAGTGCTCACGCAACAGGTGCCTGCCGTGGATGTCGGCCGCGTGGAAGTGCTGCCGCGCTTCAAGCCGCGCGACCGCCGCTTCGACGTGCCCGGTGTGGTCAGCGTGCTGGCCCTGCCCACCGCACCGTTTGGCCCCGCGCCGAATCCGCGTCCGGACCGTCCTTTCATCGAACGCGTGCACGCCTACCTGTCGGCCCGCGTGCCGCTGTCGACCGAGTTGTATGTCATCGGCACCGAGTACGTCGCGCTGGGTGTATCGGTCGCGGTGCGTATCCGCGAAGGCCATGCGCGCGACAAGGTGCTGTACGAAGTGCGCGAAGCCATCCGCCGCCTGCTGTGGCCGCTGGCACCCGGCGGTGCCGAAGCGAAGGGCTGGCCGCTGGGCCGTGCAGTGCGCGAGCGCGAGCTGGAAGTGGAAGTCTCGCGCGTGGCCGGCGTGCTGGAGGTCGGTGGCCTCAACCTGTTCCGCCGCAACGGTGACGACTGGGCCATCCTGCCGCGCGCCAGCGTGGATGCCACGCAGACGCTCTCGCTCGCCGCCTGGCAGCTGCCCGAGCTGCTGTCGGTCGTCGCTGTCGAATCCAGCGGCGGCGGCGCCCCCACCGACCTGCGCGCCGTACCCAACCCCTTCGCGCAGGGCAACGCCGTAGCGGTGCCGGTCGTGCCGGAGTTCTGCTGATGGATGCCAACGGCCAGCGCTTCTGGTTGCTCGCGGATGCGGCCCACTGGCCGCAGCGCAGCCACGTGCACTGGGACGCCGGCTGCCGCGCGCTGAGTCTCGCGTCGGAACGCACGCTACCGCCGCCTGCCGACCTCGCGGCGAGCGAGACCGATGCCCTCGCGGCCCTAAACGAAGTGCCGCGCGCGGTGGACGAATCGAACGTGGTGGTCACCTGGTGGCCCGTCGTCGGCGAGACACCGGAGGAAACCACCCACACCCTCGTGGTGCGCAGCCACCTGCCGCAGGCCGCGCTGGCGCTCACCCTGGCTGCACAACCGAACGACCTCGCCATCGGTGGCGACGGCGTGCTCTACGTGGCGCTACCCGACGGGGTGCTGGTGCACGACCTGCGCGAACGCTGGGCCGACGTGACGGTGCGCCTCGCCGGTTTCACGCCCTGGCGCCTGGCCTGCGATGCGAGTGGTGGCGCATGGGTGCTGGAACGCGACAGCGGCCGCCTCGCCCGCCTTGCCGGCTACCCGCTGCCTGCGCAGACGCCGCAGAGTGAGGACTACGCCGGCACGGTGTTTCGTCCCGATCCGGAGAACTGCCACGCGCCGGCACTGCGCCTGATGACCACGCCCCCGTGGCCGGCTGGCGAGCGCGTGCAGGCACTGGCCGCACACGCTGATGGCGGCGTGGCCCTGCTGTCCTGGAGTACCGATCCCGAGGCGCCGACCCGCCTGTGGCGACGCGTCGCCGACGCCTGGCAGGCACCCATCACCCTGCAGGGCGCGACGCATGCCTACGCGCTGGCCTGGCTGGATGCCACACGCATCGTCGTGCGCATGCCCGGCCGCCCGGACGCGCCCGCCTTCTCGCTGGACGCCGCACTCGGCAGCGCGGCACGGCTGCCGCTGGGCGACATCTTCCCGCTGGCCGGTGACGCCATGGAGGCCGGCTTCGCGCACCACATCGAGGGCGTGCATCCGCAGCCGCACTACCCGGTGCGCCATGACGCGGCCGAACCACTGCTGCCGCTGTCCCTGCCCAACCTCGCACGCACCGGCAGCGCCGCCAACTACCGCATCGACGGCAGCGGCGACGCGGGTGAGGAAAATGAGGTGCTGCGCGCCCACCTGATCGACAGCGGCACGCCCGCCACCGTCTGGCACCGCGTGTATGCCGAGGCGATGATTCCCGCGCACGGCGCCTTCGTGCTGTGGCTGGCCGCCACCAACGACGCGCAACCGCCCGCGACCGACGACCTGGAAGCCTGGCATCCGCACCTGTTCGGCCGCGACCTCGGCGGACTGGGCGAGCTGGCGCGCTACCCGCAACTGCCGCGCGCGGTGTGGGAGCCGCTGCCGTCCGAACTACCCGGCCATCCCGGCCTCGCCCGCTGGCAGCCGGAGCCCGGCACACGCGGGCTGTTCTCGGTGCTGGTGCAGAACGCACGACAACGCGTACGCAGCCTGTCCGGCCGCTACCTGTGGGTGCAACTCGCGCTGCAGGGTGATGGCCGCAGCGGCCCGGAAGTGGTGGCGCTGCGCGCCTACGGCAGCCGCTTCTCCTATGCCGAGCAGTACCTGCCACGCGTCTACCGCGAGACGCTGTTCGGCGATGCGGCGCGCCAGCCCGGTGAACTGCTGGTACGCATCGACGAGTCGCACGCCGTGCCGCTGGATGCCGGCGGTATTCCGGATGCCCTGCTGCTGGAGCGCCTGGCGGAAGACGACATCCTGCCCGGTGCAGGTGCACGCGTGGTCGTCGAAAAAGCCGGCAGCAGCTGGCTGCTGTTCGACGGCACCAGCAGCCGCTGCTGGCGCCTGCGCCGCGAGAGCCACGCTGTCGGTGTGTATCGCCCGCAGAGCTCGCGCGCGGATTTCCTTGGCCGCATGCTGGGCAACTTCGAAGGCGTGCTGACGCAGATCGAAGACCGCATCGCCGCCGCCCACCTGCTCACCGACCCGACCGCCATCCCCGAGGAAAACCTCGACTGGCTGGCCGCCTGGGTCGGCATCGCCTTCGACCCGGCCCTGCCCGCGAAGCATAGACGCGCCTGGCTGGAAGCCGCGCCGCAACTCGCGCGCTGGCACGGCACCCGGCGCGGCCTTGCGCTGGCACTGGACATCGCCACCGGCGGTGCGGTCGCGGGTGGCGAGATCATCCTGCTGGAAGACTTCCGCCTGCGCCGCATTCTCGCGACGCTGCTCGGTGTCGACCTCGCTGACGAGGAAGATCCGCTGCTGCCCGGTCTGCAGCAGAGCGGCAACTCGGTGGTGGGCGACACGCTGGTGCTGGGTGACGCGGAACGCGCCGAGCTGATGGCGCTGTACCGCGAGGAAGCCACCAGCGCCGCCGAGGACCGCAACATCGCCGCCTTCTACGGCCGCCTCGCCCACCGCGCCACAGTGCTGGTGCATCGCGAGGTGGAGGCGATGGACTTCGGCCTGATCCGCCGCATCGTGGAGCTGGCCACGCCTGCCCACGTCGACACCCGCGTGGTAGCCGCCACCTGGCCCTTCCTCGTCGGCATCGCCAGCCTGGTCGGCGTCGATAGCTACCTCGCTCGTCCGCTGAAGCGCCGCCCGGCGCGCGTGCAGGTCAGCGCCATCGGCATGGGCGACTACGTGCTGGGCCCCGGCTCGCTGGACCCGCGCCTGCGCGGCGAGGCTGCCCCACCGGTGGACACCCGCGACGGCCCGCCCGCACTGCCCGCATCTACGCCAGAACCTGCTCCACGCAAGGCGCCTGCCGCCAGGGGTGCCACCCGAGGCTCCGCCACTACCCGCCCATCCTCACCCGATGCCACCGCGAGCGCCGACAGCGCACCGCGCCCGCGCAAATCCCGCAAGAAAAAGGAGTAACGGCATGAGCACCTCCAGCGTCCTCCGCTCCCCGAAGGCCGATCCGCTGTACGCACAACCGCCGGCCGATCGCCCGGCCTACGCCACCGGCATGCTGCTGGACGCGCAGGACTTCCTCGACGAGCAGACCTACCACCGCGGCCGCCTTGCGCGCGCGCTGATGCTGCTGGCCGGTGGCGGCACCCTGGCCGGCCTGCGGGTGAGCTACCAGGCCGCCGTGGAAGCCGACGAGGAGACCGACACGCCGGCCGTGCCGGAAGAAATCCGCGTCGAGCCCGGCCTCGCCGTCGACCGCCTTGGCCGCCTCATCGAACTGCAGCGCCCCGCCTGCCTGCGCCTGCCGCGCTGGTGGGACGCCACCGACGAAGACAGCCTGCGGCTGGCGGCCTACACCGGCTTCACCAACCTGCTGTCGGCACGCGTGCAGCAAGGCGTCACGCTGCCCGCGCGTGCGGTGGCCGCCGACATCTACCTGCGCTTCACCGCCTGCCCGCGCGGCCTGACCCCGGCCTTCGCCAGCGGCCCCTTCGACGCGCTGAACGCGGTGTCCACCTCACGCGTGCGTGACGGCTACGAGCTGACCATGGTGCCGCGCCGGGGACTCGACGCCGGCACGCCCGGCCTGCCGCTGCCGGCCGGTGGCGCCGACATCGGCAGCGCCGATGCCGACACACGCCGTGCCGCCCTGCAGGACGCGGTGTTCGATGGTTACCCCGCCACCGACGAAAGCGATGGCAGCGGCAACCTGCCCGGCCTCAGCGAGCACCCCACCGACGTCGCCATCGACACCACCTCGGTGTTCATCGCCCGTGTGCTGATTCCCGTGTCCGGTGGCGACGGCGACCCCGCCGAACGCGATGGCGACGACGTGCTGGTGGACAACTACACCCGCCGCCTGCTGCCCGGCGTCGCGCTGCTGTCCCGCCTCGCCGGCTACTGAGCTGCCATGACCCGCAACACCGCAACCCAACAATCCCTCCCGCTACGGAGCGCATCATGATCCTCACCAATGGCACCGCCCGCGAACCGATTGACAGCAGGAACGTCGCCGACCTGCGCCGCGCCGGCGTACTGATCGAGGATGCGCGCCGCGAGCGGCCCCGCTACTTCGACGGCCGCTTCCTGGCCGCGCGCGACCTGATCCGCGACCAGCAGTACTTCCTGACCCGCGAAGCCGATCTCGGCCGCGCCGCGGGCAGTGGCGTCGCCGCGGGCCTCTTCGTGGACGAAGGCGGCAATGCGCAGACCCTGAAGCTCACCGCCGGCCACGGCGTGACGCCCGCTGGCGAGCTGGTGTTGCTGCCGCGTCCGCTGGACGTGCAGCTGGCCAACATCCCGGTGGCCGAGCAACTGTCGGCACGTTTCGGTCTGTCGCGCCAGCCCGCGCCGCCGCTGCGCAGCCGCACCGGCCTGTTCGTGCTGGCACTGCGCCCGGTGGAATTCACCGCCAACCCCATCGGCGCCTACCCGACCTCCATCACCGGCCAGCGCACGGTGGAGGATGGCGATGTCATCGAGGCCACTGCCATCGTGCTGGTGCCCTGGCAGGACGACGGCGCCGCCGACGCGCTGGATGCGCGCCGTGGTCGCGTCGCGCGCAACGTCTTCGTGTCCGGCAAGGACGAAGGCCTGTCGGCCAACGTACTGCCGCTGGCGATGCTGGCGCTGCAGAACAACACCATCGTGTGGATCGACGAAGCGATGGTGCGCCGCGAACTGGGCGCCGACCGCGGCGACCTGCCGGGCCTGGGTTTCGCGCCGCGTGCGCTGCGCCTCGCCCACCTGATGCAGTACCAGGAGCACCTGCGTTACGTCGTATCGAAGAGCAACGGCCGCTCCTTCCCGGCTGGCGCGCACTTCCCCGCGCTGCCGAGTGCCGGCCCGCTGCCGAAGGGCGTCATCAACGTCGCCGACTTCACGCAGAACTTCTTCCCGGCCGAGATCGACGTCGACTTCACCATCGTGCCGGAGGACGAACTGCCGGCCCTGATCGAGGAGGCGCTGGCCCTGCAGCCCATCGACCTCACCGTGCCGGTGGAAACGCTGGACTCCACCGCGGTGATGATCCTCGCACCGGTGCCGCGCCACCAGTGGCGTGCGGTGGAGCAGAAGCTGAAGTCGGTAGTGGTGCGCACCATCAAACCCGCCGCCCCCAACCTTCTGGCGCAGCGCAAGCCGCTGGAAGTGCTGCAGCGCCTGCGCGTGCCGCGCCCGGCTCTGGGCACGCTGGACACCAGCAACCCGGTGGACGCCGAGTGGCAGCGCCTGGCCGGCCTCACCTCGCTGTGGTTCGTGCGCCGCCGCCACGTGGCCTACCGCGACGACTACACCGGCGCCTGGAAGCAGGTCACCGGCATCGACGAGCGCGCTACCGAAGACGCACTGCGCTCGCGCCTGACCAGCCTCGGTCTGGAGCGCAACTTCGACGCGATGCTGAAGAACACCACGCCGGCTGCCGCGGCGACCATCACCAACATGCTCGCCTCCAACAAGTTCGCCGAGTCGCCGGCGCTCACTGCCGCCGCCATCGGCTCGCTGAACACAGCGGTGAAGGCGAACGCCGAAACCGGCAAGCTGGACGAAGCCAGCGCGCTGCAGGTGGCCTCGGACCTCAACACCCCCGGCACCGGCGACGGCCTGCAGAAAGTGGAACAGGCTGTCGGCAGCGACAAGGTAGCCAACGAGAGCCTGCAGGAGATCGCGAAAAACGACGACTGGAAGAAGACGGATGCCGCCGCCAGCGTCGCGACGAAGGAAGAGATCCGCGAGATCGCGATCGAGAAGATCAAGCTCAAGCCCGGTGTAGTGATCGACACCAAACCCGTCGACACGAAACCCGTGGTCAATGACGTGAAACCGGTGGTGACGGACACCCGCATCGGCACGCCGGTCGCGGACACGCCCACGAAAGTCATCGCATCGCCGGTGATCACCAATCCGGCCTTGCGCACGAAGCTGGATGGCGTGGTGGTGAAGCCCGTGATCACCACACCCAGGGCCACGCCGAAGGCGGCGCCCCGCACGGCTGCCCCGAAGACCACGGCAAAGGCCCCCGCCAAGGCGCCTGCCAAAGCCAAGCCAGCAGCGACCAAGAAGACCACGACCGCCACCAAGAAGAAGTGATGAACCCGAGCGCATCGGCGACCTGGGGTCGCCGATGCCACGAGACCGAACCGGAGCGATGACGTGAGCATCAACGAGATCAAGCAAGCACTGCCGGGCGAGCGCGTCGTCGCGCTGTCGCCGGAAGATGCCACCACCGCGGCCACCGACTGGCTGCGCCGTCCCAACCTGTTCGCCGGCCGTGCCCTGACGGCCCCCACGCTGGAGAACCGCCAGCGCTGGCAGGCCGGACGCATCGCGCATCGCGGCCAGGCCTTCACGCCGGGCGTGGTGAACGGGCTGGAGGTGTCGCACATCGTCGAACCCAATGGTTCGGACCGACCCTCGATCCGCGTCTTCGTGCAGCCGGGCCAGGGGCTGGCGGTCAGCGGTGAGGACGTGTTCCTGCCGCGTGGCATCGAGTTCCTGCTGGAAGACCTGCCCATCGTCGCACCGGCCGCCTGGACCGCTCCGGCGGAAGGCGAGGATGGCGACGGCGAAGGGGACAGCCCCTACAACGAAAACAACACCACGCCGCCCATCGTAGTGATTCCGTCGCCCCCGGCCTCGCTGGCGGCGGGCGGTGGCGGCAACAAGGACGACGAAGGCTCGAAGGATCCGGAGTTCAAGACCCTGCATTCACGCGTGATCCGCGGCCAGTTGCTGGACCTGTGGAACAGCGCGAACCTGCCGGTGGCCGGTGTGCTGCTGCTGCAACCGGTGACGGTGGATACCTCCGACTTCGACCCGACCGACCCCTGCGACCGCTGCCCCTGCGGCGACGAGGACAACCTGTCTTCCTTCGAGGACTGGCGCATCCGCGACGGTGCGCGCCTGCTGTTCTACCCCTGGCCGGAGGAATGGTCGGCGCTACCGCATACCCTGCTGCGCCGGCGCAATGCCTTCGCCCACAAGATATTCACCGCCGAGTCGCGCCTGCTGCACGGCCAGTGCCTGCCCTGGGAGCAGTACGGCGTGCCGATCGCCTTCATCGGCCTCACCGACATGCTGCAAGTGAGCTACGTGGACCGTGCCGCCGTCGTGCGTCAGGGCGGTCGTGCCCGCGAGGCACGTCTGCAGCTCGCCGACGGCAAGGTGAGCGCACTGGCCGCCAACAGCCGCCTGCCCGCGTTGTGGCAGGCGCGCATCGAACAGTTCGCGGAACAGATCGCCGAGCAGCAGGATGACGCCGGCAACCTGCCGCCTGCCGAAACGCTGGCCGACCCCTTCCTGCACCTGCCGCCTTGCGGCCTGTTGCCCACCAGCGCGCTGCGCCTGGCCGACCTCCCCGCCGATTTCATCCGCAGCGATTTCTTCCCGCCGCTGTTCACGCTGGACGCGGTGCCGGTGCCGATGGAACAGCTCGACCTGACCATCCGCGAGGCCGCGGCCCTGGCCCCCATCGACATCGGTGTGCCGGAACGGCTGCGCCTGCTGGTGCCGGTGAGCCAGGCCTCGTGGGAGCCGCGCCTGTTGCAGCACGACGTGATCGACCCCGAGTTCGACGCCACTGTGCAGCGCTTCCTGCTGGACCGTGCCCGCGCACTGGGCGCACGCCAGGGACTGCGCAGCAAGGCGGCCCTGCTCGCCCATGCGCTGGACGGTCAGCAACATCCGATCACGCCGTTCAACGACGACCCGCTCGCCGTCGAAACCGAGACGCTCTCCCCATGGGGCGCGCCACCCGATGGTGGCGGTCATCGCAGCAGCCTCAAGGCCGGCTTCCACCAGCACTTCTTCGACAGCACCAGCACCACCTTCACGCTGGGCGAGAAGGAGTCCTTCTTCGCGTGGGTGTATCTCGATCCCGAGAATCCGCCGCGCACGCTGATGTTCCAGTGGCATACGAAGAAAGGCTGGGAGCACCGCGTCTACCTCGGCGAGAACCTGATCGAACTCGGCGAGGACGGCAGCGCTTCCCGCTTCCCGCTCGACGAGAAGCTACCCAAGGCAGGCGCCTGGACGATGATCAAGGTGCCGGCCGCCAAGCTGGGCATGACAGGTCAGGAGATCGACGGCATGGCTTTCTGCCTGTACGACGGCCGTGCCGCCTTCGGCCAGTGCGGTGGCTTCACCAAGGACGTACAGCGCAACTGGTTCTCCAACTTCGTTCCACCAGACGCCAAGCTGCAGGGTGACGAGCCCTGGGACCTGCTGACGCACAACGACCTATGGGCGCCGTTCGAACGCGACGACGGCGTCACGACCAGCCTGCCGGAAGTGGAAGTCGCCGTCGGTGGCCTGCCCGGCCAGAGCCAGCAGAACGCGGAAGCCGAGCTGGCGATTCCGAAGAGCGGCTTCAGCATCTATCACCCGCTCACGCAGGGCTGGCGTGGCCACCTGATCATGGTGCAGTCGGGCATGAACTCCGGCCCCGTCACCACCGGCCCCGTGTTCACCAGCATCAAGGGCAGCGAGACGCTGGACATCTGGGTCTATCTCGACGAACTCAATCCGCCGCGTTCGATCTGGGCCTACGTGGCCTGCTTCGGCCAGGATGCGAGCAACAACGCCCGCGGTACGGCGTATCGCCTGGCCTTCTGGGGCGAGAACCGCCTGGCCGAGCTCAACAAGGTGCTGCCACTGGGAGATGGCATGTTCTCCCAGACTGTCCGCGCCGGCGCACTGCCACGCACGGGCGTATGGACCCGCCTGCAGATGCCCCAACCCGACGGTAGCCAGACGGCAGAAGGTGCCTCCAAGCTGCGCCTGTGGGGCGGCATCTTCATGGCCTTCGGTGGCGAGGTGGCGTTCAGCGACATGGCCGTGAATCCGGCCGCTGCCGGCGCGGCCGACATGCCGGCCTGGCCGCTGGAGGTGAAGGAAGGCACACCGCTTCCACCCTTCACGCCTTACCTCAACGCCACGCCGGCCCTGCAGACCTCGCTTGAGGTGCTGTCACCGACAACCTCCGGACGCATCGGAACGGTGAAGGTCATGGGGGATCTGGTCACCGACCCGCTGATCGCCCGCCTGTCGCAGCACGAGCGATCGCAGTTGCCGTTGCGCGGCCTGATGGGCTTCGCCGACTACCTGCGCATGCGCATCGACCGCGCCGACGACATCACCGACTTCGGCTTCGCCCACATGCAGGTGGACATGGCGCGCATCCGCAACATGATGATGAGCACCAGCGACGCCAGCCGTCTCGCCGTATCGCCCACGCTGGCCGCCATCGCCAAGTCCGACAGTGCGCTGAATGTGCAGGCGCAGATCAAGGAGTACCTCGGCACCGTCAAGAAAGTGTCGACCGCCCGCTCCACGCCTGCGGTACCCGCGGCAGCGCCGCGAGCCGTCTCGATGGCGAAGGCCGTTGCGAGCGTCGGCGTGAGCAATGTGCAGTACGTGCAGGTCGCCGCGCAGGCCAGGCTGATCCAGGCCCCCAAGGCACCGCTCAACATCGTGTACGCGCGACCGGTGATCGGCCTGTCGGAAGTGCGCACCACCGCCATTGCCGACCGCCTGCGCCAGCCGCCGTCCACCGAGGCGCGCGACTACGCGCTGTCCAACCGGCATCGCACGGTGTCCTCGTTGCTCGATCTGCTCGCCGCATTCATGAAGGAAGACAGTGGCGACGTGCCGGCCCTGCTGCAGGACTTCGACATCTTCGGCCTGGAGGGAGACCCCTTCCTGGACGCGCTGGCGCCCCTGCCTGCCGCCACCGGCAAGCGGCGCAAGCTCACCGATTTCGTCGGCAACGCTACGCTGCTCGGCAAGCTGCTGAGCCCGCCTCCGGTAAAGAATGCGCAGGGGCAGATCGTCGACCCCGACGAAGCCGCGCTGTTCACGCAGACCGCCGATCTCTCCGACAACACCGTGGCGACACTGCGCCAGCTCGAAGGCCGACTCAGCATCTATCGCGATGCACTGACCCGCTGCGATCGGGCCATCGATGATCTGCAGGCCGATGTCTCCACCGTCAGCCAGCGCCTGCGTCAGATCGAGGAAGTGCTGGCCGAGGCGCGACATGACGTCGGCGTGGCACGCGCCCTCACCGTCGAGGAACAAGCCCGCATCGACGCGGTGAACACACGTCGCAAGAAGGTGCTCGCCGACGAAGTGAAGTTCCTTGCCTACGTGCGGCCGCGCGCCACCAGCAACGTGCTGGCCGCACCGCGCCGCGTCGTCGACCCGGCGCTCGCCGAAGCGCCGGTGCCGGCCTGCCTGCGCGACCACGACGATGTACCGGACGAACTGGAAGACATGCTGCGCGTGGTGCGCGAAGCGCCCGCCTCCTGGTTCATGCAGGTGCCCAAGCTGCTCGACAAGCTGGACCGTCCCGAACTGCTGTTGCGCGCCGTGCAGAGCGCGCAACTACGCCTGCCGCAACTCGCCGTGCGTGCGCCGACGGCCATCCCTGTGGCCGGCAGGCTCGGCAACGCCGTCACCCAGGTGATGACGCGCCAGACCACGATGATCGCCCAACGCGTGGAGGCCGTAAGCCGCGTCAACCTCGCCACGCTGGCCAGCGCCACCTGGCAGAACCTGCGCCATCAGGTGCAGGACATCGTGTCGTTGGGCGACATCATCGACGGCGAGCACGGCAAGGGCGCGGTGGCGCGCGCCGCGGCCGACGAATTCAACCGCATCGGTGCGGTGTGCAGCTGCCTGCACGCGGAGTTCTGCGGCGTATCCGCAGCGATCCGCCTCGACTGGGCCGAGATGTTCAGCCAGTTCGACGACGCCCCCAACCTGCGCAACCTCGCCAGCCTGCCGCGCTGGAGCGAGATCGACTCCATCGACCGCCGCCAGATGCAGGCCTACGTCGACTGGCTGTTCAGCCAGCTAGAACCGAAGCAGGCGCAGGGCGAAGCGCTGATCAACGACGTGATCCGCATGTGCCTGCTGCTGGCCAGCCACGCACCGGTGGGCCGCATCGTCGCCGGCCGCCTGCCGCGCCCGATCACCGCCGTGCGCCCCGGCATCCGCATCCCGCTGGTGGCACTGGAGCCCGCGAAGCTGCGTGTCGGCATGCAGGCCATGATCTACCGCGCCAACACGCTGGTGGCCCGCGCGGTGGTGGAGGACGTCGGCACCGGCGAAGCAGCTGCCAAGGTGGTGCACACCAGCAGCACGCAGATCGACCTGGACGTCGACGTGCGGGTGCACTTCGACAACGCGGCAGTGGTCAGCGCGGCACCGGCCCGCGTCGGCAGCATCTTCAAGCGCTGACGCAGGCATAGGCACGACGGCATGGGCGCCCCCGACCGCAGCATCCGCCACCTGCGCCTGCGCGCGCCCGATGAAGCCTCGGTGCGCCAGGCTGCCCTGCAGCTGGAGGACGCCCTGCGTTGTGCCAGCCTGCCGGACGAAGGCGGGCGGCTGTTACTGGTGCGCAAACTGGCGCTGGGCCGCTTCGACGGTGAGCTGTCCGCACAGGCGCTGGCGCAGCGCATCGAGGAACAGGTGCGCAACATGGGCCTGCAGTGGTTGCATGGCGGGGAGCCGGCAGCACCCACCGCGCAGGCCGTGTGGTTCCGTGATCGGCAGGAAGCGCTGCAGATACTCGCCTTGCGTCTGGCCGCGAGGCAGAACACCCGCGCCTGGTTCTGGCCGCTGATACTGCCCGGCTTGCGCAGCAGCAGCACAAGCGCGGCACTGCATGCCGTGCTCGCCAGCATGGCGGCGGACGACGCGGCCCCCGCCATGCTGCCCGCGACCATCGCAGGCCTGCTGGGCGCGGGCCATGCGCGCCTGCTGCTGGCACTGATCAGCCCGGCCGACGCACGCGCCTTGCTGCGCGCAGCCGGCCTCGACGAAGCGCGACTGCCTGCACCGCCAGCCTCATCCGCTTCGTCGCCCACGCCTGCACCGCAGGAACCCGTGCTGCACTTCTTGCCGCCCACGACGATGCGCGGCCATGCCAGCGTGATACTGCCCCGACACAGCGCCGCAGCATGGCTGCACACCATGCTGCTCACCGCGGGCTGGCGCATTGCGGCGGTTGCCGCAACCGGCGGACACGTGACGACGGAGATCCCAGACACTGCAGAGCAACCGCCCGCGACGGAAGCGCTTCGCACTGCATACCGCGTCATGAACACAGCGGGCACAACGGCGACTTCGCTACACAAGCGCAAGCGCGTCACCCGCCCACCGGAGACGGCGCCCATCCGGCACACCGCAGATACCGAGACGCTGGCACCCACGAAGGAGACTGCGGATGGCAGACCGGTCGCTCACCAGGCATCGCCTCGACCCTTGCAGGCGGCCCCCGCTGCATCACGGCGACAACAGGCGGTTTTCGACGAAACCCTGCCCAGCACCGCCGGTGGCCTGCTCTTCCTGCTGCCGGTACTCGCCCGCCTGGGTTACGCCGACTGGCAGGCCGAGAACGATCGTGAGGGCAATCAGCAGGTCGCTGCACGCTGCCTGCGCCAGTTGCTCGTCCGTCTGCAGCTCACACAGGACGATCCTGCGCATGCCCTGCTCGACAGCCTTCTGCACGCAGCGACCTCCACGCCACGCAACTATTCGTCTCCCCGTAGCTGGAGCGACCCGCGCATTGCGCTGGCCTGGCCGGCGACAGCACTCGATGCCGAACAGGCGGCAAGCCTGTGGCTCGCCGCCTGCCGCCGCTACCTCCGCCGGGTGGCCGGCATCGGCCCCGCCTCGCTCGCCCTGCGGCCTGCCGGCCTGAGCTGGACCCGCACACACATCGACATGCATTTCCGCCTGGCCGACAGCGACCTGCGCGTGCGCCGTGCCGGCCTGGACATCGACCCCGGCTGGCTGCCCTGGCTGGGCCGCGTGGTCGGCATCCACTTCAACACCACCGACTGGAGCCAGGCGTGACCGCGCAAGATCCCATCAGCCTCCGCGCACCCTGCATGCATACGCTGGCGCTGTCAGCACTGTGGCGGCTGCAGGGTGGAGACGATCAGCAGGACGCGCCCGAGGCGCAGTGGTTGCGCGCGCAGCACGAAAGCTGCGGCACCGATATCCAGAGTGCATTCGCGCAGTGGTACACCCGGCCGGTGGTCGGTGACGAACGCCTGCAGGCACTGACGCGCGAGCTGTCGCTGAACCCCATCGAGGTGATGGCCATCGCCCTCGCCGTGGCGGTCGACACGGACACCATGGTCGGCCGCGTGCTGTCCTGGCTGCAGGCACCCGTCGGTGGAGCCCGACCTACCCTGGGGCTGGTCGCCACCATTGCCGGCACGCTAGGCATCGACCACGCCTTCGGCTCCCTGCTCGATGGCGGCGCACGGGCCAGCGGCCTGCTGCAACTCGAAGGCGAGACCCGTCCCCTGCCCGAAGTCGGCCTGCAGGTTCCCACGCCGCTCGTGCTGGCCCTGAAGGGCGCAGGCGGCCAATGGCCCGGCATCCGTTTCGGCCCGCCCACTTCGCCAGGCTTCCCGGAGTCCATCCGCGACGCAGCCATACGCCAGGCCCAGGCCTTGCGCACCGGTGGCCGGGTGCTGGCGATCCGCAGCGGACATCCGCGCGAGGCGCAGATGGCGGCAGCACTGGTGGCAGCGCAGATCGGCGCGCGCGCGGTCTTCCTCGAACAAGACGTCCCGCGCGGCTTCGGCCCCTGGTTGTGGCTGTGGGGCGCCATCCCGGTGATCTGCACCGAACTGGCGCCGGGTGAAGCGCGACGCCTGCCCGAGCTGCCCGGCTATCGCGGCCCCTTGCTGATCGCCACCGGCCTGGATGGCAGTTTCGAACGTGAAGGTGAGCCGGTACTCAACTGGCGGGTACCGCTGCCCAAGGTGAACGAGCGCGTGGCGCTGTGGGAAGCGCAGACCCAGGACGCTGCGCTGAGCACCCAGCTCGGCAAGTCGCACCGCCACAGCGCGATGTGCGTCGACACGCTGGGGCGTGCCGCGCGCCACCAGGCGCAACTGGAAAACAGCCCGCGTCTGGAGCGTCGCCATATCAGCATCGCGGCGCGCAGCACCGCTGCCGCGGAACTAGGCACGCTCGCGGAATTGCTGCCGGAGTTCATCGCCGACGAGGCACTGGTGGTACCACCAACGCTTCAGGCCGAACTGCAGGCGCTCAAGCAGCGCTGCCTGGTGCGTGACGGCCTGGCCGACGATCTGGGGCCGGCGGCACGCACGCGCTACCGCTGCGGCGTCAAGGCCCTGCTGGTTGGGCCGTCCGGCACCGGCAAGACGCTGGCGGTAGGCTGGCTGGCCACCCAGCTCGGCCTGCCGCTTTATCGCGTGGACCTCGCCTCGATGACGAGCAAGTACATCGGCGAGACCGAGAAGAATCTCGCTCAGCTTTTTGCGCGCGCCGAACATGCAGAAGTCGTCCTCCTGTTCGACGAAGCGGACTCGCTGTTCGGCAAGCGCACCGACGTGAAGGAATCCAACGACCGCTTCGCCAATGCGCAGACCAACTACCTGCTGCAACGCGTGGAGTCCTTCGAAGGCATCGCCATCCTGACAAGCAACAGTCGCGCGCGCTTCGACAGCGCCTTCACGCGCCGGCTAGATGCCATCATCGAATTTCCAGCACCGCGTGCCGACGAGCGGCGCACGCTCTGGCTGGCCCACCTGGGGCCGACGCATCGCCTCAGCACGGAAGAACTCAACCGCCTGGCGGTGCTATGCGAGCTGGCGGGCGGCCACATCCGCAATGCCGTGCTGTATGCCGCTGCCCTGGAGCAGAACCGGACGCCCGGATATGCCGCGCTGGCGCGTGGCGTCGCCGCGGAGTACCTGAAGCTGGGGCGCCAGGTTCCTGCAGAACTGAACCCTGCGCGCTGAGCGCACACCTCGATGAGCGAGCGCCGACACGCCCCTCTCGAAACTCGCCGCACCCCACAGCGCAAGCCGGGTGCGCCGCGCCTCCAGCCCGAGCTGGCAGAGGAAACTCACGCCAATGCACGCGGCGTGCCGCGCTTCATGCAGGCAACGGCGCTGGGCCATGGCAGCGAGGCACTGGCGCCAGAGGAGCGGGAGAACGCCGAACAGGAAGCCGACGCAGTTGCAGAGCAGGTCGTCGAGGCCACCCGCGCAGCACCGGAGACAACAGGCGCTGACGCGAGGCCAGACGCAGCCTCGCTGCCGGAAGCCGAGACGGCAGACCTCGATTCGGAAGCCGAAGCCGAGGTGAAGACCGAGGCTGAACCCGAAGTCGACGCCCTGGCGCCTGAAGCAGAATCCGCCACTGCAGCCACCCCGGAGGAAACGCTCAACAGCACCTCCACTCAGCCCGCCACAACGACAGTCACGTCGCGCGCGGCAACACCTGCGTCGCGACATTCCGCCACCCGCAAGCTGGCACCGCCGGACAGCGGTCAGCGCCTGAACAGCACGCTGCGCACCGGGTTCGCACAGGTGCTGGACGACGATCAGGCCGGCCAGCTCGACGACATCCGGGTGCACGACAGCGATGCGGCGCGCGACACCGCCGGCCGGCTCGGCGCACGCGCCTTCACGCAGGGCAAGGACATCTGGCTGGGGCCCACGGCATCGAGCGACGACATGGGGCTCATGGCGCACGAAGCCGCCCATGCCATCCAGCAAGGCCCGGCGATGGCGAATGCCACCACGGGCGCGGCCGTGCCGACGCAGTTCGAGGAGAGCGCCGCCGGCCCGCGCACTCCGCAGAGCTTCGGTTTCTCGGAAGACGAGATGGAGAGCCGCCTGGAGAGCACGCCAGGCGGCAGCCGCAGTGAAGAAGTCGAATTGCAGCCGGGCACCGAGTCGACCCTGAACGACGTCAGCCAGGACGGCGGTGGCGACGGAGAGGGTGCCGGTGATGCAGGTGCCGGCGACGCTGGTGGTGAAGGGGGCGACAGCGGGGGTGGCGACGGCGGCACCGCAGAGGGCGGTGGTGCGGGCGGCGGCCGTCGCCCTGCGCGCGGTGCAGCAGCCCCGCCCGCCGCGCCCGGTGGCGCGGGTGGCGGTGCATCGGCCGCCGACGCGTACCAGAACCTGGTCGATGCCGACGTATCGGCCTACCTGAACGGCAACGTCGACCCAGCCGGCCTGAGCACCCTGACCGATACCACGCAGCCACTGCTGGACGCCGCCAACGGCTTCAGCCAGCAGCAGGTGGTGGAACCGGAAGGCAGCTTCCTGGGCAACATCACCGGCGTCTCGCCGCTGATCAACGCCTTCACCCACGGCTCGCGCGGCTACGAGAACGAAGAGCCCTGGCTGCAGACCGTCGCGCAGATCCGCGAGGTCGTCGTCTCGCTGGGCGGCGTGGTCGGCATGATCGGGCTGGTGGCCACCGTCAGCGGCGCCATCCTCAGCCTGCTCATCCCACCGGTTGGCGCCTTCCTGCTCACGGTGGGGCGCTTCTGTGACATCGCGGCCCTGGTGCTGGACATCGTGGGGCTGGCACTCAATGCCTTCCTGACCGGCTACAACCTCTACCGCCTCAAGAACGCCACCGACCCTGAAGAGAAACGTCGCCTGCTGGGCCTCGTCCGTTCCGACGCCATGCAGACCGTGATGAGCGGCATCGCCGTCGCCACCGCAGTGGCACCGGGCGCAGCCCGCGCCCTCAGCCAGACCCGCGCCGGGCGCGCGGCCGGCACCGCGCTGGCACGCGTGGCAGCCCCCATCGGACGTGTCGCCGGCGCAACAGGGCGTGCGCTGCATGGCGCCGTGGCGTCCACCCGCCTCGGCAGCGCGGCACTGCGCGGCGTGGCACGCACCGGCGCTGGGATGCGCGCCCTGCGCACCGCCGCCTCCACCCGCATCCGCTCGGGGCTCGTCAGGCTGCGTGGCACGGGACCGATCCGCTGGGCCAACCGCGCCTCCAGCAGCCTGGAGCGGCGCGTGGCCGGTCACTTCGACCGTCTCGCCGCAGGCCGTGGCCGGGTGGCCGGCTTCTACCGGCGCCGCGTGCGCGGCTTCCACGAGCGCAACCGGCGGGTCGCGGAGATGATCGGCGACCCCATCGAGCGCGCGCACTACCTCGAACGCGGCACCGCCATGCGCAACCGGCTTGCCACGCTGCAGGCGGACCCGAACATTGCCAACGTGCGCGGCACGCTGGAGCGCGAATTCGGCATCGAGCACGCCACACCGGTCACCCTGCCCGGCGGCGCCGCCGCCCGCACACCGAACGGCTCACCGATCCACCGTGGCGACTTTGCAATCGATGGCGGCCCCGGCAATTACCGCTTCGATCGCGTCGATTCCGACGTCCTGTACGACATGCGCCGCCGCGAGTTCGCCGAGATCCAGAACATCCGCGCCACCTACCCCAACGCGACGGACGCCGAGCTGGCCCGCCTGGTCAATGACAGCCCGTTCATCCGCGGCCGCTGGACTGACGATGAAATGCGCGCGCTGCGGCAGATCCACACCGGCACCGACGTCAACGTGGGCGGCGTTCCCGGCACCGTACCCAAGACCGCGCACCACACCATTCCCGCGCAGATGGCCCCGGAAATCCACCGTGATCCGCGCTTCATGCAGATGGTGAACGACACCCGCTTCTATGACGATGCGCTGGGCAGCGGCGCCACCGCGGCCGACAACAATTTCCTGCGCCTCGCCTACCCCGACAGCGGCCCGAATCCCTACTCGCGGATGCCCAGCGGCCGCGCCAATATCGGCGCCGTGCGGGTGCCCGGCGCACGCCCGGGCACCACGCGCGCCGCCAGGAACCTCACCGAGGTGACGGAGCAATGGGTGCGTGGCGGCAACGTGGCGGGTGTTTCCGACGTCGGCTTCTTCGAAAGCGACGCTTTCCGTCGCGAGCTGCGCGATCAGGGCAGCACGGGTGCGTGGGTCAATCCGCGCGACCCGAGCGGCGCGGAGCGGCGCCTGTTCAACCCCCACCTGGAACTCGGCCACGAAGGAAACTGGGCGCGCGAGATCGACCGCAGCATCTTTGACATGAACGCCCGCCTCGGCCTGCCCGGCGAAGTGGGTCGCCGCCTGGGCAGTGCCGCACCGCGCGAAGCAGCGCGCACCCTGCCGCGCTACCTCGCAGGCATGGGTGGCGACGGTGGCGCGGCGGGACCGACACTCGATGCGGGCGCAGGGGCTGGTCCCGCTGCGGCAGGCGGCAATGCCGTGGATCGCTTCGTCGATTCGATCTACCAGCGCATGGGCCGCTCCGCCGTGACAGCCACGGCCGCCGCGCCCAGTGCAGCAGCCAGTCCCACAGCACCTGCCGCGAGCACGGCGCCCAGCGCACCCGCAGCGCCGACCACCACCGCGGAAACCGCAGCCCCTGCCGCCGCCGACGCGATGGCTGCGGTTCCGGAAGCGCCGCCCTCGCCCGTCGCCTACAGCCCCGAATCGCTGGCTGGCATTGCCGAGCAACGCGCCTCGGTGGCCGCGGCCATCGAGGCGGTGCAGGCCTACCTGCAGGCCGCCGTGCAATCGCAGGCCGACAACGAAGCCGCCCGCGAGACGGCCGAGGGGCTGCACGACAGCCACGAATCGCGCAGCGGAAACGTGGAGTCCCAGCAGGCCGATGTCAGCGACCAGCAAGGCAAGCTGGAACAGGCCAGCGGCGCCCAGGCGGAGATGGTAGCGGAGGGCGAGAACGCCTCGTCCGAAGGCCAGCGCGGCCAGTCGGAAGGCGAGCGCACCAATGCCGAAGGCGAGGCCACCTCGGTGGAGCCGAAGGCGGAGGAACCCGAGTCCAAGGGCTGGCTGGAGCGCGCCTGGGACGCCACCGCCGGCGCCCTGTGGGAGGAGCTCATACGGCCCGCCGTCAACCTCGTGCGCCGCAAGGTCAACCAGGTCATGCAGGCCATCGGCGAGTTCATCACCAACATGATCAACCAGGTGCTGGGGCTGGACGAGATCGAGGCAGAGCTGAACGGCGGTGGTGAGGACATCGCTGCCCGTGACGAATCGCTGGCCGAGACCGGAACCGGGCTTACCGAAGAGGGTGAGCGTGCCGCCACCGGCATGGAAGACACCGCGGCGACCATGGAGCGCGCAGATGCCAACGTGGCCGAGGCCGCCACGGCGCAGGAGGAAGCCCAGACCCTGCTGCAGGCGCTGACCGATCACGACCAGGCACTCGCTGGCGAAGAGGCCGCAGGCAAGGCCTACATCCAGGAGTTCGGCTCACAACATGCGGATTACTTTGCCTACGCCGCCGAGTCGAGCGAAGGGGCAACAGAGGGCGGCGATAGCACGGCCGGCAGCGAGGCGAGCGCTGCGCCTGCCGAAGCCGCGCCGGAAGAAAGCGACGCCGAGGCCGGCGACGGCGTGGAGCGCCTGCAGGACGCCCAGCTCGCGCCCTTGCGTGGGATGATCTCGGCGGTGCGGCGTGCCGAATCCGACAGCGCCAGCGAGCTCGCAGGCGTCGCGGCGCAGAGCGGTGCGCTGGCGCCAGAAACGGCCGCAACAGCCACGGCAGCAAGCGCAGGTTTCCGTGCCAGCCAGGGCGGACGCCGCGGACGGCTTGACCGTCTGGCTGCCGAGGCCTCCTCGCTGGTGGGCCTGCCGAGCGACCAGGCTCACGCCCGGCTGGAGGATCTCAGCAATCAGGTGGCCGCGATTGCCGATGAACTCGAAACGGCGCGCCAGGAAGCCCTGCAGAACATTGCCGCCGCCCATGACGGTGCAGCCGATGCAGGAGCCGAAGACGAAACCAGCAGCATGGAGAACGTGTGAAGAACCGACACCCCTTGCCCGGCCCGCGCATCCCTTCCGTCCCGCCCTCCACGGCACCGGCCCTGGAGTCGGAGGCACGCGCGCTGGCGGAACGTCTGCTCGGCGACGTCGCCCTCACACGCGGCACGGCGGACAAGCAGCAACAGCTCACGGCACTGTCTCGCGCCGCACTGTTCTTCCCGGTGTTCGCGGACTGGCCGGCGCCGGTCGAAACCTGGCTGGATGCCGCCATCACGCTCGCTGGGGCGATGGCGGAAAACGAAGCCCTTGAAATCCTCAGCGTGCGTCGCGGCGCCTGTGCGATGCGCAGGCTCGATCTAGACGCCGCGCTGGCGCAACTCGATGGCCTCGCCCCCACGACGACGCGCGCCCGGGTCTATGCCTTGGCGACACGCTGTCGCGTGCTGACGCGGCAGCAGCGCTTTGCCGACGCCAGCGCCGCACTCGCAGCGGCGAGCGACGTATCGCTCGAACATGACGACTGGCTGAATGCTCATCTCGCGCTGGCGGGTGCCGAACTGGCGCTAGAAGCACAGGAACAGACGCCCACCGCGATCGCGACGCGCCTGTCCAGCGCGCTCAAGCGCCTGCAGCCGCAGCAACTGGAAGACCGCATCCAGGCGCTGCAGTCCCTCGGCTTCTCGGCCATCGAGCGCAAGGCGCCGCTGGAAGCCTGGCGCCACCTGGACGAGGCACGCGGCATCCTGCGTGGCGTCGGTGCCTGGCCCGAGGTCGTGCAGATGCACATGGCCTGCGCCAGCATGCTGACGATCATGGGCCAGCCGCAACAGGCCGATCAGATGCTGCAGGAGGCCGTCACCATCGATACCAGGCAACTCGGTGGCCGCTGGTCGGCCCTCTGCCAGTTGTCGCTGGCGCGCGGCGACATGGCGCGCGGCGACCTGCAGGCCAGTCTCGGCCAGGCCCTCAAGAGTGCATCCGGTTTCGCGCGACAAGGCAATGGGCTCGGCTTTGCGGCGGCGCTGATCTTCGTGGCACGTGCCCACGAGGCCGGTGGCGACAAGACCGAGGCGTACCGCGTGCTGTCGCTGGGCACGGGCATCGCGCGCGCGCTCAAGGCCCCGCGCATGGAGCAGTTCATCACCAGCCAGATCGACGATCTGCGCAACAGGCTGGGCCCGCAGCAGTTCGAGCGTCTCGCCGCCGAACTGCTGGCGCAGGCACAGGCCAGGGCACAGGCGCCGCACTGACATGCGCCGCACGCACAGCCGCGACCACGGCAACCCGTCTGCTTCCCGCACGCCTTCATCGAAGTCCGACAAGGCGACGGTGCCTGCCGGCCTGCCCCGCTACCTCGGCATGCAGACCGCCGAGAGCGCCGGCATTCCGGCTGCGCAGGCCCATGGCATGGAAGACGAGGCACACCAGGCGGAGGCGCTTGTCAGAACGGCACCGGCATCAACATCCGCCAGCGGTAACGAGCAGCCACCCGCCGACGGCCGTGGCAAAAGCCTGCCAGCAGGCGCACGCGGCTATCTCGAAAACGCCTTCGGTGCGGACCTGGGTGACGTCCGCCTGCGTAGCGACACGCAAGCGGCCGCCACGACCCGCGCGCTGAAGCAACCGGCCTTCGCCTACGGCAACGACATCTGGCTGGGCAACCACGCGCAGGAGAACCATCTCCCGACGTTGGCGCATGAAACCGCGCACGTGATGCAGCAGCGCAGTGCCGGGCAGGCCTTCCTGCAAGGCGAGGACGGCCCGGTGTGCGAGCAGCCGCCCCCTCTCGCCAGCATCGAGCCGATGAGCTGCCCCGCAGCGCCGCCATCGGTCGAAACCGAGATCACCGTCTCCGCGCCGCACGTGGAGGGCGCGCCCGCCCGGCCCGATGAGCGCGTGGTCCTGCACCAACCGGTGACGTCCAGCACCGGCATCGTGCTGTATGCCATCCCGCGCAGTGCGCTGGACTACGACCCCGACAGCGACACCGGCAACGAATGCCTGACGCCGCCGGCCAACTCCACTCCTGCTGCGCCGCCAGCACCATCCTCCACGGACGACAGCGTCGCGCCGCTGGGCTCCGCATCGCGGCCACTCGGAGTGCCTTTGCCGGCCACCCGGCCGGTGTCCGCCGGCGGCATGATGCTGGAGGCCGTCAGCGTCACCGATGCCTACGTCATCACCACCCAGTATCACCACCTGGCCGTCGGCGCGGGTGCGCTGACCATCCTGGAGACACCCGACGGCGTGCGCCTCATCGACGCGGGCGTCGGCCAGGAAGGCGGCAGCGTGCTGGCCGACGCGATCATGGAGCGCGTCAGTTCCATCATCGGCGACCGCCCCATCGTCGAGGTGTTGCTGACCCACCTTCACGCCGACCACACCGCCCTGCTGCCCCGCCTGGCCGGTCGTTTCAACATCGGCTCCCTGCGCGTTAACGCCCTGCAGTTCGCCGACCCCCGGTTCCAGGAGCTGCTGACCGAGATTGCCCGCGAGCAGGCCAATGGCGTACGCACACGCGCCGTCGCCGAGTTCGACGCCACACGCAGCACCTGGGACGCCGGCCCCGGCGCGGAGATTGCGGACCCCGTGCTGCGCGAGCAGCAGTTCGGCATCGCTCGCAATGCTCACGTGGAACAGGCGCTGACCCGCCTGCGCAACAACCCGACGATGGTCGAACTGCTGGTGCCGGAGGGCGGCGCCCTGCACGCGGTGTCGGCACCGATCGGCACGGTAGCTGTGCCTGCCACGGCCACCGCCGCCCCCTTGCTCACCGGCTTGCAGCACCCCGCGCCGCCGGGTGGCCCGGCAATCACCGACCTCAGTGATCCGGCGCTGGGCCGCCACCTCGAACGCCAGCAGGCCGACACCGCCGTCGATCCGACCGCCCGCGTGCCAGACCCGGTCATCGACGCGGCATCGACCAGCTACATCATCGACCTGCCGGGCGGCAACCGCATGATGGTGGTGCCGGATGCACGCACCGACGACATCGGCCGCGTACCGCGCGATTCAGGGGGACGCATCGTGCGCGACACCTCGGGTGGCGCACGCGCCAACTTCGAGGCGGAGCTGGCCCGACTGGGCCACAGCGCGCGCTTCCAGGTCTGGAACATGACTCACCACATGCAGTCCGGCTGGGTGGCAGGCGGCCATGTCGTGCGCGTCGGGCAACTGGTGAACTTCATCCAGCTGATGCAGAACCTGCGCACCATCGAGGCACGCGCCCGCGCCGCCGGCACGCCGGCGGCCGCCAACGCGGTGATGGTGTCGGTGCTGGGCGACCCGAGCAACCCGGTTGCACGCAGCTTGGTGAACCCGGGCATGGTGTGGTTCCTGCGCGCGCTGGGCTTCGAGACCATGCTGGCGACGTCCGGCCGCGACCTGCGCGTCATCGAGGCGATGAGCGCCAGCGGTGCCGTCATCGAAGGCGCCAGCGGCCTGCCCTACGAGGGTGCCCGGCCCGGCGATGCCATTCTGTCCCAGTCCGAGCAGGCCCTGTGCTTCCTCGACGCCGAGATCGCCCGCCAGGAGGCGCGCAGCGCGCGCGGCCTGTCGCGTGCGGACGCTAGTGCCTTGGTGACGGATCGCACCGCCCGGCTGGCCAGCCTCAATACCGCCAAGACGCAACTCACCAACTCGCGTCGCAACTACCTGGAGGTCATGGACCGCGAACTGTGGCGTGGCCCGGACGACACCACCCGTCCTGCCGTTGCGCCCGACCCGGCAGGCGGCACGCCGGCCGCCCTCACCGCCGCCGAGACAGCCCTGCGCACGGCGATGGCCTCGCCCGAGCTGACCAGCTTCACACCCGAAGCCGTGACGCCGATGCCGATGCTCAACGAGGGCGCTATGGTGGTGATGCGCCTGTCGGACTCGGCCAGCGACGTCAACACACGGCGCTACCTCGAACTGCGTGCGCACCTGGACGAGGCCCGCACCCGCCTGAACAGCGACGCCGGCAATGCCGCCCTGCGCACCGAGATGGTGGCGAACCTGCAGGACACGCAGGCCCTGCTGCGCCAGATGCTGGAGACGGCGCCGGAAGCCAGCCGCGTCACCCTGCGCGAGGAGATGGTATTCAACCAGCGCGAGCTGGAAGGATTGCTGCGCCCGGTGAACGAAGGCGATGCGATGTTCTCGCGCGAGCCCGGTACTGGACGCCTGGTGGAGAGCCGCGTCACCGTGTCCGCGCCACGCAGGACGGCCGCCGACCGCGTGCGCGGTGTCACCGAAGGCATCGGGCGCGGCATGGGCGCCCTGATGGTGGTGCAGACAATACGTTCCGAAACCGCGCTGGTGGAGAACGCGGAGAGCGGCCGCGCGGGGGCCGGCGAAGCGATCGTCGGCACCGCCCACAATGCCCTGGGCCTTTCGCTGGGCGTGCGCATGGCACGCGGCATCCATGTATCGCCTTACGAGTTCGTCCTGCTGTCCGCATTGGACATCACCCAGACCGCGCTGGCCGACCATGGCAGCCACGAGGCCAACGTGGTGGCCGTCACCCAGTCGGTCGTACGCAACGGGCTGACCCTGGGGCTGATGGTCGTCGGCAACGCGATGATGCGCTCCGGCAACCCCTACGTCGTCGCGGCCGGCTTCGGCGTCACCCTGCTGACCGAGCCGATCATGATGGGCCTGGAGGCGGCCGGCGTGTTCGATGCCGTCGAGCGCGCCAGCGCCTTCCTGCCCGAGGAAGTCACCGGCACGACCCAGAGCCTGCGCAAACTCATGCGCGAGTACGACGGCCTGATCGGCGCACGCAGCCTGTCGGCACGTTCCGACATCGAGCTGCACGGCCTGGGCGCGAGCGACCCGGCTGCCCTGCGCACGGCGGCCAGCACCGATATCGCCGGGTACACGAGCCAGCTCAATGCCAAGGAGCAGGAGGTGCTGACTGCCTTCGACGCAGCCTATGGCACCGCCCGCACCGACTTTGCCGGCCTCTACGAACTGGACCAGTTGCGCGACCAGTTCCTGCGGTCGCGCAGGCAGGCCCGCTCGGGTGGTGATGCCACGGCGGACGCCGCCTCGCGCGAGAACGCCCTGACCCGCTTCGCCAGCATGGACGCCAGCCTGTCGATGAGCGGCATGTCGGCGGAAGACGTCAATGCCATGCCGCAGTGGGAAGAACTGCGCGACATCATCGGCGAGTACGAATCCGGTACCGGTGAGGAAGAGCCGGACTGGGAGGAACTGCGCGACACCCAGATCCATGTCGAGCAGATGCTGCGCAACGCGCGCTACCGCCTCAACCCCTCCACCTTCGGCATGCGTTCCACCGCGATGATGCCGTCCGACGCGCCGGGCCATGGCGCCTACACGAGCCGGCTGCGAGAGATCGAGGATCGCTGGCAGCGGGCACGACGGGACAGCCTGCAGGCCCTGACCGGCTCCTGCATCGACATGCCGGCCAGCGCCGACCCCGCCGCGCCGCTCATGCACTACCTGGAGGCCTACCGCGACATGCTGGAGAGCGCGCCCAGTCGACCATTCGACGCCGCGGCACTGGCACGCAGCTCCACCACACTCGCCGTGCAGTACCGCGAACACGTGGCCTCGCACGCAGACCTCGCCGGCTACCTGCTGCGCCTGGAGATCGCCGAGCGCGGCCTGCAGAGCGCACTCAGCGAACTGATGTCGGGCAATGCGGTGGTCAACAACGCCACCAGCCTGCAGTCCCAGGTCCGCAGCGCGATCAGCCAGCGCCAGGCCATGCACGGCCTGTACTTCCTCAGCGAACTGGAGGCCAGCGCGGCTCCCATCCGTGCGCACGAGGTGGCGGAACTGGCGCCCCTGTTCGAGGCCAGCCCCACCACGCCGCTGTCCACCGAGGAAAACTCTGCCCTGTCACGTGGGGAACTGGAAGATCTCGATCAACCCCTGTCGACCGTCACCAACCGTTTGCAGCTCGTGCCCAACCTCAGCCTGCCCGCCAACCCCGGCGACCCGGTGCCCGGCCTCTACCGTGTCGGTGGCGGCACCACCTTCATGGTGGGACTCGGCAACGTTCCGGTGGACAGCAGCGTGCTGGTGGTGGTCGGCCGCACCGGACGGACACGTTCCGACCACGATCTGATGACAGGTGGCTACATCGAGACCGAGATCGTCGCCATCAACCAGGCGGCCGTCGGGCGCTTCGGCACGACCCCGCGCTACCTGCGCAACGGCCTGTTCATGCCGGTGACGCGTGGCGAGCTGGAAGCCGACCGGCCGCTCGGGCCCTGACCGATGAACCAGGCCACCTCTCCCTCTCACGTTCCGTCGTCCGACACGGACCTGTTCCTGCAGGGTAGCCGGCCTTGCCACATCCGCCTGCGCGAGCCGGCGATCAGCCAGGTACTCCCCCTGCTGCTGGCACCGGCCGAACGCGCGCCCTGGCAGGTTCGCGTCAACCTCATGCTGGAGTTCCAGGCGCTGATGGCCAGCATCGACGGCGCCTACGCGAGCGAAACGAGGATACTGCAACTGCTGGACGACCCCGGCACGCGTGCCATCCTGCTGCGCACGCGGCGGCATCTGTACGAGACATGGCCCGCCCGCGGTCAGCTGGGCGCGTACTGCCCGCACTGTGACCACGCCGTACAACTGAGCCTCGCCCACTACTGGCTGGCGCTGAGGCTGCCCGCCTGGCAGTTCGTCGACGCCGAGGAAATGCTGCAACCGCCCTGCGTCCTCAGCGCGCTGGCCGACTTCACTGATCCGTCGGAGCACATCGCCTCGTCACGGAAACTGTGGGTGCGCTACCCTGCCCTGGAGGCAGAGGCAGACCCGCACGTGACGTCATCCTTCTCGCTGGTCACCCTGCCAGTGGGTCGCGACACCAGACAGCCAGTGCTCGCCACCCTGCTCGCCGAAGCGCGCGCGCAGGACGACCAGGAGCGACTGCCGGAAGCACTGGACCCGAACGGTGTTGCCTGGCGGAGCATGGTCGCCATGGCGGAGCGCCTGGGCCTGGCCGACGCTGCAGGCGTTTTGCGCGTGGCCCGCATGCCGCTGGGCGCCTTCTTCCTGTGCGACCTGCTGTACTTCGCCGCGCGCCATCCGCATGCAAGGGACTGCGCACGCCTGCGCGCCCGTTGCCCGCAGTGTGCGCAGGATTTCAGCCCCACGCTGAGCGCCTGAGCGCGCCAACCACGGAGGTGGAACATGAGATTCGCCCCGACCCGCAAGGCCCGCACTGGCCGCAACGCATCGCCCGGAAAAGGCGGCGGAAACGGCAATGGCATACCGCGCTATCTCGGCCGTGCGCAATCGGGAAGCAATGCCTCAAACCCCTCCCCGGCTTCCCGCTCAGCGAGCCGCACGCCGCCCCTCGCACATCCTCCTGGCCCGCTGGGCACCCTGCCGCGCAACGAGGCCGCCGAGCGCGACGCCCAGCGCGCCACGACACCGGGCAGTGCGACATCCCCACGCGCCAGCATCGACAGCAATCCACTGTCACGGCAGTTGTCGCGCAGCGTCGTCGCGCAGGCCGGTAGCGGCGAACACCTGCCCGACAGCTGGACGGAGCGCGCGACGCGCATGGGGGTGTCCGCCGCGCAGGTACGCGTGCACACCGGCACGCACGCGCAGCGCTTCACCGACGGCCTCGGCGCCAACGCGGTCACCGTCGGCCGCGACATCTTTTTCGCCGGCAGCCGCTATGCCCCCGGCACGCCGGAAGGCGACCGCCTGCTGGCCCACGAACTGACCCACGTCGCCCAGCAGCGCGGCGAGCCTCAGGCCCTGCAATGCGACATCCACGATGCGCACACCGCCGCCTTGGGTGTGTTCGGTGTCGACATGGCCACTGCGGTCATCGGCGGCAACCCGGGGATGAACGTGAACCTCGCTTTCTTTCCGGACCCTACGGGCCCGTACTCCACGCAGATCGGCATGGTGCAGCTGGTGAACGTGCACGACATCAGCGGCGAGACGACCACTGCGGGCGGCGTCATGGACTGGAACAAGGTGGGCAACGGCGAGGAGGCCGGCCGCATGGAATCCATGACGACCGGCAGCGGCCTCGCCGACCAGGGCTGGTTCGTCGATGCGATGTACGACCCGGCCTCCAATCCGCGCGGCGGCAACCTGCAGCCCAGCTATCAGGAGCCGAACCTCATCAATCCCTCTCCTGCCGGCACACTCGGCCAGTTCGGCTGGCTGCGCTCACCCACCGACAGCCAGGAGACCACGCTGCGCGACGGCCCGAATACCTCGGTCGCCAGCGCCGATTTCGACTTTCAGACCTTCGCGCGCGGCACCGACAACCAGGTGATCTACGGCGCGCTGGAATGGGGGTTCAAGATCCGTACCGGCACCGTGACCGACGACTACGCGCGCGCCGCCACCTCGTCGTCGGCTGAGTTCGGCGAAGCCCTGGACCGCTTCCAGGGTTACTTCTCGCACGAGAACGTGGTGGTCTACTTCGACACCAACGCAACGGCCATCAGCCCCGCGGAACAGGCCAAGCTCGCCGACGCGCGCGACTACACCGACCGCTACCCGGATTGCCGCGTCGAAGTGACCGGCTTCGCCGACCAGCGCGGCAGCGTCAATCACAACGCGGACCTCTCGCAACGCCGTGCCGAGGCCGTGGTCGGCGCGCTGCTGGCCCAGGGCATCGATCCGGCGCGCATCGACACGGCGGTGGGCATGGGCGCGACCACCGCCAACGCCCCCGGCAGCGCCCCGGACTCGGCCGGCGCCCTGCAGTCCAACCGGCGCGTGCTGGTGCGTTTCATCCGCACCGCCACGGCACCGATCAACGCGCCCTGAGAACCCATCGCCGCATCCTCTGTCCATCCGGCAACGGGCCGGGTTAGGATGGGCCCGAATTCGCCCACGACAGGCCGACACGAGACGATGCCGCGCTGCCCCGACCGAATCACCAGACTGTTCCGGTTCATCCGGCCCCTTGCCCTGCTGCTCTGCGCAGCAGGCGCGCCCTCCGCCTTCGCGGCACACGCCTATTCCCAGTTCGGCGACATCAAGTACCCCGCCGGCTTCACGCACTTCGAGTGGGCCAACCCGCAGGCCCCCAAGGGCGGCGAGGTGCAGCTGGTGGCGCCGACGCGGGTCACGCAGTTCGACAAGTACAACCCCTTCACGCTGAAGGGCACTGCGCCGCCGGGGCTCACCGGACTCACCTTCGAGAGCCTGCTGACCGGCAGTCTCGACGAGCCCACCACCGGCTACGGCCTGCTGGCAGAGGACGTGACGGTATCGCCCGACAGGCTGTCGGCCACCTTCCGCCTGCGCGCGGAGGCACGCTTCAACGACGGCTCGCCGGTGCAGGCGGCGGACGTGAAGCACAGCTACGACATGCTGGTGAGCAAGCAGGCTGCACCGGTGTTCCGCTCGGTCTATGCCGACATCGCGAAGGTGACCGTGGTGGATGCGCGCACCGTGCGCTTCGACTTCAAGCGGCCGAACGCGGAGGCGCCGCTGGTGGCGGGTGGCATTCCGGTGTTCTCGCGCAAGTGGGGGGGCGGCAAGCCCTTTGACCAGATCGTCATGGAGCAGCCGATCAGCAGCGGGCCCTACAAGGTGGGGCGCGTGGATTTCGGCCGCGACGTCACCTACCAGCGCAATCCGGATTACTGGGGGCGTGACCTGCCGGTGCGTCGCGGGCTCTACAACTTCGACCGCGTCACCTACAAGATCTACAAGGACAGCACCGCGCAGACCGAGGCTTTCATGGCTGGCGAGTTCGACTATGTGCAGGTGTTCTCCGCGCGTGAGTGGGCGCGCGTCTATCGCGGCAAGAAGTTCGATCGCGGCGAGCTGGTCCGTGAAGAGCTGAAGACGAACAACGCCGGCGACTTCCAGGGCTACCTGATCAACACCCGCCGCGCGCGCTTTGCCGACCCGCGCGTACGCCGCGCCATCGGCCTGGCGCTGGACTACGAGTGGATGAACCGGCAGTTCTTCTACAACAGTTACACGCGGGTGCGCGGCTTCTTCAACGCCAGCGATTTCGAGTCGAAGGGCATGCCGACACCTGACGAACTCGCCGTGCTGGAGCCAATGCGCAACAAGCTGGCACCGGAGGTGTTCACCCAGCCAGTGCCACTGCCGCCGGTGACGGCGCCACCCGACAGCCTGCGCGGCAACCTGCGCGAGGCGCGCAAGCTGCTGGCGGATGCCGGCTGGACCTATCGCGACGGCGCGCTGCGCAACGCGAAAGGTGAGGTCTTCACCATCGAGATCCTGGACAGCGGCGGCGGCCTGGCCCGCATCGTCACACCTTACGTACAGACGCTGGCCAAGCTGGGCTTCCGCACCGAGTACCGGGTGGTCGACTTCGCGTTGCTGCAGAAGCGGCTGGATGTCTTCGATTTCGACATGACCAGCCTGCGCCTGGTCGGCAGCGAAGCACCAGGTGCCGAACTGCAGGACCGCTACACCTCGCGCGCCGCGGAAACCGAAGGAAGCAGCAACCTGATGGGCGTGCGCGACCCGGCGGTGGACCAACTGGTGGACCTCGCCGTATCCGCCACCACGCGACCCGAACTCGTCGCCCGCCTGCGTGCGCTGGACCGCGTGCTGCGCCACGGGCATTACGCCGTGCCGCACTGGTACTCCGGCAGCTTCCGCGTGGCCTACCGCGCCAACAGGTTCGAACGCCCGGCCGTCGCGCCGCGCTACTACCAGGCCGAGTCCTGGCTGCTGGCCACCTGGTGGCGCAAACCGTGATCCACCACACTGACTGACGACACCATGTGGGCCTACATCCTCAAACGCCTGTTGCTGATGATCCCCACGCTGCTGGGCATCCTCACCATCACCTTCGTGGTCATCCAGTTCGTGCCGGGCGGTCCGGTCGAGCAGATGGTGTCGCAAATGCAGGGCCGCAACGCCGGCGGCGAGGCAGCAGGTGCGGGCGGCGGCTCGGATTACCGCGGCCGCCAGGGCGTGGACGCCGCGCAGGTGGAGGAGATCAAGAAGCTCTACGGCTTCGACAAGCCGGCCGGCGAACGCTACCTGCAGATGCTCGGCCAGTTCGCGAGCTTCGATCTGGGCAAGAGCTTCTATCACAACAAGGATGTGTGGGAGCTGATCCTCGAAAAGCTGCCGGTGTCGATCACGCTGGGGCTGTGGACCTTCTTCATCACCTATCTCATCTCGGTGCCGCTGGGGATCGCCAAGGCGGTTCGCGCCGGCACCCGCTTCGATACCGGCACCACGCTGCTGATGCTGCTGGGCTACGCGATTCCCAGTTTCGTGCTGGGCGTGGCGCTGATGGTGCTGTTCGCGGGCGGCAGCTTCGTGCAGTGGTTCCCGCTGCGCGGCCTCACCTCGGCCAACTGGGACGAGCTCACGATGATGGGCAAGGTGATCGACTACCTGTGGCACATCATCCTGCCGGTGACGGCGATGGTGATGGGCAGCTTCGCGGTCATCACCCTGATGACCAAGAACTCCGTGCTGGAGGAGATCCGCAAGCAGTACGTGCTGACAGCACGCGCCAAGGGCCTGCCGGATCGCACGGTGCTGTGGCGCCACGTATTCCGCAACGCGCTCATCCCCATCATGACCGGCTTCCCCGCCGCCTTCGTCGGGGCGTTCTTCTCCGGCTCGCTGCTCATCGAGACGCTGTTCTCGCTCGATGGCCTCGGCCTGCTGTCGTATGAGTCCGCCATCCGCCGCGACTACCCGGTGGTGCTCGGCAGCCTGTTCCTGTTCACGCTGATCGGTCTCGTCACCACGCTGATCCGTGACCTGGCCTACGTGTGGGTCGACCCGCGCGTGAGGTACGACTGAGATGACCGAAGCATCCCGCGCCACCTCTGACGCCATTGCGATGACACCATCGATGTCCGCATCCCCGACGCCCTCCCCTCTGTCCAGCACCGTCACGCTCGGCCCCTGGCGCCGCGCATGGCGCCGCTTCCGCGCCAACCGTCTCGGCTACTTCAGCTTGCTGCTGTTCAGCGTGCTGGTGCTGATCAGCGTCTTCGCCGAGGTGCTGTCCAACGACAAGCCACTCGTGGTGCGCTACGAAGGCCGCTGGTACTTCCCCATCGTGCAGACCCTGCCGGAAACGGTGTTCGATGGTGACTTCGAGACGCCGACCGACTACCACGACCCCTTCATCCGCGAGCAGCTCTCCAAGGGCAGCAACTTCGCGGTCTTCCCGCCCAATCACTACCACCACAGCACCATCAACTACTTCGCCAGCGAGCCGAACCCGGCGCCGCCCACCGCGGAGAACTGGCTGGGCACCGACGACCGCGGCCGCGACCTGCTGGCGCGCCTGCTCTACGGCTTCCGCCTGTCGGTGTTCTTCGCCGTGGTGGTGGCCGGCCTGTGCACCGTAGCCGGCGTGCTGTACGGTGCCATTCAGGGTTACTTCGCGGGCTGGACCGACATCGGCATGGAGCGCGGCGCGGAGATCTGGGGCGCGATGCCGCAGCTCTACATGCTGATCATCTTCTCCGCCCTCTTCTCGCCCAGTTTCAGCCTGCTCATCGTGCTGATCGCCGCCTTCGGCTGGCTGGGCATCGCCGCCTACGTGCGTGCGGAATTCCTGCGCAACCGCACGCTGGACTACGTGCGCGCCGCACGCGCGCTGGGTCAGAGCGACCGCATCACCATCTTCCGCCACATCCTGCCCAACAGCCTGACGCCGGTCGTCACGCTGGTGCCCTTCGAGATGACTGCCGCCATCGGCGCGCTGACCAGCCTGGACTTCCTCGGCCTCGGCGTACCGCCGGACACACCCAGCCTCGGCGAGCTGCTGTCGCAAGGCAAGAACAACCTGGATGCCTGGTGGATCTCGCTGTCCACCTTCGTCGTGCTGGTCGTCACCTTGTTGCTGCTGGTGCTGATCGGTGACGCCCTGCGCGACGCACTGGACCCACGCAAGGAACTGAAGGGAGACGCAGCATGAGCGCCCCAAGCACCGCTCCGCTGCTGGAAGTCCGTGATCTGTCGATCCACTTCGGCGAGCGTCGCGTGGTGGACCGTGTGTCGTTTTCCATCGCTGCAGGCGAGAAGCTCGCGCTGGTCGGTGAGTCCGGTTCCGGCAAGAGCGTCACCGCGCTGTCGGTGCTGCGCCTGCTGGAAAACGCGCGCCTGGAAGGCAGCATCCGCTTCGATGGCCGCGAGGTCACCACGCTCTCGCAAAGCGAACTGCAGGGCCTGCGCGGCAATGACATCGCGATGGTGTTCCAGGAGCCGATGACCGCGCTGAACCCGGTGATGAGCATCGGCGCGCAGATCATCGAGGCACTGCAACTGCACCGGCCGCTGTCGCGCGCGCAGGCCACCGAGCAGGCCATCGCCGTGCTGCGCGACGTCGGCCTGCCCGACCCGCAACGCCGACTCGACAGCTACCCGCACCAGCTTTCCGGCGGGCAGCGCCAGCGCGCGATGATCGCCATGGCGCTGGCCTGCGAGCCGAAGTTGCTGATCGCTGACGAGCCCACCACCGCGCTGGACGTCAGCATCCGCCGCCAGATTCTCGACCTGCTGGACCGCCTGCGTGCCGAGCGCAATCTCGCGGTGCTGATCATCACCCACGACCTCAACCTAGTGCGCCGCTTCGCCGACAAGGTGGCGGTGATGGAGCACGGCGTGCTGGTCGAACAGGGCCCGGTTGCCGACGTGATGCAGCGCCCGCAACACCCCTACACCCGCAAGCTGATCGACAGCCGCCCGCAACGCGAGGTGGGCGAGCCGGGCGACGGCATCGTGCTGGAAGCCAGCAATGTGCGCGTCGATTACCCGGTGAGCCGCCCCGGCATCCGCGGCTGGTTCGGCAAGGATCTCTTCACCGCGGTGCAGTCCGCCAGCTTCAGGCTGGCCCCCGGCGAGACGCTGGGCGTCATCGGCGAGTCCGGCTCCGGCAAGACGACGCTGGCGCTCGCCCTGCTCGGCCTGCTGCCGTCCAGCGGCGACATCCGCGTGCACGGCCAGTCCTGGGGCCGCCTGTCACGCGAGCAACGCCGGCAACTGCGGCGCCGCGTGCAGGTGGTGTTCCAGGACCCGCTGTCGTCGCTGTCACCGCGCATGACGGTCGAGCAGATCGTCGGTGAGGGGCTGGAAGTCCACGAGCCTGCGCTGTCGAAGCTGGAACGACGCGAGCGCATCCTGCAGGCGCTGCACGATGTCGGCCTGAGTGAGAACGGCCAGATCGAACCACTGCTGGCCCGCTATCCGCACGCGTTCTCCGGCGGCCAGCGCCAGCGCATCGCGATCGCACGCGTGCTGATCCTGCGCCCCGACATCCTCGTGCTGGACGAACCCACCAGCGCACTGGACGTGACCATCCAGCAGCAGGTGCTGCACCTGCTGGCTGAACTGCAGCGCAAGTACCGCCTCTCCTACGTGCTGGTCACGCATGACATCGAAGTGGTGCGCGCGATGGCGCATCGCGTGCTGGTGATGAAGCAGGGGGAAGTGCTGGAAGCGGGAAGCGTCGGCGAGGTGCTGGGTACGCCGCGCGCCGACTACACGCGCGAATTACTGGCGAGCATTGCCGACTGAGGCGGGACGCAGCGCATCGGTCCGCACAAACAAAAAGCCCGCGAAACGCGGGCTTTTTGCTGTCCTGCCGGTGGGCCGCTCGCATTCGTCATGCGGGCCCATGCGGAAATGACTGTTACTTCTTGACGGCCTTCTTGGCCTTGCCGGAGGCGACCGCGGTCTTGAAACCGGCGCCAGCAGTGAAGCGCGGCACGGTGGTCGCGGCGATCTTGATCTTCTCACCGGTCTTCGGGTTCTTGCCTTCACGTGCAGCGCGGGCAGCAGCCTTGAAGGTGCCGAAGCCCACGAGGGTCACGGTGTCGCCACCGGACACAGCCTCTTCGATCGCGGCGATGGCCGCATCGAGGAACTCGCCCGAAGCAGTCTTGGATTGGTTGGTCTTCTCAGCAATCGCTGCCACCAGTTCAGATTTGTTCATGAGTGTTCCTGTAGTGATTTGTGCGCATGTCAGCACCGGCAACCCCGCCGCGCTGTGCCGCAATGATTACACAGCATTCGGCTGGTGGGGCCATCTATCGCTTTTTCATCTACATATGAAGGACAGAAGGAATTGGCTGGACACCGGATGGCATCTGCCCGCTAGAATCACGCCAGCGCGCAAATTGCTGTGCACGCTGCAACGTTTCTGACAGCAGAGGCGATCTTTCTTTTCTTACTTTCTGGATCACTATGGCAACCACCAAGAAAGCAGTAAAAGCTCCCGTGGCCAAGGCGGCTGCGAAGAAGCCGGCAGCCAAGGCTGCCCCCGCGAAGAAGGCCCCTGCAGCAAAGGCTCCTGCCGCCAAGGCTGCGCCGGCTGCCGTCAAGCCGCTCAAGGACACCTTCACCAAGGCCAGCCTGGCTGCTCACCTGGCCGCTGCTGCCGGCGTCGAGCCGAAGGCCGCCAAGGCCGTGCTGGCCGCTCTGGAGACCACCATCCTGGGCGCCATCCACAAGAAGGGCGCTGGCGAATTCACGCTGCCCGGCCTGCTGAAGATCGGCGTGCAACAAGTGCCCGCCAAGAAGAAGCGCTTCGGCAAGGACCCGTTCTCGGGTGAAGAGCGCTGGTTCGATGCCAAGCCGGCAACGGTCCGCATCAAGGCTCGCGCCCTGAAGAAGCTGAAGGACGGCGCGCTGTAATCACAGCCCCTCCTCAACAAAACGGCCCGCTCGCGCGGGCCGTTTTGTTTTGCGCTGGCGTTGGCGCAACTCGCGGTAAACCACTAGCCGGCCAGCGTGGATGACGCGATGCCCATGCGACGCGGAGTCTTTCCCGGAGATATCCAGTGACGCTGACGCAAAGAAAAAGGCCCGCTTGCGCGGGCCTTTTTCCTGAAGCTGGTGCTGCTGACCGGAATCGAACTGGTGACCTACTGATTACGAATCAGTTGCTCTACCGACTGAGCTACAGCAGCAAAGAGGCGCGGATTTTACCTGCCGACCTGCCCTCAGGCAAGCACGGAAACCGCCTTTCCGTCAGGCCGGCACCTCGTAGCCCGCGTCACGCACCGCCGCCGCAAGCTGGCCGGCGGTGACCCGTTGCGGATCGAAGCGCACGGTTGCCTGCGCCTGCGGCAAGGAAACCGTAGCTTCGGCCACGCCGGGTATGCCACTCAGAACACGCGTGACGGCAGCCGAGCAGCCCCCGCAGGTCATGCCCTGCACAGGCAGGGTCAATGTTTCGAGTGATGCCCGATTTGCTGCCATATCCAGTGCCATGTCGATTCCTCCGGTGTGCAGATCACGCCCTGCCACAGCTCGCCACCCAGCGACTGTGAGTGCCATAAGCCCCACAGACCGAAGCCGAGGACCAGCAGCCCGCTGACGATGCGCAACGCGCGCGCCTGCATGAACTGCCTGAAGCGCAGCATCAGCATGCCGGCCAGCAAGAGGTTGGGCAAGGTACCCAGTCCGAACGCCAGCATGAGGCCAGCACCATTCAGGGCCGAGCCACTGACCAGCGCAGTCCCCAGCACGCTATAGACCATGCCGCAGGGCAGGAAGCCCCACAGCATGCCGGTAGGCCAGGCCGTGCCGAAGCTGGCGGGCTGCACACCGCGCCGCGAGACCCACGGGCGCAGGCGCTGCCAGAGCCGGTGCCCCAGCCGCTCCGGCCAGGCCAGCACGCGTGTGAAGCCGATGAGGTACAGGCCCAGCGCCACCAGCATCAGGTTGGCAGCGACGTAGAGGCCGATCTGGACGGGCAGGAGCTCGTTGAAAAGCAATCCGGCGGAACCGATTGCGCCGAGCACGCATCCGAGCAAGGTATAGGTGGAAATGCGGCCCAGGTTGTAGCCGAGATGAATGCCCCAGCGTGCCCCCTGGGCAGGCTGACGTGCGCCTAGCGCGGCGACGATGCCGCCACACATGCCGGCACAGTGCGTGCCGCCGAGCAGACCGACCAGGAAGACCGCGATGTAACCAGAGTCGGGCATGAGCAAGAGATTGAGTCCGCGCCAAGTGTAGAACATACGCGCCAGCCTCCAAACCTCGCTCGGAAAGCGCGATAATCAGGTTTGATGATGATCAACAGGGGTTGTGCAGTGGAACACAAGACATTTTTCTCGATCACCCCGGCCACCATGCGGGCTGCATGCTCTCAGTGCAATATGCGCGAGCTGTGCATCGCCGTCGGCCTGGAAGACCAGGACCTCCACAAGCTGGACCAGATCGTGGCGCGTCGCAAGATCAAGCGCGGTGAACACCTGTACCGCGCGGGCGACACCTTCTCCTCCATCTACGCCGTGCGCACCGGCTTCTTCAAGACCGACCTGATCGGCGACGAAGGTCAGGAGCAGGTGACCGGCTTCCAGATGGCGGGCGAGATCCTCGGCATGGACGGCATCAGCACCGACATCCACGTCTGCAATGCCACCGCGCTGGAGGACAGCGAGGTCTGCATCATCCCTTACGAGAACCTCGAAACCCTGTCGCGTGAAGTGCCCTCGCTGCAGCGCCAGTTCCACAAGTTCATGAGCCGCGAAATCGTGCGCGACCAGGGCCTGATGGTACTGCTGGGTTCCATGAAGGCAGAAGAACGCATCGCCGCTTTCCTGCTGAATCTGTCCACGCGCATGAAGGCACGCGGCTACTCTTCGTCCGAATTCCACTTGCGCATGACGCGCGAAGAGATCGGCTCCTACCTCGGCCTCAAGCTGGAAACCGTAAGCCGTACGCTGTCGAAATTCGACGCCGAAGGCCTGATCGGCGTGCAGCACAAGCACATCCGCATCCTGAATTCGCAGGGCCTGCACGATCTGCTGGATCACGGCACCAGCAGCTGATCCTGATCATCACCCGCTTCATCGAAGGCCAGCCCGATCCCCGGGGCTGGCCTTTTTCATTGGCCTCGCGATCGCGACAGCCAGCACGGGCCGATGATGACGCCATGATTTCAGCATGCTCCTACGAGCGCCTCACATTGATCCGCGTCAGGATGGCACCTCAGGCATGTTCTATGGTCAGAGAAGGACAGCGCCCGCGAAGCACGCAGGCAAGGTCCGGTCCTGCTCAGGAGGTCATCATGTACAAGCACATCCTTGTTCCCACCGACGGCAGTGAGCTGTCATCCCAGGCCGTCGATCAGGCCTGTCTGCTGGCCGGCTCGATCGGCGCTCGCATCACGCTGTTGTACGTACAGCCGGACTACCCCCAGCCCATCGTCGGTGAAGGCGCGCTGATCGCGCCCGAGCACCGTGACGACTACCTGCGGGGAGCTGCGGAACTGGCCGAGAAGGTGCTCGACGAATCAGCGCGGCGAACGACCCTGCACGAAGTGCCGGCGGACACCCACACCGAGGTGAGTGATCGCCCGTGGGAGGTCATCGTCCGCGTGGCCGAGCAACGCAAGTGCGACCTGGTGTTCATGGCCTCACATGGTCGACGCGGCCTCGTAGGGCTGCTGATCGGGTCGGAGACGCACAAGGTGCTGACCCACTGCAAGACACCGGTGCTGGTGTATCGCTAGCAACCTGCGCGACGATCAAGCAGCAGGACTGCCGCCCTCTTGCAGTGGCCTGGCAAGGAACATGGTCGCCAGGCTGGACGCCGCGCAGACGAACCAGAAAGCGAAAAAGCCGACCGAGTAGGTAGCCAGTGGCGACCAGTCCACTGGCTGCCCCAGCAGGTACAGCTCGTGCGGATTCACCAGCGTGAAGAAAAGCGCCTCCGCCAGGCCGGCGACGAAGAAGGACGGCCACAGCACCAGTACCAGTTTCATCTGCGTCTCCTTTCCGCTCCGCGCGGAGATGTGTGCGTGCCAGGAGTGTCGGTCAGGACATCAGCGGTCGGCCGCATCGATGCGCAGCGGCTGCTGCAAGGGCCACACCAGGTTGCCATCCAGCCGCCATGCATGCGTCGCGTCTTCCACGATCACATGCCAGCGCCCTGCAGGCAATCCGTCCAGCGCGGCGCCATCCTGCAGACGGTACATGCCGGCGCCATCGTCCTGCGTTCCGGCGCGCGAGAACGTCACGCGCCGGTCCTGCCCACCCCGCGTGGGGTGAGCCAGCGTCAGGTCGATCGCCGCGGGCAGCTGCAGACCTTCGCGACCGACCAGCTGCACGCGCAGGCTGCCACCCTCGCCCACCAGCGTCGCCGCCAGCCCCATATCGGCCGCCATGCGCCCGCGTGCCAGCGTGCGGTTGATGGTGAGCCCCTGCTTGTAGTAATCCTCGGCGACCACGCCATCGGTGCCATTGGCGGCGATCACGAAGGTGATGACGCCGGCCACCATCGTCAGCGCCGGAATGCCGAACAGGATCCAGGGCCAGGGGTAATGCCACCAGGGGCGGGTATCGCGATCGAGGCTGTGGGCAGGCGCGTTCATGGGCGGGTCTTGTAGTGGTTGGCAGTCTTCAGGGCATGGTGAAGACGGACTTTTCGCGGGCATGCAGGTCCGGATCGTCCAGCCCCTTCACTTCGAAGTAGATCGCGTGGGAGCCTTTTGGTGCCGCGTCCATCGGCGTGCGCACACGCAAGGTCAGGCTGCGGTTCTGCTCGGGGTCCATGCCCACTTCGCTGGCGCCGTCGATGCGCGCCCCGTCGATGCCGGACACCTGGATGCCGAAGCGCTGCGCACGCTCGGCCATGTTCATCATCTGCAGGGTGTAGACGTTCTCGATGAACTCGCCCTCCACCTCGCGTGCAAGCGTGCGGCGGTCCTTGATGACGTCCACCCGCAGCGCAGAGCGCGTCGACAACGACCACAGGAAGGCCACGCACAGGATCAACAGCGCCGTGCTGTAGATCAGCACGCGCGGGCGCAGCACGTGACGCAGGATGGCCCTGCCGTCCCATTTCTGGCGGATGGCGTTCTCGGTGGAATAGCGGATCAGGCCGGGTGGATAGTTCATCTTGTCCATGACCTGGTCGCAGGCGTCGATGCATGCAGCGCAGCCGATGCACTCGATCTGCAGGCCGTTGCGGATGTCGATACCCGTCGGGCATACCTGCACGCAGATGCCGCAGTCCACGCAATCACCCTTGCCTGCGGCACGATGGTCCTCGCCCTTGCGGCGCGAGCCACGCGGTTCGCCACGCAGGGTGTCGTAGGTGATGGTCAGTGTGTCGGCGTCGAACATCACGCTCTGGAAGCGCGCATAGGGGCACATGTACTTGCACACCTGCTCGCGCATCACACCGGCCATCAGGTACGTGAAGCCGCCGTAGAAAAGCGCCCAGAACAGCTCCCAGCCACCGATGTCGAACTGGAACATTGCCGGCAGCAGTTCGCGGATCGGCGTGAAGTAGCCCACGAAGGTGATGCCGGTCCACAGCGATACCGCACCCCATGCGCCGTACTTGGCGGCCTTGATGGCGAATTTTCGCGGCGATGCCGGCGCGGCATCCAGCTTCATGCGGCGCGCACGGTCGCCTTCGATCTTCTCCTCGATCCACATGAAGATCTCGGTATAGACCGTTTGCGGGCAGGCATAGCCGCACCACAGGCGACCGGCAACGGCGGTGAACAGGAACAGCGAGAAGGCCGAGATGATCAGCAGGACGGCGAGATAGAACACGTCCTGCGGCCAGAACACCCAGCCGAAGATGTAGAACTTGCGCTCGACGAGGTGGAACAGCACCGCCTGGCGGTCGTTCCACGGCAGCCAGCAAAGACCGTAGTAAAGGATCTGGGTGAACCACACCAGCGCCCAGCGCCAGTGGGCAAACACACCGCTCACCGCTCGCGGGTAGACCTTCTGGCGGACTTCGTACAGCGAATCGTCATCCACCGCGATGGGCACCACCCGCGCCTTGGCGCGGATGCGTGGCTTGGTGGTACCGGAGTCCTCGCTCATGAGCGGCGCCCCCGCTGATTACTGCTGTCTGGACAGGCTGAGTACGTAAGCGGACAGCAGATGCACCTTGCTGTCGCCGAGCAGGTCATGGAAGGCCGGCATCTGGTTCTGACGCCCTTTGCTGATCGTCTCGATGATGACGGCCTCGGAAGAGCCATACAGCCAGATGCGGTCGGTCAGGTTCGGCGCACCGAGTGCGACATTGCCCTTGCCGTCCGCGCCGTGGCAGGCCACGCAGTTCTGCGCGAAGCCTTCGCGACCGCGCTGCGCACGCAGCGAGTCATGCGCCAGGCCAGACAGCGAGCGCACGTAGTTGGCGACGTCCTTGGTGCCCTCGCCTCCGAGCGCTGCGCCCAGCGGCGGCATCACGCCGGTGCGGCCCTGCGTAATGGTGGTCTTGATCGCCTCGGGCGTGCCGCCATGCAGCCAGTCGCCATCCGCAAGGTTCGGGAAGCCGCGCGAGCCGCGTGCGTCGGCGCCATGACACTGCGCGCAGTAGGTCAGGAACAGGCGCTGGCCCATGGCCTGTGCTTCCGGGTCGGCGGCCACTGCCTGCAGATCCTGCTTCAGGTACTTGTCGAAAATCGGGTCGTAGCGCTCGGCAGCACGCGCCATCTCGGCCTCGTACTCACCCTTCGAACTCCAGCCCAGGCGGCCGGCGCTGGTACCCAGTGCGGGATACAGCAGGAAGTAGCCCAGCGAAAAAATCAGCGTGAGCCAGAACAGGTACAGCCACCAGCGCGGCAGCGGATTGTTGTACTCCTGCAGGTCCTCGTCCCACACATGGCCATGCAGCTCTGCGGGACCAGCCTTGCCGCGACTCATGTTGGAGACCAGCACCCAGGCGCAGTACAGCAGGCTCAGGATGGTGAGACCCGCCACGTAGTAGTGCCAGAACTCGCTGACGAAATCACTCATGTTGTTCAGCCCTCGTTACGGGGTGTCTGGCTGGATGCCGGACGCGGCTGGCCGGAATGGGCGGCCTCCGCTTTGTCATCGTCGAAAGGCAGCATCTCTGCCTCACGGAAACCGCGCTGGGCACCACGACTGTAGGCCCACAGCGCGATTGCCACGAAGCAGATGAAGCCCAGCAGGGTCAGCAGGCTGCGCAGGATGTTCTGCTCCATGGCAGCCTCAGCGCGTGTTCTTGACGGCCGTGCCCAGGCCCTGCAGGTAGGCCACGATGGCATCCAGCTCGCTCACGCCTTCCAGTTGCTTCGCAGCACCGGCGATGTCCGCGTCGGTATAGGGCACGCCGAGCGCACGCAATCCACGCAGCTTGCTTTCGATGTCATCCGATTTCACCGGGCGTTGCAGCCAGGGGAAGGCCGGCATGTTGGATTCCGGCACCACGTCGCGCGGATTGATCAGGTGCATGCGCTGCCAGGTGTCGGAGTAACGGCCACCGACGCGCGCGAGGTCCGGGCCGGTGCGCTTGGAGCCCCACTGGAACGGACGGTCGTAGACGAACTCGCCGGCCACCGAGTAGTGACCATAGCGCTCGGTCTCCGCACGGAAGGGGCGGATCATCTGCGAGTGGCAGTTGTAGCAACCTTCGCGCACGTAGATGTCGCGACCGACGAGACGTACGGGGTCGTAAGGCTTCACGCCTTCGACCGGCGTCGTAGTGGACTGCTGGAAGAACAGCGGCACGATCTCGACCAGGCCGCCCACGCTGATCACCAGCAGGGTGAGGACGATGAGCCAGCCGACGTGGCGTTCGATGATTTCGTTGTTCAGCTTCATGCGGACGCGCTCCTCAGTGGGCTGCTGCCGTAGGCGCCAGTACCGGCGCGTTGAAGGGCTTGCCGCTCCACATGGTGCGGAACATGTTGTAGGCCATGATGAACATCCCGGCGAGGAAGAGGACGCCGCCCAGCAGGCGAACGGTCCAGAAGGGATAGCTGGCCTTCACGCTCTCTACGAAGGAATACGTCAGCGTGCCGTCCGGGTTGGTGGCGCGCCACATCAGGCCCTGCATGACGCCGGCAATCCACATCGAGGCGATGTACAGCACGATGCCGATGGTAGCGATCCAGAAGTGCGCGGTGATGAGACGCACCGAGTACATCTCCTGCTTGCCGTAGAGACGCGGCAGCAGGTAATACACCGCACCGATGGAGATCATCGCCACCCAGCCCAATGCGCCGGAGTGCACGTGGCCGATGGTCCAGTCGGTGTAGTGCGACAGCGCGTTGACCGTCTTGATCGACATCATCGGGCCTTCGAAGGTCGACATGCCGTAGAAGGACAGCGCGGTGATGAGGAACTTGAGGATCGGGTCGGTGCGCAGTTTGTCCCAGGCACCCGACAGGGTCATGATGCCGTTGATCATGCCGCCCCAGCTCGGCGCCAGCAGGATCAGCGAGAAGGCCATGCCCAAAGACTGCGTCCAGTCCGGCAGCGCGGTGTAGTGCAGGTGGTGCGGGCCGGCCCACATGTAGGTGAAGATCAGCGCCCAGAAGTGCACCACCGACAGACGATAGGAATACACCGGACGGCCCACCTGCTTGGGCACGAAGTAATACATGATCCCGAGGAAGCCCGCGGTCAGGAAGAAGCCCACCGCGTTGTGGCCGTACCACCACTGGATCATCGCGTCCTGCACGCCGGCATAGGCCGAGTAGCTCTTCCACATACCGACCGGCATGGCCGCGGAATTGACGATGTGCAGCAGCGCCACGGCGATGATGAAGGCGCCGTAGAACCAGTTGGCGACGTAGATGTGCGGCGTCTTGCGCTTGGCGATGGTGCCGAAAAAGACGACGGCATACGACACCCACACCACCGCGATCAGGATGTCGATCGGCCACTCCAGCTCGGCGTATTCCTTGCCGCTGGTGATGCCCAGGGGCAGCGTGACCGCCGCCAGCACGATGACCGCCTGCCAGCCCCAGAAGGTGAAGCTGGCCAGCCAGGGCAGGAACAGGGATGTGTGGCTGGTGCGCTGGACGACGTAGTAGGACGTGCCCATCAACGCGCAACCGCCGAACGCGAAGATCACTGCATTGGTATGCAGCGGGCGCAGTCGGCCGAAGTGCAGCCACTCCGCGAAATTCAGTTCAGGCCAGACGAGCTGGGCGGCGATGAACACGCCGACGGCCATGCCGACGATGCCCCAGATGACTGTCATGACCGAAAACTGCCGCACTACCTGGTAGTCGTACGTCGCCTGTGTCTGCATGCAATGCCTCAGTGTTGGAGATGACGGACGCCACCAGAACCGCTTTGGCGGCCAGCCTCGTCCGCCAGTAGAGCTGCGGGCGCGAGACTACAGGAAGCAAGCTCCACGCAATTTGACCGGGATCAAGTTGCAACGGAGGCTTGCAGAAAATACTAGCAAACACATTTGACGTTGGTCATGCGAAATGCCAGTGGCAACTGCCGTTCATTGCCGCTCATCGCTCTTCAGGGGGAGCTGGCGGTGTGCCCGGTGGTCGATCGTCGTCGTTCAGCATGCGCCAGGCCGGGCCTTCCATGTCGTCGAACTGCCCGCTGCGCATGCACCACCAGAACACCGCACCGATGGCGAACACCAACAGGATGGAAATGGGAATCAGTATCAACAGGCTTTCTTCCACGACCGCAGTCCGTTCAGTCGCTGCCGCGACACCATGTGCATGAAGGCGTGAGAGTACGCCAAGGTCGCGCAGTTCAGCGTGACAGGCGCAGGGCGTTCAGGACCACCAGCAACGAGCTCAGGCCCATGCCGACCCCTGCCATCCAGGGCGTGACCCAGCCCGCCATCGCGGCGGGAATCGACAACAGGTTGTAGGCCGCCGCCCAGCCGAGGTTCTGGCGGATGATGCGCAGCGTGCGACGGGCCAGTATCCGCCCCTCGCCCAGGCGCACCAGGCTGTCCTGCAACAGCACGATGTCCGCCTGCTGTCGTGCAAGCGCCGTCCCGCCCGCCATTGCCACCGACACGTCGGCGGTCGCCAGTACGGGCGCATCGTTCACACCATCGCCCAGCATCGCGACCACCTTGCCTTCAAGTTGCAAGCTGCGCACGGCCGCCTGCTTGTCCTCGGGCAACATCGCAGCACGCGCATCTGCAATCGAGAGTATCTGCGCGAGTGCCTGCACCGGTGCCACGGCGTCGCCACTGAACACCGACAGCGCACAACCCTCACCGCGCAGTTGTGTCACGAGTGCAGGCGCATCGATGCGCATCGCATCGCCGATGTCGAACGCGGCAATCCAGCCCGCCTCGCTGGCCAGCACCACCTCGCTGCCGGTCGTCGCGGCCCAGGGCGGCGCTGCGAGTCCGAAACGGGTGCGCACGAAGCCGATACGACCGATGGCGTACTGCCTGCCATGTATGCGGGCACAGACTCCCTGCCCGGCAGTCGCGTGCACATCCTCGGCCTGTGGCAACACGGAAGGCGCAGCAGCCACGATGGCCGCCGCGATCGCGTGCCCGGCTTCGCGCTCCAGCGCAGCGGCCAGCACCAGCGCCTCGTCGCGCGCGACACCAGCCTGCGGTGCGAGCAGCACATCACGCAGGCGCATCGCACCATCGCTCAGGGTGCCGGTCTTGTCGAACACGAAGTGCTCCGCACGCGCCAGCGTTTCCACTGCATGCGCCCGCGTCACCAGCAAGCCGCGACGGCGCATCGCCTCGATGGCGACGGTCAGCGCTGCCGGCGTGGCGAGCGACAGGGCGCAGGGACAGCTCACCACCAGCACGGACACGGCCACCCACAGCGCGCGACTGGCGTCGTGTTGCCACCACCATGCGAACGCCAGTGCCGCCAGCACCAGCACCACGGCCACGAATCCGCCGGCGACGCGTTCCGCCTGCTGCACGACGCGTGGCCGTTCCATCGAGGCGCGGTCGATCAGGCGACGAATCGTCGCCAGGCGCGTCTGGTCACCGACACCGGTTGCGCGCACGCGCAAAGGGCTGGCGCCGTTCACGCTGCCGCACAACACCGTGTCACCCACGGCACGCGGTACGGGGCGGCTTTCGCCACTGAGCCAGGCTTCGTCGACTTCGCTGGCGCCCTCTTCCACCACGCCATCGACGACGATGGTCTCGCCCGGCCACACACTGATGCGGTCTCCCGCTACCAGCGCCGACACCGGCACCTGATGGGCATCGCCTTGCGCATCCAGCCGCCGCGCGAAGGTGGGCACGACGCGCGACAGCACATCGGCACCGCGCTGCGCACGCTGGCGGGCCAGCATCTCCGCGTAGCGCCCGGCCAGAAGGAAGAACACGAACATCGTCACCGAGTCGTAGTACACCTCGCCCACGCCGCTGAGCGTGGACCACAGGCTGGCGAGGAAAGCGGCGCCGATGCCCAGCGCCACTGGCACATCCATGCCGAGCCGTCGCATCCATACGTCGCGCCAGGCGCGCTTGAAGAAAGGCGCGGCGGAATACAGCACGACCGGCAGGGTCAGGATGAGGCTGGCCCAGCGCATGATGGTCGCTGCCGTATCGGAAAGATCGCCGTCGCCCGCGATGTAGGCCGGGTAGGCGTACATCATCACCTGCATCATGCCGAAGCCGGCGATGAACAGGCGCCACAGCGCATCACGACGCTCGCGCCGCGCGGCGGCATCCACTTCGTCCGGGTCATAGGGCCAGGCGCGGTAGCCGATGCGCGCCACGGCCGCGAGGATCGTCGACAACCTCAGCTCACCGGGCGCATCGCCATCGCGCCAGCGCACACGCGCGCGTCGCGTCGCGTAGTTGACCTGCACGCCACGCATGCCGGGCAGCGCGGATAGCTGGCGCTCGTTCAGCCACACGCAGGCAGCGCAGGTGATGCCTTCCAGCACGAGGTCCGCCTCGAATTCGCCCTGTTCCGCCTCGCGCACGAGGTTCTCGCGGAACTCCTTTCTGTCATAGAGCGACAGTTCGTCGGGCAGGACGGCAGCGGCCGCCGACTCCGGCAAGGCGCTACGCTGGCGGTAGTAGTCGGCCATGCCGCCGGCGACGATGGCTTCGGCCACCGCCTGGCAGCCGGCACAGCACATCGGCTGCGTGACGCCTTCGATACGCGCCTGCCATGTGCTGCCTGCGGGTACCGGCAATCCGCAGTGGTAACAGCTTGCGCCGACGCTCACCGACGCCAGCCCTGCTCGAAGACATCCAGCTCCGCGTCGGAGAAGCCGGCCTTGCGTCGCGCATCGCGGTTGAACGGTGGCCGCGGTGTCGGCGCGGCGTACTCGCTGAGCAACATGCGGAAAGCCGCCTCCGGTTCGAGCTTGCGCTGGTCACAGGCGACACGGAACCAGCGGTCGCCGATGGCGACGTGGCCGATCTCGTCACGCAGGATGATGTCGAGGATGGCCAGACTTGCCGCGTCCTTGATCGACTGCAGCTTGGCCTGGATCGGCGGCGTGGCATCCAGCCCGCGTGCTTCCAGCAGCCGCGGCACGAGCGCCATGCGTGCCAGCAGGTCATGGTCGGTCTTCACGGCCATTTCCCACAGCCCGTTGTGGGCGTCGAAGTCGCCATAGGCGTGGCCGAGCTCGGCAAGACGTGCGGCCAGCAAACCATAGTGCTGGCTCTCCTCCAGCGCCACGCGCATCCAGTCGTCGATGAACTCCCGGCCGCAGGCGCTGAAGCGGTACACGCAGTCGAGCGCGAGATTGATCGCATTGAACTCGATGTGGGCCACCGCATGCAGCAACGCGGCATGACCTTCGCGCGTATGCGGGCTGCGACGCGGCACCGCGTCGGCGGCAACCAGGGCTGGTTTCGCAGGCCGCCCGGGAACCGGCAGGCGGGCGTGCTGTTCCGGCGGCCGGCTCGGCAGCGCTCCCTGTCGCCAAGCCAGTGACAAGGCCTCGACCAGCACGCACTTCTCCTCCGGCCGTTCGCACAACAAGGCGTGCAACGCAGCCGTCTCGACACAGGAGTCGGGCGGCGTAGAGGGCTGAAGGGAAGCGGGAGTCTGGACTTGCGTCATCGTGCATGAAGCGCCCAGGCAAGCATCGCGCAGAGGCGAGGCAACGCCAGGCTGGACTTGCCGCGGCCCGGGCTTTGCCGCCATTATGCCGCAGCGGCGTAACCCACCTGACGACCCGCCCCGCCGCAAGTTCCGCCCCGAGGAGCCGCGCCATGCATGCCACGCAAAAGCACCAGACCTATTGGCAGAAGAACCTCCGCGTCACCGCGGTGCTGCTCGCCATCTGGTTCGTGGTGACCTTCGTCGCCTCTTACTACGCGCGCGAGCTCAACCACGTCGTCGTCTTCGGATTTCCCCTCGGCTTCTACATGGGGGCCCAGGGTGCCCTGGTGGTCTACGTGCTGATCATCGGCTTCTACGCACGCTACATGAACCGCCTGGATCGCGAGCTCGGTCCCGACGACAGCCCGGGCTGAGACAGCGAGGCACGCGCAAATTTCAGGTTGCGTCGCTGCCCGCGGCTTCCGCAAGCTCGTCACGTAACAAGCGGGCTCGCGACGCGTCGATCCGATCCAGTTTCGCGAGAGTGAGGCCGAAAGCGTCGCCCTGCCCGGCCCGATGCTGTGCGAGGCCAAGCTGGTGCAGTACATCACCATCGTCTGGCCGCTGGGTCAGCGCATGCGCGAAGGCGTCGGCGGCGTCGGCATGGGCACCGAGCCCCGCGTGGGAAAGCCCCAGGCCGTACCAGGCCGCCGCATCGTCTCCCGCTAGCCGCGTGGCGCGCGTGAACCATCCCAATGCCTCTTCCTCCCGCCTTCTCGCCAGTGCGATGCGGCCGAGCCGGCATGCCGCCTCCAGGTTCGAGGGATCGATCAGCAACACTTCGCCCCAGGCATGCGCCGCCAGCCTGCGCAGGCCGATGGCTTCAAGCAGACGCGCTCGCTGGCGACCGAGGGTGATGGCAATGCTCACGACAGACGTTCCTTGCGGGAGTGACGGGGCTGCCTACAATAGGCGGGTTCTTTGTCCAGCGCGAGCCTGTATGGCGTTCAACCCGGAGTGGCCTGCATGGACCTCCTGATCAGCATCCTTCGTATGCTCGTGGAGGTCGCCGGACTTGCCTTGCTCGGCCAGGGCGCGCTACACGTACTGGCCGGTGCGCGCCGCGACGACAATGCCATCTACCAGTTGCTGCGCCTCATCGCATCCCCCCCGGTCAGGGCAATGCGCGCAGCCCTGCCACGCGCAATCAGCGACCGGCACATACCCGTGGTGACCTTCTTCGTCCTGTTGTGGGCCTGGCTGGGCCTGGCCTTCCTGCGCCAGACGCTGTAGCCGTACCGCTGCCAGTCAGGCTGCCATCAAGGGCGTGGGCGCCGGCTTTGCCAGATTGCGCAGCATGCGCAGGCCGAACTTCAGGCGACTGCGATCCCAGGGCGTGAAGCGGCGCAACTGATAGGGGTCGTCCCCTTGCACCGAGGCACCCCAGGCAGTGGATACGGCAGCATCGAAACCGAGCTCCCTCACCATGGCGACGTGCTGCGACAGGTAGTCCTCGCCCGGTTTGCCGTTGGGATAGGCAAACAGGCCGACGCGGGCACTCGTCATGGCCTCCAGCGCCGCACGGCCACGCGCGATCTCGTCGCGGGCAGCGGCGTCGTCCAGCCGCGCGAGGATGGGATGGGAACAGGTATGCGCGCCCACCGTCATGCCCTGACGATGCAGATCGCCCACCTGCGCGTCGGTCATCATCAGCTTGAGCGGCAGCGTGGCGCGGCTGCGCTGTGCCACCTCCTCCACCGCAGCCTGCCGGGCGGGCGGCTCCAGGTACTTGATGCGGCTGATGAGCGCCACCGCGGCACGACTGCGCGAAGCCGCATCGTCCAGGCGGTAGCGGCCCCACTGGCCGAGGTCCAGCTCACCGCCCGGCGTCGTGCGCATGGCTTCGATGAGGCTGTCGTTCCACATGCGACCGCCGTTGAGGAAGTCGGTAGCGACGAAGAAAGTTGCGCTCAGGCCATGCTGCTTCAGGATCGGCAGCGCCACCGAGTGATTGTCCTCGTAGCCGTCGTCGAAGGTGATGGCCAGCGCACGCGCGGGCAGCGTGCCGGCGCGCAGGCGCTCGACCGCTTCCGGCAAGGGCAGCACGGTGTACCAGTCTTTCACCCAGCGCAGCATGGCGTCAAAGCTGCGCGCATGCATCTCCCCTGGGAACAGCGGGTCCGCCTGCGGGCTGACGCGATGCAGGATGAGAATGGACAGGCGGGCGCGGTCACCCGCCGGGGCCAGCAGGCCGGTCAGGTTGCGGATCATGTCGTCACCATCGGAGATTTCTTCTTTTGCTTCTCGGCCTGGCGGGCTTCGGCCTCTGCGGTCTCCGGCTCCCAGCCTCGTTTGACGACCCAGCGACGCGCAGCAGCCGTCAAGATCAGGATGTTGTAGGGCAGATCGAAGTACGCCAGGCTGAGGAAGGCGCCGCCCACGGCATAGCCCACCAGCGCCACCTGGCACATCGCCCCCAGCGTGGCAGCCCACTCAGTCTCGGGCCTGCCGGCCGCATGCTTGCGCAACCAGCCGGCGTCGAACCAGGTGAAGAGCCACATCAGCATGAACAGCGTGAAGCCGACCCAGCCGTGCTCGCCCAGCACCTGGAAGTAGATGCTGTGCGCCGCCTTCACGTCGAGCGGATCCGGCGCATAGCGCATGAAGGTCGACACGTTGTAGATCGCGTAGCCACCGCCGAAGAAGTTGTCGTTGGCGAGATTGAAAGTCATCCACCAGGCATTGAGCCGTCCCAGCGCCGAGGCATCCTCGTCATAGGTCTTGATGGTGTTCATGCGCTCCCAGTAGTGCTCGGGCATCAGCATCAGGGCAGCCGCGGCGCCAATGACGAGCAAAAGGCCGAACACGAACTTGTGCTTGCCACGCCACCACATCATCGCGCCCATGGCCGCGATGGCCAGGAAGGCACCACGCGAGTGACTGCCGATCGCAGCAGCCGCGCACAACAACATCGCCCCGGTCATCGCATGGCGCTGCCAGGCTTTCGTGAACAGCGTCTGCAGGAAACGCATCAGCGGAATGATCACGATGAGGGCCAGCGCCAGCTCGTTGTTGCCCTCGATGAAGGACTCCATCGGACCCCAGACGCGGTGGTTACCCCCGGTCACGATCGTGAATATGCCACCCTTGACCCCGTAGAACGCCAGCGAGGCCACCACGACGCCCGCGAAGACCACGATCTGCGAGCGCTTGTAGATGAGGGACAGCGCCACCAGCACCATCAAGTCGATCTTCATGACGCGGTCCCACATCGAGTAGGCCGTATCCGGGAAGAAGGAGAACGGGAAGGTGATGCACATCCACGCCATGAAGAGCAGCAGCATCCATGCGGACGGTCTGGGCAGCGGGTTCCGCCGGTCCTTGGTCAGCAGGAAGCCGAGCAGCAGGCAGGCCGCGATGATCATCGCCACCGGCATTTCCTGCGTACGCCAGCCCAGGCGGTGGGGATTCATGAGACTCACCCACGTCCAGCCGAGGATTCCGATCCAGGGATGGCGCAGCGACACCAGTGCGCACAGCCCGACCAGGGAGATGATCAGGAGATCGGTCATGTCGCGACACCTGTCAGGGTCTGGCCGGCCGCACTACGGCCCGCAGCGATGCGATGGAACAGGGCGAGCTGGGCCTGCGTCGTGGCTTCCCAGGAAAACCCTTCCGCATACTCACGCACGGCGGCCTTTTGCACACCGTTCGCCAGCAGGTCCTGGATGGCGCTCGCGAAGGCTGCGCCCTCGCGCTGGTCCACCAGCCGGCCGGCCACATCGCTCTGGATGACCTCGGGCGTGCCCCAGATGCGGGTCGCCACGACTGGCGTGCCGCAGGCCATACCCTCCAGCAGCACATTGGCCCAGCCCTCGCGGCTGGAGGCGAGGATCAGCACGTCAGCGGCGCTGTACCACTGGTAGAGCCGTGCGTTCGGCACGGCACCGATCAGGCGAGCGCGACCGCTGAGACCCGCTTCGGCGATCCGGGCTTCCAGCGCACGACGCTCCTCGCCCTCACCGACGATGCACAGACTCACGTCGGCCGGCAGGTGCTTCAAGGCGTCGATGGCCACATGGTGACCCTTGCGTTCGACCAGGTGCCCCACCGACAGCAACAACCGTCCTTCCGCAGGCAGGCCCAGCGCTGCGCGCGCTTCGGCCGGCGGTACAGGATGGAAGCGCTGCAGGTCCACGCCGTTGCGCATCACGTGCAGCCGGTCCGGTGGCAGGCCCATGTCACGCAGCACATCCATCAGCGCACTGCACACGCCGATGGAGCCCTGCGCCTGTTCCGCCGCCCAGCGGATCATGCGGCGAGGCAGTGCGTACTGCGGAATCAGGTTGAGGTCCGTGCCACGTGCAGTGATGACCAGCGGCTTGTTGAACCAGCGCGCCAGCAATGCCGCCGCGATGCCATCCGGGTAGTAGTAGTGGGCGTCGATGACGTCGAAGTCGTAGCCTTCGGCCAGCAGCTTCGCTACTGCAGCGCGGGCGCCGAGCGCCAGCGTCAGCGGCGCGGTGGTCATGCCGATTTTGGGCGCCAGCAGGTAGCGCGGGTGCAGCACCGGAATGCCGTTGTGCGTCTCCGCATGCGGCGTGGCGGCCATACGCGCACGGTCACCGAAGCGCGGATTGCGCGACGGGAACCAGGGCACGGGGGCCACGACGCGGGTCTCCACCTCACCGGAAGCCAGCAGCTCGCGCAGGCGCGTCTCGACGAAGATGCCATGCGTCGGCCTCACCGACGATGGGTACAGCGTCGAGAACAACAGCGTGCGCAGTTTACGGCGAGGGGGCACGCCCGCAGTCACGCCGGTGGTCACGATCAGCGGCTCCCGGCGCGCGCCTGCGCGTCGGCATAGACGTGACGGTAGCGACTCACGCTGTTGCGCCAGTTACGCTCGTTCTCGACAAAGGCGCGGCCAGCACTGCGCAGTGCCTCCCATCGCTCCGGCGCGTTCAGCAGACGCAGCACCGCATCCGCCAGTGCCGCGGCGCTGCCCGCCTTGAACAACACGCCGGTGTCGCCGTCGCGGATCAGCTCCTTGTGGCCGCCGACATCGGAGGCGACGAAGACACGCTGCTGTGCCATCGCCTCCAGCGGCTTCAGCGGCGTGACCAGTTCGGTCAGGCGCATGCTGTGGCGCGGATAGGCCAGCACGTCGACCAGATCGTAGTAGCGCTGCACATCGGCGTGCGGCACGCGGCCGGTGAACACCACCTTGTCGGCAATGCCGAGACGTGCCACCTGCTCCTTCAACGCCGCATCCTGGAAGCCGCCACCGACCATCAGCAGGCGCGCGTCGGGACGCGCAGCGAGAATGGCGGGCATGGCCGTCACCAGCAGATCCAGACCTTCGTAGGCGTAGAAGGAGCCGATGAAACCGACCACCGCACAACCCTCCAGGCCCAGCGCACGCTTGAGGTCGGCATCCGGCGGACCACTGGGCGTGAAGGTCTCGACATCCACCGCGTTCGGAATCACCGTGACCTTCGCGGCATCGACCCCGCGTGCCACGATGTCGCTGCGCAGACCTTCGCAGATCGTCGTCACGTGGTCGGCGTTCTTCAGCGCCCAGGTTTCCAGCGCGCGCGTGGCGCGGTAGCGCAGGCCCCACTCCTTGCTGGTGCCGTGGTCGACCGCAGCGTCCTCCCAGAAGGCACGCACTTCGTACACCACGGGAATGCCCAGCTTGCGACCGACACGGATGGCGGGAATCGCGTCCAGCACCGGCGAGTGCGCGTGCAGGGCATCCGGCTTGAGCTGACGCGCCAGCTCTTCCAGACGCCCGGTGGTGGCCTGCATCTGCTCCCATTCGCGCAGCACCGGCAGCTTCCACTTCGCACTGAAGGGCCAGGTGCGGTGGAAACGCAGACCATCTACTTCCTCCTCGCGCACACTGCACTTCTCCTGCTTCGGCGAAGTCAGGTGATGCGTCTCCCAGCCGAGGGCGCGTTGCTCGCGCAGGATGGCCGCCGTGCGGAAGGTGTAGCCGCTGTGCAGCGGAATGGAGTGATCGAGGATGTGCAGGATGCGCATTCAGCGTGGCTCTTGGCGTGGCGTGTTGGCGGTGGCAATGACGACGATGCGGGGAGCGGCTCAGGCGGCAACCGGTTCGGGCCTGGTCGCAATGCCTTGCGACTGTGCCAGGAAGGCCTCGAACATCAGCAAGGTCCAGATTGGCGCGCTGTAGTCGCGCGTGCCGGCCTGGTGGGCGGAGACCAGATGCTCCAGGTAGCTGCGGTCGAACAGGCCGGACCCGGTCAGCGTGTCGCCCAGCAGGCTGTTGCGCACCCGCTCGCGCAGGGGGCCGCGGAACCAGCGCGACAGCGGCACGGCGAAACCCATCTTCGGACGGTACAGGATCTCCTGCGACAGCTGCGGCTCCAGCGCCCGTTTGAACAACAGCTTGCCTTGCTGGCCCTGCAGCTTCAGCGAGGACGGCAGCGTCGCCAGCCACTCCACCAGCGGATGGTCCATCAGCGGCTCGCGCACTTCCAGCGAATGCGCCATGGAGGCGCGGTCCACCTTGGTGTTGATGTCGCCGACCAGGTAGGTCTTCATGTCGATGTACTGCACCAGCGCCAGCGCATCGTCGGTGCCCGCGCGCGCTGCGTGGTGGCGGAACACTTCCACCGCGTTGTAGCCAGCCAGCTCCTTCTTCAGCGACGAGGAGAACAGGCGGGCGCGCATCGGGTCGCGCAGGATGGACACGCTGTGGAAGTAGCCTTCCACCGCATCGCGCGACAGTCCTTCGAAGGTGGTCTTGGCGCGAAACATGCGCGGCGCCCAGTCGGCCTTGGGGTAGAGCTTGCCGAGCGTGCCGAACAGCGGACGACGCAGCGACAGCGGCAGCATGTTGCGCGCGCGCTCTTCCATCGCATGCAGGCGGTAGCGACGATAGCCGCCCATGGCCTCGTCACCACCGTCGCCGGACAATGCCACCGTGACGCGCTTGCGGGCCAGTTGGCAGACGCGGTAGGTGGGCATTGCCGAGCTGTCGGCATAGGGCTCGTCGTAGAGACGCGCCAGCGTGTCGATGAGATCGAAGTCGTCGCTCGCCACCGTCTCGACGAAGTGGTTGGTGCCGTAGCGCTGCGCCACTTCGCGCGCATACGCAGCTTCGTCGTAGGAAGGGTCGTCGAAGGAGATCGAGCAGGTATTGACCGGACTGCCGGAAATGCCGGCCATGGTCGCCACCACGGCGCTGGAGTCCACGCCGCCGGACAGGAAGGCACCGAGCGGCACTTCGGCGATCATGCGCAAGCGCACGGATTCGCGCAGGCGGGCCAGCAGCTCATCGCAGGCGTCTTCCATGCTCATCGGGTTGGCGAGTGTGAAGCGGACGTCCCAGTATTCGCGCGTCGCCGGCATCGGCTGGCCACGGCGCAGGGTCAGCGTATGGCCCGGCGGCAGCTTGAGCGCCGCCTTGTAGATGCTGCGCGGCTCCGGCACATAGCCGAGCGCGAAGTACTCCTCAATGGCCTGCGGCTCGATCTCGCGCGGCAATGCCGGATGCGCCATCAGCACTTTCAGCTCGGAGCCGAACACGAACTGGCCGTCGGCTAGCAGTGCATAGAACAGTGGCTTCACACCGAGGCGGTCGCGTGCGAGGAACAGGGTGTCGCGGTTGCGGTCCCACAGTGCGAAGGCGAACATGCCGCGGAAGCGGCGCACGCAGTCCTCACCCCACTGCTCCCAGGCATGCACGATGACTTCCGTATCGCTGTGGGTGCGGAAGACGTGACCCAGCGCCTGCAGCTCCGGCACCAGTTCCTGGAAGTTGTAGATCTCGCCGTTGAACACCACGATGACCGAACCGTCCTCGTTGGCCAGTGGCTGCTGTCCGGTGGACAGGTCGATGATCGACAGGCGGCGGTGCGCCAGCGCGACGCCGGGCTCGAAGTGGAAGCCCCCCTCGTCGGGGCCGCGGTGGAACTGCACGGTGTTCATGCGCTCCACCAGATCGCGGGGGAAGTCGCGACGGCCACGCAGATCGAAAAGTCCGGCGATGCCACACATGGTGTCTATCTCTTGTCCGTTGTCAGTTGCTGATACAGGCGGTCGTAACGCGCCACCATCCCGGTCAGCGAAAATTCCGCATCGATGCGCGCCCGCCCTGCCCGGCCATGCGCACGCGCCAGCGCCGGGTCACGCACATAGGCCAGCAAAGCTGCGGCCAGCGCGTCGGGCTGCGCGGCCGGCACCAGTGCGCCGGTCCCGCCTTCGCGCACCAGTTCCGGATTGCCGCCTACCGCGCTCGCCACCACCGGCAGGCCGCAGGCCATCGCCTCCAGCACGGTGTTGGAAATGCCTTCGCCCAGTGACGGCAAGGTGAAGCAATCCATGGCCTGCATGAGCTGCGGCACATCGCTGCGCTCGCCCGTCAGCCACAGCTTGTCCGCCACGCCTTCGCTGCGGGCGGCGGCTTCCACCTCGCCACGCAGGGGGCCGTCACCCACGATCATCAGGCGGGCATGTCCGGCTGCATCGCCACCATCGCGCAGCAGTTTCGCGAAAGCCAGCACCAGGCCGACGTGGTCTTTCACCGCCTGCACCCGGCCCACCGTTCCGATGACCCACAGCGCGGGATCGTTGAAGGGACTGCCCTCCACGGCGGCGCGCGGCGACACCGGATGGAAACGCTCGGCATCCACGCCATTGCAGATCAGTTCGATACGCGCATCCGGCACCTGAACGGGGCCTTGCAGATAGGACTGCAACTCGCGCGACAGCGCAATGTATTGCTTCACGAAAGGCCGGTACAACCTGCGCACCCGCTGGTAGCGCACGTTGCTGCCGTCCGGGTCGTCCACGTCGCGGCCGTGCTCGCCGTGCACACGCACCGGCACGCCGGCCGCCCAGGCGGGCACACTCATCTCCAGCGCGGCGAGGTTGCGGGTGTGCACCACGTCCGGGCGTAATGCGCGGAACAGCTTCCACATGCGCGGATACAGCTTGACGCCATGGCCGGGCTGCTTGTGCAGGGAGATGACCTCGACATCCTGACGGCGGATGCGCCCGCAGAAGACCGGGTCCGCATCGGTCAGGGCGACGATGGTGTGGCGATAGCGCTCGGCCGGCAGGTTGTTGATGAGATTCACCATGCCGTTCTCCAGCCCGCCGACGCGGAAGCTGTAGACCACATGGACAATGTGACGGGGTGGCATCGGCAAGCCCGGACTCAATCGCGCACGCGCGCCTGCTGCAGCATGGCGTCGATCGCACTGCCATGGTCGCGCACGAAAGCCTCTGCCGCCGCCCGTGCAACCGGGCCGCCACGCGTGATGATGAACACGGCGGCGGAATCATCGTCACGCAGGCTCAGACGCTTCAGCGCCAGGTCCAGCTTGGCGCGCGGCTCGCTGGTGGTCGGCGTACCGTCCAGCCAGTACCAGTACCAGGCCTGCTGGTTCATGTCGCTCTGGAAGCCGATCTCGGTCACCGCGCGTGTCCCCTGGGCAAACGGCAGGCTGCCGCCCCGCAGGCTGGGCAACTGGGTGGCCTTGCGCTGTGCCTCGTTCAACAGCTGGTTGCTCCATTGCACCAGTTCGTATCCGGCAGTCTGGTGCGCGTAGTAGGCGACGTACAGGGTGACCGCTTCGCCGTCCTTGCTGTAACTCACCTGCTGCGAACCACGCATGCCGCCGTAGTTGGGGATCCAGCCGGAAACGGGGGACGCGTCCTGGGTCCAGCCAGCTGCCGGCGCCGGCGCCTTCAAGGCCACGCTGACTTCACCGCCCTGCTCCAGCGCACTGCGCAACGGTAGCCACAGTGCCGCCACGACCAGCGCCGCCACGGCTGCCTGCACGAGGCCGCTGCGCGCGACCGTCACGCCAGACCAATCGATCGATTCGCGAGGAGGATCGGCAGCGTCTTCGCGCCACCAGCCCCCCACCCAGAACAGGGCGAACATGACCACGCCGAAAAACACCCAGCCGTAGATCAGGTGGTCGGCCCCCACCGCCAGCTTGTTGCCGGATACGTGGCCGAGCATGACGATCATGTAGGCACGCAGCCAGTTGGCGAGCAGCGGGACCAGCACGGACGCCAGTAGGAACAGCGCCCGCCGCCACCAGCTGCGGTAGCTGAGGTAGGCGAACAGCGCGCCGACCATGATCGAGGCGATGAGATAGCGCAGGCCACTGCAGGCCTCCACCACCGACCACTGGCCGCTGGGGATGACGAACACCAGGCCCTCGCGATACACCGGAATACCGGTCAGGCGTAGTGCAGCCACCGTGAAGTCGGCTGTGTGCGCCATGAGCGTCGGCAGCAGGAAGTCGCCAGCCGGCACCATGAAAACGAGGAAGACCAGCGGAAACCACGCTACCCGCGCTGCGGGCGTGCCGATGACCGCCCAGATACAGCCGGCCAGCATCCCCACCAGGCCGAGGTGCGTGCCGATGGACGCACCCGCCATATCGCCCAGCAGCCATACGAAACCGGATGCACCAATGAGCGGAAAGGCCAGCCAGCCCGGGCGGAAGCCGGCACGCACGATGGCCACGCGCTCGCGCCACATCAGCCACAGCGAAATCGGCAGGATCACATAGCCATGGGTATAGGTCTCTGACTCGTTCCACACCCGCACCATGTCCAGCACGGTGACGTGGAAGACGAGCAGCAAGGCGACGACAACTGCCAGGGCCAGCAAGGGCACGATGACAAAGCGTCGGGCGTCGGCGTTCATGGTCGGGCTCATCGCAGCTCCGGCTCAGGTCGGCAAGGGTTGCAGCAAGGGATCGATCCGCGCGAGGTGGGCGTCCCAGCTGTAGGAGGCCAGCACGCGCGCACGCGCATGACGGCCCAGTTCGGCAGTGTCGCGACGGCCATCCAGGCACGCGCTCACCGCGTCAACGTAGTCATCGACGCTGTCCGCCAGCAGCAGGTCCTCGCCGGCACGTGCGTCCAGGCCCTGGGCACAGGTACGGGCAGCCACGACCGGGCGGCCCATGGCCATGGCTTCGAGGATCTTGTTCTGCACGCCGCGCGCAATGCGCAGCGGCGCGACCACGGCGGCGGCGTGCTGCACGTAGGGCCGGACATCCGGCACCGTGCCCGTGACAATGACGCCCGGGAGCTCTGCCAGCGCACGCACCTCTTCGCTCGGATTCATGCCCACCGCGTAGAAGCGCGCCTGCGGAAAGCGCGTGCGCAAAACGGGCCAGATGTCACGTGCGAACCAGCACACGGCGTCGATGTTGGGCCAGTAGTCCATCGCACCGGTGAACACCACGGCCTGCTCGCCGGATTCATAAGGACTGCTGCGCCCGGCTTCCGGCGCGAAGAACTCGGCATTCACGCCGTTGCTGATGGCATGGGTGCGGCTGCTGGCCGCCGGCGCGACACTGCGGAACAGTTCGGCCTCAGCCTCGGTGGCCAGCACACTGGCATCCACCGCCTCGCCGATGCGGCGCTCGAAGTCGGCCAGCAAGCGGCCCTCGCGCCGATACAGCCAGGCCATGGCGCCCTTGTGGTCGGCGGCATAGCGTGTCCACTTGGCGGAGTCCACATCGCAGAAATCGACCACTCGCCGCAAAGCTGGCTGGTCGGCAACGTACTGCGCCATCGACGAGGAAAACACCACGGTATGGCGGATGCCCTCGCGTGCGACCACATCAGCCACCCAGCGCTGCATGCGTCGGTTGCGGTAGTACGGCAGGGTGAGCGCCTCACCCCCCAGCAGCCCGCGCAGCGACAACAGTTTGGCGGTGCGCGGCTGCAGACCCTCGACCCTCGACTCGACGCACCACTCGGACAGTGCCGGCACGTGCTGCCAGTCGTCCGGGTGGTCGACGAAGGTGCCCAGATACACCCTCCAGCGCCGCGACAGATGCCGCAGCAGATTGAAGGAGCGCACCTTGTCACCCTTGTTGGGCGGATAGGGAATGCGGTGGACCAGATAGAGCAGCGGCGGTCGCGCGTCGGTAGCCGGCATGCTCAACCCAGATTGCGGACGATGAAAGGCCCCAGCGTGTTGGCCACCGGCAATGGCAGGCGCTTCCACATGGCGATGAAGGCACGGAACTTGGGGTTGTTGGGGTTGTTCTGCGGCACCGCCTCGCGCTTGTACAGGCGGTACTCATAGGACAGCGGTTGTGGCGTGAAACCCCAGTTTTTCTTGAAGCTGTACGGGCCGGTACCGACCTTGCTGCGCCCGTAGTCGAACAGATGGCAGCCACGCGCAAGCGCGCGCTGCATCAGCGACCAGTACTTGAAGTCGTTGGCCGCCAGGTCGCGCGCAGCAGGCATGTCACCGGCGTAATACGGCAGGATCTCGCCACGGAAGTAGAAGCTCAGCACGCTGCTGAGCGACTGGCCGCCAGCATCCGTGACGGTCAGCACTTCACAGTCATTGCCGAAAGTGTCACGCAGCGCGGCGAACCACTTCTTCGGCATGGCCGGTGTGCCGTGACGACGCACATTGTCGGCATAGACCGAGAAGAAGCGGTCGACGTCCGCGTCCTGTGATGCGATCAGGTTATTGCCGATACCCTTGCGCACCATCGCCCGTTGCTTGCGCGGAATGGCCAGCATGTTGGCCTCTTCGTCCGGCAGCAGTTCCTTGCGGAAAGTGACGTACAGGTCCTGCCGCGGCCAGTCGGCATGCGCGGGCTGCACATTGCGGTATTCGAGGTGCGAGACGCCGAGCTGCTGTGCCAGGGCATCGGCATGTGCTTCCAGCAGCGCGCGCGCAGGGATATCGTCACCGGCAATGCCACCGTACACGGCAAACGGCAGGGAAGTCAGCGCGTGGCCGAACAGGCGGCTCTTGACCTCCACCAGCGGCAGCACGGCAACGATGACGCCATCGCGCTCGGCATAGAGATAGTGCGGCCGGTGCCCGAACACTTCGGCAATCAGGCTGCGCCAGGCGGAGAGATGGAAGAAGCTGGCACCGGCACAGCCTTGCACGAAGGCATCCCAGCGCGGGCGATCACTGTCTGCCAGGCTGCGTACGTGCAGCCCGGTTGTGGCAACGGAAGTCATGGCGGGGATCAGGCGGCTTTCTTGGTCAGGGCGAATTCGGGCAGGAAAATCTCGTCTGCACGCCCCCACTGGAAATCGGTCAGCAACTGGCGCAGCCGCGTCTCGGTCTTGGCCAGGTTGATGTAATGACGGAAGCGCGTCTTGGCCGAGGCCTGCGCCACCCTGGGCTGTTCGTGGTCGATCTCCCAGGGGTGAAAGTAGAAGATGGCCGGGCGTGCCTCGATGCGGTTGAAACGCTCGATCATCCAGCGCGACATGCCATAGGGCAGCAGGCGGAAGTAGCCGCCACCACCCGCCGGCCAGTTGCGGCCTGCAGCGCGCACGGTGGTGATCGGCAGTTCGATCAGGCCGTTTTCCATCTGGTAGGCAAAGCGCGGCGCATCCGGCATGCCGTAGTGATCATGCACCACCGGGTAGACACTCGAACTGTAGGCATAGCCCACTTCGCGCAGGCAGTCGTGCGCCCAGGGATTGGTCTTGCCGAAGGAGAAGCTCGGCGCGCGATAACCACGCACTTCCACGCCACCGATGTCTTCCAGCACGGCCTTGGCCAGTTTCACATCGGCGAGAAACGCCCCTCGCGATTGATCGGAAGCACGCTCGTGCCCGTAGCCGTGACTGGCCAGTTCATGACCTTCCATGACGATCAGGCGCACAAGCTTGGGATGACGTTCGGCGATCCAGCCCAGCGTGAAGAAAGTGGCCTTGGCGCCGTACTCGTGCAGCATGGCGAGGATCAGTTCCATGTTGCGCTCGATGCGGCACGGCACCTTGTCCCAGTCGTTGCGTGGGAAATGTGGCGCCAGCGCAGAGACCTGGAAGTAGTCTTCGACGTCGATGGTGAGGGCGTTGTTCATGATCGGACGTTGAATAGAGTTGAGAGCCGGAACGGTCCGTCAGCTTCCGCCGGCGGCTTTCTTGCCGTCGTTGCTGACAGCGCGCGGCGCGGCCGGCGCAACCGGCCGTGCCGACTGTTGCTGCTGTTGTTGCTGTTGCTGCATCAGCCCGACGAGCGCCGCAAACGTGGTTTCAAGCCGTGCGATGCGCTCTTCGAGTCGCGAGGCCTGGAAACCGGCCGCCACGTCACCGAGGGCCTTCAGCGTAGCCGGGTCGCTGGGCAGCCCGGGCAAGGCTGCGAGGCTTGCCTGGAGGGCGCCGAGATCCGCACGGAGCGCAGGCACAGTGGGAACGGAAGGCGCGGCGCCACGGGAAGTACCCTCTTCGCGGATCTCGCGCACAACCTCTTCAACGTGCGCATCTGTCAGGACATGGCGCTCGGCCAGGAAGGCCGCCAGCAGCAGACGGTCGCAGGTGGTGTTGATACGCCGCGGTACGCCGCCGGAAAAAGCGTGGATCGCCGCGTGCGCCGACGGTTCGATGCGCGGGTCGCCACGCCAGCCCACATGCTTCAGACGGTGCTCGATGTAAGCGCGGGTTTCGTCCGCATCCATCGGCCCGAGGTGGTACGACGCGATGACCCGCTGGCGGAGCTGCTGCATGTGCGGGCTCTGCATGGTCTCGCGGAACTCCGGCTGACCGACCAGGAAGCTCTGCAGCAGCGCGTGGTCCTCGAGCTGGAAGTTGGACAGCATGCGCAGTTCCTCCACCGCCTGCGGCGTAAGGTTCTGTGCTTCGTCGACGATCAGCAGCGCCCGCTTGCCAGACGCCGTCACCGACACCAGGAAGCCTTCCAGCGCGAGCAGGAGGTCAGCTTTCTCGACGCCCTTTGCAGGAATTCCGAAAGCGGCCGCCACCAGCCGCAGGATGTCATCGGCATCGATCTGGGTGCTCACCAGATGCGCCGCCACCACCGAAGCCTGGTCGAGTTTCTGCAGCAGGCTGCGCACCAGCGTCGTCTTGCCCGCGCCGACCTCACCGGTAATGACGATGAAACCTTCGTTCTGGTGCAGGCCGTACTCCAGGTATGCCATCGCACGCCTGTGACCGCGGCTGCCGTAGTAGAAGCTCGGATCCGGATTGAGCTGGAAGGGTTTGGCGCTCAGGCCATAGAAGGACTCGTACATGGCTCGCCTCAGAAGCGGTATGCCAGGAATGCGGACACCGCATTCTCCGTATAGGTCGCACTGCCGCGGGAATTCGAACGGCGGAAGGTCAGGCCGCCGTTGGAGCGGGCGCCCAGCTGCGTGTTCAATCCCAGCGTGACATCCTTTTGCTGCCGGGATGTGTCCGGGGCCCCGCTATTGCTGCCTTCCGAATCCGTATAGCTGAGACCGGCATTGACGCTGGTGAACGGCGTCAGGCGGTTGCTCCAGCCCACAAAGGTCACATAGTCGATGACCCTGCCGTAACGCGAGAAATCGTCGTTCACGTTGGTCAAAGCCTGGTTCAGGAAGGTGTCGCGCTGCAGGCGGCTCAGGGTCAGGCTGACACTGTTGCGGACCCCGTTGGCCACCAAGGTGATCCGTCCCACCTGGTTGATCGTGCGCGTGCTGCTCAGACCACCGAGCTGCGCCGCGTTCTGCGGGGTAATGCCCTGCAAGGCAAGACGCAGGATGGCGATCTGGCGACGCAGCGAGGCATCCGGAACCTGCGACTCCAGCAAGCGTTCCTCCTGCTCCAGCAGCAGGAAGTAGCTGGAGCCCCCGTTGAATGTTTCGGCGTTGGAGCTCACGTCGCGCGAGAACTGCATATCCATGCTGGTACGCGCGCGACGATGGGAAAAACGGACGTTGTAGCCGGTACCGAAGAAGCGGTCTTCCGCTTCCGCGGACAGCAGGGTCCGCACACTCGGACGCCACTCCACGCCGCCACCCCAGTTCGTATAGGTCTTCTGCTCCTGCGAAGAGAAGTTGTTACGCTCCTGCCCACCGAACAGACGCAACTTCACAGAGGCGCTCGCCGTATAGACAAAGGCTGCGCGCAAGCGCGCCATCGACCGGTCGCGACCGCGGTCGTATTCGTTGGCAGAACCCAGGCCGATCAATTCCCAGCCTGCACGCCCCCAGGCTGCACCGTTACGCAGTGCAAGTGTCCAGTCATGGGTGATCTGACTATCGTACGAACTGACGTCAGCGCCGGTGTATCCGAGGCGGTAGCGAGCCTCGACAGTGCCACTCGTACCGAGGCGCCAATAACCTCTGGGGGTCACCGACATGCCGTAGTACTGGGCGGAGTTCTCGTTGGTATTGATGCCATCCGGAGAAGACGCGCCGAAACTCGACAGGACCTCTCGCGATGCGCGTGCATCGGCATCGATGAACAAGGTGTCTTCCACTGCCTCGAACGTACCGCCGCCAAACAGCTCCAGATTGGTGTCGTTCGAATTGCTGTCCGTCGTGTGGTAATAACTGTTCAGCCGCGCGTTCAGGCTGCCGCGCGCGCGCGCGCTGCGTCCGGTCAGGCTTACACCGGGCGACAGCTCGGTGACCCAGTCGGATTCCCTGTTGGTGCTGGACAGCCTGACGTTGTCCGTGAACGTCTCACGCACCCGCACGTCTGCCCCGAGCCGCCAGGTCTGGGCAAGTGCCAGGGTGGGGGTAGTCAGCAGCACCGCCAGACAGATGCACCGCAGCCGATGTGGCAACGGTGGTGTCGCGACTGGCCGGCGATGACGCTCAGCGCGCCGGCGCATTGCCATATCCGTATGGCGTGTAGTACCCGTAGGCCCCCGCTCCTGCATCGCGCAGCTTGTTGAGCAACATCAGGCGGATCGGACAGGCTTCGATGGTTGCCAGCGCCTGCTTCACCATTGCGTGCGTCGTCCGGGCGGCCTCGACAACCATGACCACCTGACCCATGTGCGTGGCCAGTACGCGTGCTTCGGTCGTCGCCAGCAGGGGCGGCGAATCGAAGATCACGATACGGTCGTGGTAGCGGGTGGCAATCTGATCGAGCAGCCCGACCATCGCATCGCTGGCAAGGAACTCGGTCGCACGCTGGTGCGGAACCCCGGCCGGCAGCAGGGTCAGCTTGTCGATATTGGTACGCAGCAGAACCTCGCCCAGATCCTGTCCGGGGTTGAGCAGCACGTCCATCAAACCAGGAGCCGGCGGCAGGCCAAGGTGGTTCAGCACCGAGGGACGCGACACGTCTGCGTCCACCAGCAGCACGGTGTGGTCCAGCTCCATCGCCATGCTGATGGCAAGATTGATCGAGCTGAAGCTCTTGCCTTCACCCGGCACCGAGCTGGTCACCATGATGAGGTTGGCGTGCTTGCCGGCAACACCGCCGTCGATGTTCTTGAGGATGGGCCGCTTGATGACGCGGAACTCCTCGGAAATGATCGAACGCGAATTGTTCGGCGTGACGAAGCCCTGCATCTCGAGGCGAGTCAGGTCGATGTTGACGCGCTTGCTCTGGCTCGCGTCATCCGCGGGGCGCGACACCGGCGCGGCCTTGGCAACCGGCGCTGCAGCAACCGGCACTGCGGCAACTGGCGCCTGCGCGACAGACGCAGGTTGCACGGCCGGCTGCTCGGCCGTCGGCGGTGCGGACACTGCCGGCACATCCACGCCGGCCTTCTTCAGTTGGTCTAGCCGTTCGACGGCCTTTTCAATGATGCTCATGCAATCCTCACGCGCGTCCCATCCAGGCCGCCAGCCCCATCACGGCGCCGAAGGCGCCGATGTAGGTAGCAACAGCCCCGAGGAAGGCATATTTCTTTCGGAGATCGGCGCGCTTGCGCTCCGGCGTACGGTTGAGCGAGATCGAGCCCAGGATCGGCAAGCCGGTGGTTTCACGCAGCGAACGGCTATCGTGGAACGAGGGCCGCACCTGGCTAATCAGGAAGCAAAGGCCTGCGCCCAGCATCAGCGCAAGCAGCCCGACCGCTGGCAACAACAGCATCCGGTTGGGGGCCGACGGCTTGCTTGGCACGCTGGGCGGATCAACCAGGCGGAACTCGGCCACACCGGACGTCGCCTGCATCTCCACCGACAGGTTGGCCGACTCACGGCGGGAAACCAGCGTTTCGTAGTTGCGCTTGTGGACCTCGTAGTCACGGTTGAGCTGTGCAAACTCCTGCTCGATCTGCGGCCCCAGCTTGACCATCTGCTGGATTTGAGCCAATCGGGCGTCATACTCGGCAACGCGCGTCTGCAGTGACGCAACCGCTGCCTCGGACTCGGCCAAGGACAGCTTCATCTGCTGGTAGACCGGATTGGTGTTCGGGTTGATCACCGACGTGCCCGGCTTGCGGCGCGCCTTGATCTCTTCGGCCCGCTGAGCCTCCAGCGAGGCCAGTACCTTGCGGGTACCGACGACATCCGGGTGAAGCTCCGTGTAGCTGCGCAGCAGTTCGTCGAGGTTTTTCTTCAGAGACTCGATGCGGCCATCCAGCTCAGGAATCGAAATCCCGGATGCGCTAGGCATCGCATTCTCCGGCAGGAGCACGGCCTCCTCGCCATTCAATTGGCGCTTGAGCGCATCGCGCGAATTCTCTGCTTCACGCAATTGCAGACGCGCCTGCCGCAGGGCTACGGTCACTTCACCCATCTGTGACAACGAGTCCTTGCCAGACTCACCCAGCAACGCCAGATTCTTCAGGCGGAAATCCTTCAAGCGGGTTTCGGCCTCGTCGAGTTTCTGCTCGTAGTTCTTGATCTGCTCTTCGATGAAGCGACGGGCGCTATCCGTATCCTTGCGCTTGTCGCCTAGGCCGGACTCGACAAAAATCGAGACGAGACTCTGCACGACGCGCTTGGCACGCTCGGATTGACCATCCATGAACGTGAGGGTGTACAGGTTGTCGCGCCCGGTTCCCTGGATGCGCACACGCTTGGTCACGTCGGCGATCAAGGCTTCGCGCTCCACCGGCGTACGCACGGCAAGATCCAGATCTGCCATGCGGATCAGTTTCTCGACGTTGGGACGACTCACCAGCGTCTTGGTCAGCATGTTCACCTGCTGGTTCACATCGGTGGGAACCGCCAGGCCCGCCATCAGGGGCGCCAGCACGGACTGGGTGTCGACATAGATCCGCGCCGACGCTTCGTACTTGTCGGGCAACATGTAGACAGCAACCGCACCGATAACGCCAACCACCCAGGCGAGCCCCAACCCCCACCAGCGGTAGGCCCACATGGCCCGCAAATGGGTCATCAACTGACGTAGCAACTCATCCATCGTCGTATCCGGTTTCGTTCAGGCAGGCCGGGCCAAAGTCCGTCCAGTACAAAAGAGCGCATACCGACGTGAAGGTCGGCATGCGAGGAGATCAGAACCAGCTCTGGGGAATGACCAGAACGTCACCCGGCTTGACTTCGACGTTCGCCGAGACGTCGCCGTTCTTCAGCAGGTCCTTGAGACGGATGGCGTACTGCTTGGTGCCCTCGGACGTACGCAGGATGCTCGCGCCGTTTCCGTCGGCGAAATCGGTAATGCCGCCCACGGCGATCATCACGTCCAGCAAGGTCATGTTCTGGCGGTACGGCAGGGTCTGGGGCTTGGCGGCCTCGCCGACGACACGGATCTGCTCGCTGTAGGGACCGACGAAGTTGGTGACGATGACGGTCACCACCGGATCACGGATGTACTTGGACAGGGCCTTCTCGATATCACGCGCCAGACTGACAGCGTCCTTGCCGATTGCTGGCAGGTCTTCCACCAGAGGTGCGGTGATCTTGCCGTCCGGTCGAACCGGTACGGACATGGACAGCTCCGGATTGCGCCACACCATGATATTGACCGAATCGCCCGGGCCAATCACGTAGTTGTAGTCAGGCGACGACGCCTTGGCAGGCGCAGGCGGATAGGACGAGGTGGCACACCCCGCGAGGAAGGCCAGCAGCAGCGACAAAAGGGCGCCACGACCCCACAGATCTGATCGTTTCATTTCAATGACTCCTGAACGCCAATTCTGCGGCGCAAAAAACCCCGTTGATAGTAATCAAACACACCCGATTTGGCTGGAAAAAACGCACAACAGGGCTCGTGTCACCGTAACGGGCGGTATGGTACCCGCAGCCATCCGGCAAACCATCTGTCCGCAAGGACAGTGATCACCCCGACAGGCAGGCGACAGCAGGATCCGGGCGCCGTTCCGCCTGCTTCGACATCAATTCCGGCGCGAGTAGCTAGAATGCAGGGCAGACGAACCCGCCGGACATGACGCATGTTCCACTATGAACAGGCATTCTCCCGCAATCTGGGGTGGCTTACCGAAGACGAGCAAGCCGTGTTGCGCAGGAAAAGGGTCGCCATCGCCGGGCTGGGCGGCGTCGGCGGGCAACACTTGCAGACGCTGGCGCGACTGGGTATCGGCGCTTTCAGCCTGGCGGACTTCGACGACTTCGACTGGCCCAACTTCAACCGCCAGGCCGGCGCTTACGCATCCACGGTCGGGCAACCGAAGCTGGAAGTCATGGCCGACTTCGCCCGAGGCATCAACCCGGAACTCGACCTCCGCTGCTTTCCGGAAGGCGTCCTCGATGAAAACATCGACCGCTTCCTGGAAGGCGTAGATCTGTACGTCGACGGACTGGATTTCTTCGTGCTCGACGTACGTCGCAAGGTATTCCAGGCCTGTGCCCGCAAAGGCATCCCGGCAGTAACTGCTGCTCCGATGGGAATGAGTACGGCGGTCGTCGTCTTCACACCGGAATCCATGAGCTTCGACGACTACTTCGGACTGACGGGCGAGGAGAACACTCTGGAGGCCATCAAATTCCTCATCGGCCTCTCACCGGCCATGCTCCACCGCGGTTATCTGGTCGACGACCGCTTCGTATCCTTGAGCAAGAAGAAAGGCCCCTCCACAGTCATGGCCTGCCAGTTGTGCGCGGGCACGGCCGCTACCGAAGCACTGAAACTGCTGCTGGGCCGCGGCTGCCTGAAGCCCGCGCCGCACAGTTACCAGTTTGACGCCTACCGCCTCAAGCTCAAGCACGTGTGGCGCCCGTGGGGGCACCGCAATCCCTTGCAGCGGCTCGCAACCCGGATCGCAGCCTGGCAGATCGCGCGCATCGAAAAAGGGGCTGGCGATGAACGATGAAATCCTCGCCGACCTTCTTGAGCATGCACGCTGGGCGCCCAGCGGCGACAACACCCAACCCTGGCGATTCCAGATCCTCGCGCCGGACCACATCGTCGTCCATGGACACGACACGCGCGAGGACATCCTTTACGACTTTCATGGCCACCCCAGCCACCTGGCTCACGGCGCCCTGCTCGAGACACTGAGAATTGCCGCGACACGCCATCAGCTACTTGCCATTTGGCAAAGGCGGCCGGAGTCCTCCGAGACAAGACCGCTCTATGACGTATGGCTGAAGCGTGACGAAAGCTTGAACCCCGATCCGCTGCATGCAAGCATCAAGACCCGAGCCGTCCAGCGCAGACCCATGAGTCTCCAGAAGTTGACGGCAAGCCAGGTAGAGCGCCTGGCAGCTACCCTGCCGGAAGGCTGGCAGGTTCGCTTCATGTCTCCATTCCGGGAGCGTCTGTGGATGGCCCGGCTGTCTTTCCTGAATGCCGGCATCCGGCTTCGCTGCCCGGAGGCTTACCCCGTCCACAAGAGCATCATCGAATGGCGCGCCCGCTTCAGCGAAGACCGCATCCCCGAGGAGGCCGTGGGCGTCGACCCGATGACGGCGCGTCTCATGCAGTGGGTGATGGCAAGCTGGGATCGCGTGAGCTTCTTCAACCGCTACCTGATGGGGACCCTGGCCCCGCGTATTCAGCTGGATCTGATTCCGGCGATTGCCTGCTCGGCACATGTGCAGCTGGTTGCCCCGACGCCCCTGCGCGACATCGACGACCATGTCGCGGCTGGTGTCGCTGTTCAGCGCTTCTGGCTTGCCTGCGAAAAAGAAGGACTTCGACTGCAGCCCAACATGACTCCGCTGATTTTTTCCTGGTACGTCGGCGCAAACGAGGCCTTCACGCGCTCACCGGAAGAATGGCGTGCCGCGCAGGCGCTGCGCGCACAACTCGCCAATCGCCTTGGAGAGGATGCCCTGCAACACACAGCCTTCCTTGCGCGGATCGGTTTCAGCAGACCGGCTCGCTCACGCTCGCTTCGCCTTGCGCTTGCCCGGCTGATGTGGAGCGGGAAAGACGCAGAAACGACACACCCGGAGGCCTGAGGTCTAGCCCAGCAACGGCGCCCGCATGCCTCCGAAGGCAAAGAACGTGCGGATGTCGGCCAGGTCGGTCCTGTGATAGTCCGGCAATTCCTCAGCAATCTTCCGTAGCTCCCCCCGCAGTCTGTCCGACTCGTTCGTGCGCGGAGCACTCTTGAAGACCTGCATGAAGGGGACCATGAAAGTCGAGTACAACTTCGCCCGGGCGGTCAGTGCCTGGCCCGCCTGCCGGAAATCCTGCACGGAGAAAGCCGCCTTCAGCGAGTTGTAATAGTCCACCGTAAAAATCTCGGGCTGCCGATCCGCGTACTGGTCCGCAAAATAACGGACCGAGCTCTCCGCATGCAGGCGGCCGAAGTCCGCCAGATAGATTCCACCACCAGGTTTGAGCACGCGCGAGGCCTCGGACAGCGTCGCTTCGAGTGTCGCAAGGGTCGGCAGATGGTGCAGCGCCATGGTGGACATGACAGCATCAATGCTCTGGTCGGCAATCATCGACAGTTTGCTGATGTCGGTATGCACGAATTCCACATTGGTCAGGCCAAGCGCAGCAACATGCGCACGCGCGCGACCAAGCATGGTTTCGGAGAGATCAGCACCGAGGAACTGGCACTGGGGATTGAGCCTGGCCACCATGGCAAGCTGGGTGGCAGGCCCGCAAGCAAGATCCAGCACCCGATCACCCGGCCGAAGCACCTCGCAGATGTTGGCGCAGTGGAAGAGATATACCGGCGCCATCACGCCATCTTCACGACCTGCGCGGGTGTAGGCGGCTACCTGCGCCTCGTCCTGCATGACCAGATCAGGTTCAGTCGTCCGCGGAATGCGCTCCGCAGTCGTGACCTCACGGAGCAACACTTTCAACACAGCCAGGCTGGGCATCGTGGACCTCCCTTGGCGAACACGAAATTCATGATAGCACCCGGATTCGCGGCGCCAGATCGCATGCGAGACACTGCAATACAAAAAGAAAACGCCGGCCAGAGGCCGGCGTTTTCCTTGAAGCAGAAGCCTGAATCAGGCGCTACGACGACGGCCGAAAGCAGCCAGACCCATCAGAGCACCCGACAGCAGCGCCAGGCTGCCCGGTTCCGGCACGCTGAAACGAGCCGAACCGTCGTGGTCGATTTCGACAACCTGAACACCGCTCGGGCCGAAGACCGGGGAGAAGGCCGGCGACACTTCATCGACGTTGATGTCCAGATTCACGGAGCGACGATCGTAGTCCATGAAGTCATTGCCACCGACGACACTGAAGATGCCAGCCAGTGCGTTGAAGTCGAAGTTCAGTTCGCAGGTACCTTGAGCGATGCCGTAGCCCGGCAGCACGCAGTTACCGGTGCCGTTGGAGCCCGAACCGATCGCCGTCGAACCGCCAGTGAACAGGCCATCCACCACATCGTCGTAGTACAGCGTGAAGTAAGCGCCGCTGAAGAAGGCCACGGCATCAGTACCATTCACACCAGCCACGCCAGCCAGAACACCAGCCGGCGGGGTGTAGACAGCGTACAGTTCGTAGTTCACCGTCAGGCCGCTCACGCCAGCCGGCACGCCGACTTCCGAGCCACCGACGATGTTCTTGAAGCTGGCGCCGAAGACGGTGCCGGTTTCAACGAAGCTGTCGGTCGAGGAACCGATCGGGTCCAGCACGCCGTTTGCGGAGCCGGGGGACAGGCCGCCGTCCGTGATGGTGACCGTCGAGGTGCCTTGGCCCGAAATCACGAGGGACGAGAACTGGAATGTGTTGGTGCCACCCAGAACAGTGTCAGAGAACTGGAAGGGGCCCGCCTGCGCAACTGCAGGCAGCGTCACAGCAGCGGCAACTGCCAGAGCGTGCTTTGCAAATTTCATGGATCTCTCCTTGGGGTTGATTTGGGATACCAACAGTATCTTGGCCCAATAAAAGCAACCCGCATGCCAGCTAAAAACACCGGCCGCATGCCGTTGATTTTTATTTATTTTTTTCTTCCCCCCCTCGGCGCCGACCTCGCACCCTGGCAGGGTTGTAAAACCCACCGACGCTCCCGCAAGCCCCTGCAGCCCTTTGCAACCTTCCTTGTTGAACCAAGCTCATCAGGATCGCGCCCTACCCCGGCCATCGACCCGATGTGCCACGCTCTTCGTACATCTAATATCAACCTGACGCCAGGCTGAGGCGATCCGGTCACTCCGACCGGACACGGGTTCAGCTTGCCAGCGGTAAGCCGTTAAGCTCCAGCAGGCGGATGCCTCAAGGCTGCAGAGGACAATCGCCGCCCAAGCCAAGACAATGCCGCCTTCAGAAGCTCGCACACTGACGATGCGATTGCCCACCCTGCTCACCGTCCTGAAGGTCTCCAGCCGAAACCTGTTCCGGCATGGCCGGCGTTCCTTGCTGGCGCTGGGCACCATCGTTGGCGGCCTGGTGGCCTTCCTGCTGGCCAGTGGATTCATCCACTGGATCCTGCTGAACATGCGGGAAGCAACCATCCACTCGCAGCTCGGCCACATCCAGATCGTCAAGCAGGGCTACTTCAAGGACGGCATCTCCGACCCTTACGCGTATCTGTTACCGGGCGATGCAGCCCGCATCGGCGTACCCCCGGATCTGGCGGGGGTCAGTACGCTAGCCCCACGCCTCGCCTTCAGCGGCATGTTGAGCCGGGGCGAAGAGACGCTGTCCTTCCTTGGCGAAGGTGTGGATCCGGCGCGCGAAGCGCCCATCATGGCGCGCGTCAACATCGTCGCAGGCCAGAACCTGTCAGCCAGTGATGCCAAGGGGATCATTGTTGGCGAAGGCCTGGCCGCCAATCTCGACGTCAAGCCGGGCGACACCATCGTCTTGCTCGCCAACACCTCCCGCGGTGGCATCAATGCCGTGGAGGGAACAGTCCGCGGCATTTTCTCGACCATCACGAAAGCCTATGACGACAACTTCCTGCGGGTGCCGATCAGCATGGCTCGTGAGCTGGTGCGCGTAGAGGGTGCAACCAACTGGGTCTTGCTGCTGAAGGATACCGAGGCGACGGACACCACCTTGACGCGCCTGCGCCAGACGACGCGCGATGCAGGTGTCGAACTGTCTCCCTGGTACGAGCAAGCCGATTTCTATAACAAGACGGTCACCCTCTTCACCAAGCAGGTCGATGTGGTGAAGCTGATCATCGCAGTCATCATCGTGCTGTCGATCTCCAACACCTTGACCATGAGCGTCCTGGAGCGCACCAGCGAGATCGGCACGATCATGGCACTGGGCACGCCACGCCGCGGAGTGCTGGGCCAGTACCTGACCGAGGGCCTGCTGCTGGGGGTTGTCGGCGGCGCACTCGGCATCGTGGTCGGCTGGGTCCTGGCGTGGCTGATTTCCCGCATCGGCATCCCGATGCCCCCGCCTCCGGGCATGGCACATGGCTATATCGGGCAGATCCAGCTGACCCCCGGGCTGATGCTGGACGCATGGCTGACCGCACTCGTCACCACACTGGCGGCCAGCGTCTATCCTGCCTGGAAAGCATCCCGAATGAATATCGTCGACGCTTTGCGGCACAGTCGATAGCTCTGCCGATACCTACCGTCATGCTGCTCAAACTGTCCCTGCGCAACATCTTCCGCCACCGTCTGCGCTCCGGCATGACGCTGGCCGCGATTGCACTCGGCGTCGCCGGCCTGATCCTCGCAGGAGGCTTCATCCAGGACATCTTCGTGCAACTGGGCGAAGCCGTCATCCGGTCGCAATACGGGCACGCCCAGGTCAGCCGGCAGGGCTTCATGGAAAAAGGCACCCGCAACCCTACCCGGTACCTGATCGAGAAACCCGAGGCCTTGGCCGACAGCATCCGCCAGCTCGAAGGCGTGGACGACGTCATGGCGCGCATCAACTTTGCCGGGGTCGTCAATAACGGCCGGCGCGACTACAGCATCATCGGCGAGGGTGTGGAGCCTGCGAAGGAGGCTCGCCTGGGCAGCATGGTGACCGTGCTGGCCGGACGCATGCTGGAAGATCGTGACGCCGACGGCGTCATGCTTGGAGAAGGCGTTGCCGCAGCGATGGGCGTGGCGCCGGGCGAACGCATCAACCTGCTGATCAACACCGCGGAAGGTGCGCTGAACACCCTGGACTTCGAGGTCATCGGCGTCTTCCGCACCTTCTCGAAGGACTTCGATGCCCACGCAGTCCGCATTCCGCTCGCTGCGGCGCAGGATCTCCTGCAGAGCAGCGGCGCAAACATCCTGGTGGTGTCGCTACACAAAACAGAAGACACCGATGCCGTCATGGCCCGCCTGCAACCACTGCTCGCAAATGCGCCGCTGGAGGCGCGCTCATGGCGCAAGCTGTCTGACTTCTATGACAAGACGCGCGAGCTGTACGCACGCCAGTTCGGCATCCTGCAACTCATCATCCTGGGCATGGTGCTGCTGAGCGTCTCCAACACGGTCAACATGAGCATCTTCGAACGCGTGGCAGAGTTCGGCACCGTGCGAGCGCTCGGTGACCGGCAGGCAGATGTGGTGCGCAGCGTGCTGACCGAGAACCTCATGCTGGGCGCACTCGGCGCAGCCCTCGGGGTCGCACTGGGTCTCGCCACGGCCTGGATCGTGTCCTACGTGGGCATCCCGATGCCGCCACCCCCGAACGCAAACACGGGCTATCTGGCGCGCATCCAGGTACTGCCCATCAATGTACTGACGGCTGCTGCCATCGGGGTTGCAGCCACAGGGCTCGCCGCGCTGCTACCAGCCTGGCGGGTATCGCGTACACCCGTAGTCGATGCATTGCGTCAAAGCGTCTAGACTGCAGAGAACGCACCACGCGCGCAAAGGCGTTGCGCATCCTATGCACAGGTCATCGTGCCAGGTTAGGGAGGCAAACCAATGTTCGGCCCATTCAACCTAGGCGAAGGCTTCAAGAAATACTTCGAGATCCTCCCGGCGATCCACGACGAGACCCGGCAGGCGGTGTATCGGATCCGGCACGAGGTGTATTGCGAAGAGTTGCAATACGAACCCGTACGTCCGGATCGCCTCGAGCATGACGAGTACGATCAGCACAGCCAGCACTGCCTGATGCGCCAATCCAGCCCGCCTTCCGATCTGGTCGGCTGCACGCGCCTGGTTCTTGCCAGACGCAGTGGACAGGACTGCATCCTGCCTTTCGAAAAGCTCTGCGAAACCAGTATCAACCGGCGGATCGTCGACCCCTCGAACCTGCCACGGGAGAGCATTGCCGAAGTCTCACGGCTGGCTGTGCGCAATCCTTACCGACGACGCAAAGGCGACGCAAAGCGGGAAATCGTGATCAACCAGGAGGACTTCGGCAGCAAGGACATGCCCCGCTTTCCGTACATCCCGGTCGGCCTTTATCTCGGCACGGTCGCGCTCGCCAAGCGGCAGGGCATCGAGACCCTGTTTGTCCTCACCGAACCACGGCTGGCAGAACACTTTGCGAAGATCGGCGTAAAGATCCATCCGATCGGCGCCCCCATCCAGCATCGCGGCACCCGCCTGCCATCGATGATGAAGGTCGACGAAATCATCAAAGGCCTGCGGATGTTCATCCGCCCGCTGTGGCGCACGATCAATGAGCAGGTCGACTCCGCCTACACAACGGATCGCCCTCGCGAAATCGCCTAGGGAATCGTCATCCGCCATAATGCGAAAACGCCGGCTTGAAGCCGGCGTTTTCGTTGAGGAAGGGCCCTTAGATACTCAGAAGGACTGCTGGAACTCCGTCCACACCCGGTCGTTGCGGTCGTAGCGACCGAAGAACCCGACCTGAGGTCCATAGAACCAGTCTGCCCCCACCCGGATGCGTGAATTCGGACGGACGCGGTAACTCAGCACGGCATTCACCCAGCCCTCGTTGCGGTTGAAACTGCTCGCCCACAACAGGCTGCTCTCCCAGCTTCCCCAGCCGCGCTTGAGTAGCACGCTGCCTCCGCTCTCCATCTTGTCCGTGTTCATGGACGCGTCATGATTGGTCAGCACACGCTGCGTGAACTGCAGGTACAGGTTCCAGTCCCGGGGCAGCGTGAAGTCGGCCCCCAACGCGTAGTCGAACGCGTCAGAACTGATCAGACCGTCACTGTCATCGAGACGATTCACCGAGAAACGACGGCCGTTGGTATAAACGCCCTCGGCCTTCAGCACTACGCCGTCGACATCCTTCGAAACCGTGCCGCCGAACTGGCGGATCCGGTCATGCACCGGCGTGTAGACGGTGGCCGGAGTGGGCGCGGTGACGATGCGGCGCTCGAAGGTAGGCGCTATGTCGCGACTCACGTAGGCGAACGCGGCCATATCCCAGCCGTTCTTCAGGAAACCTGTGCGCAGCCCTCCTCCCATGTTGGAGGCCGTGCGTTCCGGGCGCAACTCGTCGTTGATGACATAGGCGTAACCGGGCGTCGGTGTCGTCGGGTAAGGATAGAAGTCCGCTCCCGGCTTGCCGATCTTGTCGTAGGTCTGCACCGGAACAAGCACCAGCTCGTTGTGCCAGTCGCCGGCGAAGTGTTCCAGCCGGGCAGCCCATTGCGTACGACGCACGGGTTCGAGATCCAGCCCCAGATAGTCGCGCCGGTCAGTAGGAGACACCACATCGGCGATGAACAGGCCCACCATCTCGCCCCACACGATGTGCTGCTTGCCGACGCGCAAACCCAGATCGCCGAACTCGAAATCCGCATAGTTCTCACGCAATTCGAAGCCGAGCTTCTGATCCTTGCGCACCTGTGCCGGGTAGATGTCTTCATTCATGCCGGCATAGGCTGCATCGCCGTCGGCACGCGCACCCAGTTTCCACTTCACGCCGCCGTGCTCACCCTGTGCATTCATCACCCCGCGCAGGCGCAGGTTGGACCAGTGCTCCGGCGTGGGCAGCATGTAGGCAGCCTTGGCCTCGAGCGAACCGGAGTAACGGATGCCGCCAGCGGCAGGCGCCGGCTCCGCGGCGGCGGCCGGCTTCTTAGGCAGATCGTCGCCGAACAGGTCGTCCATGCTCTGTGCGCCGGCCGCACCTGCAAAGAGCAGCACACACGACATCAGGGCTGTGCGCTTCATTGCTGGACCTCCCCGGCGGTACCGCGGTTGCGGCGACGTTCGTTCACATAGGTCCAGCCGCTGCTGTTGCGGATGCCCAGGATGGTGATCTCGCCATCCTCGATGCGCACCAGGCGATTGGACATGGCCATCACGCGCTTGTCGTGAGTGGAGAAGATGAAGGTGGTGCCTGTCTGTTTGTTGATTGCACGCATGAGTTGCAGTATCTCGTCGCCGGTCTTGCGGTCCAGGTTGGCGGTTGGCTCATCCGCCAGCACGATGCGCGGATGGATGGCCAGCGCACGTGCGATCGCCACCCGCTGGCGCTGACCACCCGAGAGCTGGTTCGGCCGCCGGTTGGCGTATTGCGCCAGCCCGACCACCTCCAGGTAATGCTTGACCCGCTTGCTGCGCTCGGCCGCATCGATATCGGCCCGACGCAGCATCGGGTACTCGACATTCTCTGCGGCAGTGAGCACCGGAAGCAAGTTGAACGTCTGGAAAATGAAGCCGATCGTCCGGGAGCGAAGGTCGGCCAGCTCGTCCGGGGTATGTCCGGCAACATCCTGGCCATCGATGAGGATACGGCCCTCGCTGGGCTCGTCGATGCAGCCGATTAGGTTCAGCAAGCTGGATTTGCCGCTGCCCGACGGGCCGGCAATCGCCATGAAGACCCCTTCCTCGATGTCGAGCGATACGCGTTTCAAGGCCACGACATCCTGCTCGCCCAGGCGATAGCGCTTCACGACCCGATCGACCTGCACGACACTCATGTTATGTCCCCTATTTCCGTTGACTAGAATAGTCGGGCGGACACTGTTTCGTCCGCAGACTTCGACGGAGAACCACGATGTTGCGACCAGCGTTGCGGTCGGAAAGACTTTACCGGCCCCTATGGCGAACTGCGCGCGCAGCCAGTCTTATCGTCATCGCCACCCTGTCCCTGAACCCGCCCTTGCGGGCGCAGGCCCCGGCGGATGCAGAAGCGGAGGCTCGCGCCATGGTCGAGCGAGCCGACCGTATCCGCTTCCCTGCCGACGGTTTCCAGGTGGACATTGCCATCAGCTCCCGGGCTCCCGACCAGAGCAATGCCGAGGCGCGCAAGTATCGCGTACTTTCGCGCGGCAATGAGAACACCATCGTCATGACGGTGGAGCCCGAGGCGGACCGCGGCCAGATCATGCTGATGCGTGGTCGCGACCTGTGGCTGTTCATGCCCAGCGTATCGCAGCCCGTGCGCCTGTCGGTCGCACAGCGACTGACCGGTGAGGTGGCGAACGGCGACCTTGCCCGCGCCAACTTTGCGGGGGACTACAACCCCAAACTACTGCGGGTGGATGGCAGCGGCGCCGATGCGCAGCAGGTACTGGAGCTGACGGCGGTGGACCGTAGCGTTACCTACGCCAAGGTATTGCTGTGGGTGAAGCAAGGCAACGGACAGCCCGTGCGTGCCGAGTTCTATTCGGTCAGCAACCGATTGCTCAAGACCTGCAGCTACGAGAACTACAAACAGCTCGGCGGCGCCCTGCGCCCGACCCGGCTGGTGATGGAGGACGCACTGAAGAAGGGCGAAGTGTCGGTTCTGGAGTACGACGAGATGAAACCGCGCGACCTGCCCGAGCGGGTGTTCTCCAAAGAATATCTGCGCAAGTTGCAGTAAGCGCGGAAGAGCCCGGAAAGACATCGGGCCGCTCTGCTGCATGGCAGAGCGGCCCGATTTGTTTCCAGTTTGACGTTGCGCCTTGGCGGCAGCGACTCAGGTGCGCCAGACCGTGCGCGAGCCCAGGGTGGAGGTCGCTCCCACGGTGGAAGTGGTGCCCATTTCCAGCGAGGTGAGCTGCGCCTTTTCGGCGAGCTCCATCAGCGGCATGCCGACGCGGAACTCGTCCTCGATCATTTCCATCAGTGGCATCAGGGTGTGGATCAGCTCGCGCAGGCGCTTTTTCGGCTCCTCGCGGGTACCTGAGCGCAGCTGGGTCAGCGCATGGTCCACGCTGACCGCCAGGCGGCTGAAGCGGCCGACGTTGTCTGCCGTGACCTCGCCGGAATCCGACACTACGCGGTTGCCGCCCAGCGTCGTGCCCTCGGCCACACGCTGGGCCGCCAGCCCGAGCAGGTGTTCCAGGGTCATGGTCGGATCGCCCTTGGCGCTGGCGAGGCCGATGGTGAGGCTCACACGGATGCGAGCCTCCTTGTAGGTCATGACGATGGTTTCGATGGCCCGACGCAGACGCAGCGCGAAGGCGCCACAGGCATCCAGATCCGCCGAAGGCGAGATGACGGCGAACTGCCCTTCCGCCAGGTGGGCGATGGTGTCTTCCTTGCGCACCTTGGCCGACAGCAACTTGGACAGCTTGCGGTGGATCAGCTGGCCGACGCTGTGGCCGTACTGCTCGCAGAGCTTTTCGTAGAAGTCGACCTGGATGACCATGACCGACACGTCACCGCGATTGCGCTTGACGAGTTGCTCGCGGCTTTCTTCCAGTTCGCGACGGGTCTGGGCCAGCTTGGCCAGGGCTTCGATACGCGCCAGCAATTCGACGCGCGGCGTGCCCTTGTTGATGAAGTCGGTGGCGCCCAGCGCCTGTGCCTTGAGGCGGGCGTCTTCCTCGTCCTCGCCGGAGATGATGAGGACCGGCAGCGAATTGACGCGCGACAGGCGGGAGCCACGGATGCGCTGCAGCAGACCGAAGCCATCCAGGCGCGGCATGCCGATGTCGGAGATCACCACTTCGATCGTCGGATCGAGCAGCAGCGCTTGCCAGCCAGCCTCGCCGTCCGCCTCTTCGCGCACGTCGAACTTGTCGCGGATCTGCTTGATCAGCGACGCGCGCACCATGCGCGAATCATCGATGATCAGCACCCGCGGCAGGCTGGCATTGATTTCACTGCTCATCGGTCGGTACCCCGTCCGCAGCGGCTCATTGGCAGATCCCCACTCTCAGCTACGCTCACACAGCATCTCCGATGCGCACCACCGTACGGCCATGCGCATCACCGGCCATGAGCTGCTCGCACACAGCCGGCAGTTGTTCAAACTCCACCACCCTTGTTACGGCATCAAGATGGCGCGGGCGCAGGTCTCCCGCCAGACGGGCCCAGGCACGCTCGCGCGGGCCGAAGCCGATATAGGCGGAATCAATACCCAGAAGACTGACCCCTCGTAGCACGAAGGGCATCACCGTCGTGTCCAGTTGCGTACCGCTGGCCAGGCCAATGCTGGCAATCAGGCCCTGCGGTTTGGTGGTACTGGCAATCCATGCCAGCACATCCCCACCGAGATTATCGACCGCACCCGCCCAAAGCCCCTTGTCCAGCGGGCGAGTGGTCGGCAATGCAAGATCAGCGCGCAGCATGACACGAGCGGCGCCAATCGACTTGAGCCAGTCTGCCTGGTCCGCCTTGCCGGTCAGGGCGACCACTTCGTAGCCCCGTCCAGCCAGCATGTCGATGGCCAGCGAGCCCACGCCCCCCGTCGCGCCCGTGACCAGCACCGGGCCGCTTTCGGGCTTCAGACCATTGTCTTCCATGCGGTTGATGGCCAGGGCAGCGGTCAGGCCGGCAGTGCCCAGTGCCATGGATTGCGACAGGGACAGGCCGTCCGGCAGCGGCAACACCCAGCCGCCCGGCACCAGGGCGTACTCGGCATAGCCACCATGGTGCGCAACGCCGAGGTCATAGCTGGTTGCCAGAACGGCATCACCGGGACGGAAGCGCGGCGCAGCGCTGCGAACCACCGTGCCGGCGAGGTCGATGCCGGGCACACAGGGGAAGCGTCGCACGATGGCGCCCTTGCCCGTCAGCGCCAGCGCATCCTTGTAGTTGACGCTGGAATACGCCACCCTGATCAGTACGTCGCCGGCGTCGAGCTCCGCCTCATCCAGCGTAGCCAGCCGGCTGCTGACCTTGCGTGCGGCATCCTGTTCGACGATATAGGCTCTGAAAGGCGTCACTGCCTGCTCCTGATTCCGGCGATGGGGCAGCAATTATGGCACTGCGCCTGTTCAAGTTGCCTTGGTGGGAAGCCGTTGTAAGGCCTGTCAATCGCGTCTGCTTGGCCATGATCAACAACGCTCTGAACAACATCGACCGCTACCTTGCTTACTTTAGCGCCACGCCGCTGCCCGTGCTGCGGCGCACCGTGCGCGAACTCGCCGCCTTGCGGCAGGAGGAAGAAAGCGTCAGCGGCCGCCGCATCGCCAGCGTGGTCCTGCAGGACCCGTTGATGACCCTGCGCGTGCTGCTGCACCTTGAAGCCAATCGCAGCCGCAGCCAGAACCACGACATCACCACCATCGAGCGCGCCATCATGATGCTGGGGGTGACGCCTTTCTTCGAGGCGTTCGCCGAGTTGCCGACAGTGGAAGAGCGGCTCGCCACTCACCCCAAGGCGCTCGTCGGCCTGCTGCGGGTGATTGCACGCGCCAAACAGGCAGCCCATTACGCACGGGACTGGGCGGTGATCCGCCACGATCTGGACGTCGATGAAGTGACCGTAGCCGCCCTGCTGCACGAAGCCGCCGAGATCCTGCTGTGGTGCTTCGCACCCGCCATGATGATGAAGGTCACCCAGGTGCTCACGGCCACCCAGGGCCTGCGCAGCGCGGTGGCGCAACGCTCGGTGCTCGGCGCGCCGGTCAGCGAGATCCAGGTGGCGTTGGCCAAGGCCTGGCACCTGCCGGAGTTGCTGGTCAGCCTGATGGATGAACGACAGGCCGACAATCCGCGCGTGCGTACCGTGATCCTGGCCTGCAACCTCGCCCGTCACGCAGCCAATGGCTGGAGCGACCCGGCCCTGCCCGACGACTTCTCCGAGATCAACCAGCTGTTGCGGCTGCCGCCGGAAACCTTCATGCAGCGACTGGGAGTACCGCAGGAGTACTGGCCGCCGATGGAAAAGCTGGAAGTCGCCATGACCCGCACCAGCTGGCGCGACACAAACCTCTTCTTCCGCGCAGAGGACGACAGCTAGGCCCGTCGCTGTGCCGTGCCGATATAGCTATCGTCAATAGCCTTCATACTTTCGAGCGGCTCTGGCGGCTACCTACAATTCCGTCCATATGGAATTGCTGGAGCGCGCGCCATGCTTCATCAACTGGTTGCACACCTGCCGGGGCCGATTGCCGAGCGCAGTATCGGCGCCCGTCTCGCTGACTGGACCGCTGACCACGACATCCCCCTGACCCTGGAGCTGTGGAACGGCAAACAGTTTCATCTGGGCGCCAGCCCGCAGGTGCTGATGCGTCTGCGTTCCCCGCGCGCACTGCCCCACGTCATGCGGCCCTCGCTGTCGTCGCTGGCATCAGCCTACGTCGAGGGCCTGCTCGATGTGGAAGGCCCGGTGCAGGATGTCGTGCGTCTGTCTGCCGACATGGCCTCGCGCGCCGGCGCAGCCGTGCAGTCGAAGGTGGCCCGCCTGTCGCACTCCCGCAAGCTGGACTCAGACTCCATCCAGCACCACTACGACGTGTCCAACGAGTTCTACAGCCTGTGGCTGGACCGCCACATGGTGTACTCCTGCGCCTACTTCCACAGCGCCGGCCAGACGCTGGAACAGGCCCAGGAACAGAAGATCGATCACATCCTGCGCAAGATCCGCCTGCAACCCGGGCAGCGCCTGCTGGATATCGGTTGCGGCTGGGGCGCGCTGGTGCTGCGCGCGGCGCAGCACTTCGGCGCCCGCTGCGTGGGCGTCACGCTGTCGCACCGCCAGTTCGAACTGGCCACCCAGCGTGTGCGCGAAGCCGGCTTGCAGGACCGCATCGAGATCCGCCTGCAGGACTACCGTGACGTACCCGAGCGCTTTGACCGCATCACCAGCGTGGGCATGTTCGAACATGTCGGCCTGGCCAACCTGCGCAGCTACTTCCGCAAGGTGCACGACCTGCTGGAAGACGACGGCATCGCGATGAACCACGGCATCACCAGCAGCGACGCCGGATCGGGCGGCACGCCCTTCGGTGGCGGTGACTTCATCGACCGCTACGTCTTTCCGAACGGCGAGCTGCCGCACATCGGCCTGACCCTGCAGGAAATGTCCGGCGCCGGGCTGGAGGCCACCGACGTCGAGAACCTGCGTCTGCATTACGCCATGACCCTGCAGCACTGGAGCGCCCGCTTCGAGGCGAACGCGGCGCGCCTGCGCGAGATCGCCGGTGAGAAACGTTTCCGCGTCTGGCGCGCCTACCTCGCCGGCTGCGCACACGCCTTCGACGCCAACTGGATTGCCCTGCACCAGATCGTCGCGACACGCCCTGCCAGCCTCGCCCACCAGGCCCTGCCACTGACCCGCGACTACATGTACCGCTGAGCCGCCCACCGTCGCGCAAGGGCGGCGGTGCGCGGTAGCGGAGTTCGGCCCTCGCTCAGGGCTCGTCGCGCGTTGTCCCGGTTGCCGTTTGCGCTCCAGCCGTCGCCAGCGGCTGCGTCAGGAAGCGCGGGTTGAGCCAGTTGGCATGGTCGGCGGTCATGCTGTCGAGCTCGTGAGCCACCAGTTCGACACGGCCCTTGCCGCGCACGTCCACTTCCACGTTGAACAGACGCCCCTCCTCGCCGCGGACCGGCGGGCTGCGCCACACGTTCACGCCGTCCACCCGCACCTCGAAGGCAATCTCGCCCTGCGGTGCGCCTGCGTCCACGCCCACCTGCGCCGTGAAGGTCCTTGCGGAACGTGGCACCGGGATGTCGATGGTGGACGGTGCGTGCGTGCCGAAGCCGCTTGAGAAGGCCTGATTCCCTACCAGCAAGGGGCGATTGCCGACGTTGGCGTTGATGCGCAGGTCACCCCAGCTCTGGCGGTGATGCCGGCCGGGCACCAGGGTCGCGTCGATCCAGCCCATCGAGCCGGACAGGCGTTCGCGCTGCTCAACGGCTACATCCAGATGGAAAGCCAGCATGCCGGCCCACGCCGTCACGCAGACGACCAGCCAGATGCCGAGGTGCTGGTTGAACCAGCGCGTACGCAACAATCCATCGGGCGTGCCGCGCACCGCCATGCCGACCGCCAGCAGGAGGGTCAGCACCGACAGCACGTAAGGCGTGTGCGGACCGATCCCGGGCGCCATGACGAACAACAGGTGGCCGGTGATCAGCACGGTGATCACCAACGCATGCAGGATGAAGCGCGAGTACGCCGCCGCCGCGATCAACGCGATGACCACCGCCGGGAACATGTAGCGCTCGTGCATCGCCGGCAGGAAGAGGAAGAAACCGACCGTGCTCAGCATGGCGTTGCGCCAGTGGCGCTCGGGCCGGTTGTGGAGGAAGCCATCGACCGTCAGCCATAGGCTCCACAACGCGAACAGCACGAGGCCGCCGTACTGCGCGGTGAACAGCTTCTCGGCGCCCTTCGCATCCCGCGCGATGTCGAACAGGAAGCGGCTGTGATGCACATCGTTGAGGCCCAGCAGGTACCAGAAGTTGGTGGCGTTCAGCGTCGCCACCGGGTACATCGACGAGGCCTGCAGGTAAGCCTGCTCCAGCATCAGGTCAAAGCTGCCGGCACGCAGGTAGGGCATCAGGATCAGCAACGCCACCGGCACTACGAGCAGCAGGCCGGCCCATAGACGCTGACTGCGACGATGCGTCCACACCAGCGGCAACAGCACCGGGGCGATGCAGATCGTCTGGAACTTGGTGAGCAGCGCCAGCGTGAGCATCGGTGCCACCAGCAGCAGGTAGTGCCCGCGGATCAGCCACAGCAGCGCAAGGCCGATCCACAGCGAGAAGATGATGTCGACCTGGCCCCAGATCGGCCCGTCGATCAGGATCGCCGGGTTGAGCGCGGCCAGCGCCATCAGTCCGTTCCACTCGCCGTCACCGACGTGACGCCGGCTCATCAGGCGCGCCATGACCCCCATCATGGCGAGATGACATAGCCATACCGGCGTATTGGCCAGGAAGCGCAGCAGGATGTCGTTGGCCGGCATGATGCCGAGCAGGTCGTACAGGCGCCCGACCAGCCACAACCAGTGGATGTAGGCAGGGGGATAGTTACCGCCGAAATTGGCGTACCCCACCAGCTGCATGTGCCGCGTCCAGTCCACCCAGTACTGGATGTCGGAACCGAAACCGTTGCCGCCTGCCAGGAAGAGATTGAGGATGGTTGCCGCGAACAGCCAGAACCCCAGCGGACGGCATGCCTGCGACACGCGCGGCACGGCCTCCTGCCCCAGCCCGAGCGGGCTGGCCAGCTTCATGTTGTCGTACATCTTGTCTCCGTCGCACTGCTTTTTTTGTGTTGTGCTGCGCGAGCCTGAGCCCGCCTGCCGTCGCGGATAGTGCAGGAGCCATGCCATGTGCAAGTGCAGCAGTCAGCGCATCCTGGCGCCAGACTGCATTGCCAGACAAAGTTGTTCGCTGAGGGACAAGCGCGGTGGTCTGACCGGAAATCCGGCCGGGAGAGGGAAACGTTTTCTGCGCTGACCAACGAGAGGCCACCCCGCCGTCATGGGCGGTAGACGCAAAAAAGCCCCGCATCGCGGGGCTTTTCCGGGGTCGTGTCCTGCGGCGTTGCGGCCGTCAGCCTGCCGCCTTCTTGTCCAGCAGCTCCCAGCGTTCGAGCAGGTTGAGCAGTTCTTCCTCGATGGCTTCGAGACGCGCGTTCATCGTCACCACCTCGCCACCGCGGTTCTTGTAGACGTCCGGGTCGGCGAGCTGTTTCTGCAGCGTGGCCTGCTCCGCCTCCAGCGCGGAGATCTTGCCGGGCAGCGCTTCCAGCTCGCGCTTCTCGTTGAAGCCGAGCTTCACCGCGCGACCCGCGACGGCAGGCCTGGCTTCCTCGCGCCGCTCTTCCCGCCGCTCTTCCCGCTTCTCTTCCTTTGCAGCCGGCTTGTCACCCGGCGCGGGACGCTGGCGCACCCAGTCGCTGTAGCCGCCCGCGTACTCCTTCCAGCGGCCATCGCCTTCGGAAGCGATGGTCTGTGTCACCACGTTGTCGAGGAAGGTACGGTCGTGGCTGACGAGGAAGACGGTGCCGTCGTAGTCCTGCAGCAAGGACTCCAGCAGCTCCAGGGTTTCCACATCGAGGTCATTGGTCGGTTCGTCCAGCACCAGGATGTTGGCCGGACGTGCGAACAGACGTGCGAGCAGCAGGCGGTTGCGTTCACCGCCGGACAGCGACTTCACCGGTGAGCGCGCACGCTGCGGCGCGAACAGGAAGTCGCCGAGGTAACCCACCACGTGCTTCTTCGTGCCACCGATCTCCACGTAGTCGGAACCGGGCGAAATGACGTCGGCAATCATCGCCTCCGGGTCCAGCACGCTGCGGAACTGGTCGAAGTAGGCGACCTGCTGTTTCGTACCGCGGCGGATGCTGCCGGCATCCGGCTCCAGCTCGCCGAGGATCAGCTTCAGCAGCGTCGTCTTGCCGGCGCCGTTCGGGCCGATGAAACCAAGGCGGTCGCCGCGCATCAGGCGCGCCGAGAAGTCACGCACCACCCAGCGCTCGCCGAAGCATTTGCCGACGTTGGTCAGCTCCGCGATGAGCTGGCCGCTCTGCTCGCCACGCTCCACCTGGAAGCCGACGTCGCCGACGCGGTCGCGCCGCGCTGCGCGTTGCAGGCGCAGGGACTCCAGACGGCGCACGCGACCTTCGTTGCGGGTGCGACGCGCTTCCACGCCCTTGCGGATCCACACCTCCTCCTGCGCGAGGAATTTGTCGAACTCGGCGTTGGTCTTGGCCTCCATCGCCAGCATGTCGGCCTTGCGTTGTTGGTAGGCACTGAAGCTGCCGGGAAAGCTCGCCAGGAGGCCGCGATCCAGCTCGACGATGCGCGTGGCCACCGCGTCCATGAACGCGCGGTCGTGGGTGATGACCACCACCGCGCCGGCATGCGCGCGGATCAGTTCTTCCAGCCAGGCGATGGCGTCGATGTCGAGGTGGTTGGTCGGTTCGTCCAGCAGCAGCAGGTCCGGCTCGCCGGCCAGCGCACGCGCCAGCGCCACGCGCTTGACGCCGCCGCCGGACAGGCTGGCGACCTGCGCACTGCCGTCCAGGCGCAGGCGGGCGATGACCTGCTCCACCTTGTGATGCAGGGTCCAGCCGTCGCCGGCTTCCAGCTCGTGCTGCAGCTCCGCCATGCGCGCAAGCGCGGCTTCGTCGCCGTTCGCCACCGCCTGCGCACAGGCGTGGTACTCGGCGATCAGTCGCGCGGCGCCGCCGACGCCGTCGGCCACGGTGGCAAAGACATCGCGGTCCAGCGGGAAGTCCGGCTCCTGCGCGACGTAGGCCGCCTTGAGGCCGGGCTGGCGCCAGATGCTGCCGTCGTCCAGCTTCGACGCACCGGCCAGTGCGCGCAGCAACGAGCTTTTGCCGGCACCGTTACGGCCGATCAGGGCGATCTTCTCGCGTGCTTCCACCACCAGGTCGACATGATCCAGCAGGGCCACGTCTCCGAAGGCGAGACAGGCTTTATCGACGGTGAGCAGAGGCATGGCAGGACGGCACGAGGGAAAGGAGGAGTCGCAGCGCGCGGCAGCGGGCAGCAGCAGGCGATGCATTGCTTGCTGCGACGAGGGCCGCGCGATCAGGGGCGGGATTCTACCGCGCCGACGGCTCCCTCAGCCCCGATGCGGCCTCGCGCGGCACGCAGCAGGCCTCACCGAGCGTGACGCCCAGGCGTCACTTCTTCGCCAGCGCGTCCAGGTCCTGCAGTACCTGCTGGGCATGGGTGTCCGGATCGACCGAGGTATAAGCCTTGCGCAGCATGCCCTGCGGGTCGATCAGGAAGGTCTGGCGCTTGGCGAACTTCACGACTTTCCAGTCGGACAGCGCGCCGTAGCGCTGAGCCACCGAGCCCTCCACGTCGGCCAGCAGCGGAAACGGCAACTGGTACTTGGCGATGAAGGCCTGGTGCGACACCGTGTCGTCCACGCTGACCCCCACCACCTCGGCGCCACGCGACTGGATCATCGCGTGACCGTCGCGGAAGTTGCAGGCCTCCGTGGTGCAGCCGGGTGTGTCGTTCTTCGGGTAGAAGTACAGCACCAGCCACTTGCCGCGGAAGTCGTTGAGGCTGCGCATCGTGCCGCTCTGGTCCTTGAGGCTGAACGCAGGCGCCGGCGCGTTGATGGGCGGTGTCGCCGCCGGGGCGGCCAGTGGCAGCAAGGCCACCAGCGCGGCACCGAGTCGTGACAGCAGGCTGCGCGAATGGCGGGATTGGACTGCACCGTCCGGCGATACCGCGTTACGGGGCTCCTGGCTCTGCATGACGTTCTCCTCGATGTGACGGGCGCTCACGCCTGCCGGGTGGACCTGCGGAACCGGGAAACGATCCCGCCCGCACCCTCCCCGCCCCGAGGGCGTGACGGCGTATTCATTCAGGCCAGCATCAGAGCAGTCCGGACGGGCCTTGCCAAGCCGTTCGATACCAATGACAATAATTCTCATTTGCAAAACAAGGGCAGACATGCGCCACTACTTTTGCCGGCTGAGTCCCGTGGAGAAATGGCGCTGGGTCGGCATGCGCCTGCGCCTGGCCCTGTATCCCGGCGAGCCCCGCGTGCTGGACGAGTACCTGGCTATCGGCGAATGGCTGGAATGCAACGGCTTCCATTCGCGCTGGCAGGTGGCGCTGGAAGCCTGCCGGCTGCTGCTGGCCACCGCGGCGGACCCCGCCCTGCCCATGTACTGGCGCGCCATGTGCCTCGACCGCATCTACGAACCCATGGACCAGCTGGCCAGCCTCGCTGCCGGTTGTGCCGATCATGAACTGGCCCATCGCCAGCTGGCCGGACTACGCTGGAAGCTGGCGCACCTGGACATGAGCACCAGCGACGACAGCGTGTCCGGCCTGCCGGACTGACTTCCGCCTCCTCCATCGCCCCGCTCCATCCCACAGGCAGCCCGCGTGACGGGCTGCATCACACAGAGAGACTCATGAGCACACGTTCCGAACGCGACACCTTTGGCCCCATCGACGTCCCCGCAGAGCGCCTGTGGGGCGCGCAGACCCAGCGCTCCCTGCAGAACTTCGACATCTCCGGCGAGCAACAACCACGCGAGATCATCCGCGCGCTGGCGCAGGTCAAACGCGCCTCGGCGAAGGTGAATCACGCGCTGGGCCTGCAGGACGCGAAGAAGACCGAGGCCATCATCGCCGCCGCCGACGAGGTCATCGCCGGCAAGCATCCGGGCGAGTTCCCGCTGGTGGTGTGGCAGACCGGCTCCGGCACGCAGAGCAACATGAACGTCAACGAAGTGCTGGCCAACCGTGCCAGCGAACTGCTGGGTGGCGAGCGCGGCGAAGGCCGGCTGGTGCACCCGAATGACGACGTCAATCGCAGCCAGTCCAGCAACGACGTGTTCCCGACCGCGATGCACGTGGCGGCCGTCGAAGCGCTGACCCACAAGCTCCTGCCTGCCATCCAGAAACTGCGCGCCACGCTGGAGCAGAAGTCGCGCGACTTCGACGACATCGTGAAGATCGGCCGCACCCACCTGCAGGACGCCACGCCGCTGACCCTGGGCCAGGAGATCTCCGGCTGGGTGGCGCAACTCGCGCAGGGCGAACGCCATGTGCAAGCCGCGCTGCCGCACCTTTGCGAACTGGCACTGGGCGGCACCGCCGTCGGCACCGGTTTGAACGCGCCCAAGGGCTATGCCGAACAGGTGGCCGCCGAGCTGGCGCAACTCACCGGCCTGCCCTTCGTGACCGCACCCAACAAGTTCGAGGTGATGGCCGCCTGCGACGCCTTCGTGCATGCCCACGGCGCGCTGAAGACCCTGGCCGCCAGCATGATGAAGATCGCCAACGACGTGCGCTGGCTGGCCAGCGGCCCGCGCAGCGGCATCGGCGAGATCAGCATCCCGGAGAACGAGCCGGGCTCGTCCATCATGCCCGGCAAGGTGAACCCGACGCAGAGCGAGGCGGTCACGATGCTGGCCGCGCAGGTCTTCGGCAACGACGTGGCGATCAACTTCGGCGGCGCCTCCGGCAACTTCGAACTGAACGTGTTCCGCCCGATGGTGGCGCACAACTTCCTGCAGAGCGTGCGCCTGCTGG
>JAVHYF010000053.1:5756-26408 GCA_031119205.1 Moraxellaceae bacterium | reverse complement strand
GGTTCGGCAGAAAACGACGCTTGGTCTTGTTGTTGGCGTGGGAAACGTTGTTCCCCACCATCGGGCCCTTGCCCGTAACTTGACACACTCGAGACATATCTCGCTCCAGATGCTGGTTCCGTGAAGCCCGCGATTCTATACCATTTTTCGTCGCCGGCTCAAGCACCCCGCCAGGACGATCCGGTAAACTGGTGCCCATCATGACGTTTCCCGCAGTAAACAAGCTCGTCCTGGGCGTCGAAAGCTCCTGCGACGAGACCGGCATCGGCCTCTGTCACACCGAGCGCGGCCTGCTGGCGCACCGCGTTTTTTCCCAGATCGACCTGCATGCGGCCTACGGCGGCGTGGTGCCGGAACTGGCCTCCCGCGACCATATCCGCCGCATCGTGCCCTTGTTGCGCGAAACCGTGGCGGCAGCCGGGCATCGCCTGCAGGACGTGGATGCCATTGGTTACACCGCGGGTCCTGGCCTGGCCGGCGCCCTGCTGGTCGGCGCCAGCGTCGCCGAGGCACTGGCACTGGCGCTGAATGTGCCGGCGTACCCGATCCATCACCTGGAAGGGCACCTGCTGTCGCCGATGCTGGCGCCGGAGCGCCCGGAATTCCCCTTTGTGGCCTTGCTGGTGTCGGGTGGACACACGCAACTGATGCGGGTGGGCGGCGTCGGCGACTATCAATTGCTGGGCGAAAGCGTGGATGACGCTGCCGGCGAGGCCTTCGACAAGACGGCCAAGCTCATGGGCCTGGGCTACCCGGGCGGCCCGGCGCTGGCGAAGCTGGCGGAGCAGGGGCAGGCGGGGCGATTCAAGCTGCCACGGCCGATGCTCAATTCAGGAGATCTGGATTTCAGCTTCAGCGGCCTCAAGACAGCGGTGCTGACCGCCATGAAGCAGCCGGGTTACGACGAGAGCCAGGCGGCCGATCTGGCGGCCGAATTCCAGGCGGCCGTGGTCGATGTGCTGGCGAGCAAGGCGCTCGATGCGGTGAAGCAGGCCGGCCTGAAGCAACTGGTGGTCGCTGGCGGCGTCGGTGCCAACCTCGCGCTGCGCGAGCGCTTGCGCACCGTCATGCAGCGGCGGGGTGGGCAGGTGTTCTTTCCACCACTGGAATTCTGTTCCGATAACGGCGCGATGATCGCCTTTGCCTGCGCGCTGCGTGTGGCGCAGGATCGTGCGCCGGCCACCGCCGATGGTTTCCGCATCCGGCCGCGCTGGCCACTGGCGGAACTGGCGACGGGTTGAGAAGACTTTGTTGCCGGGCTGACCACTCGGTGCCGAAGCTGCTGGTCGGTTGCGCGCCATGCATCAAGCCTGGATGGCAATGGCAAGCGTGGGCAGACAGGCAGGGCTTATGAAGTTTTTTTCTTGCCGAGACGGCCTTCCGTGCCAGCGAGCAGGCGACGGATGTTTTCATGGTGGCGCCATATCAGCACGGCGCTCATCAACAGCACCGCCACCGTCCAGGCACTGCCCAGGCCGAGGAAGTGGGTGAAGACCGGTGCCGCCACGGCTGCCACGATGGCGGCGAGCGAGGAATAGCGGCTGATTGCCGCGGTGGCGATCCACGGCAGCAGCACGCTGCAGCCCAGCGCCCAGTGGATGCCCAGCAACACGCCCGCGGCGGTGGCGACGCCTTTGCCGCCCTTGAAGCCCAGGAAAACCGAGAACACGTGGCCGAGGAAAACTGCCACGGCCACTGCTGCGATGTGGATCACTTCAAGTCCGGCCTGTTCGCCGAAGTGTCGGGCCAGTACGACCACGATCCATCCCTTGGCAGCGTCGCCGATCAGTGTGAGCAGGGCAGCCAGCTTGCTGCCGCTGCGCAGGACATTCGTGGCGCCCGGGTTGCCGGAGCCGAAACTGCGGGGATCCTGCAGACCCATCGCGCGGCTTACTACGACCGCGAAAGGGATGGAGCCGATCAGATAGGCAAGGACAAGTGCAGCTAGAATCGTCAGCATGGTTTGCAATCGGCGGGATTCGGCGTGACTGGATTGGTGACGGACATCCGTGAATGGGCATGTGCTCCGGGTGTGAAAGGAGCAACAGGAGTGGCCCGGGTATGAGCGACAGCGATCATATATTCATTGAAGGTCTGCGCGTGGAAGCGCAGGTCGGAATCTATCCACGCGAGCGGGTGCTGAAACAGCCACTGGAGATCGATTTGCGCCTTGGCATGGCGGCGGGTGCAGGGCGGCGCGACGATATTGGCGACACCATCGATTACGACAAGACGGTGCAGCGCATCCGCCAGGTGCTGGCGGAGCGGCAGTTCAACCTGCTGGAGGCACTGGCTGAATATCTTGCCGGGATGCTCATCGAGGAATTCGGCGCGCGCTGGGTTCGCCTCGCGATTGCCAAGCCCGGCGTCATTCGTGGCGTGCGCCGGATCGGCGTGAGCATCGAGCGCTACGCCGACCGCACAACCCGGGATCGTCCCTGAAGTTTTCGGTTGCCGGCCGGGACCAGCCGGCAACCACACTGCCGATTACCGCAATTCCCGTACTTACTTGATCAGCAGGCCATCGAGCGGTTTGCCATTGGCCAGCCATGCTGCTACCCATTGCGGTTTGCGGCCGCGGCCGGTCCAGGTCTGGTTGGCGTCGTTCGGATTGCGGTATTTCGGCTTGACCTTGCCACGAGGGGCGCCAGCCGCTTTCTTGGGGGCCTTGCGGGCCGGGCTCGCCGAAGCCTTGCTGCCAAGAAGATCATTGAGCGAAACACCGGCCTCGCTGGCGAGCTTCTGGACTTTCTTCAGCAACGTCTTGCGGGTGGTGTCGTCGCGACGCGCGATTTCAGCGTCCACACGGGTTTTCAGGCGCTTGAGTTCGGTGACGGAAAGCTTGCTCAGTTCCATATCTTGAATATCCCTGTGGTTGTAATGCGGCGATCTGTTGCCTGATTCAACAAATACGCAATTGGCCGGAACAAGTCAAGAAAATAACTGGATATAAATGTTGCACGTCGAGGAATTTACTCATTCCTCAGGCGCGCGGATGGTGGTGGCTATGGAGTTGTTTCAGGCGTTCGCGAGCGACATGGGTGTAGATCTGCGTCGTCGATATATCGGCGTGGCCCAGCAGCAATTGGACGACACGCAGGTCGGCACCATGATTGAGCAGGTGGGTGGCAAAGGCGTGGCGCAAGGTGTGGGGGGATATCCGGGTCTGCGGTATGCCGGCCGTGGCGGCGTGTTGCTTGATGATGCGCCAGAACATCTGGCGGCTCATGCCGCTGCCGAAGCGATTCAGGAACAGGGTGTCATCCGCTTTGGCCGTCGAGGCCGCATTGGCCAGTATCGTGCGTGATTCCGCAATGTATTTCCGTATCCACTCCAGCGCCCATTCTCCCAAAGGAATCAGGCGCTCCTTGGAGCCCTTTCCCATGACCTTGACCACGCCGACGGTAAGGTCGATCTCGAACATCCTGAGGCTGACCAGCTCACTGACCCGCAGGCCGGTGGCGTAAAGCGTTTCGATCATCGCGCGGTCACGCAGGCCGAGCGGGCTTTCCACTTCGGGTGCCGCCAGCAGGGCTTCGACTTCCTTTTCGCTCAATATTTTCGGAAACCGGGTCGGCATGATGGCCGTATCGATATTCAGGCTGGGGTCTGCGGCAATAAGACTTTCGGCCAATGCCCAGCGGAAAAAGCGGCGCATGGAGGAAATGGCACGGCGCTGGGTGCTGGCCTTGCTGCGCTGGCTCAGGTCACGCACATAGGCATCCAGTCTGGCCTTGTCGCAATTCGCGAGCGAGGCATCCTGGGCGGCTAGCCAGGCACTCAGGCCCTTCAGGTCAGTGCGATAGGCTTCGAGCGTATTGCGTGACAGGCCGTCTTCCAGCCACACGGCGTCGATGAAACCGTCCAGCAGGGCGACGTCAGCAGTGTGTGCCGGATTCATAACGCCCGTTCGTGGTGTAGCAACCAGCGCTTGGCATCCAGCAACCAGCCATCGCTGGCATGCGCAAAGCCCCCCAGACCATTACGGGCGACGACGCGGTGGCAAGGCACGACGATCGGATAGGGGTTGTTGCCACAGGCCTGGCCGACGGCGCGGGCGGCGCTGCTCAGTTCCTGGGCGAGATCTCCATAGCTGCGGGTACGCCCGCTGGGAATGGCGGCAATGCCCTGCCAGACGCGATTCTGGAAGGCCGTACCCTGGGGCGCCAGCACCAGGTCCGGCAGGTAGTGCGGATCGTCGAAGTAACGTTCGATCTCGGTGACGAAATGCTTGCCGAGTACATCCTTCGGCGCAACCAGCGGTGTATCCGGCGGCAGGTAGATGATGCAGCGGAAAGCGTTGCCGTGATAGCGGGCGCCGAGTTTGCCAAACGGTGTGGCGATGACGACATCGCAGGCGTTCATGGGAGCGGGGGCCTGAAGGCGGAGCCGATGCGGATGATGACCGGATTATGCCGGGTGCACGGTGCCGGAGACGCGAAGGCGGCGGCCGGAAAAGTGGGCCCGCAAATAGGAGGGCCGGCAGCACTTGCGCACTGCCGGCCCGTCGCTCTACCCCAAGAGCGAAGAAACGCTGAATTCGAATAAACGATAACGCGCGCTATCGATTTTGGCAAATTATTTTGCGTTGCACCACAATGTAAATTACCGTGTCTTGCCGAGCAGGGCCGCTCTCAGGTCCGCTTGGGCGGGTTCTGCGCCAAGCCAGATGCGCAGCAGGGCCTGATAGAACTCCGCGCCGGGGATGTCCTCACCGCGCTGTGTGTCTGCGACGGTGAGGCGCGTACCACGGTCAGGCAGGTAGTCGAGGCGGATGACGGTCCTCTCGGGGGCCTTGCCGACTGCCAGCATGGTCTTGCGGAAGTTCTCGATCCGGCTGCCGAGCGCGTCCAGCTCGGGCCGGGACAGATTCTTCTGCAGGCCTTCTACCAGGCTGTCGGCCAGCTGCTCCCCGGACAGCTCGCGCAGGGTCACGATCTGCACGCGGCGGGGCGGGGCGCCGGCCAGCGCGGTGGAGGTGCTGTCGGTCTTCGCCGGCAGATACAGGCCGATCACGTAAACCTTGAACATCAGGCGGGTGCGCAGGCCTGCACCGTTCAGTACGAGCTCCTGGCCGGCGACGCTGGCCTTGTCGTCGAGCTTGACGCCCGCCACCTCTGCCGCCTGGCTGACCTGCATTGCCAGGACGGCGGCGGCAACGAGCAGGACTGACGCAGCCCGCAGGAAGGCGCTGGCACCGGTGCGGATAGCAGAGCTGGGGGCATTGCGGGCAGCGACAGTGCGCATGGGAGGCCTCCGTTGGCGACGATCCCCTACGCTAGCGTACGGATGCCGTTTGCGAAACGAGGATTTGCCCTGACAACAATGAAAAGGCCCCCGGAATGCGGGGGCCCTGGATGGCGTGATCGCCGGCCAGCCGAACCGGCTGGTTGCGGGTCGGGATCGTTCAGGACCAGCGCATGAACACGCCGGCCAGCGCGACGACGATGCCCATCCACCACAGCAGGACGCCCACTGGCTGCAGGTATTCATGCACCCGCGTGGCGGGCGCGAACTGGGCGAAGGGCACGCCGGGCTTGCGGAAGACGGTCCAGCCAATCAGCGGCAGGGCGATGCCGACGAGGATGCACAGCGTGATGAGGTTTTCCTGGCTCATGTTCGTTCTTACTTCCGTACTTCGCCGTTACCGAACACCACCCACTTCTGCGAGGTCAGGCCTTCCAGGCCAACCGGGCCGCGGGCGTGGAACTTGTCGGTGGAGATGCCGATTTCCGCACCCAGGCCGTATTCGAAGCCGTCGGCGAAGCGGGTGGAGGCGTTGATCATCACCGAGGCGGAATCCACCTCGCGCAGGAAGCGCATGGCGTGTGTGTAGTTCTCGCTGATGATGGCGTCGGTGTGCTGCGAGCTGTAGCGGTTGATGTGGGCGATGGCCTCGTCCACATCCGCTACCAGCTTCACGGAGATGATCGGCGCGAGGTATTCCTCGCCCCAGTCCTGTTCGGTGGCTTCGCGCAGCTTGTCGGCGGGGACGCCGGCTTCGCGCAGGATGGCCAGCGACTCCGGGCAGGCACGCATCTCCACGCCCTTGCCGGCCAGCATCTGGCCCACCGCGGGCAGGTGGATGTCGGCGACGTCGCGCGACACCAGCAGCGATTCGGCGGTGTTGCAGGTGCCGTAGCGCTGGGTCTTGGCGTTCTCGACGATGGGCAGCACTTTGGCGGGATCGGCCTCGTCGTCGATGTACACGTGGCAGTTGCCGTCCAGGTGCTTGATGACCGGCACGCGGGCGTCCTTGCTGATGCGCTCGATCAACCCCTTGCCGCCGCGCGGGACGATGACATCCACGTACTGCGGCATGGTGATCAGGGTGCCGACGGCGGCACGGTCGGTGGTCTCCACCACCTGCACCGCGGTGGCCGGCAGGCCGGCAGCGGACAGGCCGTCGCGCACGCAACGGGCGATCACCTGGTTGGCGTTGATGGCCTCCTTGCCGCCGCGCAGGATGGACGCGTTGCCGCTCTTGATGCACAGGCCGGCGGCGTCCGCCGTCACGTTGGGGCGGGCTTCGTAGATGATGCCCACGACACCCAGCGGTACGCGCATGTGGCCGACCTGGATGCCGCTCGGGCGGCGTTTCATGCTGGTGATCTCGCCGATCGGGTCGGGCAGGGCGGCGACCTGCTCCAGGCCGGCGGCCATCGACTCGATGGTCTTCTCGGTGAGCGTCAGGCGGTCGATCATCGCCGGCTCCAGGCCGTCGGCGCGGGCCTGTTCGAGATCGCGCGCATTGGCGGCGAGCAGCTCGGCACGGCGTTCGCGGATCAGGCGGGCGATGTGACCGAGGGCGTTGTTCTTGGCGTCGGTCGAGGCGGCGGCCATGGCGCGCGAGGCGTCACGGGCGGCGCGGCCCAGATCGAGCATGTATTGCTGGACGTCCATGATGACTTTCTGAATCTGCAAGGCACGGCGGACGGGCCGCCGGAGACCCGACAGATTACCGCGAGCGGGTAGCCCGGGCCAAGCTATCAGGGGCTGCGCCTTGCGCTATAGCAGGCCGCGCTCGGCGAAGGACACCACGCTGTTGCCGCCCACCACGAAGTGATCCAGTACCTTGATATCCACCAGCCCGAGCGCCTCGCGCAGCGTGGCGGTGAGCAATTCGTCGGCGCGGCTGGGTTCGGCCAGGCCGGAGGGATGGTTGTGGGCGAAGATCACCGCTGCCGCGTTGTGGGACAGCGCCAGCTTCACCACCTCGCGTGGGTAGACGCTGGTCTGCGTTAACGTGCCTTCGAACAGGTCCGCGCTGTGCAGCAGGCGGTTCTGGTTGTCGAGCAGCAGCACGACGAAGACTTCACGCGGGCGGTGGGCGAGGTGCAGGCGCAGCCAGTCGCGCACCGCGCCGGGGGAATCGAACAGATCGCGTTCGCGCAGCGTTTCGCCCAGCGCGCGGCGGGCCATTTCCACTACTGCCTGCAGTTGCGCGAACTTGGCTTCGCCCATGCCGGGGAATGCCTTGAATTCCTGCACCGTGGCGGAGAAGAGGCGCGACAGGCTGCCGAAATGGCCGATCAGGTCGCGTGCCAGATCCACCGCGCTTTTGCCGCGCACGCCCACGCGCAGGAAGATCGCCAGCAGCTCCGCATCCGACAGCACGCCGGCGCCCTGCGCCAGCAGGCGCTCGCGCGGCCGCTCGTCCACCGGCCAGTCTGTGATTGCCACGGTATGATCCCCACCTTCATGTTTTCCGCGATTCTGTTGCAAACGGGGCGTTGCCATGACTGAACTCACGGGCAAGAAGATCGTCGTCGGCGTCACTGGCGGCGTGGCCGCTTACAAGGCGGCCGAACTGGTGCGCCTGCTGGTGAAGGCCGGTGCCGAAGTGCATGTGGCGATGACCGAGGCTGGTGCGCGCTTCGTCACGCCGGTGACCTTCCAAGCGCTGTCGGGACGCACTGTGTGGACCGATGCCTGGGACGCGCGCATGCCCAACAACATGGCGCACATCGACCTCACGCGCGGCGCGGCGGCCTTGATCATCGCGCCGGCGAGTGCCGACTTCATGGCCAAGCTGGCGCATGGCATGGCCGACGACCTGCTGTCCACCCTGTGTCTCGCGCGCGATTGCCCCTTGCTGGTTGCGCCGGCGATGAACCGCCAGATGTGGCAGAGCCCGCCGACCCAGCGTAATGCCGCGCAACTGCGTGCGGATGGTGTCGCGGTGCTTGGCCCGGCTGCCGGTGAGCAGGCCTGTGGCGAGACCGGCGATGGCCGCATGCTGGAAGCCGAAGAACTGTTCGCCGCGCTGCTGGCCCACGTCACGCCCAAGCGTCTCGCGGGCCGTCGCGTGTTGATGACGGCCGGCCCGACCTTCGAGGCACTGGACCCGGTGCGCGGGCTTACCAACATCAGCTCCGGCAAGATGGGCTACGCGCTGGCAGCCGCCTGCGCGAATGCCGGCGCGGAAGTCACGCTGGTGAGCGGCCCGGTGTCGCAGCCCACGCCCTGGGGGGTGCGGCGCATCGATGTGCGCAGCGCGGCCGACATGCACCGCGCGGTGATGCAACACCTCGGCGGGCAGGACATCTTCATCGGTGTCGCCGCCGTGGCGGACTTCCGCCCCGCGCGCGTGGCTGGCGACAAGATCAAGAAGACGGCAGGCGCACCGCCGACCATCGAGTTGCTGGAGAACCCGGACATCCTTGCTAACGTAGCCGCACAGCCGGTGCCGCCGTTCTGCGTGGGCTTCGCGGCGGAGAGCTGCGAGCTGGATACCTACGCTACCGACAAGCTGCGCCGCAAGTGTCTCAAGCTGGTGGTCGGCAACCTCGTGCAGGACGGTATGGGGGGCGATGACAACGTCGTGGTGCTGTACGACGCGGCTGGCCGTCACCCCTTGCCGCCGGGACCGAAGCCCGAGGTCGCGCGCGGCATCGTCGAACACCTGGCAGGACTGCTGCCGCCGGCCTGAACACCGTTCCTGATTCCAGCGTCACGCAGCGAGCCTGCGTGACGCGCCTTCATTGCTGACAGAAAGAACCCCTCATGCACCGCATCGACGTCAAGATCCTCGACTCCCGTCTGCACGACACGCCGCCGCAATACGCCACACCCGGCGCGGCCGGCCTGGACCTGCGCGCCTGCCTGCCGGAGGCACTGGTGCTGCAACCGGGCCAGACGCATCTGATTCCCACCGGCATGGCGATCCACCTGGCCGATCCGGGTCTCGCCGCCATCATCCTGCCGCGCTCGGGCCTCGGCCACAAGCACGGCATCGTGCTGGGCAACCTCGTCGGCCTGATCGACTCCGACTACCAGGGCCAACTGTTCGTGTCGACCTGGAACCGCGGCCAGACGGCCTTCACCATCGAGCCGATGGAGCGCATCGCGCAACTGGTGGTGGTGCCGGTGGTGCAGGTGGCCTTCAACATCGTCGAGGATTTCGACGCCAGCGAACGGGGTGCCGGCGGCTTCGGCAGTACTGGCAAGCAGTAAGCGGCACGACAGACTCAGGCCTTCGGCGCCCCTGGCGGCCACAGGAAGTCCGAGGGCCGCTGGCGGAAGCGCCGCCACAGCTTGCCGACGAATGCCAGCCTGTTGATGCGCTCGGCATTGCGGGCACGCAGGGCCACGTTCAGCGCCAGACTGAAACTGACCGCCAGATTGGTGAAGCCCACGGCGGCCACGCCGACGATGCTGATCAACAGGACATGGGCTGACAACGCGCTGCCGAGTTCGGTCCAGGCATAGGCCAGGTTGGCCGCCGCGAAGGTGACGTGGCGGATGTCCAGCGGCAGGCCCAGCAGGAAACCGATGGTGCCGGTTGTACCCAGCATGCAGCCGAACAGGAAGTTGCCGGCCAGTGCGCCCAGGTTGTTCTCGATGTAGCCGGCCAGCCGCACCTGGGCCCGCGCACCGATGACACGACGCAGCCAGCGCAGCTCGCGGATGCGTTCCGGAATGCGGTGGTAGATCGCCTTGTTGTCGTAGTAGCCGGTGATCAGTCCCGACAGGAACAGGTACACGCCGGCGATGGCCGCGTGGAAGATGGCGAAGCCGGTAATCGGTCGCAGGTCATGCAGCATGTGGCCTGCCTTCTCTGCGTCGATCGGCCGCCAGTCGAACAGGTGGATGCAGGCGAAGCCGATGGCGAAGGATGTGGCCAGGGCCAGCGCTACGTTGCCGACGATGGCGACGAGCTGGGTGCGACAGACGCGTGCGGTGAGATCCACCAGCGTGTCCAGTTTCTCCGCTTCGCCCTGCTTGCCGTCCAGCGTCGCGGCGAGCGTGGCGGCCGTCATGGCCGGTTGCTTGGTGGCGATGGTGAAGTGCAGCAGATGCACCAACACGAATCCCAGTCCGTAGTTCAGGCTGTACGCGACCGCTTCCCACAGTGGCGGCAGGTGCAGTTTCGCGGTCAGCACCTTGATGAGTGCCATGAAGCCGACGATGACGCCGGCACCCGCCGCTGCACGGAACATGCGCCCGTATTCGCTGCGGCTATCGGTGACGTAGTGCTCACCGGTGCGGCTGGCATGCTCGGTGACCTGCCGGGCCAGCAGGTTGGTGGATCCACGCAGCAGGTCGCGCACGCTTTTTTCGCGCGCCACCTCCATCATCAGCAGGCGGATGAAATCCAGCGCGTGTCCGGACCAGATGGCGCCACGCTCCGCCACCAGCAACTGCATCAGCACCCGCATGCGCTCGATGATCTGGGTCATGCGCGTCAGCAAGTAGGTGAGGTTCACGCCCGCGCCGGCTTCCTGCGACTTGCGGCGGATGCGCTCGATGTAACCCAGGCATTGCGATAGCAGCACCTCGATCTGGCGTCGGTCGGCCTCCGCGTCTCCGCTGCGTTCCAGTACCCGCACGAATTGCAGCACCTCTTCGGTCTGGGCGAGGAACGGGGAGTCGTACTCGGTGAGTTCCGGGAAGTAGTAAACCAGTTCGCGCTCGATCCCCAGCGCAGCGAGGCGGTGAGACAGCATGCGCAAGGCTTCCTGCGTCTCGCTCCAGATATGACCCCGCGCCGAGGCGAAGTGCGCGCCTTGCAGGCCGATGGCTTCCGCCAGCGAGAGCAGGTCGGCCTCGGGGATCTCGCTCAACCAGGACTGGTCGCGTCCGCCGTCGAAAACGCGCTCGAACAGATCGTGAAGAAAGGCTTCGTTGTGCGCAGGGGGCAGGACACGCGCGCCGATGCGGCGCATCAGAGCGCTGCCGAGACTCTCGCTGCCGAGGATGCCGGCGTCGGCGTAGAAGGTGCTGTGGCTGCGCGCACACAGCAGGTCCGCGAGGTAATGCGCGAGCGCCTCCGCCAGGTGCGGATGCGCTCGCAGGCTGTCGACCAGCCCCCGCAACCGGCCGGCCGCCGCGCCGAAGGGATCCCCCTTACGCGGGCGCAGTGCGTCCATGAGTTGCTGCAGCAACTCCACGTTCTGGCACGGTGCGTTGCGGGCGATGCTTTCGAGGACTTGCTTGGCGGAACGCATGGGCGGGCGGGGCGGTCGATGTGACGCGGATTCTAGCCGGCAGTCCGGCAACGGGCTGCCCGGATTTTGCGCTGCCGCAGTGCGGTGTGCCTGTGCTGCAAAGGCGCCGCTGCAGGGGCTGTTGCGGCGCGGGAAGGCCGCTCGCGCTGGGGCGCGGCGCGGAATGGCCGCGGTTTGACCGAAGCGCTTGACGAGGCGCTTGATATACTTGCGGTTTTCCCCACCGGGACGCGCCAGGCACCGTCCCTCCCACGATTCCGGAAAGAACAGCAATGAGCGACGCAAAGATCATCTACACCCTGACCGACGAAGCACCGGCCTTGGCCACGTATTCTTTCCTGCCCATCGTCCAGGCATTTACCAACTCGGCCGGCATCAAGGTCGAAACCCGTGACATCTCGGTGGCCGGTCGCATCCTGGCGAACTTCCCGGAATTCCTGAAGCCGGAACAACGCGTGGCCGACGCGCTGTCCGAGCTGGGCGAACTGGCCAAGACGCCGGAAGCCAACATCATCAAGCTGCCCAACATCAGCGCCTCGGTGCCGCAGCTGAAGGCCGCCATCAAGGAACTGCAGGCCCAGGGCTACGCCGTGCCGGACTTCCCGGAGAACCCCGCCAACGAGGAAGAGCAGAAGATCAAGGCGCGTTACGCCAAGGTTTCCGGCAGCGCGGTGAACCCGGTGCTGCGCGAAGGCAACTCGGACCGTCGCGTCGCCAACGCCGTGAAGCAGTACGCCAAGAAGCACCCGCACTCCATGGGCAAGTGGAGCGCTGACTCGAAGTCGCATGTGTCCAGCATGGCGAGTGGTGACTTCTACGCCAACGAACAATCCGCCGTGGTGCCCGCGGCCGGCACGCTGAAGATCGAATTCACCGACAAGGCTGGCGCCACCAAGCTGCTGAAGGAAGTGAAGGTCAAGGATAACGAAGTCATCAGCGCGACCTTCATGGACGTCGGCGCACTGCAGGCCTTCTACGCTGCACAGGTGGCGGACGCCAAGGCCCAGGGCGTCCTGTTCTCGCTGCACCTGAAGGCCACCATGATGAAGGTGTCCGACCCCATCCTGTTCGGCTATGCCGTCAGCGCCTACTACAAGGACGTGTTCGCCAAGCACGCCGACGCATTCGCCAAGCTGGGCGTGAACGTGCGCAACGGCATCGGCGACGCCTACGCCAAGATCGCCTCGCTGCCGGAGGCCGACAAGGCCGCCATCGAAGCCGACCTGCGCGCCGCCGAGAAGGCCGTAGCCGTCGCGATGGTGGATTCCGACAAGGGCATCACCAACCTGCACGTGCCGAGCGACGTGATCGTCGACGCCTCCATGCCCGCCGCCATCCGCAGCTCGGGTTGCATGTGGAATGCCGAAGGCAAGCTGCAGGACACCAAGTTCGTCATCCCCGACCGTTGCTACGCCGGCATCTACCAGGCCGTCATCGACGACTGCAAGAAGCACGGCGCCTACGACGTGACCACCATGGGCACCGTGCCCAACGTCGGCCTGATGGCCCAGGCGGCCGAAGAATACGGCTCACACGACAAGACTTTCGAGATCCCCGCCGACGGCGTGGTGAAGGTCGTGGCGGCCGACGGCAAGGTGCTGACCGAGCACGCCGTGAAGCAGGGCGACATCTGGCGCATGTGCCAGACCAAGGACGTCGCGATTGCCGACTGGGTCAAGCTGGCTGTCGGCCGCGCCCGCGCCACCGGCGCCACCGCCATCTTCTGGCTGGACGAAGCCCGCGCCTACGACCGCAACCTGATCGCCAAGGTGAATGCCTACCTGAAGGACCACGACACCGCCGGTCTCGACATCCGCGTGCTGTCGCCGGTGGAAGCCACCAAGGCTTCGCTGGAGCGCATCCGCAAGGGCCAGGACACCATCTCGGTGACCGGCAACGTGCTGCGCGACTACAACACCGACCTGTTCCCAATCCTCGAACTCGGCACCTCCGCCAAGATGCTGTCCATCGTGCCGCTGCTGGCCGGTGGCGGCATGTACGAAACGGGTGCCGGCGGCTCCGCACCGAAGCACGTGCAGCAGTTCCTGGAAGAGAACTACCTGCGCTGGGACTCGCTGGGCGAATTCCTCGCGCTGCAGGTCTCCATCGAGGAGCTGGCCGCCAAGACCGGAAACAAGGCCGCCGCCGTGCTGGCCGAAGCACTGGACGCCGCCAACGCCAAGTTCCTGGAAAACGACAAGTCGCCCGCCCGCAAGGTCGGCCAGATCGACAACCGCGGCAGCCATTTCTACCTCGCGCTGTACTGGGCCCAGGCCCTGGCTGCGCAGACAAAGGATGCCGCGCTGGCAGCCACCTTCAAGCCGCTGGCCGAATCCCTGACCAGCGACGAAGCCAAGATCGTCGGTGAGCTGATCGGCGCGCAGGGCAAGGCGGTCGACATCGGCGGTTACTACCACCCGGCACCGGAGAAGTGCTCCGCTTCGATGCGCCCCAGCACGACGCTGAACGCAGCGCTGGCGTCGATCAAGTAAGCACTGGTCGTCGCTCAACAAAAAGCCCCGCAATTGCGGGGCTTTTTGCTGTTGTACGGCGAGATGGCTTTTTACGGCGAGATGATCACGTTCTGAACGTTGCAGTAACCCTGTGCGTACCCTGTGCAGGGTGCCCCGACACCACGCAGCACACTGTCCGCGATGATGGCAGAGCCCTCCACGTGGCCCGCTCGGAAAACAGTCTGCGCGTTGGAGATGCTGCAGTTCAGGCACTGGAAGTGGCTACGAATGACGTCGTTCTGCTGCTCCAGGAAGATACTGGTTGGCGTGCCACCGGTGACCAGATTCTTGACCCAATACCAAGCGCCAACCGGCGTCCCGGTGAAGACCGTGGCGGTAGCCGTGTTCACCGATGCATTGGTAACGATGACGTTGCCGATCTCGCGTGCCTGCACGGCATGGCGGGAGACCTGCAGCCAGCGTACGTTGTTGATCGTGACATCGCCGTGAGTGTGCACACCGTCAGCGCCTTTACCGCCGATGATGGCGTTCTTCAGCGTTCCTCCGTTCTCCAGTTTGAAGACAGGCTGCGCATTGGAGCTTGCTTCCATTGCCGCTGAGGGAATATAGGTCCTGCAACCGCCATCGAACGTCGTGCCCGCCGGGATAACGATAGTGCCGGCCATGTTCGTGATGCCGGTGGAAGAGCAGCTCGCGCCCGTAATGCCATTGCCGGAACTGGAAGACGAGCTTGAAGAAGAACTGCTTGACGTTGAAGCACCACCGGGAATGGTCGCAGTGACAGACCCATTGACGAAGCAGCGGGCACACCCTGCGAAAGTTCCGGGCCTGGGATCGGAGGTGGGGTGGAACCGGAGCCCGGTGAAGCTTGCGTCAGTACATGCCAACGAACCCGTGAACGTTTGCGCGGGGCTTACCTGGTTGAAGGTTGCCCACGGGCTTCCGGGGGTGCGGTAATGCGCAGCAACTACGCCTTGGCGCGTACCTTCGAAGGTGCATGAGTCGCCAGGCTTGCCGCAGTACGTATAGCCGGGCGGCGTGGTGTTGTAGCACTGTCCGCCGCTGGAGGAGCCTGACGACGACGAAGACGACGAACTGCTGGGTCCGGGCGTGGCTTTCGGGATCGAGCATTCGTTCACCCCGCCACCGACACGTTGTCCGAAATTGACTTCGTCGCAGGGAAAGCTCCCAGCCTGCATCTGACGGAAAGTGAATTGATCGGAGCGTCCGAATGCCACCAGGGCCGGTGCTGTCAGCGTGCAGGTCTTGCCTTCGCTGCAGATGGTTACGTAACCGTCAGGTCGATTGGCGGCGTGTGTGCCGATAGATACTGCGCCAAAGGCAATCACTGCGATGATGTTCCTGAATTGCATGGGTTGTCTCCAGAGTTGCTGCGTTGTTATGGGCATGTCGGTGACACGCCTGTACTGCAAATTGGTGGTGGCTGCGTGACGCGCTTCGTCTTCGTTTATGCCTCCACAGGCAATGACGTTTGATCTGAAGTCCCCAGCTCAGGAACCGGCAACGCATAGCAGCGATCCGTCTTGGCGGTGACGCCGAAGTCACGCGGGTTGGGGAAGCTGGCCATCTCGCAGTCCACGCCGTTGGTGAACTGCATGGGGGCGGAGCTGTGGCACTTGCGTACCCATTCGGTGATGCTGCCCACGCGGTAGCAGCCGCCGATCACCACGGTGCGGGTGCCGATGAAGCTGCAGCGCTGGCCCTGTACCGCGCATTCCAGGTAGGTGCTCTTCGTACCGGTGTCGTAGGGCGGTGTCGGGCCGTCCTGCGGTCTGGGTTCGGGTTCATCCGCTGCGCTGCTGGTGGGCGCTGCGCTCGCGATGGGCGCCGCCGTACGGGGGACGACGGTGATCTTCGGTACGGAGCATTCGTTGATGCCGCCCGCAGTCCGTCCGCCGAAAGTGGCCTCGTCGCATACGAAGTCTTCGGACAGCTGGCGGTAGTGGAATTTGTTGGCGCGTCCGAATGCGACGAGCGCGCCGCCGGGTGCCTTGCAGGGTTTGTCTTCCTTGCAGTAGGTGGCGTAGCCGCTGGGCTGGTCGGCAGCGTGAGCTGGCGCGGCAACTGAGATAGCGGCAACGGCAAGCGCGAAGAGGGGGCCGACAAGTGCGATGGGGCTGGGCATCGTGGCGCCTTTCTGTGGTCGAGTTGCGGCTGCGCGAGGGATCGTGCTGAAGGCGGGCATGGCCAGACGGCCAACGCCGGCAGGTAGAGCCGGGAGGCTTGCAGGGCTCAGCCGGGTGGAGCCGGGAGGTGGGGGCGTTGCATGACTTGTCTCCGTTTTCTTGTATATGTGACCGGGCGAGTGACGGTCTGAGCGCAGGCTACTGCGAACTCCCTTGCGGCCGTGCGGGCCGGTTTGTCTGGTGATGCATCAGCCTGTCTGTGCGTGCAGGCGCCAGGAGCGTGTCAGGCCTGCCAGCGTGATGGCGGTACGCCGAAGCGTTCGCGGAAGCGCCGCGAGAAATGCGCTGCCGAGCGGAAGCCGCAACGTCGCGCCAGCTGCTCTACCGTCAGATCGGTGGCGCTGGACTGCAGCAGGTGGCGGGCGAGGTTAAGGCGCAGTTCCATCAGTGCATTCATGACGCTGCAGCCACTGGCCGCGAAGGCCGCATGCAGCGCACGGGTGGATACGCCGAGACGGCGCGAAAGCTCCTGCGGGGCGAGGTCGACTTCGCTGACCCGCTCACGCATCAGCACGCGTGCGCGTTCCACCAGCGAGCCGTTGTGCCGCAGGGTGATGTCGTCGTCGGGCAGCCACATGGTCTGGGCGAGATCGAGCAAGACCTGGCTGCATCGCGCCTGTTGCGTGGTGCTCATGCAGTCCAGGCTGGCGGCCAGGCTTTGCAGGCTTGCTGTCAGCACGCGTGCGACCGGTAGGGTGTCGTTCAGATGCGTGGCGCTGGTGGCCTCGATGCGGCCGCGCGCGTCGGCCAGCATGTGCAGGGGGATCTGCAGGCAGAGACTGTGAGTGTGCCGGCCGAAGCGCAGGGACAAAGGCGCCGTGCTGTCGAAACAGCCCAGTTGACCGGCTTCGTGGCTGGTCGCGCGCCCACGCTGTTCGATGTCCAGCTTGCCAACCAGGGGCAGGGCGAGGAAGACGCTGGGCAGGTCGCTGATCGCCAGCTCGGCCTCACTGCGGGACAAAACATGGGCGTCGGCGCGGAAGTCGTGCATGCGCAGGCCGAACAGCTGGCGGGTGGTGAGCGTCGCGTCGAATGCAGCAGTGGTCGTGGGCGTGACCGCCATCGGCTGCAGGGCCTGGGATACCGCGTCCTGCCAGAAGACGGCCTGGCGTTTGGGGGGCAGCAGCGTTGTGCTCCATCGGCGAATCATGTCGCTCTCCAGAGGGCGCTCGCAGTCTGTGGCTGCGTGGCCGGGTATGCCTGGCGGCATTCTGCAAACGGTGCTGCTGGGGTGCTGCGTGGGTGTTACGTGACTGAGGCTTCTCCTGCGGTGTGCTGCTGTGGGGACACTACCAAAGCGCGCGTGGGTTCAAGCCCGCCCCGAAGGGCAAGCCAGGCTCTGGCAGATGAGCGGTGCAGCAATCGGCGATGCCGCTACGAACGGAGACCGAGCCGCATCGGTGCGGCGGTGCAGAGTGCGGAGTCAGGGGCTCAAGAACCGGCGGCGCCCGGGCAGGGGGCCGCGCCAGTCCGGCCGAACGCGCGTCAGCCGGCCCGCACGCGCGAGCGCTTGCGCAGCTGGGCAATGGTCTTGGGCAGCACCATCAGGGTGATGGCGATGACCAGTACCGTGGCCGAGATGGGGCGCGTGAAGAAGGTGCTCCAGTCGCCCTGGCTGATCACCAGCGCTTGGCGCAGCGACTGCTCCAGCAGCGGGCCGAGGATCAGGCCGACGATGATGGGCGCGGTGGGGAAATCCAGCCGGCGCATGGCGAAGCCGACCAGGCCGAAGACGAACAGCAGGCCGACGTCGAACAGCGAATTACTGGCGCCATAAACTGCGATGGTGGAGATGACGAGGATGCCCGCGTACAGCCAGTGCGACGGGATCTTCAGCAGTTGCACCCACAGCTTCACCAGCGGCAGGTTGAGCAGCAGCAGGATGACGTTGCCGATGTACAGGCTGGCGATCAGCGTCCACACCAGACTGCTCTGGGTGGTGAACAGTAGCGGGCCGGGCTGGATGCCGTAGCTCTGGAACGCAGACAGGATGACCGCCGCGGTGGCGGACGTGGGGATGCCCAGCGTCAGCAGCGGCATCAACACACCGGCGGCGGCGGCGTTGTTGGCGGCCTCCGGTCCGGCGACGCCCTCGATGGCTCCGTTGCCGAATTCCTCGGGGTGATCGGAGAGCTTCTTCTCCGTGTAGTACGACAGCAGCGTCGGCAGCTCTGCGCCACCCGCGGGCAGCGCACCTATCGGGAAGCCATAGGCGCTGCCGCGCAGCCAGGGCTTCCAGCTGCGTTTCCAGTCCTGCTTCGACATCCACAGGCTGCCGCTCATCTTCATGACTTCGCCTTCGCCGAAGCGTCCCTGCCAGGCGAGGAACAAGGCTTCGCCCACCGCGAAGATGCCTACCAGCATGACGGTGACCTCGACGCCGTCCATGAGCTCGGCATGGCCGAAGGTGAAGCGGGGCTGCCCACTTTGCAGGTCGATGCCGACGAAGCCGATCAGCAGGCCGGTGGCCAGCGAGATGAGTCCGCGCAGTTCCGAGTTGCCCAGCACCGAGGACACGGCTACCAGCGCCAGCACCATCAGCGCGGCGTATTCCGCCGGGCCGAAAGCCAGCGCGACGTCCACGATTATCGGTGAGAAGAAGGTGAGCGCAATAGTGCCGATGGTGCCGGCAATGAAGCTGCCGATCGCCGCGGTGGCCAGCGCCTGCCCGGCGCGTCCGCGCCGCGCCATGCGGTTGCCTTCCAGCGAGGTGACGACCGACGCGGACTCCCCTGGTGTGTTGAGCAGGATGGTGGTGGTGGATCCGCCATACATGGCGCCGTAGTAGATGCCGGCGAACAGCACGAACATCGCCTCGGCCGGCACTTTGAAGGTCAGCGGCAACAGCAGTGCGACGGTGAGCGCGGGGCCGATGCCGGGCAGCACGCCCACTAGGGTGCCGATGAAGCAGCCCGCCAGGCCGTACAGCAGGATGGAGGGCTGCAGTGCGGAGGAGAAGCCAGCGAGCAATGCGTCAAAGGTACCCATAGGGCGGGATGCCTCAGAAAAGCTTGATGAAGGGGCCGAGCTGCACGCCCAGCAATTTGTCGAACAGCGCCCACACGGCCAGCGTGAACAGCACGCCTACGATCAGGTCCTGCAGCGGATTGCGGCTGTTGAAGGCGCGGGCGAACAGCAGGAAGGCCACGGTCGCCGCGCCGCCGATGCCGACGTAAGGAATGGCCGCCAGCAGCACCAGTAGGCCACCGATCAGCCAGGCGCATCGTACGAGGCTGCCGGGCAAGGGCGCGTCATCCTCGTCGTTGGCCACGTCCGGGCAGCGGTCCTGCCATGCAGCCTGTGTGTAACCCATTGCGAGGATCAGCAACAGGCCGCACAGGGCTGCAGGCATCAGCCGCGGCCCCAGCGCGTCCTGCATGATCGGCGCCGGGATCAGGCTGGCCTGCACGCCCATCAATGCCGCGAAGGCAAAGAGCAGCAGGCCGGCGATGACGGCGAAGCGCTTCGAGGGCAGGGTCATGCCAGCCCCCTCATGCGGGTCCCTTCACGCAAGACATCTTCACGCAAGACCCAACTCCTTCATCACCGCCTCGGTGTCGCGGATGTCATCGGCAACGTCCTTCACGAAGGCCTCACCGGCGAGGAACACGTCCACCCACTTGCGCTGCTCCAGTTGCTCCTTCCACTGCGCGGAGTTGCGCATGGCTGTCATCAGTTCACCCAGCACCTTCACCTGTGCCGGGGAGATGCCGGGTGCGCCGAAGACGCCGCGCCAGTTGGCGGTCGCCACCGGGGTGCCCATTTCCTTCAGGGTGGGTACGTCCACGCCGGGGATGCGCGCGTTGCCGGACACCGCGATGGCGCGCAGGCGGCCGGACTTGATGTGCTCGGCGAACTCGGAGTAACCCGAGATCCCGGCCGCCACCTGGCCGCCGATGACCGCTGCGACGGCCGCGCCGCCACCGGCGAAGGCCACGTAGGCGGCGTCCTTCGGGTTGGCGCCGAGGTTCTTCAACAGCATGCCCAGCAGCAGGTGGTCGGTGCCGCCGGCGCTGCCGCCGGCGACGCTGGTGCCCTTGGGATTGGCCTTCAGCGCAGCGGCGAAGTCCTTCCACGTTTTATGCGGGCTGTTTGCGGGCACGACGATCACGCCGGCTTCTTCTGTAAGACGCGCGATGGGCACGACGTCCTTGATGGTGATCGGGCTCTTGTTGGCGATACCTGCGCCGACCATCACCGAGCCACCGACCAGCAGCGCATTGCCCTGGCCTTTACGCTGGCCGACGAACTTCGGCAGGCCGACCATGCCACCGGCGCCACCCACGTTCTCGAACTGGAAGTTGGTGACCAGGCCGGCTGCACGACACACCTGTTCGATGACACGCCCCGTGGTGTCCCAGCCACCACCCGGTGCGGCGGGAATGAACATGTTGAGCGATTCCAGCACTGGCGCGGCGCTGGCCCAGCGCGGCAGACCGGCGGCAAACGGGGCGAGACCGGCAGCAATGGCAAGGCGACGGCGATTCATGTTCATGGTGGGCTCCTCCTGAGTGTGGCGTG
>JAVHYF010000053.1:0-5656 GCA_031119205.1 Moraxellaceae bacterium | reverse complement strand
GGTGGCATCGTCGCTCATGAGCCCGCAAGCTTGCCAGCGCTGGCAAGTTCGTCGATGCGGGAATCTGCGTAGCCCAGCTCGCGCAGGATCGCGCGGCTGTGCTGACCGACCGCGGGCAGGTCATGGCGCGTGCCGAAGCGCGTGCCATCCATCACCAGCGGCAGGCGTGGCACGCGGGTGGCGTTCTGTCCTTCCAGCGTGATGTCGGTGAAGCCTTGCGAAGCCAGCAGGTGCGGGTCCTCGAAGAGGTCCTGCGGGCGGGTGATCGGCGCGAAGGGCAGGCCGGCGGCCTCGCAACGCTGCATCACTTCTGCCTTGCCCAGGCGCGCCATGCATTCGCGCAGCTGCGGCATGAAGCGCTCGCGCGCGGCGACGCGCTGGTTGTTGGTGGCGAGCAGCGCATCTGCCGCGAGATCGTGCAGCTCGAACACTTCCACGAACTTGCGCCACTGCGCATCGCTCACCGCGCCGATGAAGACCTGTTCGCCACCGGCGCAGCCGAACACGTCATACACCGCCCAGGCGGACAACCGGTTGGGCATGGGCGAGGCGGGCTTGCCGGTGACTGCGTGCTGCATCATGTGCTGGGCGACGAGGAACACGTTGTTCTCGAACAGGCCCGACTGGATGAGCTGTCCTTCGCCGCTGCGCTGACGCTCGACGACTGCCGCCAGGATGCCGATCACCGCGAACATGCCGCCCATGACATCGTTGACCGAGGCGCCGGCACGCAGCGGGCGCCCCTCGGGGCCCGTCATGTAGGCGAGGCCGCCCATCATCTGCACCACCTCGTCGAGAGCAGGGCGGTGCTCGTAGGGGCCGGGCAGGAAGCCCTTCATGGAGCAGTAGATGACGTCCGGGCGCAGCTTGCGTACGGCGTCGTAGCCGAGGCCCAGCTTCTCCATGGCGCCGGGGCGGAAGTTCTCGGTGACGATGTCCGCCGTGGCGAGCAGGGCGCGCACGGCCTCGATGCCCTCGCCGGACTTGAGATCGATGGCGAGGCTCTGCTTGTTGCGGTTGTAGGTCGGCCAGTAACCCGCGCCGGAGCCGGTGAGGTGGCGGGTGGAGTCGCCCTCGACGCCTTCCACCTTGATCACTTCGGCACCGAGATCGGCAAGGATCAGGCCGCAGGCCGGGCCCATCACCATGTGGACGAATTCGACGACACGCAGGCCGGCGAGTGGCAGCGGCTTGCTCGTCATGAGTGGGCCTCGTGCGTGTCGCGCGCGTAGTGGAAGCCCTTGGTCAGGCCGGCATCCGGCAGGTGGCCGTACAGGGGTTCGCCCGGCAGCGCATCGGCAAGGATGTGCCGTGCGGCGATCAACGCTTCGAGATCGACGCCGGTGTCCAGGCCCATGCTCTCCAGCAGGAATACGAGATCTTCGGTCACGATGTTGCCGCTGGCGCCCGGTGCATAGGGGCAGCCGCCGAGGCCGGCCTGCGAGGCGTCGAAAGTGGTGACACCGGCGTCCAGCGCAGCCACTACGTTGGCCAGCCCCTGGCCGCGGGTGTTGTGCAGGTGGGCGCCGCCAGCCTTGTCGCCCAGCTCGGCATGCAGCTGGCGGAACATCCGCTTCACCTGTGCCGGGTTGGCGTAGCCGGTGGTGTCCGACAGGCCCACGGAATCGACACCGGCCTCTACCAGCATCATGGCAAGGCGAATGACCCAGGCCTCGTCGATGCGGCCTTCCATGGTGCAGCCGAAGGCCGTGGAAATGCCGACCTCGATACCGAAATGCCGGGAGCTGTCCTGCCGCAGGGCAACGACGCGGCGGACTTCTTCCACCGCTTCCTCAGGTGTCTTGCGCAGGTTGCTCTGACTGTGCGCGCGCGAGGCGGATACCGGCAGTGTGAGCTTGTGGGCGCCGGCTGTGACGGCCGCTTCGGCGCCACGCAGGTTCGGCACCAGTGCCAGAACGGTCAGGCCGGGAATGCGGATGGCATCCTCCACCACGGCGCTGGCGTCGGCCATCTGCGGCAGCAGTTTCGGCGGCACGAAGGACGCCACTTCGATCTCGCGCAGGCCGGCTCCTGCCAGCGCGTGTATCCAGCGTTGCTTGGCCTCGGTTGGCATGCTGCGGGTGATGCTCTGCAGGCCATCGCGTGGCCCTACTTCGCTGATCAGTACTGCGGGAGCATTCATGAGCGTGCCGCGAGCGACTCGCCGCCGAGCTGGCGGGTGAGGGTGATGGCGGCTTCCTGCAGCAGCGGCGCACAGCGCGCGATCTGCTCCTGCGTGAAGCGCTCGCGTGGGCCGGACAGTGTCAATGCGCCATGGAGGGCGCCGGCGGGGCCGAAGACCGGGGCGGCCATCGATGCCGCGGCTGCATCGCGCTCGCCCAGCGTGCAGGCCCAGCCATCGTTACGAACCTGGTCGAGATCGGCGCCCGTTTCGTTGGCGAAAGCGCGCAGTACCTTGCCTGCAGAACCACGGTCGATCGGCAGGCGGTCACCTTCGCGCAAAGCAAGGACGACGCTGCGCGGTGATTCGACGCGACGCAGGCAGATGCGGGTGTCGCCATCGCGCACGAAGAAGGAAGCTGTCTCGCCGCTGGCGTGCGCCAGTGCGCGCAGGGCGGGGCGCAGCACTTCGTCGAGGCTGAAGCCTTCCTGATAGGCGCGCGCAAGTTTGAGTGGCGCGGCACCGGCGGCGTAGTGGCCGTCCGGCATGCGGCGGGCGTAACCGGCGCGTTCCAGCGAGGCCAGCAGACGCAGGATGGTGCTCTTGTACAGGCCGGTCTGTCGCGACAGGTCGGCCAGCGAGATGCCTTCGGGATGCTCGGCGACGCGGGAAAGGATCAGGAGGGCGCGATCGACGGCGGCCACACCGGTCTGGCTGCTGCTCATGGTGTTCTACCTAATGAAATGCTATTTCATTATGATAGTTCCTCGTCACGAATTCAGCTTGAGGGCTTCCCTGATGCGGTTTGTCCGCGATGCGGCGTGTGAAAGCCCGCTACACGGTTTCACGCCACAATGACGCCATGCTTGCCGAGATCATCAAGAACACTGTCGCGCTGTTGGCCATCGTGGAGCCACTGGGCGTGATCCCGATTTACCTGCAGGCCACCGCCGGCTACAGCGATACCGAGAAGCGCGCCTATGCCCGCTTCCTCGGCATGGTGGTCATCGTCGCGCTGGTGGTCGCCGGCCTTGCGGGCGACGAGCTGCTGAAGGCACTGTCCATATCGCTGGGCGCGATGCGTGTCGGGGGTGGGGTCATCGTCCTGATGGTGGCGATTGCCATGGTGCTGGGGCAGCAGAACGCCGTGAAGCGCACACCGGTGGAGGCCGAGGCGGCCGAAGAGGCGGCCGGCCGCGGCCTGGTGCCTCTTGGCATCCCGCTGCTGGTGGGGCCAGCCGCGTTCTCTTTCATGCTGGCGCACAGCCAGTGGCACTGGCAGGCGCCGCTCAGCCTGGTCACCGTGCTGCTGCCACCGGTCATCGTCGGCCTGCTGGTGTGGCTGACCTTTGCGTTTGCCGGACGTCTGCAGGCACGCCTGACGCCAGCGATGATGGTGGTGATCGAACGGATTGCCGGCTTCCTGCTCGCGGGAATCGCGGTGGAGTTGATGGCGGGGGGCTTGCGGGAGCTGTTTCCCTTGCTGGCTTCACCGGCGCTTCCGTAGGAAGCCCGATCCCGCAACGGATCCCATAAAGCACAAAAGCGCCCGCGGGCGCTTTTGTGCTTTATGGGAAGGCTGAAGGTCAGCCCAGTGCTTCGTACAGCGGCAGGGTCAGGAACTCCGCGAAGTCGTCCGCCGTGCTCATCGTTTCGAAGATGCCGGCAGCCTGCTCGTAGCTCTCTGTCGCCTCGCCGGCGGCACTGACCGTGGTCTTGACCTTGGCAAGCTCCTCCGGGATCAGTGCGCGCACCAGCTCTGCCGTCACCTTGCGACCATCTTCCAGCTTGCCCTTGGGCGAGCGGATCCACTGCCACACCTGCGAGCGGGAAATCTCCGCGGTGGCGGCGTCCTCCATCAGGTTGTGGATCGGCACGCAGCCGTTGCCGGCCAGCCATGAACCGAGGTAGTGGATGCCGACGTTGATGTTGTTGCGCAGGCCGGCTTCCGTGATCGGCGCTTCCGGCACGAAGTTCAGCCAGTCCTTCGGTCCAAGCACCTCGTCGCGCTGCTTCTCCCACTGGTTGGGCCTGTCGCCCAGCACAGCCTTGAATTCTTCCATGGCTACCGACACCAGTCCCGGGTGGGCCACCCAGCCACCATCGAAGCCGTCGTTCGCGTCACGCTTCTTGTCGTGGCGGATACCGGCGATGGCCTTTTCGTTGGCGACCGGATCGCTCTTGATCGGGATCAGCGCGCTCATGCCGCCGATGGCCGGTGCGCCGCGCTTGTGGCAGGCCTGCACCAGCGCCAGCGCGTAGCTGCGCATGAACGGCACTTCCATGGTGATCTTGCTGCGCTCCGCCAGGCAGAAGTCGCTGTTGCGCTTGAACTTCTTGATGCACGAGAAGATGTAGTCCCAGCGTCCGGCGTTCAGGCCCGCGCTGTGCTCGCGCAGCTCGTACAGGATTTCTTCCATCTCGAAGGTGGCCAGCACAGTCTCCACCAGCACGGTGGCCTTGATGGTGCCCTGCGGAATGCCCAGCGCGTCCTGCGCCATCACGAAGACGTCGTTCCACAGGCGCGCCTCCAGATGGCTCTCCATCTTCGGCAGATAGAAGTAGGGGCCTGCGCCGCGCGCCAACTGCTCCTTCGCGTTGTGGAAGAAGAACAGCGCGAAGTCGAAAATGCCGCCCGACACGCGCTGGCCGTCGACCAGCACATGCTTCTCGTCCAGATGCCAGCCACGCGGCCGTACCAGCAGCGTCGCCACCTTGTCGTTCAGCTTGTACGACTTGCCTTTCTGCTCCAGCGAAATCGTGCCGCGCACCGCTTCGAACAGGTTGATCTGCCCCTGGATCTGGTTGAACCAGTTCGGCGTATTCGAATCCTCGAAGTCGGACATGTACGAGTCCGCACCCGAGTTCAGCGCATTGATGATCATCTTGCGCTCCACCGGCCCGGTGATCTCCGCACGACGGCAGTGCAGCGCGGCCGGCAGCGGCGCAATCTTCCAGTCGCCATCGCGGACCTGCTTCGTCTCCGGCAAAAAGTTCGGCATCTCGCCAGCATCGATCTTCGCCTGACGCGCGACACGCGCCTTCAGCAGCTCCTGCCGACGCGACTCGAAAGCCCGATGCAGCTTGGCTACGAGGGCCAGCGCTTCAGGGCTGAGAATCTCTTCAAAGCCCGCGGCGAGCGGGGCGCGGATGTCCAGGCCGGACGGAAGGGTGAGGCTCATGGAAAACTCCTGGTTTGCGCGGATTTATTGCGATGCAGTATAGCCCGCACAGTCTGGCGGGCAGCGTGGGCCGGCAAAGATACGCGTGTCCGCCGCGTCACTCAGTAAGATTCCGTTATGAAGGAAATTGTTGAACGGAGTGGGTCGTCGAGTGTTCGTCCAGGCTGTGTTGCGTTTGCTCGCGAGAGAGGGGCAGTGCGCGGTGGCCTGCTGGTGGCACTGGGCGTATCGCTTGGCCTGCACGGGCTGCTCCTGAGCTGGCCCGACGGAACGGCACCCCAGCCGGAGCCGGTGGTGGGCTGGAGGCTCTCCGGCGTCAGTACTCCGCTCGCAGTCCGGTTTCACGCCGTGG
>JAVHYF010000052.1 GCA_031119205.1 Moraxellaceae bacterium | reverse complement strand
CGCTGAACTGGCAGAGCTTCACGCAAAGCCACTTCTACAGCGACTCGCTGAACGACCTGCCGCTGCTGGAATGTGTGACACACCCGGTAGCGGTGGACCCGGACCCGACACTGCGGGCGAAGGCGACCGAGCGTGGCTGGCCGGTGATCAGCCTGCGGGCCTGATTTTCGGACGACACACCGCGCCAGCCAGGAAACGACCATGACGAAACCACTCGGCCTTGCCTCCGACCACGCTGGTCTGGAACTGAAACGCGCACTGCTCACCGAACTGGAAAAGCGGGGCATCGCCGTACGCGACTTCGGCACCCATTCCAGCGAATCGTGTGACTACCCCGATTTCGCGCACGCCACCGCCCGGGCCATCGAAGCCGGTGAAATCGACTGTGCAATCCTGGTATGCGGAACCGGCGTGGGCATGTCCATCGCCGCCAACCGTCACGCCGCCGTGCGCGCCGTGGTGTGCAGCGAACCCCTGAGCGCGCGCATGTCCCGCCAGCACAACAACGCCAACGTGCTGTGCCTCGGGGCACGCGTCGTGGGTACCGGCACGGCGATCGATATCGTGGAAGCATTTCTGGGTGCTGCGTTCGAAGGTGGGCGGCACGCGGGACGGGTCGCGAGAATCAATACGGTCTGATGCACCTGACGCCGGACACGCCCGGAAGTCCGATATCGAGCCCGATACGCAGGACACATACTCCGGCCTCCACTGAATCAGGAGCCGCCGGAGACCCGCATGGCGCTAGCACTGTTTGTCGTCGCACTCATCTGGTTTGCCGCCATCGCTCCGGCCCATCTCACCGCGTTCGTTCTGGTCCTCATGCTCGCCGTCGTGACGGTAGTGCGCTTTTCCACGAACTTCGTGACCGGCGCCACAACCAGTTACACGGAGTCTTTCAAGGCGGTGGGGCTGGCTTTCGTGTTTGTCCTGCTGGCACTGTTCACGATCATCAGCTTCACGAAGGGCGCGGCCCCGCTTGCGATCGTCTTGTTCTCCGGACCCATGATGTTGCTGCTGCCCGTCGCCTACTTTCTGGGGTTCAAGATCGCGCTCGGCGTCAGCTTTCTGGCCAGCATCGTGATTGCCATCATCTCGGCGGTGGCCTCCACCGGCCTGTTTCTTGTCGCAAAAACACTCTTTCTGGGCTGAAAGCCTTGCTCGGTGCGGAGTCCCGGGCGCGGTCCACATGACGCCAAACCCTTGATCGGCTGTATACTTCCGGCCTTCAAACAAACCTGTAGCAACCGGCCGGTGAGCCGGCCTCCCCCCGTCCCACGATGATCCGCAAGCTCCTGCGCAAGGTTTTCGGCGGCGCCGAACAGCCGCGCAACAAGATTCCCGCCCCCACCGTCGTCGGTGTCGCCCAGCATGGCGTGCGCCGCGAGCAGCTCTCGCCGGCCGCGCGCAAAGTGTGCACGGTGCTCCAGGAAGGCGGCCACAAGGCCTACGTGGTGGGTGGCGCGGTGCGCGACCTGATCGCCGGCATCGAGCCGAAGGACTACGACGTGGCCACAGATGCGACGCCCGAGCAGGTGCGCAGCCTGTTCCGCCGCTCGCGCATCATCGGTCGCCGCTTCCAGATCGTGCATGTGATGAGCGGACCGGAGACCATCGAGGTGTCCACCTTCCGCGCCCTGCACGACGACGACACGCCCACCGACGAACACGGCCGCGTGCTGCAGGACAACGTGTTCGGCACCCAGGGCGAAGACGCCACCCGCCGCGACTTCACGGTCAACGCGCTGTACTACGACCCGAGCGACGAGACCGTGGTGGACTACCACGATGGCGTGGCCGACCTGAAGAAGAAGACGCTGCGCATGATCGGCGACCCGGTGGCGCGCTACCGTGAAGACCCGGTTCGCATGCTGCGCGCGGCGCGCCTGTCCGCGAAGCTGGGGCTCACCATCGACGCCGAGACGCGCAAGCCGATCCGCGAGATGTCGGAGCTGCTGAGCAACGTGCCGCCGGCCCGCCTGTTCGACGAGATGCTCAAGCTGCTGACCAGCGGGCATTCGGTGGCCTGCCTCAAGCAGCTGCGCGCCGAGGGCCTGCACAAGGGCCTGCTGCCGATGCTGGACGTGATCCTCGACCAGCCGATGGGCGAGCGTTTCGTGTGGCTGTCGCTGGAGAACACCGACGGCCGCGTGCGCGCCGACAAGTCCATCTCGCCGGGCTTCCTGTTCGCCACCCTGCTGTGGCACGAGGTGCTGAAGAACTGGGAAGAGCGCAAGGCGCGCGGCGAGCACGCCACGCCGGCCCTGTTCGCCGCGATGGGCGAAGTGCTGGAAGTGCAGGCAGAGAAGCTGGCCATCACCCGCCGCATTTCCGGCGACATCACCGAAATCTGGGCACTGCAGCCGCGCTTCGAGCGACGCGCCGGCAAGTTCCCCTACCGCCTGCTGGAGCAGCCCCGCTACCGCGCCGGTTACGACTTCCTGCGCCTGCGCGCGGAAGCCGGCGAGGTGGACATGGAGCTGCCGGACTGGTGGGAGAGCTTCGCCCACGCCAGCAGCGAGGAACGCGCCGCCATGCTGCTGCCGGAGACCCGCGAGGGTGCGGCCCGCAAGCGCCGTCGCCGGCCGCGCCGCAAGTCGCCAAGCGAAGGTGGCGGCGACGTGCAGACCTCCGTCGAGAGCTGAGCATGTCTTCAGTACGCACCTCGCCCGTGCGTGCCCCCAGCGAAGCCTCATTCGTGCGTGCCTACATCGGTCTGGGTGCGAACCTGGGGGATGCCCGCCGCGCCTTGCTGGACGCCGCGGCGGAACTGGACCACCTGCCGGACACGGAAGTCGTCGCGGTGTCATCGCTGTACCGCAGCGCGCCGGTGGGCTACGCGCACCAGCCTGATTTCATCAATGGCGTGGCCGCCGTCGACACACAACTGGCGCCGCGCGCCCTGCTCGATGCCCTGCTGCAGCTGGAGCAGGACTGGGGCCGCGAGCGCAGCTTCCGCAACGCGCCGCGCACGCTGGACCTGGACGTCCTGCTGTACGGCGACCGCGTGGTCAACGAGCACGGCCTACACGTGCCGCACCCGCGCCTGCACGAACGTGCCTTCGTGCTGCTGCCGCTGGCCGAGATCGCCCCGGCGCTGGTGCTGCCGGACGGCCGCGCGATTGCCGACCTGCTGCCCGGCGTGGCGGACCAGGACATCACCCGCATTGAAGAGGAGTAATCCGCATGTCGGCCACCAGTGTCCTCAGCGGCCTGCCGGTCTGGGTGCAGACCGCCCTGCTGCTCACCGCGTCCAACGTCTTCATGACCTTCGCGTGGTACGGCCACCTCAAGAATCTGGCGGCCAAGCCCTGGATCATCGCGGCACTCATTTCCTGGGGCATCGCGCTGTTCGAGTACCTGCTGCAGGTGCCGGCCAACCGCATCGGCGCCACCGAGCTGACGCTGCCGCAACTGAAGATCATGCAGGAGGTGATTACCCTGTCGGTCTTCGTCCCCTTCTCCGTGTTCTACATGAACCAGCCGATCAAGCTGGACTTCCTGTGGGCCGCCCTGTGTATGCTGGGCGCGGTGTATTTCATCTTCAGAAGCTGACACAGCAATACAGGCAGAACCACGATGCTGGAAAAAGCACGCTACATCGTCGTCGAAGGCCCCATCGGGGCCGGCAAGACCTCCCTCGCCCGCAAGCTGGCCGAGCGCCTCGGCGCCCGCACGCTGATGGAGCAGCCAGAGCTGAACCCCTTCCTCGGCCGCTTCTACGCCGACATGGACCGCTGGGCGATGGCGACTCAACTGGCCTTCCTGTTCCAGCGCAGCGAGCTGCTGAAGCCGCTGCCGCAGCAGTTGCAGGCGGGCGAGCGCGTGGTCAGCGACTTCGTGCTGGACAAGGAACTGCTGTTCGCCGATCTGAACCTCGGTGAGGACGAAGCCGCGCTGTACCGCCAGGTGCTGATGCAGCTGCAGCCGGCGGCACCGCGGCCCGACCTGGTGGTCTACCTGCAGGCGCAACCGGACACCTTGATCGAACGCGTGCGCAAGCGCGGCATGGATGCCGAAAAGCGCATCACCGAGGATTACCTGGAACGCGTCGCGCGCCGCTACGCCGAGTTCTTCCACCAGTACGACGCCGCACCGCTGTTCATCGTGAACGCGGAAGAACTCAATCCGGTGGAACGCGACGAGGACTTCGACCTGCTGTGGAAGCGCCTGATGCAGATGCGCTCCTACCGCGAATTCTTCGGCTACGCGCAATAGGACGGATCAAATGCGGCCAGTAGTGCTGTAGGAGAGAAGCATGAGTTACCTGCAAGACAACAAACCCGTCACCCTGCATGAACTGGCGCGCATGCGCGCCGAGGGCGACCGCATCGCCATGCTGACCTGCTACGACGCCAGCTTCGCCACCCTGTGCGAGCGCAACGGCGTGGACGTGCTGCTGGTCGGCGACTCGCTGGGCAACGTGCTGCAGGGTCAGCGCAGCACGCTGCCGGTCACACTGGAACATATGGCCTACCACACCGCCTGCGTGGCGCGTGGCGCCAGCAAGCCCTGGCTGATCACCGACATGCCCTTCGGCAGCTACCAGGAGAGCCGCGAGCAGGCCATGCGCAATGCCGCCGTACTGATGGCCGCCGGCGCCCACATGGTGAAGCTGGAAGGCGGCGAGTACATGGCCGAGACGGTGCGCTTCCTCGTCGAGCGCGGCGTACCGGTATGCGCCCACGTCGGCCTCACCCCGCAGTCGGTGCACCAGCTCGGTGGCTACCGCGTGCAGGGCAAGACCGAATCCGGCGCCGCCCAGATGCTGCGTGATTGCGCCGCGCTTGAAGCTGCCGGCGCAGCGATGATCGTGCTGGAGATGGTGCCCGCCACGCTGGCGAAACAGGTCAGCGCAGCCACCACGAGCATGGCCACCATCGGCATCGGCGCCGGCGTCGACTGCCACGGCCAGGTGCTGGTGCTGCACGACATGCTGGGGGTGTACCCCGGCAAGAAGGCGCGCTTCGTGCGCAACTTCATGGACGGTGCGGCGAGCATCGATGCCGCCGTGGCCGGTTACGTCGCCGCGGTGAAGGAACGCAGCTTCCCGGCCGCCGAGCACACCTACTGAGCGTCCGCCGCCTGAAATGAAGAAGGCCGCAGATGCGGCCTTCTTCATTTCAGGCACAGCCCCACCGGGCTCACACCGGCATCAGGAAAAACCAGGCCGAGCTCACGATGAAACCGGCCAGCAACCAGCAGGCGATGCGGCCACTGCGCACACCCAGCAGTACGAAGGGCAACAGCACCGGCATGACGTAGCGGAAGTCGTTGCTCGGTGCATACGGCGCCTGCACGCGCAGCGACATCAGGCTGGCAATCGCCAGCAGCCCGAGCAGGATGAGCGGCGCGTAGCGATACACCGCACTGCTGCGCCCGCGCAGCCACTGGAAACCACCTCGCAGCGCAGCCACGGTCCCCAGCGCCAGCAAGGCCAACAAGCCCCAGCCCCAGATCAGCACGATGTCGCGCTGCGTCGGCGCCGGGAAATCGAACTCGCCCGACAGGCTGCTGCGCAGCAGGTAGTTCCAGAAGTAGCCGCGACCGGACGCGTCTTCGTAGGCGCGTATCCAGGGCTGGGTCAGGAAGGTGTGCAGGTCCATGCCCAGCAGGTGCACGGCATCCACCGGCACCTTCAGCTCGGGGCTCAACCAGCCCGCATTCGACACCAGCCAGCCCGGCGTCAGGCCCTGCAGGTAGTAGTAGACATTGTCGGCCAGCGACAGGGCCAGCCCGGCTGCGGCGATGAGCGAGAAGCCGACCAGCTGGCCGAAAGCGCGGCCGCGGCGCCCGGCCTGCGGGTGCCACACACGCCACAGCAGCAGCAGGCCGCCTGCCGCCACCAGCACGATGGCATTGGTCTTGGCGAGCAGGCCCAGCGCCGTGAGCACCGCGAAGGCCCACAGGTCGCCGGATTGCTGGCGACGCCACCAGCGCACCAGGTAGTAGGCAGCGGCACCGGCAATCGCGTAATACGCCGCATCGTTGCTGAGGCGCACGCTGTGGATGATGCCGGCGGGCCATGCGGCGATCGCCGCCGTCGCCAGCAACACGAGGCCGGTACGGCTGCGCAGCATCATGTTCAGCGCGCCCGCGCAGCCGGCCAGGAAGATCAGCCACAACGCGAGCGACAGCGCCTGCAAGGTCTCCGGCGCCGGGATGCCGAAGCACGCGGCCCACTTCCAGGCCAGTGCGCCGACGATGTAGTACAGCGGCGGGTGATAGTAGGTCCAGCCCGCATTCGGTGCCGGCAGCGCCAGATGCGTGGCCACCCATTCCACGTAGCCGATATGCCCCTGGATGCCGATGGTGTCGTGCGCGCGCTCGAACCACGAGGTGTCGGCCCAGTACGCCAGCAGCGGCACCAGGGCCAGCACCAGCACCAGCAGTTGCGTCGCACGCAGGCGGAACAGCACGGCCAGACCGACCAGCAGCGGCAGGAAGGCCGCTGCCATCGCAAGCCAGGCACCGAAACCCGGCACCGGCGTGACGTAGAGGCCGCCCCCCCCGCTGTGGTTGGTCAGTTGCAGGACGATGCGGTTCTGGCCCGGCTCCAGGTACTCCGACAGGTCGATGTGGAAGCCCAGCCAGTAGTTGGTGAGCAACTCCTTCGGAATGTGATCCAGCGAGACGGGACGGTCATTCACCCAGATGGCGCGCAGCTCGTCGTCCGGCACGATACGCCAGATGGCGGGCTGGCTGTCGCGCGCCGGCAATTCCACCAGCAGGCGACGCGACTCGGCGGGCTCCTCGAAATTCCACGGCAGCTCCACTTTCTCGCGCTCGCCGTCGGGCAGCAGCTCGGCCGCCTGCAGCACCGGGTAGTTGGCGTGCAGCACGGCGGTGACCGCCAGTGCCGACACCAGCGCCAGCAGGATGAAGATCGCCAGCCTGCGCATCAGCTGGCCTTCTTGGTCTCGTGATACTCACCCTCGGTGTTGACCGACCACAGCGCTTTGCGCGACAGCGAGGGGTCGATCATGCAGCTCACTGCCTCCATCGCCGTCAGCATGGAGTGATCCTGGTTGTTGTAGCGGTGCTGGCCGTTGCGGCCCACGCAGTACAGGTTGTCCAGGCGATCCAGCCAGTCGCGCAGGCGGTCGAACTCGGCATAGGTACCGAAGTAGGCCGGGTAGGCCTTCTCGATCTTGATGCGGCAGGTGTCGAGCACGTCGGCCTTGTCGATGACGCCGATGCTGGCCAGCTCGTTCACCGCAAAGTCGATGAACTGCGCGTCGCTCTGCACCCACATGTCATCGCCTTCGGCGCACATGTATTCCAGGCCGATCCACACGGTGTTCGGATCCTTCACCAGGTAGGGCGACCAGTTGTTGAAGATCTGTAGGCGGCACAGGCGCACTTCGCGCTCCTGGATGTAGATCCAGGTGTCCGGCACGACATCGTTCACCGTGCGGATGTTGGTTTCGTTCCTGATCTTCAGCTTGTTGACCAGCACGCCGACAGTCATGAAGTCGCGGTACGGCAGGCCTTCGGCGATGGCACGCAGGGCCGGCGGCACCTCCACGCCACGCACGGCGGTGATGAGGTCCTTGATCGGCATCGAGGACAGGCAGAAGTCGCAGTCGATGCGGGTGCGCACGCCATCCGGTCCTTCGGTGGTGACGGCGACCACGCTTTCACCTTCGACGTGCAGCTCGACGACCTTCTGCTGCATGCGGATCTCGCCACCCTTCTCGCGGATGTCAGCGGCGACGGTCTCCCACAGGTGGCCCGGGCCGAACTTGGGATAAAAGAACTGCTCGATCAGCGAGGTCTCGGTCTTCTTCTGGCGCAGGTCGGTGTCCTTGCCGCCGGGCAGCATCTTCTTGAGCGCCGACAGCACGGCCTTGGACAGCGACAGGCCCTTGATGCGCTGCGCGCCCCAGGCCGAGGAAATCTCGCGCGGGTGGGCGCCCCACACCTTCTCGGTGTAGTCCTCGAAGAACATGCGGTACAGCGGCACGCCGAAACGGTTGACGAGGAAGTCTTCCAGCGACTTCTCGTTCGGGCGCTTCTTGATCTGCGACCAGATGTAGCCGAAGCCGGCCACCGCGGTGCGGAAGATGCCGAGGTTCAGCACAGTCTGCACCTTCAGCGAGATGGGGTAGTCGAAGAACTTGCGCAGGTAGTAGATGCGCGAGATGCGCTCGCGGATCAGCATCAGGCGGTCGGTCTTCTCCGGGTCCGGGCCACCGGCGACATAGGGCTTGTCGGCGTTCAGCACGATGTCGTCGCGCGCTGGCGCACCCTGCAACGGCATCATCTTGCCCCACCAGTCCATCACGGTGTCGCTCTTGGAGAAGAAGCGGTGACCACCGATATCGATACGGTTACCGTTGTGCTTGATGGTGCAGGAGATGCCGCCGATACGGTCGGTGGTTTCCAGCACGATGGGGTGGATGCCGCTGTTACGGTCGAGCAGTTCGTAGGCGGCGGTCAGGCCGGCAGGGCCGGCGCCGATGATGACGGCAGTCTTGGACATGGCGATGCGATTCGGAAATCTGCAGAAGCTCTGCAGAGGGTTCAGCGGAAAAACACGAACAGCTTGCGCAGCGTGAAATTCCACGCCAGCACGAAGCCGGACACCACGATCTTGGTCAGGAGGGGGTGCAGGCCGAGCTTGTCGACGCCCAGCCACATGCCCAGCAAGGTGAGGCCGAAGCCGACGATGCCGATCACCGTGAAGACGAGGAAGTCGCGCGCACCGCGTGCCTGCGTGCCGCGCCACACCCAGGTGACGCACAGCACGAAACACACGACCAGCCCGGCCGAGAAGCCGAGTGCCGCTGCCAGCAGATGGTGGGCCCCCAATGTGAGGGCGAGCGTGAGCACACCGAAGTCGACCAGGAAGGCCACTCCGCCAACACCCACGTATTGAATGAATTCCTGAAGCGTCCGCTGCCAGGACCGGGGCAACCAGTCCGGCATGGGGACGAACCTGTCCACAGCCTTCACCTTGTCTCCTCCTGCCGTGCCGGACATACGTGTGTCCGGCTGTCTTTTGTCGGCGCCGCTTCGTGGCTGCGCTCGTTATGGGGGGCTGAAAGCGGGGACGATACTAACCGAAGGAGCCTGACAAACGCTCACCGCAGGGCAGCAAACGCCAGACGGCGCGCTACGCGTGTCACGGTCGCGGCGTTAAAATGTCGCCTCCCCCGCAACACTGCGCCGGCAACGGCCCTCACGATCATGTCCGACACCCCCGACACCCGCATCGCCCCCGCGCTCAAGGCCGAGATCCTTGCCGAGGCCCTGCCCTACATCAAGCGCTTCTACGACAAGACGATCGTCATCAAGTACGGTGGCAACGCCATGACGGACCCGAAGCTGCAGGACTGCTTCGCCCGCGACGTCGTGCTGCTGAAGCTGGTGGGCATGAACCCGGTGGTGGTGCACGGCGGTGGCCCGCAGATCGACGATCTGCTCAAGCGCGTCGGCAAGCAGGGCCAGTTCATCCAGGGCATGCGCGTGACCGACGAGGAGACGATGGACATCGTCGAGATGGTGCTCGGTGGCCAGGTGAACAAGGACATCGTGAACCTGATCAACAAGCATGGCGGCAAGGCCGTGGGCCTGACCGGCGCGGACGGCGCCTTCATCCGCGCCAAGAAGCTGATGATGCCCAACAAGGACAACCCGGACGAGATGCTGGACATCGGCCAGGTGGGCGAGATCACCCAGATCGACCCGACCATCATCACCTTCCTGGATTCCGGCGACTTCATCCCGGTCATCGCGCCGATCGGCGTCGGTGCCGGTGGCGAGACCTACAACATCAACGCCGATCTGGTTGCCGGCAAGCTGGCCGAAGTGCTGAAGGCCGAGAAGCTGGTGCTGCTGACCAACACGCCAGGCGTGCTGGACAAGGAAGGCAAGCTGCTCACCGGCCTGACCCCGCGCAACATCGACGACCTGGTGGCCGACGGCACTCTGTCCGGCGGCATGCTGCCTAAGATCAGCTCCGCGCTGGATGCCGCGCGCAACGGCGTGCGCTCGGTACACATCATCGACGGTCGCGTGGAGCACTGCCTGCTGCTGGAGATCCTGACCGATCATGGCGTGGGCACCATGATCAAGAGTCACTGACCCCACCACGACGGGTACCGCGGGACACCTTGTGTCCCGTGCGGCGTGGCTCAGGATGCTGGCGACAGGTCCAGCAGGAGTTGCTGTGTTGCTGCGACCGTAGCCAGACTCTCGCGGGACGACAGGATGGCGATGGTCGAGGCCAGCCCGGCCGGGGCCAGCTCAGTGTCGCTCAAGGTTGTGCCGCGGGTGCCGACACGGCCGCCGGAGCCGAGGCCGACTCTGCGGGGGCGGAGGCAGCCTCCGGCGCGGGGTCGCGCCACTTTCCCGCCTTCACCAGACCATTGCGCAGGCCGGGCAACGGGAAGCCGGCACCATAGGCCTTGTGGGCGTAGTCGAGCGCCTCGTCGTAGCGCTTCAGCTGCAGGTAGGCCAGGCCGAGGTTGTACTGGGTGTTGGGGTTGCTGTCGTCGAGCTCACCCGCGCTTTCCAGGAAGGAGATCGCCTGTTCGCGCTGGCCGATCTTGAGCAGGTGGATGCCGTACAGCAGGCGCGGCATCGGGTCGTCCTCGCGGAAGCGGATGCCGTGCTCGAAATAGCAGCGCAGTGGCGCACGGGCGCCCTGCGGGATCTTCATCTTCTCGCGCTCGAACAGCCGCATCATGGACATCAGCGCACGGGGATGATTCGGGAACGCGCGCAAGGTGTAATCGATGTCCCCACCCAGATAACTGCGGTGCCCCCTGATGAGGTTCTCGACCTGCGGCAGGAAGTGGGCGCCCTCCACCAGGTTCTTCTGGTCCTGGGAGGCCGTGCGGTAGTCGAACGGTCCGTAGCCGTGGGTCATGGTCGGACAGCCGACCAGAAGATCCTGGACATTGACCGACGATGTCGCGGCAGCCGGGGACGCGGCCTGTGCGCCGGACACTGCACCCGCGAGCAGGGCGATCATCACGATGCGCAGACGGTTCATGCGCCTTCCTTCAACAAGACGGCTTCCAGCCAATTCATCACCTCTCGTTCCACCCGCTCGCGCCATGAGGCCGACGAGAATGTATGGGTCGCGTCGGCCACCTTCACGCTGGTCACCTTGCGGGCAGCGAGCAGTTGTTTCCAGACCGCGGAATTCTCCATCGCCGCCTCGAACTCGGCAGCCACGAAGTCATTGCCGGACAGCAGCACCAGCGCCGGACGGCCGGAGGCCGACAGGCTGCCGGGCACACCCTCGGTCAGCGGCGCCCGGCTGTAGTCGGTCGTCGTTCCGGCGTTGTCACTGGCCCCTGTCGAGGCCTTGCGCAGCATGCCGCCCAGGCTGCTGAGCGATTCACCCGCGCGGAAACGGCCGCCGAGCAGCTTGCGCCAGAAATCCGCCGACATCAGCCGCTGCAGGTAGTAGTGCTTGAGCATCACCCGGGCCTCACCAGCGTCGCTGCGCACCCAGGGATTGAGCAGTACGGCGCCGGCCACGCGCGGGTCGTTGGCCATGTGGAAACAGGACGCGGACGCACCGTCGCACAGCCCCCACAAGACGACGCGACGCAACTCGGGACGTTCGCGCAGGAAGGCATCGATGGCCACGCCGATGTCGTCGCCCACACGCGTGAAGTCGCGCATCGCGCCACTGCTGTCACCCATGCCGCGGAAATCGAAGCGCATCACCGGAAAGCCTGCAGCCGCCAGTGCACGGGCAAGCAGGACGAACTGGCGGTGACTGCCGACGCGGTACTGCGGACCACCGACGACGACCAGCACGCCACAGTCACCGCGCGTGGTCGCCGGCTCGGCCAGGATGGCCACGGCCTGCTCGCCCCGGATGTCCAGCGTGAAGGCACGTTCGCGTGCGCTCATGCCACCACTCCATCTACCGCCTCGGCGAGCGACAGGCTGGCGAGCGCGGCGACGCTGGCATCGACCAGGGCCGGCACTTCGCTGATTTCCAGGCTTTGCCAGAACATCGGACCATTGTGGGCGCTGGCCTGCACGTCGTGACCTGCAGCACGCAAGGCATCCACGCGCTGGCGCGATGCAGGCAGCAGTTCAGGCTCTTCGCGCGCCGAGATTTCCAGCCAGCACAGCGGCAAACCGGCGGCGGGTTTCAGTTCCGCCAGTTCCAGTTCGCGGGCCATGGCGGGCGACAGCATGTAGCCGCCGACCTCCAGGCTCTCGCCAGCGTCCAGCATGGCGCGCAGGGGCTTGGTGTCGGCCGCGCCCCCCCCGGCCAGCGACTCGGTGGCCAGGCGCATGCGCAGGAACTGGGTCAGGAAGAGCTTGCCGGCGCTCACCGGCTGCCACAGCAGGAGCGCATCACCACCCGCCTGCTGGCTGGCCTGCGACGCGAGCAGTGCGCCACTGCGCAGCCCCCACCACACCCAGGGCAAATCGGCAGCAGGCAGTTGCTGGCGGCACCAGGCGGCATCGGTCACCCAGCTCGCGAGACTGGCGTCGCCGAAATCCCCCTCGCTGTCGCCGCTGCCGAGCGGGTCAACGATGAAGACGTGCCAGCCTGCATCGGCCAGAGCGCGCGCAGCAAGGCTGACCATGCGACGGGACTTGTTCATCTCCTCGGCAAAAGCCGGCAGATGGAAGACGTAACCGCGGGCCGGGCCGGCGGGCATTACGTCCAGGCAGAACAGGCGGCCGCCGGGTGCGTCGAGGTAGCGGGGTTCGATCCTGACCACGGCGCGCTCGCTGTCGCTGCGGCGATCAGCCGAGCTTACTGCTCACGAAGCCGACCAGACTGCCGAAAGTCTGGAAGGTGGAGCCGTCGATGTCGTCGTCACTCACCTCAAAGCCGAAGTGCTCCTCCAACGAGGTGATGACGGCCACCACGGCCATCGAATCGAGCTCGGGAATGCTGCCGAGCAGGGGGGAGTCGTCGGTAAGACTGGCAGCCCGCGCGCCCAGATTGAGCACGGCATCCAGCACCGCGGCGGTCTCTTTCCTGATATCCAAAATCGAATTCCTCAAAAGCGCGGAACGCTACCACGAAAGGCAAATACGACGTAAGCGCAGGCTTCACGATCCTGCCCCGACCCTGCCCTTGAGGTCGCCCGGGGCAGGGTAATCGGCATCGCATGGTGTAATAGTGTGCAGCTTCCCACGGACGTTCCATGACAAAGTGCTCGTCCGTCAGCAGACCAGACCGCCCTGCCCGCTTCAGCCACCCCCATGTCTTCGTCCTCCGACACCCTCGTTGCCGGCTCCATCCCGCGCCTGCCCACTTTCGGCTGGCATGCCCTGCGCCACAGCCGCCGGCTGCCGCTGCCCACGGTGCTGGACCTGCCTCACCGCACGCTGACCACCAGCGGCCGGGCCGCCATCGTGCTGGCCCTGCGCGTCCTGCAGGTGGGGCCGGGCGACAAGGTGCTGGTGCCGACTTACCACTGCCCGACGATGATCGCCCCGGTGACCGCCTGTGGCGCCACGCCAGTGTTCTTCCCGATCACCGCCAGCGGCGACGCCGACATCGCCTGGCTGGAACGACAGGACACCCATGGCGTGAAGGCCATCATCGCGGTCCATTACTTCGGCCTGCCGCTTCACTTCGCACCGCTGCGCGCCTTCTGCGACGCGCGTGGCATCGCGATGATCGAGGACTGCGCCCATGCCCTCTTCGGCGAATGCGACGGCCGCCCGATCGGTGCCTGGGGAGACGTGGCCATCGCCAGCCTCACCAAGTTCCTGCCGGTGCAGGAGTGCGGCGTGCTGGCCTCGCGCATGCATCCGGTTCCCGCGCTGGCGGGCGCCTCGCGCAGCCTGACCCACGAGGTCAAGTCGGGCATCGACGTGCTGGAAATGGCTTGCCGCCATGGTGGCCTGCCGCCCTTCGGCGCCTTGCTGGACGGTCTGTTCCGCCTCAAGCGCCGCCTGCGCCGCACGCCCCTTACCACCGCCACCGAGACCATCGAGGCCCCGCCGGAAGACACCCAGTGGCTCGATGCCGCACTCATCGACACCCCGCCCACCGCCATCAGCCGCTGGTGCATCCGGGCCAGCCTGCGCGCCGCGGTGATCGAACGCCGGCGTGCCAACTACCGGCGCCTGGCGGCCCTGCTCGCCGACCTGCCCGGCGCCGCGCCGCTGGTCCCCGAACTGCCTGCGGGCTGCGCGCCCTACGTCTTTCCGCTGCTCAGCGAACGTGCCGACGAGCGCTACCGGGCGCTGCGTGCCAGCGGCCTGCCGCTGTTCCGCTGGGACTGGCTGTGGCCGGATACACCACAGCTCCCCGGTGACCACGGCAACCTGTGGTCCAGGCAGGTGTTCCAGCTGCCCTGCCACCAGGATCTGCGTGACGCGGACCTGGAATGCATCGCCGCCACCGTGCGGCAGGTGTGCCAGACCTGGCCGGCCTGAAACCGGAGCTCGCTGCGATGTCGCGCCGGGTGCTGATGATCGCCTTCCATTTCCCGCCGCTACGCGGCAGCAGCGGCATCCAGCGCACCCTGTCCTTCGCCCGCCACCTGGAGGAATCCGGCTGGGAGCCGCTGATCCTCAGCGCGCATCCGCGCGCCTATCCGGACGTCGACCTCGCTACCGACTGGCGCCTGCCCGCCGGTCTGGTCGTGGAACGCGCCATGGCCTTCGACACAGCGCGCCAGCTCTCGCTGGCGGGGCGATACCCCCAGTGGATGGCCCTGCCCGACCGCTGGGCCAGCTGGCAACTCGGCGGCATCGCCACCGGCCTGTCGATGATCCGTCGCCATCGCCCGGCCGCCATCTGGTCCACCTACCCCATCGCCACCGCCCACAACATCGGCGCCCGCCTGCAGCAACTCAGCAACCTGCCCTGGGTGGCCGATTTCCGCGACCCGATGGCCCATGACGGCTACCCGGCCGATGCCCGCACCTGGCAGAGCTTCAAGCGTGTGGAGGAGCGTGTGTTCGCGCGCGCCGCCCGCATCTGCTTCACCACCGAAGGCGCCCGGCGCTTCTATGCCCAGCGCTACCCGCAGCGCGCGGCAGCCCTGGGCGTCATCGGCAACGGTTACGACGAGACAGCCTTTGCCGGCCTCGCCCCGCAGCCACGCACCGACGGCAGCCCGTGGCTGCTGTTGCACAGCGGCGTGGTGTATCCGGAATGGCGTGACCCTGCGCCGCTGTTCGCCGCGCTACGGCGCCTGATCGACGCCGGTCACCCGCAAGCCGCGCGCCTGCGCATCCGCTTCCGCGCCAGCGAGCACGACGACTTCGTGCTGACACGCGCCCGGCAGCATGGCGTGTCGGCGCAGATCGAAATGGCACCGCCACTGCCTTACCGCGAGGCCCTGCAGGAAATGCTGTCGGCCGACGCCCTGCTGGTCCTGCAGTCGGACGGCTGCAATGACCAGATCCCTGCCAAGTCCTACGAATACCTGCGTGCTGCGAAGCCGGTGCTGGCGCTGGCCGCCCCTGGCAGCGAGACCGCCACGCTCTTTGCCGGTGCGCCGCAGTCCTGTGGCGCCGCGCTGGAAGCTGACGACGCCATCGAAACCGCGCTGCGCACCCTGCTGGAACGTCTTGCCGACCGCAGTTCGCCGATGGCTGATGCGGACTGGGTGCAAGGTTTCAGCAGGCAGGCGCAGGCCCGGACCCTCGGCCAGATGCTCGACGACGCCGTCACCACCTGATTTGCAAGGCCCGTTCCGCACGCCCCGGCCCTTCGGGCAAAGCGCGCGGATTGGCGACGTATTGCGCAGGCGCAGCAATTCAACGCTGCTATGATCCGCTGCCCTCGAAGAACCACAGAGCCTGTCATGTCCATCCGCTGGGAATTCCATGCTGCATCTGCCTTCCCGACACTTGCCGGGCGCTGGGATGCACTCAACCAGAGGGCGGGCAACCTGCCGTTCCAGGACAGCCGCTTCATCGGCCCGCTGCTGAAGCATTTCGGCGATGGAAAACAACTCATCGCGCTGGCCACCAATGGCGCGGACACCGTGGCAGGCGGCATCCTGCAACCGGGCGGCCTCGGTCGCTGGACCAGCTTCCAGCCCTCGCAGATGCCGCTGGGTCCGTGGCTGGCAAGCGCTGCCGGATGGCAGGACGCAGATCTGCTACCAGCCCTCGCCCGCAGCCTGCCCGGCTTCTGCGCCCAGCTCGGCCTGACCCAGCTCGACCCTCACATCCTGGTGCGCCCGCAGGACGGCGCGAACCACGACAGCCTCGACTACATCCAGACCGCGTGGGTGGATATCGACAGCGATTTCGACACTTACTGGAACGCTCGCGGCAAGAACCTGCGCACCAACATGCGCAAGCAGCGCACGAAGCTCGAGACCGACGGCGTGCAGATCGGTTTCCAGACGCTCACCGCCACTACCGATGTGGAGGCTGCCCTGACCGAGTACGGCCGCCTGGAGTCAGCCGGCTGGAAAGCCGGCGCCGGCACCGCAGTCGCGGCCGACAACGCACAGGGCCGCTTCTACACCGAGATGATGCAGGCCTTCTGCGCGGACGGCCGCGGCAAGATCTGGCGCCTGATGTTCGACGACAAGGTCGTCGCCGTGGACCTCTGCATCGAAGCCGGCGACACCCTGGTGGTCCTCAAAACCGCCTACGACCCCGAGTTCAAGTCCGTCTCGCCGGCCTTCATCCTGCGCCAGGACGCCTTCAAGGAACTGTTCGATGCCGGCAAGATCCGGCGCATCGAGTTCTATGGCCGCCTGATGGAATGGCATACGCGCTGGACCGAAAACTCGCGCACGTTGTACCACCACAACCATTACCGCTGGGCGCTGGTGAAGACGCTCAAGCAACGCCTGCGCCCCGCCCCCGGCGTCACCGAGGGCGATGCGGAAAGCACCAGCAGTGCGCACTGAGCAGGCCCGGCCTGTCCCCGGGTCCATTCCCTTTCTCACCCGGCTCCGCTACAGCGTCTTCCGGCAACTCGAAAAACGTGCCACGCCGACCACCGGCGCGGCACTGCCAGCAGGCACATCAGCCCCCGCACTGTGGGTCTTCGTGTCCACCATCGGCGAGCTGAACGCGATCGGCCCCTTCCTGCGTCAGCTCGTCGCACAACACGCCGAGCTGCGCCTGGTGTTGCTGACCGACCGCAGCATCTACCGCGAGTCCTACCTGGCCCAGTATCCGCAGGCCGATATCGTCGAGATCGGCGCCAGTGGCGAGCCAGCACATGCGCTGGCGCAACTGCGCCCGCCCGCGCTTTTCATCGTGGCGGAAATCCCATGCCTGCCTGCCGACGCGCCCTGCCGGCTGCCCATCGGCTACCTGTACGCCGCGCGCGCAGCCGGCGCACGGCTGGCCCTGGTCAACGGCTGGCTGTACGGCTACGCACCTGCCTGCCGCATGGACAGCATCGAGCGCAGCCTGCTGGGGCGCGACTACCTGAAGCTCTTCGACCTGCTGTGCGTGCAGACCGAGGAGGTCGCCAGGCGGCTGCGCGCCGCGGGTGCCGCGGACGGGCAACTGCGGATCACCGGCAACATCAAGTTCGATGCGCTGGATGCCGGCGTGCGCCCGATCTCGCAGACCCGCTGCCCGGCCCTGCTGCAGTCGGTCGAGGACAGCGGACGCTGCATCGTGGTGGCCGGCTGCGTCACCGACGACGAAGAGCGCGAGCTCGTACTGGACGCCTTCACGCGTCTTCGTCAGCACACCGGCAATGCCCTGCTCGTGCTGGCCCCCCGCCACCCCGAGAAACCGGAGGTCCTGCGTGCGCTACGCGAAAGCCTGCAGCTGCGCGCACTGCCCTACGTTTCCCGGAGCGATGGCGATGAGCCGCTCAGCACCGCGACCGATGTCGTGGTCCTCGACACCATGGGTGAGCTGCGGGATTTCTACGCCCGGGCCGATGTCGCCCATGTCGGCCGCGACCATAACGTGCTGGAGCCGCTCGCCTTCGGCAAGCCGGTCACCGTGCGCCCCGGCTGGGACGATACCTACCCGAGCTTTCCGGTATTCCAGCTGGCCCAGCAACACCGGCTCATCCAGGTGATGGCATCTGCCGGCGATCTGGGCCGGGCCTGGCAGACTGCCCTGGGTGACACGGACAGCAGCCGGGAGAACATCCAGATGGCGCTCGAAGGCACCCGCGGCGCAACGCAGCGCACACTCGCCCATGTGGCACAAGTTTCCGGCATGAGTCGCTAGATGGTTTCCGTACGCAGGGCCGTCGTGCTCTCCATGGCGCAGCGCTACGTCGCATTCGTCATCCAGTTCGTTGCTTCCATCATCCTCGCGCGGCTGCTCACGCCAGCGGAGACCGGCATCTTCTCGCTGTCGGCAGCAGTCATCGGCATCGCCCAGATGCTGCGCGACTTCGGCGTCGGCGAGTACATCGTGCAGGAGCGCGACCTCACCCGGCAGCGCCTGAAAGCCGCACTGGGCCTGTCCATCGTCATCTCCTGGCCGATCGCCTTCCTGCTGCTGGCCGGCGCCCATCCCGTCGCCGACTTCTACGATGAGGCCGGCGTGGCGAGCGTCATGCAGGTACTGGCACTCAACTTCCTGCTGCTGCCGTTCGGGTCCACGACCTCGGCGGTGCTGAGCAAGGAGCTGGCCTACAACATCATGTTCGTGAACCAGACGCTCACCGCGCTGCTGGGCGCCGTGCTTTGCGTTGCGCTGGCGGCCAGCGGCTTCAGCTACATGAGCATGGCCTGGGCGTCGCTGGCGAGCATGCTTTTCTCGCTGCTCTTCCTGGTCATCGTCCGGCCACAGGAGACGCTGATGCTACCCAGCTTCGCCAACCTGAAACCGATCGCGAAGTTCGGCGGCACGCTGACGATCGGGCGCCTGGTGGATCAGCTCTGCAGGCGTGCGCCCGACATGCTGATCGCCCAGGGGCTGGGCTTCCAGGCCGTCGGCCTGTACAGCAAGGCCAGCACGGTGCTGGACGCCTTCCAGGACTTCTTCGTATCCGGCATCTCCCGCGTCGCCACCCCGGCGTTCGCCAAGAGCCGGCACGAGAACAATGACCCCCACGCGGCCTACCTGCAGTCGGTGCAGATGCTCGCCGTGTTTCCGCTGTGCTTCTTCCCGCTGCTGGGTCTGCTGGCCGAGCCCCTCATCCGCGCCCTGTTCGGTGCGACCTGGATGGAGGCCGTGCCGGTCATCCAGATCGGTGCCATTTCCGGTTTCCTGTCGTCACCCTATTTCCTGGCACCACCGCTGCTCACGGCGCACGGCAGGGTCAAGGAGATCCTGGCAGTCCAGCTCGTGGGGGGCCTGATCTTCATCGCCGCGCTGGCCCTCGCGGCCTTCCACAGCCTTGAAGCCGTCGCCATCGCCGGTACGGTGTGCACCGTCGTCAAGCTGTGGCTGCTGCAACGTGCCTTGTCTTCGACCATCGGCGTACGCCTCGCTGAGCTGCTGGCGGCCTGCTCGCGTAGCGCCACGGTGGGCGCCATCGCGACTGTCGTGGGCGCGACGCCCCTGCTCGTCTACGACGGCACAGGACCTGGCGCCCTGCTCACGCTGGCGCTTTCCGGCGTTGCCAGTGTCATCGCTTTCCTGGCCAGCATCTTCCTGCTGCACCACCCGATCGCCCAGGAAGTGCTGGCCTGGTGGAAGCGGAGAAAAGGCTGAGCATGCAGGCCGCCTCCACACCGCTGCGTGCCGCCTGGTATGTGCCTGCCGTCAACGAAAGGCGGGCCGGGCTGCGCTACCGCTGCCTCTACCCGATCGCGGCGCTGCGCAAGCTCGGTGTCGATGCTTCCGTGTTCGATGCAGACGCGGGGCTGCCAGCGTGCGTCGTCTTCGACGCCTGGTCAATCTTCCCGACCGTCGCGGGTGCCGAGAAGGCTGCGCAGATCCTGCCAACCGCGAGGAAACTCCGCGAGCAGGGCGTGCGCATCCTGCTCGACAACTGCGACAACCAGTTCTCGGGCAACGCGGACGAAGGCTGGGCGAAGGCCACGTCGGACCTGCAGCAACTCGCGACGATGGCCGATGTGGTGGTCACCTGCTCGGACGAGCTTGCACACATCATGCAGGCCCGCTGCGGACTGGAGACCACGCCGCGGGTCATCGGCGACCCCATCGAAGAACGCATCGCCTACATGGGCGACAGCTTCTGGCGCTCGCTGCTGAGCCCGGGTCGCAAGCGGAGCTGGCTGCGCTATCTCGGCCACCGCGCACGCCTGGCCGCCGAGCGCAGCCGGGGTATCACCCCGCTGGTGTGGTTCGGCGCCCACGGCAATTCATTCTCCGATGGCGGCATGCTGGACCTGGCGCGCATCACACCGCTGCTGGCAGAGATCCACCGCGACCATCCCGTGTCACTGACGGTCATCAGCAACAACCGCGGCAAGTTCGAGACGCACTTCGCCGACCACCCCTTTCCCACCCACTACATGGACTGGGACAGGATCACCTTCCTGCAGATGCTCAGGCTGCATGCGATCTCGCTGCTGCCGATCAGCCTCAACGACTTCACCCGCTGCAAGAGTGCCAATCGCCTGGTGCTGTCGCTCCACCACGGCCTCAACGTCGTGGCCGACGCGATCCCGAGCTACGGCATGTTCGCCCCGGTCTGCCACCTTGACGACTGGGAGTCAGGACTGCGCCGTTACCTGCGGTCCCCGCAGTTGCGGGCCGAGCATGTCCGCGCTGGACGCCAGCTTGCCGATCAGCATTTCTCGCACGAATGCATCGGCCGCCAGTGGCAGGCCGCTTTGCAGGCCGCGACGGAGAACCGTCATGGCTGAACAGGCTGCGGTCCTGGTATTCACCGAGCATCTAAACGCCACCTGGTTCCTGAACTTCGTAGCGCCTGCCGTCCCTTCTGACGGCCCGCAGCTCATCGCCAGGGCGGCCAGCAATTTCAGCGATGCGTCACCGGACGCCTTCCTTGCCGGGCTGGAGGCGGACATCGCCCGCCAGAACGTGCGCGGCATCATCCTCAGCCGCTACGTCGAACCACACGTGGACGTCATCACGCAGTGCTGCCAGCGCCACGGCATACCGCTCTTCTTCCACATCGATGACTACCTCTTCGCCGTGCCGGCGGACCTGGGGGCGGTCTATCTGGAGCGCTACGGCGCCGGCTTCCGGGCGCAGCTGGACGCGGCCATCAGTGGTTGCGATGCGGTGCTGTGCTCGACCCCCTATCTGGCAGGATTGATGCAGGCCCGCTATCCGGACAAGCGCATCCGTGCCCTGACCGGCACCTGCCATCTTCCTTATCCCGGACCACGGCTGGCGCTACGCTCGCGGCTGGCCCGTCTGCGCCAGCGGCTGGCCACTCGCCAGAACATCACCATCGGCTATGCGGGCTCGAGCTCCCATGTACGCGACCTGCAGCTGTGCCTGCCAGCCATCGAGCAGCTCCTGGCCGAGCGCCCGGAGGTCCGTTTCCAGACCTTCGGCATCCCGGTGCCGGCTGCCCTGCGCGAGCGCTGGGGCGCGCGCGTATCGAGCATCGGCTACACCCGTGACTACACCGGCTATCTCGCCGCCCTCTACGAACTGGGCTGGGACCTCGGACTGGCTCCGCTGGTGGACGACGAATTCAACCGGGCCAAGACGGCGACCAAGCTGATCGAATACACCGCTTGCGGCATTCCGGCGCTGTGCTCGGACGTGGAGCCCTACAGACGGGCATACGGAAACGCCACAAAAGGACTTGTGTCACCATCGGACTGGTATCCAGCCATGCAGGCGCTGCTGGATGACGTCGCCACCCGCAGGCAGTTGCTGGCGGCGGCAGAACAGGCTGCCATGGCGGCAGCACCCGGGATCGCCGGACGCACGCTTGCCCGGGCACTGGACCTCACCAACGGGGGGAGCTGACGCCACGCACCCCGCGTCGCGGAAGGATCGATCATGGAACTGGTCAGCATCTGCATCCCCACCTACAACGGCGCGCGCTTCCTGGATGCCTGCCTGCGCAGTGCGCTCGCGCAGACCCATGCCCACCTCGAAGTACTGGTGGTCGACGACTGCTCCAGCGACGACACACTGGAGATTGCGCAGCGCCATGCCACCGACCCGCGCCTGCGCATCCTGCGCAACGCACGCAACCAGGGACTGGTCGGCAACTGGAATGAATGCGTTCGGCAGGCGCGCGGCACCTGGATCAAGTTCCTCTTCCAGGACGACATCCTCCACCCGGAATGCGTGAGCGAAATGCTGGCGGAAGGCTTGCGCCAGCAACGCAGGCTGGTCGCCTGCGACCGTGATTTCCTGTTCGCGGCATCGACCCCGCAGGCGCTGCAGGACACCTACCTGCGCAACCGCAGGACGATCAACGACTTCCTCGGCCCCGCCCGGGGTGCATCAGCGGCCGACTACGCCGCGATGATGGCCGGACGCATCAACGTGAATTACGTCGGCGAGCCGATCTGCACGCTGATCGCTGCGGACGCCTTCAAGCACTACGGGGATTTCGACGCCGAGTTCATCCAGCTGTGTGACGTGGAGTACTGGGCGCGCATCGCCAGCCATGAAGGCGTGGCCTTCGTGCCACGTCCGCTGGCCAGCTTCCGCGTGCATGAGTCCGCAACCTCGGCGATCAACCGCTCGGCCAAGGCATTCCGCTCCACCGGGCTGGAGCGACTGGCCTTGCTCGACAAGGCCCTCAACGCAGACATCTACGCTCAGCTGCGCGAGCTGTGGGCTGCCAGCGGCGCCCTCGCCCTCCGGCACAAGGAGCGGCACGATCGCGCCAACGAAGTACTGGAGTTCGTACACCAGCATCGCAGCGCGCCCGAGGCGGCGAACATCGCGCAGGAGCATGGCGCCTTTGTCTCGCGCCATCCGGACTGCAAGGTGTCGCGGCTGTCGCATCTGCGCTGGCTCTCCGTCTCGCTGCCATTGCGCTACAAGTACCGCGCCGGACGGCTGGTCGCCCGGTTCTTTCCACGCAGCACGCAGTCCGACACAAGAACCTCTCGCTGAGAGGGCGCCATGAGCAGACCACAGCCCTCGCCCTCCCTCTCACCTTCCACTACCTATCGCTGTGCTTGTTGTGGCGGCGGGCACGCCGTCGGCGAGCATGTCGCGCAGGAGCGCATGTACGGCACGATGGAGTCCTTCGTCTACCGGGAATGCGCGGCCTGCGGATCACTGCAACTGGCCACGCCGCCTGCGGACATGGGCGCGTACTACCGCGAGCCCTATGCCTCCTGGCAACCCGTTCCCGGCTACGTCGACAGACCTCTTGGTTACGTGTCACGCACACTGCGCGGACTGCGCTTTGCCCGATGCATGGGCCGCATCAGCCCGACAGGAGCCGCCGCGCTGCGTGCTTTCGGCAAGCCCGAGTTTCCTTACCCGATGAGCTGGTTCATCCGCGCCGACGCCGGCCCGGAAGCCCGGGTATTCGACTTCGGCTGCGGCAATGCGCGATTGCTGCGCTACCTGCGCTACAACGGTTACCGGTATCTGTGTGGCCATGACCGCTACGCGCGCGGACAGGACGCCCTGCGAATGGTCGACTGGTGCGACGACCTGGACGAAGCCCCTGTCGGCGGGTTCGATCTCGTGATGGCGCATCACTCGCTGGAGCACCTGGACGAGCCTCTGGAGACGCTGCAGAAGCTCGGGCGCCTGGTCCGGCCGGGCGGCACGTTGCTGGTACGCGTACCGCTGGCCCAGTGCCAGGCCTGGCAGCAGTACGGCACCCGCTGGGTCCAGCTGGATGCACCGCGCCACCAGGTCCTGCCGTCAGCCAAGGGCATGGCGCAGCTACTGGAGCGCGCGGGACTGGAGCTTGTGCACGTCGAATACGACTCCAGCGCCTTCCAGTTCATCGGAAGCGAGCAGTATTTGCTGGACATCGCCATGTACGATCCGCAACGCTCCTACCTGATCGGCAAGAATCCCGATCTGTTCTCATCCGGTCAGCTGGACAGCTGGACCGGTCTGGCCCATGAACTCAACCAGCGCCGCGAAGGCGACCAGGCCTGTTTCTATGCACGTCCGGCCAATCCGCATCAGTAACGACACGGCATGAACCACAACACTCACCTTCTTGATCACCTGATCGCGGCAAGCGCCGAACGCACGCCCTCACGCATTGCACTTACGGCCAGCGAAGGCCAGCTCGACTACGCCGCGCTGCACGACGCCGTGCAGCGTTTCGCCTCCGCCTGCATGGTCGCCGGCCTGCCGCGCAGTGCGCGGGTCGGCATCTACCTGGACAAGCGGCTGGAGACCGTCATCGCCAGCTTCGGCGCAGCCGCTGCGGGTTGCGTCTTCGTCCCGATCAACCCGCTGCTCAAGCCGGAGCAGGTCGGCTACATCCTGCGCGACTGCAATGTCTCGCTGCTGGTGACCTCACCGGATCGTCACACCCTGCTCGCGCCCACGCTGGCCGCCTGCCCGGACCTGCGCCACGTGGTGCTGACCGGCGACAAGACTGCGGACGGCAGCAGCTATGCAGTCCATGCCTGGACGGCAATCATGGCCGCGACGGATGTGCGCGGTGGCCATCGCGTCAGCGACGCCGACATGCTGTCCATCCTCTACACCTCCGGCAGCACCGGTCGCCCCAAGGGCGTGGTGCTGTCCCACCGCAACATGGTGGCCGGCGCCAAGAGCGTGGCGAGCTATCTCGGCAACCACGCGGACGACACCTTGCTGGCCGCCCTGCCATTGTCCTTCGATGCCGGCTTCTCGCAGCTCACCACCGGCTTTCACGCCGGCGCGCGCGTGGTGCTGCTCAACTACCTGATGCCGCGCGACGTCACCAAGGCACTCGAGCGCGAGAAAGTCACCGGCCTCACCGCAGTACCACCGCTGTGGATCCAGCTCACCCAGATCCAGTGGCCGGAGAGCATCGCCGAGAACCTGCGCTACATCGCCAACACCGGCGGCCGCATGCCTTTCGAAACGCTGAAGGCCCTGCGCGAGCGTCTGCCGAAGACCAGGCCTTTCCTGATGTACGGCCTGACCGAGGCCTTCCGCGCCACCTACCTGGACCCCGCTGAAGTAGATCGTCGCCCGGACTCGATCGGCAAATCGATCCCGAACTCCGAGGTGCTGGTGCTGCGCGAGGACGGCACGGAATGCGCCGCCGATGAACCGGGCGAGCTGGTGCAACGTGGCGCCCTGGTCGCCATGGGTTACTGGAACGATGTCGAGAAAACCGCAGAGCGCTTCAAGCCGCTGCCCGCCGCGCAACGCCCGGACGGCCTGGTGCTACCGGAGATCGCCGTATTCTCCGGCGACACCGTGCGCCGCGATGCCGAAGGCTTCCTGTACTTCATCGGCCGCCGCGACGAGATGATCAAGACCTCCGGCTACCGCGTCAGCCCGACCGAGATCGAGGAGGCCGTGTATGCCACCCAGATGGTCGGCGAGTGCGCGGCCTTCGGTGTGTCGCATCCCACTCTGGGTCAGGCCATCGTGCTGATCGTCACCGGGCGCGACGGCACCAGCGTCGACGGCGATGCCCTGCTCGCGCAACTCAAGCGCGACTGCCCGGCCTACCAGATTCCCGCGAAGATCGAGCTGCGCCCCGGCCCGCTCCCGCGCAACCCGAATGGAAAGATCGACCGCAAGCTGCTGTCCGGCGAATTCCAGGATCTCTTCGAGCAAACCGCCCGATAAGCAGGACACGTCACAACGATGAGCGAAACCCGCCAAGCCCCCAGGCACGCACCGCAAAGCTACTACCCCAGCGAGGGCAATGAGCTGCTGATCGGCGGCGTGCCCGTCTCCCGCCTTGCCGCGCGGGTCGGACAGACGCCTTTCTATGTCTATGACCGCAGCGTGCTGAGCCGCCGCGTGCAGGAGCTGCGCGCAGCGCTGCCGCAGAAGCTGTCCCTGCACTACGCGATGAAGGCCAACCCGATGCCCGCGCTGGTCGGCTACATGGCCGGCCTGGTGGACGGGCTGGACGTGGCCTCCGGTCGCGAGCTGCGCGTCGCGCTGGACAGCGGCATGAATCCGCAGCACATCAGCTTCGCCGGCCCCGGCAAGAGCGAGGTGGAACTGACCCAGGCCGTCGCCGCCGGCGTACTGCTGAATGTCGAGTCCTTCCGCGAAGCACACGAGCTAGCCCGCATCGGCGAACGCACGGGCTGGACGCCGCGCGTCGCGGTACGCGTGAATCCGGACTTCGAGCTCAAATCTTCCGGCATGAAGATGGGCGGCGGTCCCAAGCAGTTCGGCGTGGATGCCGAACAGGTACCGACGCTGCTCGCCGAGATCGGCCAGCTGGGTCTCGGCTTCGAGGGCTTCCACTTGTATGCCGGCTCGCAGAACCTGAAGCCCGAGTCCATCGTCGAGGCCCAGCAGAAGAGCTTCGAGCTCGCGCTTCGCCTCGCCGCCGACGCACCGCGCGCCGTCACCACGCTGAACCTCGGCGGCGGCTTCGGCATTCCCTACTTCCCCGGCGAGACGCCGTTGCAGCTCGCCCCCATCGGCGACAACCTGGCCGCGATCCTGGATCGCGCCGCCAGCGCACTGCCGGGCGCCGAGATCGTCATAGAACTGGGCCGCTACCTGGTCGGCGAGGCCGGCGTGTATGTAAGCCGCGTGGTCGACAAGAAGGTCTCGCGCGGCCACACCTACCTCGTCGTCGACGGCGGACTGCACCATCACCTCGCGGCGTCCGGCAACTTCGGCCAGGTGATCCGCAAGAA
>JAVHYF010000011.1:92616-121260 GCA_031119205.1 Moraxellaceae bacterium | reverse complement strand
GCACACCATGACAGGAAGCCGTTCTCCGCCCCCTCCCAGGCCAGATGCGACAGCAGCTGGTCGGCATACCAGTCCCGGTCCCGCCACACTGCCGGCAGCAAGGCGAAACGCGCCAGGGTGGGAAAGAAGTAGCCGATGCCCTCTGCACTGCAGAAGCTGATCGGGTCCCAGCCCGCGGTGCCGAGGTCCTGCCGCTGCAGCGTGTCGCGGGTGCGGGCACGCAACGTGTTGTCGTGCTCGCGGCATTCATCGCAGTGCGTGAAGTTGGTGAAGTGCTCGGGCCGCGCCACATCCGCGAAGGCAGCATCGACGCTGCGCAACACCTCTTCGTCCACGGCGTGCGTGGGCCACGCAGCGACGCACGACAGCAGGTGCGACACCCATGCGTGCGCCGCCGCCTCCGGGCATGGCAGCCGTTCCTTCAGCTCCAGCCCGGCGAGCGTGGGCGAGCCCGCCTCCAGTGCGCCCACCACGACATCGAGCACCTCGGCACTCACTGTCAGTTGCGGCACCGCTTTGCCGCAGACCGCGCACGCACAGACGACCACCTCCCCGTCTTGCTCCAAGTGCTGCTCCATGCCCTGCTCCATATGCTGTTCCACGCCAATACCCTCAGTCGCGGCCGGACGGCTGCGCTTGCTTGTACACATCCGGCCGCAGGATTTCCATGAACACCTTCGGATTGCCCGGCTCGGTAAAGCCGAACTGCCGGTACAGCCCGTGCGCGTCCCGCGTCGCCAGCAGGAAGCGGCGCAGACCCTGCAGGTCCGGATGATCCACGATCACCTGCACCAGCCACTTCGACAGACCTTTGCCACGATGCGCGTCGAGGATGAACACGTCCGCCAGGTAGGCAAACGTCGCCTTGTCTGTCACCACGCGGGCAAAGCCCACCTGCTCGTCATGGTGATACACGCCGAAGCACAGCGACCCGCTGATCGCCCGCTCCACCACCGCACGCGGCACGCCGGGCGACCAGTAGGTCTGCGACAGGAAGGCATGGATGACCGTGACGTCGAGTCGTGCTGGGTCGGTGGAGATTGCGTAGTCGGGGTATCGGGTATGGATGGGCATCTGCAGGGGGCCTGTCGTAGGGCGCAATAACCGAAGGGCATTGCGCCGGAGGTTCGGCGGTCAGCATACCCGAGCAAGGCCCGACACTTTCGTCCCGCGCACACGCCCAACGCTGTCAGCAGTCAATCGCTGGACGCCCGTGCCGCTGCTTCGAGCGCGGCCAATGCCTTGCCCAAGCGGAGCACCCGCTGCTCAGGGCTGCTCGCCTTCAGCACCGGCAGGACCACCGCGTACTGCCCACTCTTGTCGAGCCGGGCAAAGGCCTTTGCCGCGGCCGGGTTCTGCATGAGCGTTTCCTCGAAGTCCGCAGGCACGCTGAAGTCCCGCTGCGGCGCATAGGCCGCGTCCCAGCGCCCGTCCGCTTTCGCCGCCTCGATCTCCCTCAAGCCCGCGGCCTGCATCCGCCCCGCTGCGACCAAGGCCTCCGCCCGGTCGACATTCAGCTTCGACCACGGACTTCTCGCCCGCCGTGGTGAGTAGCGCTGCAGGTAGAACACTTCGTCATGGCGACGCCGCGTACTGTCTATCCAGCCATGGCACAACGCCACGTCCAACGCATCGGACAGGCTCACCGACACCTGCCCGGAACCCGCCTTGGCGATCATCAACCAGACGCCGCTAGCCTCATTCGCGTACCGCGCCAACCAGGCCTGCCATTCGGCGGCATTGGTAGGTGCGATTACCTGTTCGTCGGATTTGGACATGTCGGGTCTGCAGCAGGCTGGAAAGACACCGGGCAAGCAATCGCCAGCCTGGCAGCAATGGCATCCAGCTCATGTCTCGGCGTCGGTGGAATGAGGTTGCCGTCAAAGCGGATGGCACCCTCGTCAAGGAACGCGTGCTGTGCGGAAACGATGTCGCTCCGATCATGCTGGGGAACGACGATGAGATGAGCATGCGCCACACCAAACCCATGCACCACCATCCCGATCCGCAATGGATCGAGCGCCTCCCTCATCCGACGACCCAGCTTCTGTGCCACCACCATGATGTGCGCCGCCAGCGCATCGGGGATGTCGGTGAAGTGATCGATATGCGCCTTCGGAATGACCAGGCACTCACCCGGCCGTGTCTGCCGGATGGTCGTGAAGGCGATGATCAGGTCGTCGGAATACACAACGCTGGCCGGCGCACGGCCGGCGACGATCTCACAGAACGGGCAGGCGCTATCTCTCGCCATAAGTTTTCAAGACATCTAGTAGGGCGCAATAACCGAAGGGCATTGCGCCGGATGAACGTCAGTCAGCATACCCGAGCACACCTTCCGCGCCACCCGCCCAGTCGGCGGCGTAAACACCCTGTTCCACCAGACGATGGAAGGTCGAATGCGGCCAATCGATCACCCGCGTAACCAGTCCATGCTTCACCGGGTTGATGTGCACATAGTCCATGTGCGCCGCGTAGTCCCGTTCATCGCGGATCAGGTGCTCCCAGTAGCGCCGTTGCCAGATACCACGCTCGCCACGCTTTTGACGAACGACGGAACGGCGCTCCGTGACCGGCAACTCCTTCGAGAAATCCGACTTGATGAGCCGCCACCGTTTGGCGAAATCCGTATCGCCCGACGGCAGCTCGATAACGCAGTGCAGATGTTCCGGCAGCACCACCCAGCCATGGATGCGGAAAGGGTGACGCGCCCGCACCGCCGAGACGACTTCCCGTAGCACATTCACATGCTGGACGAGCAGATGGTTGTCGTGCCGCTCCAGAAGATTGACGGTGAAGAACCAGGTTCCGCCAGCGTGCCAGGCGCGTCGGTAGTCGGGCATAGGTGGTGGGGTACATCCGGCGCAATGCCCTTCGGTTATTGCGCCCTACGCTTGCTCAGCCTGCAGTACCGCCGCAGACGGCATTGACGAGTTAAAGTTTTCGATCAACTCATCTGCGCTGCTCTTGACGGATAGCAACACCTCCTCAGACCCTGCCAGTATCTCTTTTGAAACGGCCTTGATTCTTCTTCCAAGCAATCCCGCAACGGCCTCAATAGACTCATTCAGAACAGGAACCACTGATCTCTCAACAAGATCCAATTGCATCAATGCCAAGGCGTGAGTTTCTTCGCTGCTGCCAAACTTAATCGGCGTACCGTTAAACATGAAGCGAACGATGTCCTTAGATCGCAAGGCATAGGCCAGTATTGGCGCATGCGACGAGAGCGTACTGATTGCTTCGTTATATCTTTCGGATATTCCTGCATCCCAGAGCAGGCCCTCTGGAAACTGAGAAACAGCCACATCCAAATAATCACGCGGAACAGCCAGATCTTTCCCCAGCCTACGCAACACATACACAGACGCCTGGAATCGATGACGGATCTCCAACAGTTCGGCAAGAACACGGTTAAATACTCGCCGACGTTCGCTTCTTCGCTCCAGGTATCCGCTCGCCTGCCCCATCAGAATCCCGACTATCGCGCTAACAATAATCAAGACAACATCTTTTAGTTCAACAGCCCCCAAGACAACCCCCTATTGGGCAGACATAAATTCCGTCACCACGCAGCGCAACCCTTCCTGCGTTCAGGATGAGCAATCGACTCCATTGCGCTGCACCTGCCCAACACATCAGTCATTGGGATCAAAGGTGTGTTGCTCATAGTAGTTCAACACCTCGTAAAGTTTCGGAACACCATCAATCGTTTGAACCTTCACGTCAACGATATAAGCCAACTCATTCCATGGACGCGCAAATCTCTGATCGCCATGAAGCATTGCTGTCTTCACAGCATTATTCTCAAATATCACCTTCACCGCCTTCTTCGAAATATCTTCGATTATTGCTTTGTCACCGGTATCTGATTGTGCATCGAACCTTGTCTGATACCACGTCATCACTTTTCTACGGTGGACATGCTGTTCTGGCTCACCCGCTTCTTGGAGGAGGCGCTGGATCGTGTTCTGCACCTCAGCAGCCTGGTGGGAGTTGAAAATAAACTGGTTAACAATCCTGGAATTATCCGAAGCATTGAAGATCATCTGCGACCCATTGTCTTTCGCAACTGGCTCAACGATGTTATTCCAGTGCCGCAGATCTTGCTTTGACACGTCGGCCGGAGGCGAAGATAGCTTTCCAGTGAACCACTCGAAGGTGCCCTGCACGACTTTCACCCACTCAGAAAGTGGCCCTCCTTCCCAAATCAGCGGAAGGATTGGCATCGTATGTGCAACCAACTCGACCACAATCGAGCCGCTTCTGACGTCTTTGATCAACAACTCGGAGGACGGCACGTAGTCCTGTGTAGTCGACTCTTCAATGAACCGCTGATACTGGTTTCCCACCGAAAGAAGCGCCATCGTTAAGTCGGTCAAAACGACTGGCTCGGTGTTCTCAATTGTTATCTCAAGTCGCTTTGAACCATCAATTTCAAGCACTTTGAACTCCTTTTGGCTGTGTTTGCCAGGAGCATCAGCGGTGATCTTATCGAGAGGCAATATGTCCGATTGGGCGTGGCGACAACTCCGTCACATGACCGTCGCATGCGGATGCCTTGGATGATCCAGCGTATCCGCAATCAACCTCAGCGCCGCATCGCACTCCAGCCTCGTTCCCGGCCCGCCCAGGCAGACGCGTACCGCTGCGGGTGGATCGCCATCCGTGGAGAACGCGGCGGCGGCGACGACGCCGATGCCTTGGGTGCGCAGCCAGGAGGCGAATTCGACGACGCTCCACGACTCGCCTACCGGCAGCCACAGGTGGAAGCCTTCGGGCTGGGCCTCAAAACCGCGGCCGGCGAGGTGGCGGGCGGCCAGCGACTGGCGGGCGATGGATTCGTCGCGCACGGCGTCGAGCATGGCGTCGGCGGTGCCGTCGCGCACGGCCTGGGTGACGATGGCATTGGTGATGGGTGAGGCCATGACGGTGGTGGCGCGCAACGCTCCCGCCAGGCGTTGCGCGAGGCGTGCGTTGGGGGCGCTCACGTAAGCGGCGCGCAGGCCGGCGCCGAAGCACTTGGAGAAGCCGCTGATGTAGTAGGTGAGCTCCGGCGCGAGTTGCGCCAGCGGCTTGCCGATCTGACGCGGCAGCATGACGTAGGCGTCGTCTTCGATGATCGGCACGCTGTAGCGCAGGGCGACGTCGGCCAGTGCTTCGCGCCGCGCGCGGGAGATGGTGAGCGTGGTGGGGTTGAGCAGCGTGGGGTTGCAGTAGAGGGCCTTGGGTTGCAGGTGCTTGCAGGCGTCCTCGAAGGCGCCGGCGCTGGGGCCGTCGTCGTCCAGCGGCAGCGCGTGCAGCTTGACGCCCAGTTGCGCGGCGATGGCCTTGATGCCGGGATAGGTCAGCGACTCGACGCAGATCAGCTCGCCGGGACGCGCGAGTTGCGACACCAGCGCGGTGAGCACGCTGTGGATGCCGGGGCAGATGAGCAGGCGGTCGGCGCTGGCGTCCGGCAGGTAGCGGCGCAGCCATTCGGCGGCCACCTCGCGCTCGTCCGGCGTGCCGCCGAAATCCTGGTAACGCAGCAGTTCGTAGTAGTCGCCACTGTTGAGCGCCACGGCGGCGCTCTCGTGCAGGCGCGCGAGCAGCGTGGCGTCCTGCGGTTCCGGCGGCAGGTTCATGGTCATCTCGGCACCGCTGCCGCCGCGCAGCGGCAGCGAGGGCGCACTGCCGCGCACGAAGCTGCCCATGCCGGCACGCGCGTCGATGAGGCCGCGCTTGCGCGCCTCGGCGTAGGCACGCGCCACCGTCGTGTAGTTGAGGCCGAGTTCGGCGGACAGCTCGCGCAATGTCGGCAGGCGATCACGGGCCACAAGGCGGCCGGTGCGTACGTCCTCGGCGATCAGGTCGGCGATCAGGAGGTAGGCCGGCTTGCTGCTGTCGGCGAGCTGCTTGAGCCAGTGCTGGAGGTTGCGGGGCATGGTGGATCAACGCGATCGATCTGGTTTCAATTGATTGCATCAAAGCACGGACTTGATTGCATATCAAGTCGGCGTCCGCGCCGTTCCGGTGCGTTTTACGGCTCCACCAATGCACTCATCCGGTGTGCACGCACCATGCCCCACACCATCGCAGTGCATTGATTTGGTGGACAAACACGCAATGCCGGCGTGGCTTCTGACGTGGATCAGGCGACGCAGAAATATTTTCGCGGCGCGCAAGCCCACTCTTGCGTTTTGATTGCAACTTGATCGCATCACATCCCCGACTTGATGGCATGCCTGCTGCTAAAGGGAAGGCACGTCCCCGACGCGCCAGCAAGGCTGTGCGCACCGGGCGACGCGAAGCCCACGGGGCGCCCACCGGGTGCCCACCTCACACGCAGACGGAGAACAGAGATGCCCAAGGTCACCAAACCCGCCAACGTCAAAGGCGACTTCCTGGTCGATTACGAAGAGAAGGTCTTCGAGGACGTGAAGGCCGATCCCGGCGAGAAAGCGCTGGTCACCTTCCACACCGTGGCCTTCGAAGGCTCCATCGGTTTCGTGAACCTGCTGCAGGCCACGCGCCTGCAACGCAAGGGCTTCGAGACATCGGTGCTGCTGTACGGCCCGGGCGTCACCCTGGGCGTGCAGCGCGGCTTCCCGACGCTGGGTGACGAAGCCTTTCCCGGCCACCAGAACTTCAACAAGCAGATCACCAAGTTCATGGAGGAAGGCGGCAAGGTGTATGCGTGCCGCTTCGCGCTGCAGGCGCTGTACGGCCACGGCGAAGGCGCGCTGATCGAAGGCATCCGCCCGATCAACCCGCTGGACGTGCTGGACATCATCCTGCTCCACCGCAAGGACAACGCCTTCATCCTCGACACCTGGACGCTCTGAGATGTCGGCCCCCACAACGCCCTTCATCAAACCGGCGGCGCGGGTGGTCCGCGCCGCGGCGGTGCAGATCGCCCCGGTGCTGGACAGCGCCACCGGCACGCTGGACAAGGTGTGCGACGCGATCGACCGCGCCGCCGCGCAGGGTGCGCAGTTGGTGGTCTTTCCCGAGACCTTCGTGCCCTACTACCCCTACTTCTCTTTCGTGAAGCCGGCGGTGGCGATGGGCGCGGACCACATGCGCCTGTACGAGCTGGCGGTCACCGTGCCCGGCCCGGTGACGCTGGCAGTGGCCGAGCGTGCCCGCGCGCGGGGCGTCGTGGTGGTGCTGGGCGTGAACGAGCGCGACCACGGCAGCCTGTACAACACGCAACTGGTGTTCGACGCCAACGGCGCGCTGGTGCTGAAGCGCCGCAAGATCACGCCGACCTACCACGAGCGCATGGTGTGGGGTCAGGGTGACGCCAGCGGGTTGAAGGCGGTGGACACCGCCGTCGGCAAGCTGGGCGCGCTGGCCTGTTGGGAGCACTACAACCCGCTGGCCCGCTACGCGCTGATGACCCAGCACGAGGAGATCCACTGCAGCCAGTTTCCCGGCTCCATGGTGGGCCAGGTGTTTGCCGACCAGATCGAGGTGACGATACGCCACCACGCACTGGAGTCCGGCTGCTTCGTGGTGAATGCCACCGGCTGGCTGACGGATGAGCAGATCGCCGCCATCACGCCGGACACCGGCCTGCAGCGCGCGCTGCGTGGTGGCTGCAACACCGCCATCGTGTCGCCGGAAGGCAACCACCTTGCACCGCCGCTGCGCGAGGGTGAAGGCATGGTGATCGCCGACCTGGACATGAGCCTCATCACCAAGCGCAAACGCATGATGGATTCGGTGGGCCACTACGCGCGCCCCGAACTCCTCAGCCTGCTGATCAACGACCGCCCCGCCACGCCCGTCGCTTCGATGAATTCATCGAACGCGATGGAAGCCACTACGCAGGAGTCCCGCCATGACACCGACGCCTACCCTGGACATCACGGAAGCCAGCTCCCCGAACGGTCTGCTGAGCAATCCCCTGCCAGCGCAGCAACTCATGACGGAGCTGCAGTCGTACGGGCTGCGGCTGCTTGAACCGGACGCCGGTGCCGCCAGCCGGCGCGGCGGTGCGGGGCCGTCCGACCACAAGGCGGTGACGGTCGACGGCCATACCATCATGGTGCCGGTGCACACCGGCAGCGCGCGCCATTCGCCCTTCGTGGCCGGCGCGCCGGATGCGTCGGGGCGCAGCACCATCACCCGCAACGCGATTCCGATCGCCAGCGTGGCCTTTCCGAAGCAGCCGCGCTTCTACGCGCTGCAGACCTTCGACGGCATTCCGTACTCGCACATCGCCACGCTGCACAGCCGCGACGTGCTGGCCACCACGGTGCTGCAGAACTGCATCCGCTACGACCACCGCGACAGCGCCTGCCAGTTCTGCGCCATCGGCCAGTCGCTGGCCGGCAAGCGCACCATCCCGCACAAGACGCCGGAGCAACTGGCCGAGGTGGCACGCGCCGCCGTGCTGCTGGACGGCGTGAAGCACATGGTGCTCACCACCGGCACGCCGCCGACGCCGGACCGTGGCGCGAGAATTTTGTGCGACAGTGCCTTCGCCATCCGCGCCGCGGTGGACCTGCCGATCCAGGGCCAGTGCGAACCGCCCAACGACGACCAGTGGTTCGCCCGTATGAAGGCCAGCGGCATCGACACCCTGGGCATGCACCTGGAGGCCGTCACGCCCGAAGTGCGCGCGCGCATCATGCCCGGCAAGGCCACCGTATCGCTCGCGCGCTACATGAAGGCCTTCGAGGCGGCGGTGGCGGTGTTCGGCCGCGGCCAGGTGAACACCTACATCCTCGCCGGCCTGGGCGACACGCGCGAAGCCATCCTCTCCATGTGCGAGAAACTGGTCGCCATCGGCGTCTATCCCTTCGTGGTGCCCTTCGTGCCCATCAGCGGCACGCCGCTGCAGGACCACCCCGCCCCCACGCCGGAGTTCATGCGCAGCGTGCTGGAGCCGCTGGGCGCGATGGTCACCGGCGGCGGCCTGCGCGCGGCCGACATCAAGGCTGGCTGCGGCAAGTGCGGCGCGTGTTCGTCGCAATCCACCTACGAAGCTGCGTGAGGAGATAGCCATGCTGTGCGAAGCCATCGAACGCCTCTACGTCGCCGACGCCCTGCTGCCCGACGACGAGCATCCGCCTGCCGCCTTCATGCCTTCCGCCTTCATGCCGACTGAGTTCCGCATCAAGTGGGTGACGCAGGACTGGGAGGCGCGCGAGGCGCACAAACTGCGCCGCGCGGTGTTCTGCATGGAGCAAGGCATCTTCGTCGGCGACGACCGCGATGCCGTCGACGAGCGCGCGCAACTGCTGGTGGCACTCACCTGCGTCGCCGGCATGCCGGACCAGGTGGTCGGCACGGTGCGCATCCACAACGAATCGACGGCCGCGCAACCGGATCTCTGGTACGGCTCACGCCTCGCCGTGCATGCGGCGTTCCGCAAGCACGGGCGACTGGGCGCCACGCTGATCCGCCTGGCCGTCACCAGCGCGCATGCGCTGGGCTGCCGCACTTTCCTCGCCCACGTGCAGAGCCAGAACACGCCGCTGTTCCGCCGCCTGCACTGGGACACGCTGGCCGAAGAGACGCTGCTGGGCCGGCCGCACACGCTGATGCAGGCGGACCTCGCGCACTACCCGCCCTGCTTCGACCCGAAGAGCGGCTTCGTCACGCAGTCGTCCACGCGTGCCATGGGCGTTGCCGCGCAATAGCAACCAAGGCCACCTGAAGCCACCATGAACACCCTCAGCGAACTCGTCAGCCAGTTGCGCGACAGCCGCGGCTTCCAGCACAAGCGCGACATCGGCGACATTGCCGCCGCGCTGGCTGCCGCCCTGCCCGGCGGCCTGCAGGACACCGCACAGGCGGTAGCGCTGGGTGACGACTGCGCGGCCATACCGGACGGTGCGGGCGGCTACCTGCTGTTCGCCATCGAAGGCATGACCGAGGACTTCGTCGCGAAGATGCCCTGGTTCGCCGGCTACAGCGGCGTGATGGTGAACATCAGCGACATCGCCGCCATGGGTGGTCGCCCGCTGGCCGTCGTCGATGCGCTGTGGAGCGACGGCATGGACCCGGCCAGCGAAGTCATCCGCGGCATGGCCGCCGCGTCCACTGCCTACGGCGTGCCCATCGTCGGCGGCCACAGCAACAACCGCAGCGCACGCGGCCAGCTCGCCGTCGCCATCCTGGGCCGCGCGCAGAAGCTGTTGTCCAGTTTCAACGCTCAGCACGGCGACGTGCTGATGATGGCCGTGGACCTGCGCGGCCGCTTCGAAGAACCCTACCCCTGGTGGAACGCCTCCAGCCACGCCCCGGCACAGCGCCTGCGCGACGACCTCGCGCTGCTGCCGCACCTCGCCGAGTCCGGCCTGTGCGACGCCGCCAAGGACATCAGCATGGCCGGCTGCGTGGGCACCGCGATGATGCTGCTGGAGTGCTCCCAAGTCGGCGCACGCATCGCCCTCGACGCATTGCCGATCCCCGACGACGTACCGATGGCACGCTGGCTCACCGCCTTCCCCAGCTTCGGCTACGTGCTGAGCGTGCGGCCACAGAACGTGGCCGCCGTACAGGCCCTGTTCGCCGCACGCGACATCGCCTGCGCCGCCATCGGCGACGTGCAGGCCGGCTCGCGCGTCGTGCTGACGCAGGGCGACGAGGAATGCCTGCTGTGGGACTTCGCGGTGGATTCCTTCATCGGCGAGCGCAAGGCGGAGGTGCTTGATGCGGCCTGAGCGATCTGAAGCCACGCAGCCGATGAAGCCTTTGCGCATCGCCCTGCTCACCCACTCCATCAACCCGCGCGGGGGTGTGGTCCACACGCTGGAACTCGGCCAGGCACTGCACGCGGCCGGCCACGAAGTGACCTTGCTGGCGCCCGCCCGCCCCGGCGAGCGCTTCTTCCGCGACACGCCCTGCGAGGTGTCACTGGTGCCGGTCGGCCCCACGCCGGTGTCGGTAGTGGACATGGTGGCGCAACGCATAGCTGCGTACGTCGCGCACCTGACGACGCTACTGGCCCACCGAAAGTTCGACATCCTGCACGCACAGGACAGCATCAGCGGCAATGCGCTGGCCTTGCTGAAGCAGCGCGGCGTGATTCCGCATTTCGTGCGCACCGTGCATCACCTGGACGACTTCAGCGACCCGCAGCTCGCGCGCTGGCAGCGCATCGCCTGGAAAGAGGCCGACAGCCTGCTGTGCGTCAGCCGCCTATGGTGCGACGCGATGGCGGCCGAACATGGCGTGCTCGCTCACCAGGTGGGCAATGGCGTGGATGCCATGCGCTTCAGCGTGGAGGCATCTCCCGCGGACATTGCGCTGCGCAACCGCCTTGGCCTGCGCGACGGTGACGCCGTCGTACTGTCCATCGGCGGTGTGGAATCCCGCAAGAACAGCCTGCGCCTGCTGCAGGCCTTCATACAGTTGCGCGAACGCGCGCCGACGGCCCGCCTGGTGATCGCCGGTGGCGCCAGCCTGCTGGACCACGACAGCTATCAGCGCGACTTCCGCGACGCCCTCGCCGCCAGCGCATTGCCACCGGATGCCATGCTGCTCACCGGTCCGCTGGCGGACGCCGACATACCCGCGCTGTTCCGCAGCGCCAGCGTACTGGCCATGCCGTCCCTGCGCGAAGGCTTCGGCCTGGTCGTGCTGGAGGCACTGGCCTGCGGCGTACCGGTGGTGGCCTCTCGCATCGCGCCCTTCACCGAGCACCTGGACGACAGCCTGTGCCAATGGGCCGATCCGCAGTTGGTAGACAGCATCGCAAAGGCGCTGCAGGCCGCGCTGGCTGCGCCACGCGGTGAGGCATTGCGCAGGCGGGCGGTGGGTCTGCTGGATCGCTACGCGTGGTCGAGCAGTGCGCAGCGGCATGTGGAGATCTATCGCGGGCATCTCGAACGTGCCGCGACGATGAACGGCGAGGCGCGTGTTCCGCAGGAAGTTCAGGCATGAGGCTGTTGTCTTCGCTCCGATGCGCTCTCTCACACCCGCCCGCCCCGCCCCTCCGACGAGTTCGGAGACCGCCCTTCGACAAGCTCAGGGCACGAGGCTTCGACAAGGCACGGCCGTTGGCTGCGGTCCCTGAGCCTGTCGAAGGGGTCGAAGCCAACTTGCCGAAGGAGTCGAAGCCAACACAACGAAGCCGCCACGACAGGCCGACGGTGGGTTGCTTCGCGAACCCACCCTACAAAACCATCACCCCACAGGTAACGAGCGCCATGCCCGAAATGCACTTCCGCGTCCGCTGGCCGGACGACAGCGAGAACGACTGCTACTCGCCCTCGCTGGTCATCAAGGACTACTTCACACCCGGCCAGCACTACCCGCTGGCGGACTTCATGCAGCGCAGCCGCGAGGCGCTGAACATCGCCTCGGAACGCGTGCGCGCCAAGTACGGCTTCGCCTGCTCGTCGGCGATGGACCAGCTCGCCCGGCTGGAGGCCACCGCCGCACGCTTCGAGCAGCAGCCGGATGCGAGTGTGCAGGTCGTGAGATTCGATTGAACGCCATGCGTCCCATAGATCCAGCCCTTCCCTCTCCGCACGCCGTTCGCACAGGAATGTCCGTTGCGCAGGGCGTAGGCTGGGTTGAGCGCAGCGAAGCCCAACACCCGGTGTGCCATCCAGCGACGCAGGGTGCGCGCCGGCTTCGCAAAGCAAAAGCAACGTCGCTGGATTCCCGCTTTGCGAGCTTCCGGCGTTCGCCGGAATGCCTGCGAAACCCACTACGCGGGAATGACGAGTGCGGGGGTGACGGCCGACAAACGACAACGAGCTCCTGCAGACGCTGCCGACTCCATCAATCCCGCGCCCCTCGACAGGCTCGGGGAACGTCCGGGAAGACAGTGTCGTTGCATTCCGCCCCCATGACAGCCCGCCCCTGACAGACACACCGATCACAAGCACCCCACCGAGACCCACACCATGAACACCACCCACTTCGACGTCCTCATCATCGGCGGCGGCCAGGCCGGCCTGTCGATGAGCTATTACCTGCAGCAGCGCGGCCTCAGCCATGTCGTGCTGGAGAAAAACAGCGTCATGCACAGCTGGCGCACGCAGCGTTGGGACACTTTCTGCCTGGTGACGCCGAACTGGCAGTGCGCCCTGCCGGACTATCCGTACACGGGCAGCGACCCGCACGGTTTCATGAAGAAGGACGAGCTGATCGCGTACCTCGACGGCTTCGCCCGCCATGTCGCCGCGCCGGTGCGCGAAGGCGTCGCCGTCACGCGCCTGACGCGTGGCGAAAGCGGTTTCACCGCTGACACCAGCGCCGGGCGCTTCACGGCCACGCAGGTCGTCGTGGCCTCTGGTGGTTATCACGCGCCCATCGTGCCGCGCATGGCGGAGCGCATTCCGGCGCATGTGGTACAGGTGCATTCCGCGCAGTACCGCAACCCGGCCAGCCTGCCGGAGGGGCCGGTGCTGGTGGTGGGCTCGGGACAATCCGGCGCGCAGATCGCCGAGGACCTTCACCTCGCCGGCCGCAAGGTGCACCTGGCCACCGGGGACGCGCCGCGCTGCGCGCGCTTCTACCGTGGCAAGGACGTGGTCGACTGGCTCGCCGACATGAATTACTACGAGATGCCGGTGGAGCAGCACCCGCTGAAGGAAGGCGTGCGCGACAACACCAACCATTACGTGACCGGCCGCGATGGCGGGCGCGACATCGACCTGCGCCGCTTCGCGCTGGAAGGCATGGAACTGTATGGCCGCCTGCACGGCCTGGAAGGCAGCACACTGCAGTTCGCGCCGGACCTCGCCGCCAACCTGCAGCACGGTGACGACATCTACAACGGCATCAACGCCAGTATCGACAAGTTCATCGCCGCGCGCGGCATCGATGCGCCGCCGGGTGCGGTGTACGAGCCGGTGTGGCATCCGGCCGCCGAGCGCACGGCGCTGGATCTGGAGTCCGCCAGCATCGCGGCCATCGTGTGGTGCATCGGCTTCACGCCGGATTTCTCGTGGGTCGACATCCCGGTCTTCAGCGGCCGCAGCTACCCCGGCCATCACCGTGGCGTCACCGACCTGCCCGGCCTGTACTTCCTCGGCCTGCCCTGGTTGCACACCTGGGGCTCGGGCCGCTTCTCGGGCATCGCGCGTGATGCGCTGTTCCTGGCGGAGCAGATCACGGGGCTGCATGCCCTGGTGGCCGATCCGGCGGCGACACCGCAGCGCGCGGCGGCCTGACTTCCTGCAGCGCGGGCCGTCTTCCGCGATTCCTACAGCGGCTAGCGCAGATGTCCTGCGGCGCAAGCCGTAACGGGCGCCCATACTGGATCATCTCCAGTAACCGGGAGTGCCTCATGAAGCCCGCCAGGAACGTGCCATCCACCACGCCGCAACCTGCACCATCGCAGGCTGACGGTTCCGCCCAGCAAGCCCCGTTGCCGCACGAACGGGACCAGAGCACCAACCGACAGGCCGCGCCGATCCAGCCGGAAATCGCGCAGGCGCATCGTGACCTGGCCAGCGGCAAGCAGGACACCGACCTGCGCGGCGAAGCTTCGCGCAAGGCCATCGTCAAACCGGCTCATCGCGACCACACGCCCCCCCAGACCGGGGAGGAAGACCCGCTCGCCAGCATCGCGGATGAGCCGGCCCGCTCTGCCGTGAAGCACTGAGGCGATCCCCCGCGCAGTCACACTGCGTCACGATCGCTCCGTCCGCGCTCGTCAGGGTCAGTCCTGGCGCATTCCACCTGGCCCCAGGGCCGAGGACACGTTCTGCCACGCTTGCAGCGGGTTCTACGTGCCAACGTGACATTGTCTTACAAAGACGCGGGCTGCCCCTTACTCAGACCACCCGGCAATGGCCGTTGACCCGGGAAAGGCCGCAGCACGTCCGCATCCATCTGCCGGAGGTGAGCGCTGCATCCGGCATGGTGGGGCACGGTGGATACGACGGCAGCATGAAGAGAACAGGCATCATCGGCGCAGTTCCCGCAGCATTGCCTGCGGACGAGGAAGAGCGGCTGGCAGGACTGCAGGCGCTGGCTGTCCTCGACAGTGCGCCGGAACCGGTTTTCGATTCGATCACCCGGCTGGCTGCCGACATATGCGGTACGCCGATCGCGCTGGTCAGCCTGGTGGATACCGAACGTCAATGGTTCAAATCGGCCACGGGTCTGCCCGGCATCAGTGAGACCCCCCGCGACATTGCCTTCTGCGCGCACACCATTCTCGGGCGCGAGCTCATGGAGGTCGTAGATGCGACGCTAGACACGCGCTTCGCGCGTAATCCGTTTGTCATCAGCGACCCGCACGTCCGCTTCTACGCGGGAGCCCCCCTCATCCTGCCCGGCGGGCACGCAATCGGCACGCTGTGCGTGATCGACCACCAGGCGAGGCAGCTCGACGCGCAACAACGGCAACAGCTTGCAGGCCTGGCGGACGTCGTCACCCAGGCACTCATCACGCGCCAGCAGACCCTGGCCGCAGTCTCCGTCAAGCAACGCCAGGAACACGACCGGGCACTCGCCGCCAGCGAGGAGCGCTTCCGGCAACTCTACGAAGCCACGCCTGCGATGCTCCACTCCATCGACATGACTGGCCGCATGGTCAGCGTCAGCGACGAGTGGCTGCGCACGCTGGGCTACACGCGCGAGGAAGTCATCGGTCGCGCCTCATCCGATTTCCTCAGCATGGCCTCGCGGCGCCATGCGCAGGAGGTCACCATCCCGGTCTTCTTCCGCGACGGCTTCTGCCACGACGTGCCCTACGAGTTCCTGCGCAAGGATGGCAGCGTGGTGGACGTACTGCTGTCGGCCATCGTCGAACGCGACGCCTCCGGCCGTCCCATGCGCTCCCTGGCAGTGCTGCAGGACGTCACCGAGCGCAAGCTGCTGGCACAGACACTGGCCGAACAGCACGAGCGTCTGCGCGTGACGCTGCATTCGATCGGCGACGCGGTGATCACCACCGATACGCAAGGCATCATCGACTACATGAACCCGGTGGCGGTCCGACTCACCGGCTGGTTGGCATCGGAGGCACACGGTGCGCATATCCGCGAGGTGTTCAATGTCATCCACGACACTGCGCGCACGGTGCTGCCCAACCCGGTCATCCGCTGTCTTGAAGACGACTGCGTAGCGTCACTGTCCGACCACACGCTGCTGGTGTCGCGCGATGGCGGCGAACGCGACATTGCCGATTCGGCGGCGCCCATCCGTACCGCCAGCGGCGAGCTGCTCGGTGCAGTGCTGGTGTTCCACGACATTACCGAGCAGCGCCAGAAGGCACGCGACATCAGCTACCGCGCATCGCACGACCCGCTGACCGGCCTGTTCAACCGCTCCGAGTTCGAAAGCCGCCTGGGCCGCCTCGTCGAGAGCAGCCGCGGCCGAAGGGCCGAGCACGCACTGATGTTCATCGACCTGGACCACTTCAAGACGGTCAACGACAACTGCGGGCATGCAGCCGGCGACGAGTTGCTGCGGCAGCTCTCCACTGTCCTGCAGCAGTCGGTACGCGTGCGCGACATGCTGGCACGGCTGGGCGGCGATGAGTTCGGCCTGATCATGGAGCACTGTTCGCTGGAACAGGCACAGCGCAACGCACAGCTGCTGTGCGAGCGCATCAACGACTACCGCTTCGTCCATGACGACCGTCGCTTCCGGGTGGGGGGCAGCATCGGCCTGGTGCCGATGGATGGCCGCTGGAACGACGCGGAGTCCGTGCTGGCTGCCGCCGACGCGGCCTGCTACACCGCCAAGCAGACCGGCCGCAACCGCGTGCACACCTGGTTCGACAGCGACGACGTGGCGCACATGGCGCAGCGCGAGGCCTGGTCGCAGCGCCTGGAGTCGGCGCTGCAGCACGACCAGTTCGAACTGTTCGCCCAGTGCATGACCCCCTTGCAGACCGAGGACACCCGCCAGCGCATGGAGATCCTGCTGCGGCTACGCGACGCGGACGGCTCGCTGATCCCGCCCGGCGCATTCCTGCCGGAGGCCGGGCGCTTCAAGCTGGCAGCCCGGATCGACTACTGGGTGCTGGACCATGTGCTGAAGTTGCTGGACGGCACCAGGGTGCGACTCGACGCGGTGGATACCATCAGCATCAACCTCAGCCAGGAATCCGTGATCGAGAACGGCTACCTGGAGAGCCTGTGCCGTCGCCTGATCAACGCCGGCGACCTGCGCCGCCGCCTGTGCTTCGAGTTCGGCGAAAGCGTCGTGCTGAGCCACCCGGAGGAGGCCTGCCGCTTTGCCACCGAGATGCTGAAGCTCGGCGTGCGCATCGGCCTGGACGACTTCGGCCACGGCGCCTCACCGTTCCGCTACCTGCGTGACATGCCGGTGGACTACCTGAAGGTCGGCAGCCATCTCACCCGCCATGTCGATACCGACCCGATGTCACAGGCCGGCCTGCGCTGCGTCCGCGACGTCTCGCTCGCACTCGGCATGCAGACGGTTGCCGTACGGGTGGAAGAGGCGCGGACACTCGACCGGCTGCGCGAACTGGGCATCCATTACGCGCAGGGTTACGTGGTGGGTCGCCCGGCGCCGCTCGCCGAGCTGCTGTAACCGACCGGACCGCAAGCGGCCCTTCCCCGCTACGTCGCTCAGCGGCCCATGCGCCGCGCGTAGGTCTGCTTGAACAGCTCGGCCAGCTGCGCGTCCTTCGAGTCGAAGCGCACCTGCACACTACCGTCCGCCTGGCGAAGCACATCCACCGCGGCCGGCACACCGTTACGGCTGCCGCGGATGCGCCCAGAGGCCGGGTCGGCTGACGACACCGATACGCCAGCATCCTGCATGGCGCCCAGCGCTGCACTCCAAACCCGGTCGTACTGCGAAGGCGCAGACACCGGAACCGGTTCATAGACGACACAGGCAGCCAGCGACAGGCTGGCCAACAGGAGGGTCAGGCGGCAGCGCAATGCGGAAAGCATGGTGACTCCTTCGCGGACGAGCCGGGACAGCGAGCGAAGCCAGCGGCCAGACGACTGCCGGCATGACAGGCGCCACGCTTCGCCTCCTGCGCAGGGCCATGCATTCAGTATATGCCGTGCGCTACCCTTTGCAGGTAAGCGGGGCCACCGACCCGATGCAGCATCCGGGCGGTACGCGCGCAGTGAAGTATCCTTCGGTCGTCACTGGAGCGGAGTCTTCCTGATGCGCCACATCGCAACCGTATCTCTGCTTGCCTGCCTGCTGGGCTCGCCGACCTTGCTGGCCGGCTGGACGGACGACAAGGGGCAAGCCCTGCCCGACACGCCACACATGCGCAGCGCGGGCGATTTCGGTGCCCAGCTGGTCTTCACTGAAGACCTCGAGCAGTTCCGCGAGATCTGGAATGTGTCAGTGACGCCACCTCGCCTGCCAACCGTGCAGCGGGTGAAGCGCGGCGGCACCATTTCCGGCATGGTGATCTTCTATGGCTGCAAGGCCGGCGGGGACAGACAGTGCAACCTGTTCGCAGAGTTCAGCGTGCAGTTGCCCGACGGCAAGCGCGTATCGGCCGGGGGTGCCAGCCTGTGGACCATCGCCCCGGTGGCCGATCAACTGATGCTGGGCGACACCTCGCTCGACATGAGGCTGGGTGCCAACGACATTCCGGGCGTCTACCGCATCGAGGTCACGGTGATCGATCGCGTGTCCGGCCTGCGGTTGCCGCTGTCGCGCAGCTTCACGCTGGATTAAACGGCCCGGCTGTCGGCTAGCCACAGCACCGGCTGTCGTACAGGGAAGTTGCGGCGCACCTCCAGCACGGTGGGCGCCGGGTCAAGGCGCTGCCATGCGCGTAACCAGTCCTCGCGCCCGGCGGCCAGCGCACCGAACAACAGCGCAGGCTGACGCACCGGCCATTCGTTCCAGTACATCACGTCGCGCGCATACGGCCAGCTGGATTTGCTGATCAGGTACGGCGCGAGGAAGGACACGCCCTTCAACAGCGAACGGCCGTCGTCCAGCGAACGGCGCAGCAGATCGTCACCCAGGGTGCGGAGCAACACGCCCAGCGCGCACATCACGTCCAGGTTGAAGATCGAGTAGCCGTAGGGCTTGGTACGCGCCAGTTCCTGCGGAAAGCTGCCGTCCGCGGCCATCTGCCCCGGTAGCAGCACTTCGAACAGGCGACGCCGGCAGTCGGCGAGTACCGCCTCGTTGCCGGTGAAGCGCGCGAAAGCGGCAGCCTGCAAGGCCCAGCAGGTGCCGTGATTGTTGGGCCACTCGCGCTCCTCCACGCCATAGGGGTGGGTGTTCAGCCAGTCGAGGTAGGAGGCGAACCATTCCCGCAGCGGCAGCAGCGCGTCCGCGTGGATCAGCCCGGCCTCGCCGAGACGCTGCGCAGCGAGCGCAACTTCCGCGAGATGCAGGGTGTCGATGACGCCGATGGCACGCCCGGTACACACACCGCCGATGGCCTGCGAGTACAGCAGACTGGGGTTCATGCGGGTGGCGGGCTGCACGAACCAGGCATACAGGTGCGCCAGTGCGGCGTCCGCGTAGCGCTGGCGCTGTTCTGCTTCACGGCACACCAGCGCGGCCGCGGCGAGCGTGCCGACGGTCTCGGAGAAATCCAACAACAGGGCGCGATGCGCGGTGAAGTTGTCCGGGTTGCTCAGGCCGTCGCGCTGGCGGTACGGGCCGCCGGGCTTGTCGGGGTCGGGCCACCAGTAGTCTGCCTCCGAGGAGAAATCATGCGCACCGCCCGCGCTGCGCGGATTGCGCACACTGACGATGGTGCAAGGCGCTGTGCGCGACAGCGCTTCGGCGGTACGCAACAGCCGCGGGCGCTCGTGGGCGTGCAGGTCGAAGCCAGAGATCTCGTCGCGGGCGTGTTCGTCAGGACGGGTGGAATCGGTTCGCAGGGACATGAGACTCAGGAATGCTGGAGCGGACCGCAGTCCGGTTCTGCAGATCGATACAGGTCAAGACAGCTCAAAAAAGCAGGGCCGCGGCAACGGCCCTGCAATCTGTCGAAGGACAGCAGGAAGACAAGAGGAAGAACGGTACGTTCCAGCTCCTCAGGTCACGGCTGCAGGAACCATTGCTGCGGCAATGCCGGGCTGGGGTTCGGGTAGGTCCAGCTCGCCAGCATCTTGTCATAGACGTTGATCAGCTTGTTGCTGCGGATCGCATTCTCTCCATACGTGCGCACGGTGCCGATGACCTCGAACTCGTCGGCGGCGATCTGCAGCATTTCCTTGAAGGAAGCGTCCGCTTCGGCCTGCGTCTTCGCACCTTGATAGGTGTCGTACAGGGCCAGGCGCTTCTTCATGCTGACACTGGGTTCCTCACCCTGCTTGCCGTCGGACAGTGCCCAGCGCGTCCAGGGGATGCTGGTACGCGACTCGGTCGGGTTCACCGTCACCACGGAACGCGGGTTCAGGTTGATGTCGTAGCCGCCGGAAATATTGTCCACGCTGATGTCGTAGTCATTGTTGGTGGCACGGTCGTAGAACAGCGAGCGCTCGGAGGCGAGGATCACCATCTCCACGCCGACCTTGGCCCACTGGCGACGCACCAGCTCCAGGGTGTCGATCTGCGCGCCCTGTGCCAGCGACACGATGGCGTTCAGGCGCACGCGGCCACCGTCCGGATAGGTACGGTAGTTGTCGGCATCACGCTTGGTGAGGCCCAGCTTGTCGAGCAGCTCGTTGGAGCGCTTCAGGTCCAGCTCCAGGAACTGGGTGCCGAGCTGCTTGTTGTACCAGCGCGACTCCGGCACCGGGCCGTTCTGCCAGGGCGTGCTCTGCCCCAGGAACACCACGTCGTTGATCTCCTTGCGGTCGGTCGCCAGTGACAGCGCCACGCGGAAATCCTTCTGGCGGAGGTAGTTGCGCAGCTTCGCATCACGCGTGGTCTGGTTCAGGTACATGCCCACGGCATTGGCGGCCGTGCCCGGGAAGACCACCACCTTGTAGTTCTGCTTCTGCGCGTTCTCGGCCAGCACCGGACGGTTCTGGATCGGGAAGATATGGCGGTGCTGGTAGTCGAACTGGCCGTTGATGGTGGCCAGCACCATGCCTTCGATGTCCGACATCACCGACCAGCGGATGCGGTCGAGGTAAGGCAGTTGCTGGCCCTTCTCGTCGACCTGCCAGAAGTACGGGTTGCGCTCGGCCACCACCTGGGTGGAGGACGCGAGGTAGGCTTCCTTGATGACCCACGGATCCAGCGTCGGACGATCGAGGTTGGCCCAGCGGGTGTTCACCTCGATGTCGCCGCACTTCAGGCGCATCAGGGCCGGCCAGTCCTTGGACTTCTCCTTCGCCAGCAGGCCGTCGATCTGCGCGGCGTTGTACTTGGGGTGGAACTGAGAGCAGTACTTCTTCTGGTACATCACCGGGTGCTGGCCGAGGCCGGTGGCGAGTTGCTCCGGCAGCAGCAGGTTGGCGACCGGGAACTTGAACTTCACGGTGAAGGCGTCCGGCGCGGTCACCACGGCGTTCTGGCCGCGGGCGACGTACTGGTCCGGCACCAGGCCGAAGAACTGCTTGTTGTAGACCAGGTCGTTCATCGCGAACAGCACGTCATCCGCCGTGAAGGGCGAGCCGTCGCTCCACTTCATGCCCTTACGCAGCTTGAAGGTGTACTCGGTGGCATCGGGACTCACCGTCCAGCTCTCGGCCACGTTCGGCACCACCTTGTTGAAGTCCATGCTCCAGCGCGTCATGCCCTGCACGCCGACCAGGCGGGTGATGCTGTTCTGGTCCGCGCTGCCGCGCATGGCGGTACGCAGCGTGCCACCGTAGACGCCGTTACGGTCCACCGGCTTTACCACCTCGGGTTTCTCCGGCAGTCGCTCGGCCAGCGGCGGCAGCTTCTTTTCCTGCGTCAGCTTCTGCAGCGCGGGGGCTTCCGTGTAGGCCTGCGCCATGGTGGGCGCTATCAAGGCTGCGGCGAGGATAAGGGTGCCGCCCAGGCCTTTTGCTCTTACTGCGTTCATGATGAGTACCTGTCCTTTGGTGGTGGTCGTCACAAGAAAAGCGCGGCTTGTCAGAACCGCTTGTCCAGGCTCAGCCGATACAACCGGTCGCCCGCGTCCTGGAAGTAGAAATTGCTGCTGAAACCCTGGTCGTCGATGAAGTGCAGCACCCGCTCGCGCTTGCCGATGCGGTAGGGCACCAGCACGGTGACGATGCGGTGATGCGTGGCCTCGGCGGTCGTGGCCGACAGGTGGGCGTGGCGCTCCAGCCCTGCCAGCTCCGCGTCGTTCACGCCGGCGAAACCTTCGCGGCTGACGAGCTTCAACGGTCCCGATGAGCAGTACACGAACTCGCCGGTCATACCGGCCTGCGCGCCTTCATAACGAAAACTCTGCGACGCGCTGCGCGGCAGGCCACGAGTGTGCAGCAGCCACTCCACGGTGCCCGGCTGCGCCAGCGACACTTCGTCGACGATCACCAGGTAGCGGTCATGCACGAAGTGGATATCGCGCTGCCAGCACTGCAGCTCCGGCGCGGTGAATTGATAGGCGCGCGTCGCATCCATGCGGATGACGATGGCCTCCTCGTTGTGCTCCACACCCGCCAGATCACCACCGGCGCGCTTGCACAACACCTTGTCGTCACCCGCGTACTGGCCCTTTCCGTTGATGAGGATGGCGTTGCGTGAGCGGGTCTGACGGCGCCAGTCGCGGTGCATGCTGCTGCCGTGGCTGACGTAGTGCCCGCTGTGGATCACCAGCTCCTCGCCGCAGGCCATCAGCGTGAAACTGCCCTGGTCACCATGGCTGTGGCTGATGGAGCCGTAGTCGCTGCACTTGGCCAGCAGTTGGAGATGGCGGGCCGGGTCGGCCAGATGCTTCTGCACTGCCACCCAGCCGATGTCGCCGAAGACTTTCACGGACGTTTCGTCGGCAGGCGGCACGGCCGTCACCGCCGGGAAGTCATGGCGGCACACCAGCTCGTCGAAGGCGAAATCCCACCAGCCGTAGTCGTAGAACTCGCGCGACGGGGCCTGCACTGCGCGCACCGTCTCGAAGTACCACTGGTACTCGCCGCGACCGGTGACGCCGGCCAGCACGCGCATGTTGTAGGCCACCTTCAGGCTGGGCAGGTTGCCCAGCGTGGACTCGTCGCAGAAGGCCGAGCGGCGCGTGTCCGGCGCACGGCAGTAAAGGATGAAGTCACCCGTGTTCTGCACGAAGGGGCGACGGAACAGGTCGTGGCCGCTGAAGTTGCGCAGCAGGCCGGCGGCGTCGAGGAACACCGCCATCGCGGTAGTCCAGTAGCCAGGCCCTTCCGCCCAGCCGCCCTGCGCGCCACCCCAGGGCGGGTACAGGCTGTCGAGGCAGTCGACGGCATAGTCCAGCCAGTCCTGTGCGGCGGGTACTTCGCCCAGCAGCGCGATGCCCGCCGGCACCAGCACGGAGCCGATGGCCCGCACAGCATGGCTGTCGTAGGGAAAAATGTGGATGCGCGCACGGTCGATGACGTGGGTGGCGACCTCCGTGGCACGTTGCGCGAGTACGTTGCGTACTTCGGCGCGCTCGTCCTCGCTCAGCAGGTCGTGCAGCCAGTCGTAGCCCCAGGCCAGCGCGCAGGCCACGCGGAACGAGGCCTCGTCGTTGTATTCGCGCGAGGTGGTGTCGCGCGCATCCCAGCGCGCGGTGGCCAGCAGGTGCGTACGCGCCTGCACGCGCAGCGCCGGGTCCGCGACCGCGCCGGCAATGGCGAGATGACGGATCGCGTAAAGCGCTTCCTGACAGCTGATGTAGGACTTGCGCCAGGCACCGGCCTCGCGCTTGTTGCCGGGATACGGCGGCGGTTCGGCAACCGGTGCGCGGTCGATCCACGGCGTCACCGCCTCCTGCATGAAGCGGTCCCAGCTGTACGCGCTGCCATCTACCTGGACGCTGGCGCGCAAGGCGGCCAGACGTTGCGGGTTCAGCCACAGACGCGGATGTGCCTGCGTGCCTTCCTGCTGCCACCGTGCGTCGTGGCGCAACGCGGGTGTGTACGGCGCGTCGGCAGGCACGTCGAATTCGCGCTCCTGGCTCCAGCCCGAGGCCGGGGCGTCGCTGTCGTGGGCCTGGACGGCATAGGACCAGGCGTAGCGACCGGCAGGCAGACTGCGGTCCGGCGTGAAGAAATTGCGGCGGATGTCGGTGAAGCGGAATTCCTCACCAACCGCATCGCGTGCCTCGTCAGGCACACCCTTACTGGTGGCTTTGCCACGCGAGGCAGCGTGCGACGTCACCGGGCGCGGCGTCAGGCTCTCCGTCCCCACCGTTTCCGCCGCCTCTGCTGCTTGCGCCGTTTGCACTGCCAGCGGCCGCACACGCAGCAGGTAACGCGCGCCGGCATCGAGTTCCGGCAACCACGCGAACCGCGGCGGATTCTCGGCCGTCACGCTGGCCTGCGCCGGCTGGTAGCGCAGCGTCAGTGATCCTTCGACGGGCTCGTCCAGCGTCAAGGTATCCAGCCCCGCGTCCTGTGGCGCACTCATTGCGACACCTTCCGGGTCGGGCATTCCGTCGTCCTGCGCTGCTGCACCGTACATCCTTTCCGGCTCCGGAATGGATCCGGAGTTAATCGATTACTTTTGTGAGCGAATGATAGTTCCCGGAGAACACCGATTGCTAGCGGAAACCCCTAGCCATACGGAAACAAGTTTCCACCAAGAAATCGATTTCCTTCAATCAAACAATTGTATTTAAAACACAAAATACGAAATCAGCGACGAGGACAACAGGAAAATCACTCGCCAGAACGGATTGCCGGCCTCTTCCCGAACCCGCAAGTAAAATGTTTTACTACGGCTCGCATGACAGATCCGGAGACCCACCGCCATGAAGAGTCCCCCTCCCCAGCAGGCCCCGCATACGGGTAGCGCTTCGGGGACTGGCCGTCCGCGTCAGGCCGACATCGCACGCCGCGCCGGCGTGTCGCCCGGCACGGTGTCCAAGGTCATCAACGGCGGCAGCGGCATCAGCGCCGCACTGCGCGAGCGCGTACTGGCCAGCATGCTGGAACTGGGCTTCCGCCCCGGGGAGGCGCACCTGAAACTCGGCGCGATCCCGCGCGAGGTGAACCTGGTCACCTTCTTCCAGTTCCTGACGCTGGACGGTAGCTACTTCCATGCCGAGGTCATCCGCGCCATTACCGCGGAATGCGCTCGCCTCGGTATCCGGCTGGAGACGGTGCTGCTCGACCGCGACCAACCCAACGACGTATCCGCCTACCGCCAGCAACTGGAACGCAGCAAGGCCGACGCGCACCTCGCGGTCGGCATCGACACCACCGCGCTGCTGGGGCCACTGCGCGCCAGCGGCGCCCCCACGGTCATCGTCAATGGCGCCGACCCGGTGGCCTACCTCGACAACGTGTCACCCGCCGCACGCCGTGGCAGCAAGCTGGCCGCGCAGCACCTGCTGGCCTGCGGCCACCGCGAGATCGTGCACGTCACCCACCTGTTCCGTCCGCTGATCCAGCAACGGCTGGAGGGTTTCCGCGATGCACTGGAAGAGGCCGGCATCCCCTTCGACGCGCAACGTCACGTCATCAACATCGACAGCCAGGTGTTCTCGTCCGAGCGCGCCGCCGCCGGCATCTACGCGCGCGCCAAGGCCGGCACACTCAACGCCACGGCGCTCCACTGCGTGTCCGATTACACCGCCTTCGGCGCCATCCAGGGCCTCACCCGCGCCGGCCTGCGCGTGCCGGACGACATGTCGGTGGTGAGCTTCGACGACCTGCCCATCGCCGCGCTGTGCAACCCACCGCTCACCGCCGCCGGCGTAGACCGCGCCCACCTCGGCCGCGTCGCAGTCCGCCGCCTGGTCGAACGCTTCCAGCACCCGGACGAGCCAACCCAGAGCATCGAGATCGGCGCACACCTGAGCCAGCGCAGCAGTGTGAAAAGCCGACCGGCCAGCGCTTAGTAACCACGTGGCTACCAGGCCACGCCTGCGACCGCCGACGGTGCCCGCGAGGGCAGGTTGCACCAGTTCTGCTGCCTGCTTCAATGCAGCCATCTGGTCCCGGTGGAACACCATGTACGCAGCCGCCCGACACCATCCGCGCACGCACGAGCGGCCAACGCGCAGGCCGGCGATTGCCCGCGTGTTCCTCAGCTACACCCGTCTCGACCTACGCAAGGCACGCAAGATCGCGCGTCGCCTCTGGCAGTCGGATGTTGCGGTGGCCATGTACAACCCCCATGAGCCGTGGGATGACCCGATCCGCGAGATGCACGCGCTGGCGGCGTCATCGACCTGCGTGGTCTGGTTCTCGAACGGCCGGCCACCCACCGATTGGATCCTTCCCGAGCTTGAACGCGCGGCCTCCTGCGAGGTGCCCGTGCTCGACCTGGCCTCCGTCACCGACCTGTCGGGCGTGATCGATGCGATCCGCGCAGGAGACTGGCGCCGCAATGTTGCGGATCGCTTCCATCCGGGGCCCCTGCCGGAACCGGACGGGACTGTCGCCGGCGATTTGAAAAAGCTCGAAGCGCTGTTCTACCGGCAGGCCGGCGAGCGCGGCGAATTCATCGAGAAGCACGCCAAGCTCGCGCGCATGGAATCAAACGCGGACGACGACAATCGCACGCTCTCCCTGTTTTTCACCTGTGCCCCCATTGCGGTGTGCGTTGTACTCCTCCTGCTCGCATTGATCGCACTTTTCTTCTCCATGTCCGTCGCCGGCTTGCTGCTTGGCCTTACGCTTGCCTGCGTGGCCATCACGCCACGGATCTGGCGATACGCGAATCGCTTCGATGGAAAGACATCGCTCCGCCACCGGCTTTGATCCCCATGAACGGCATGACCACACCTCGCGCACTACTTCTCACGATCACCCACCTGGCCATGCTGGGTGCCGGCTTTGCACTGGGCATCTACACCCTGCCGCTGCTGATCGCACCACCCGCGCCGGATGCCGCGACGCTGAGCACGAGTGCGGCGCAAGCCAGCTTCCGCGGTCAGTTCCGTCGCGACCTGAAGGACAGTGACGCCCTGCATTGGGGCGAAGGCGAGGTGTCGCTGGGACCGCAGGGCATCGCGCTGCAGGGAAAGCTGGCGCCGGGGCCGGACTACAAGCTCTACCTGGCGCCGGCCTTCGTGGAGACGGAGGCGGATTTCGAGCGGCTGAAGCCGCAGATGCTGCGCGTGGGCGACGTGAAGACCTTCGACAACTTCATCGTGCCACTGCCGCCCGGCGTGGACCTCGCGCGCTACGACACGGTCATCGTGTGGTGCGAATCGTTCTCGCAGTTCATCACGGCGGCGAAGTACCGCTGAGAAATCCTCGAAGGGGCAAGAACCAGCCATCGGACGGCGGCGCTTGCCCTTCGACGGGCTCAGGGCACGGGATATCCGTTGGCTGAGCTTCGGTCCCTGAGCCCGTCGAAGGGTCAAAGCCAACCCTCGATAGAGGGACGATGCCTGGATCAACTCAGGCAGCCGCGCGACGCGCGTCCTTCAGCGTCTGTTCGCGCATCACTTCCTGTTCGCCATGCTTCGCCAGCACGTCCATCAGCGCACGGCGGATGAAGATGCCGGGCTGGTCGGAGGCCATGTGCTGCTCCAGGTTCATGCGCGTATCCAGTGGCAAGTCGTCGTCCACGAAGGCGAGGATGTCCTTGTCTTCGTCGAGCACCTTGCGGTCGAAGGCATTAATGGTGGCGGCCGGCACCTGCTCTTCGGTGTCGTTGCGGTAGCTCCACTGCACAACCATCGTGCGGGTATCGTCGATCGGCGTGGCGGCGGAGATGATGCTCTGCACCAGCCCGGTCGGATAGGTGATGTGCATGCGGCGCGCGCAGGGCATGTACCAGTCCATCACCACCGTGCGCACCGTCTCGTCGCTGGCGATGCCGATATGTGCCTTGCCAGCGTCCGGGTTACGCACCGGCTGGGTGATGTGCATGACGATGCCGTGCTCATGCCGCGTCACCTTGCCCAGCGGCGGTTGCGGCTTGTCGTTGAGGCCGTGCATGGCGCGATGCACGTAGGCCTGGTGGGCGAAGTCGAAAGTGTTCTCGATGAAACGCAGCGCACCGCAGTTCCACTCTTCGTAGAACTGGTCGATGCGCCGGTAGGCGGGATCGCTGTCTTCGGCCAGTTCCGGAATAGGGGCCAGCGGCTCGTCCAGCGCCACCCACAGGTAGCCGTAGCGCTCGGCAATGCGGTAGGCCATGACACGCGCACCGGGCGGAATCTTCTCGCTGGTGAATTGCGGGATCTTCACGCAGGCGCCACTGCAGTCGTACTGCCAGCCGTGGTAGCCGCACACGATGTTGCCGTTCTCCACCCAGCCCTTGGAGAGCTGTGCGGTGCGATGACAGCAGCGGTCCTGCGCGACAGCCGGCACGCCGTCGGCATCGCGCCAGAGGACGATCTTCTCGCCCAGCAAAGTGAAGGGTTGCGGACGGTCAGCAGCGAGCATGGCGGCCGGCATGACGGCGTACCAGAACTTGCGCAGGGCGGGTTGGCGAGTGATGAGCATGGTTTTCCCTTTTCTGATGTTGAGGCAGCGCGATGGGCACGCGGCGGCCGGACATGAAGACCAGTGCCTGGCGGGCGCCTGACTCGGGAAAACCTGCGGAGGGGTACTGAGCAAGTGGTGACATCCCCTGCCGCATGAATACCCATGCAGCCGCCCTGAGGCGCGCGAGCCGCTGCGCGAACGCAATGGCTGCGAGAGCAATGTCCTGAGGCGGGAATGACACGCCGGTGACCCAGCGTGCGGCGAAGCCGCCTCTGTCTGCTTCTACTCTGATGCGGTTCGAGCAAACCACGTGCCATGCCGGCGT
>JAVHYF010000011.1:0-92516 GCA_031119205.1 Moraxellaceae bacterium | reverse complement strand
CTCTGTCTGCTTCTACTCTGATGCGGTTCGAGCAAACCACGTGCCATGCCGGCGTGCGGTGGGGTGATAAGCCTCATGCTTGCCGGGGCGGCGGGCGGAAAGCCGCGCCAGCCGTGGGGCTACATCGACACCTGAGCGCCAGTGCATGCGTGGCGCGCGAGACCAGCGATGCTGGTCGCCCGGATGTCCTGCCCTGTGGAGCACCAGTCCCGAGCGTCGCTGCACCAGAAGCGCCCCATCGGGAAGGATGCGTTGGGCGCAAGCTTGCAGGGCCTCAGGTCTCGCTCAGCGGCATGCGACGGGGGAGGAAACATCCGGCGCCCGTCATGTGAAGGTCTGCACGACGTGAAGACTACCTCTGGTCTTGAGGAAGCAACTCCACCCCGACAGACACCCCATCGTCCATTCTGAGGTAGTCATTTTTTGCGACGCGAAACTTGATGGTCTTTCCCGCACGAACCTGACTCTCAACATCGGGCCGTCCGAGAACGTTCAGCACAAACCTCCCGCGAACGGAAGCGATAGAGAACCTGGCGACTCTCGTGTGCGTGCCCTTGACGGAGAACTTTTCGATCTCCACATCAACCGGAATACCCTCCACAACGAGCGACTCCGGTTCACCCCGCGGTTGTAGCAGAACGCTAACGACGATTGCGCTCACCAAGCAGATAGCAGCCACAACCACTTTCTTGACGGAGATTTTCATAACCCGCCTTTTCGATCGACTACATGAATGCAGAACGGCCCCGCAGGGCCGTTCCGTCATTGCAGCTGGGGCTGTGCTCAGTCCGTCAGGCGACGGATCGCGTCGATGCCGCGCGAGATGGCGCCGCGCAGGCCGCCTTTCTTCTTCTCGCCTTGCTGCTGTCCGCCACCACCCTGGCCGTCGTTGCGCGGGCCGCCTTCGCCGCCCTTGCCGCCGCGACGACGACGGTTGCCATTGCCACCGCCGTTACCGCCGCCATTGCCGCCCTGACCACCTTGGCCACCGCCATTGCGACCCTGGCCACCGTTACCGCCATTGCGACCCTGACCCTGGCGGCCACCGCCGTTACCACCACCGCCGTTGCCACCATTGCCACGGCGACCGCTGTCAGCGCGGTTGCCATCGGCTTCCGGACGAGCGCGTTCGGCCTTGGGAATGACGTTGCCGTCCACTTCCGGCTTTTCGTACTCCGGCAGGATCACATTGCCGTTGGCATCGCCGTTCTCGTCACGCGGATAGGAGATGCGCGGGCCTTTCTGCTTGTTGCCGTTGCCACCACGAGCGCCACCACGCGCGCGGCGGCCTGCCGCCGGCATGTCACCGGAACTGGGGAACTGCTGCTGCACGTTCTGCGGCATGCCGCCTTGCGCGCCGCGCTCGCGACGCTGGCCGCCGTTGCCGCCGCCGTTGCCACCATTCCCGCCACCACCACGGCGACGCGACTGCTGGCCTTCACCGCGGGGCTGAGCTTCGCCACGCGGCTGACGCTCGGAGCGCGGCTGACGCTCCGGACGTGGCTGGCGTTCGGTACGTGCGGGAGCGCCTTCAGCATTTGCGGCCGCCTGGCCTTCGCCACGGGCAGCAGGTTGTTGACCACCTTCGCCGCGGGCACGCTGACCTTCGCGGCGGCCCTTGCCCTGACCCTGGCCTTCACGACGCTGACGCGGCTCGCGCGGCGGACGGGCGTCGTCCTGCTGGCGGTTGGCCGCTGCAGTGGCGAGCGCCGCTTCCATGTCGAAGCCTTCGACTTCGATGCGCGGCAGTTCGCGCTTGATCAGCTTCTCGATGTCGGCCAGCAGCTTCTTCTCGTCGCGGCTGACCAGCGACAGCGCTTCACCACTGGCACCGGCGCGACCGGTACGGCCGATGCGGTGCACGTAGTCTTCCGGCACGTTGGGCAACTCGAAGTTCACCACGTGTGGCAGCTCTGAAATGTCCAGGCCACGCGCGGCGATGTCGGTCGCCACCAGCACCTGCAGCTTGTTGCTCTTGAATTCGGCCAGCGCACGGGTGCGCGCGTTCTGGCTCTTGTTGCCGTGGATCGCCAGCGAGGGGATTTCCTGCTTGGTCAGGTACTCGGCCAGGCGGTTGGCGCCGTGCTTGGTGCGGGTGAACACCAGCACCTGGAACCAGGCCTTCTCTTTGATGAGGTGGGCCAGCACGACGCGCTTCACCGGTTGCTCGACGAAGATGACCTTCTGCTCCACGGCCTCGGCGGTAGCGTTGCGGCGCGCCACTTCGATCATCGCCGGGCTGTTCAGCAGGCCATCGGCCAGCTCCTTGATCTCGTCGGAGAAGGTGGCGGAGAACAGAAGGTTCTGGCGCTGCTTCGGCAGCAGGGCCAGCACTTTCTTGATGTCGCGGATGAAGCCCATGTCGAGCATGCGGTCGGCTTCATCCAGCACGAGAATTTCCACGTCAGCAATGCTGACGGTCTTCTGCTGCACGTGGTCCAGCAGGCGGCCCGGCGTGCACACCAGGATGTCGACCCGGCCCCTCAGCTGGTCGATCTGCGGGTTGATGCTGACGCCGCCGAACATGACCATGGAATTGAGGTCGAGGTGCTTGCCATAGTGGCGCACGCTTTCTTCCACCTGGGCAGCCAGCTCACGCGTGGGCGTCAGCACCAGGGCGCGGATGGCGCCTTCGCGACGGGCGGGAGTGGTGGAAAGACGCTGCAGGATGGGCAGGGTGAAACCGGCGGTCTTGCCGGTGCCGGTCTGTGCGCCGGCCAACAGGTCGCCACCGGACAGCACGGCCGGAATGGCCTGCATCTGGATGGGCGTGGGTTCGGTGTAGCCGCGTTCGGATACAGCACGAACAATGGGCTCACTGAGCCCCAGTGTCGAAAAGGACATTAAAACCCCTTGGGGGAGAAGCACTGCGTCGACCTGTCGCGGCGGGGAGCCGGCGACACCAGTCAAGGAGGACGAAGCAGATTCAGAAGAACGAACGCACGACAGGGACTGGTTTTGGTTGTCGTGCGCGCCAGAGTCTAGCGGAAAGCCAGTGTGTTTTGGCAATCCCACTTATTCGACAAATTCACCGCAAACTGTTGTGAAAATTGGTATAGCCATCGGCCGAACTAAATATATTTTTGATTTGTAAGGGTTTTTCGCGACGACACATGCACCGCTTCCTAGAATCCGCTCACTGCACACCCGTCCGGGGCCGTGCGGAAACACTACAAAAAGCCAGTTTCTGGCGATTCAGGAGGCAGGTTTCATGCGTTACACCCACCTTATCGGTGCGTTGGCGCTGGCGTTCGTCGCCAGTGCACACGCCGCGACCGACTACCCCAGCGGCTACACCAAGTGCGTGCAGAACACCGGCGCGCTGTGTTCTTTCAGCGGTACCCGCTCGGTGGCGCTCGGCAAGTCCGGCAGCTTCGTCTACGGCACCTTCACCAACAGCGTGACCTGCTCCGGCAGCAACTTCCCGAGCAACAGCTTCACGACTTCAGCCTGGTGTTCGTACAGCAATACGACGAGTAGTTCCTCGTCGAGTTCCAGTTCTTCGTCGAGCAGTTCTTCCAGCTCCTCGTCTTCGAGCTCTTCGTCGTCCTCGTCCAGCTCTTCTTCGAGCTCTTCCTCATCCAGCAGTTCGTCGAGCTCCAGCTCCTCCTCTTCGAGCTCGTCATCGAGCAGTTCTTCGAGCAGCTCGTCGTCCAGTTCGTCCACCGGGGGCGGTGCGCCCTCCACGGCGACCCGCCCGCAACTGTCGGACAGCGTCGCCGCCAACTACACCATCGCCAGCTTCCTCGGCAGCTGGACACCGGGCACCATCTCCACGCCCTCCTCGCCCAACTACACGGTAGGCTCCAGCAGCACTTACAAGACAGTGCAGTCGGCCATCAACGCCGCAATCAACGCCGGCGGCTCGGCACGCAAGTACATCCTGGTCAGCCCGGGGACCTATACCGAACTGGTGTTCGTGCCGGAAGGCACGCCGATCACCCTGTACGGTGCGGGCGCAGCCTCGGAAGTGAAGATCCAGATCGGCACCAACGCGCCGATGACCGGCAGCGCCTACGCGTCCATGGTGAAAGCCAGCAACTACACCAGCACCGGCCAGTCGTGGATCAACAACTGCGCGGGCAAGAGCACGATCGGCACCACCTGCTCGTCGGGCTTCATCGTGCAGAACACCGGCTTCCAGGCGAAGAACCTGACCGTCACCAACACCTACCAGGAAGTGAACGACACCGCGCAGGCCGTGGCCGTCTACACCGAGGCGGACCAGGTGCATTTCGACAACGTGCGCATGTACGGCAACCAGGACACGCTGTGGGTCAGCGGTGCGGGTCGTCGCTTCTACGCCGAGAACTGCTACGTCGAGGGCGATGTCGATTTCATCTTCGGCCACGGCACCGGTGTGTTCAACAACTGCCAGATCAACTACACGGCCGTGCGCAAGAACGGCAGCGCCATCGCCGCACCGAGCACCCTGGCAGGCAACATGGGCTTCCTGTTCAACGGTGGCTCCTTCACCGGCTCCAACGGCGCCAGCAACGTGTACTTCGCGCGCCAGTGGCCGCAGAGCAGCTTGTCGAACCCCATCGGCAAGATGATCATCCGCGGCGCCAACATCGGCAGCCACATCCGTACGGCCACACCGTGGAAGGACTGGAGCAGTTCCAACCCGGTGAACTACGGCTCGGCTTCGTCGCCCTACCTGGGTGAATACCGCAACACCGGCGCGGGTGCTGCGCAGTGATGCACTGAAGCGAACACCGCTTCAAACAGAAACGGGCGCCAAGGCGCCCGTTTTCTTTGTGTGCTGAGACCGATCGCTCAGGGCAGAAAACCCGCAGCGTCGATACGCACGGTGTCGGCGGGCACGCCCTCGTCGGCCGTCAGTTCTACACGGGTCGCGATATCGCGACGGCGCAGCGCCTCACGCAAGCCCTCCGCAAACTTCACCGCATCCTCGCGCGTCGTTGACTGCACGTGCAGCCGCAGGCTGGCGGGTGGTAGAGGCGTGCGCCGCACGAGGGCCTGCAGCCATTGCTCCGGCGACGTGGCGAGCAGCACGGACTCCGCCGGCAGGTCGCTGCGCGCGGGCGCAACGGCTGCAGCCATCGAATGCTGTGCGACCGGCGGGGGTGCCGACGAAGCCACCGCCGCATCGGCGGTAGCGCGCGCGCGCATGGGGGCTGCCTTCGCCGCCGGAACTGCAGGCGGTGGCGGCGCCGCGGCGAGCCGCTCCTGCACCGGCTCGGCAGCCGGCACTTCGGCGATCACGGCTGGCGGCGGAGGCGCTTGTGGCGGGACAGGTGCAGCGGCTGGTGCTGGTGCTGATGCAGCCAGGCGACGCTCGGCAAAGGCGGAGGCAGCCACCTCCTCTCGCGACTTCGTCGCGTCCGCCAGCACTTCCGGCTGCGGCGCGACACGCTTCTGTTCGTCCTGAGCGCGAGCGCGGGACGCCTCCTCGCGCTCCGCATATGCCTGCCTGTCCCGCGCGGATGTCGCAGACGCTTCGGCAGACTGGTTGCGCGCGATTGGCGCGTCCGGGTGCGCAGCGCGTTCGATGATGGGTGGCGTCGGCTTTGCAGCTTCGATAGCGAGTGGCGAGGGGGCGGCGGGTGCCGCCTCGTTCAGCGCCACCGTGTCGACCGGCGCCTCGCCACGCATGAGCCACTGCGTTGCCACGCCGGCCACCAGCGCGGCACTCGCGGCGAGGCCGAGACCCGGCAACCAGCGGAAGCGCGGTTTGTGCGCCGGGGTCACAGCAGGTCGCTCGGCTTTCGCAGCCTGCTGCCTGTCCAGCCAGTCACGCGTGCGCGCCGAGATGTCGCCGCCCAGCACCTCGGCCGCGTCGTCACCACGCGCCAGTTGTGCGATCACCGCCTCACGGCGCGGCGCTTGTTCAGCCTGCAGCTTCGCGGCCATGCGTGCAAAATCGGCCTGCATGCCCGCAGGTGGTTCGAAGGACAGGATGTCGACAGCCAGTGCAGCAGAAGGTGCGTCGTGCGAAGCCTGGGCCACGCGCGCAGCCTGCGCGAAGTCTTCCGCCATCTGCGCGGGCGGCTCGAAGGTTGGCAGCTCGCGCAACAGCGCGGACAGCCCGTCCTCGCCGCGCAGGAAGCGTTCGAAGCTGGTGTCGTTCACAGGCTTCATGCCACGCCCTCCAGTTCGCGTCGCAGTTTGCCGAAGGCATAGCGTAGCCGGCTCTTCACGGTCTCGAAGCCCTCGCCCACCACGGCGGCAATGTCCTCCACACTCATGTCGTTGAAGAAGCGCAGCACCACCACCTCGCGCTGCGCGGCCGGCAATGCGAGCACGGCGGCACGCACGCGGTGCTGCTGCTGGCGCAGGTCGGCCAGCTGTTCGGCGCCCAGGTCCTCAGACGGAATGTCATGGTGCGATTCGTCCAGTTCGACACGAGTGGCCTCGTAGCTGCCGCGCCGCGCGTCCAGCCAGGCATTGCGTGCGATCTGGAACAGGAAGCTGCGGAAGGCTGCATCGCCCGGCTGGTAGTCGGCGCAGCGGGTCATCAGCTTGACCCAGGTCTTCTGCGTGAGGTCTTCCGCCTCGCCGGTGTTGCCACCGCACAGCCACGCCACAAAGTTGAACAGCGCCCGGTTATGGCGGCGGAACAACTCGGTCGCAGGTTCCTCGATGAGGCCGTTGGCGACGAGGAGCATCAACTCCTCGTCGGCCAGTTCGGAGAGGTCGGTCAGGTCAGGTTCGGACATGCGCGCAGTATAGACACCCGTCGCACAGCACTCCGTCGAGTCGTCGAGTAGCCCGGATGAAGGCCGGAGGCCGGAATCCGGGGTTGGTTCCAGCGACTCCCGGAGCCCCGGATTCCGCTATCGCTTCATCCGGGCTACGCGCCTGCCACTCAACGCTCCCCTGCCCGCGCCTGCACCTCCCCCGGCACCCGCGTAGCCAGCGACTTCGCCAGATCCACCATGCGCAGGAATTCACCGCGATAGCCGTAGCGGTCGGCGCCGACGCCTTGCACGGCCAGCGCGCGCACGTCGTCGTAGCGCCAGGCGCCGGTGTGCTCGCCGCCGCGCAGCAACTGGCCGAAGCCGGCGACGGCGGTGGCGAAGCGGAACTCGCTGCTCATCTGCGTCGCCGGCTTCACGGCCTCGCGCATCACCACGCTGTCCAGCAACTGGCTGCTCTGCGCGCCGGGCTGCTTGTAGCGCAGCTTGACGTGAGCCAGCTCGTTCGTGGCGGTGGGCGCAGCCGTCGCGGCACGTCCGTAGCGAAGATCGTCGACCAGTCCCTTGCCGTCCGCCAGCGTCAGTTCGTACAGCGCGGTCACGGTGTGGCCGGCGCCGATGTCACCGGCATCCACGCGGTCGTTGTTGAAGTCCTCGCGCTTCAGCGCGCGATTCTCGTAGCCGATCAGACGGTATTCCCTGACCGCGGCCGGGTTGAACTCGACCTGGATCTTCACGTCACGCGCGATCGTCGCCAGGGTGCTGCTCATTTCGTTGGCGAGCAACTTGTGGCCTTCCATCAGGTTGTCGATGTAGGTGTAGGCGCCGTCACCCGCGTCGGCGAGCTGCTCCATCAGCTGCTCGTTGTAGTTGCCGCTGCCGAAGCCCAGCGTGGACAGCGCGATGCCGGACTGGCGCTTCTCCTCGACCATGCTTTTCAACTGGCGGAAATCGGTGACGCCGACATTGAAGTCACCATCGGTGGCCAGCAGGATGCGGTTGATGCCCTCCGGAATGAAGGCCTGCTGCGCCGCCTGGTAGGCCAGCGCGATGCCACTGGCACCGGCCGTGCTGCCGCCGGCGCGCAAGCCGTCGATGGCCGCTGCGATGCGTACGCGCTCGCTGCCCGACGTCGGCGGCAGCACGACGCTGGTGTTGCCGGCGTAGGTCACCAGGGTGATGCGGTCCTGGGGCCGCAGTTCGTTCACCAACAACTTCAGCGAGGACTGCAGCAGCGGTAGTTTGTCGGGCGAATGCATGGAGCCGGACACGTCGACGAGGAACACCAGGTTGGCCGGCGGCAGACTGGCCTTGGCGAGGTCCTGCCCCTTGATGGCGATGCGCATCAGCACGTTGCCGCTCTTCCATGGCGCGGCAGCCAGCTCGGTATGCACGGCGAAGGGGTGCTTGCCTTGGGGCGGCGCGTAGTCGTAGGGAAAGTAGTTCACCAGTTCCTCCACACGCACGGCATCGGCGGGCGGCAACTGGCCGGCGTTCAGCATGCGACGCACATTGCTGTAGCTGCCGGTGTCGACGTCGATGCTGAAGGTGGACACCGGGGCCTGCGCAACCTGCTGCATCGGGTTGGCGGTAAGCGACTGGTAGCGCTCGCGCTGCTCGGGTTGCGCATGGTGAACAGAAGGTGCAGGCATGACCGCAAAGTGCGCCGGCGCAGCCAGTTCGCGGCTGGCATCCGCCGCGCCGGCGCGTCGCGTTTCCTCGCGTAGCTTGGCGGCTGGCGCGGCAGGTGGCGTCGAAACGGGCGGGGCTGGCTCCGGCCTGACGTTGGGCGCGGCAGGCACGGGGTTGGGCAAAGGCGCCGGCAGGATGCGGGGTTGCTGCGTCTGCGCAAGGTTTTCGGGGGTCGTGGGCCGGGTGCTGACGGCATCTTCCTGCGGTCCGTTGGCGCAGGCGGCGAGCAGCAAAGCCAGGCTCAGGGCGGCAAGGCGCGGCGCGCTGGAAGGGAGTATGGCAATAGTTGTGGAAGGCATTTCCGGTTCTCCGTCGGGTTCGTTCGGGTTGGGGAGCCGCCGTGCACTGCGTCTCTGCCACTTGAACGAACCAGCCGGGAGTCCGGGGTTAATGTGGCCCCAAAAAGATACGCCCCCATGAAAATCAATCACTTGAAGCGCAAACCCTGAGCGCCGCTCATGCCTCGATGAGAACATTTCACCCTGCCAGAACCCAACCGGCAGGCGCGCCGGACAGGGGGCTCTTGCTACAATCCGCGCTTAATCAACACCCTGCCCCTCCAGGACCATCATGTTCTCCCGCAAAGACATCCTCTCCAAGGTCGATCCCGAGCTGTACGCGTCCATTGCCGACGAAAACAAGCGTCAGGAAGACCACATCGAACTGATCGCCTCCGAAAACTACGTGAGCGCTGCGGTCATGGAAGCGCAGGGCTCGCAACTGACCAACAAGTACGCCGAGGGTTACCCCGGCAAGCGCTACTACGGTGGCTGCGAATACGTCGACGTCGCCGAGCAGCTGGCGATCGACCGCCTGAAGAAGCTCTTCGGCGCCGACAGCTCCGCCTACGCCGCCAACGTGCAGCCCAACTCCGGCTCGCAGGCCAACCAGGCCGTGCTGATGGCCTTCGCCAAGCCGGGCGACACCATCCTGGGCATGAGCCTGGCCGAAGGCGGCCACCTCACCCACGGTATGGCGCTCAACATGAGCGGCAAGTGGTTCAAGGCCGTCGCCTACGGCCTGAACGACAAGGAAGAGATCGACTACGACCAGATGGAGCGCCTGGCCCACGAGCACAAGCCGCGCATCATCGTGGCCGGTGCGTCCGCCTACGCACTGCGCATCGACTTCGAACGCTTCGCCAAGGTGGCAAAGGACGTCGGCGCCATCTTCTGGGTGGACATGGCCCACTACGCTGGCCTGATTGCCGCCGGCTACTACCCGAACCCGGTGCCGCACGCCGACGTGGTGACCTCCACCACCCACAAGACGCTGCGCGGCCCGCGCGGTGGCGTGATCATCATGAAGACCGAGCACGAGAAGGCGCTGAACTCCGCCATCTTCCCGGGCCTGCAAGGCGGCCCGCTGATGCACGTCATCGCCGCCAAGGCCGTGGCCTTCAAGGAAGCCGCCACCCCGGCCTTCCGCAACTACCAGGAGCAGGTCATCGCCAACGCCCGCGTCATGGCGCGCGTACTGACCGAGCAGCGCGGCCTGCGCATCGTGTCCAACCGCACCGAAAGCCACGTCTTCCTGGTCGACCTGCGCGCCAAGAAGATCACCGGCAAGGAAGCCGAAGCCGCCTTGGGCCGCGCCCACATCACGGTGAACAAGAACGCCATTCCGAACGACCCGGAAAAGCCCTTCGTCACCAGCGGCATCCGCATCGGCAGCCCGGCGATGACCACCCGCGGCTTCACCGAGATCGAAGCCGAGCGCATCGCCCACCTGGTGGCCGACGTGCTGGACGCGCCGAACGACGAGGCCGTGCTGGCCCGCGTGCGTGGCGAAGTGTCCACGCTGTGTGGCAAGTTCCCGGTGTATGGCGACTGAGCGTCGCCGGTGAAACGTGAAAAGTGAAAGGTGAAAAGTTGAACCCCCAGCACACCACCGGCCACGTTTCACGTTTCACATTTCACGTTTCACTCATGACGCAAGCGGAGCTTGCGTCATGAAATGCCCCTTCTGCGGTGCTGCCTCCACGCAGGTCACCGACACCCGCGAGAACGACGAAGGCGACATCATCCGCCGCCGCCGCCGCTGTGGTGACTGCGACAAGCGCTTCACCACCTACGAACGCATCGAACTCAAGCTGCCGCAGGTGGTAAAGAAGAACGGCAGCCGTGCCGAGTACGAGCGCGAGAAGCTGCTGGGCAGCATGAAGCTCGCGCTGCGCAAGCGCCCGGTCACCGCCGAGAGCGTCGAACACGCGCTGGACCGCATCGAGAGCCGGCTGCTGTCGCTGGGCGAGCGCGAAGTCCCCAGCGACAAGCTGGGCGAACTGGTCATGCGCGAACTCAAGCGCCTCGACAAGGTGGCCTACATCCGCTTCGCATCCGTGTATCGCAACTTCGAGGACGCCGAGGAATTCTCCGAGGTCATCCGCGAGGTGAGCACGCCCGCGAAACCACGCAGCAAGCCGCGCAGCTGAACCACTCCCTGCCCGCTCCGCCTCCATGAGCGACGACATCGACGACCTGCAGTACATGCAACGCGCGCTGGCCTTGGCCGGGCGCGCCCTCTACACCACCACACCGAATCCGCGCGTCGGCTGCGTCATCGTCAAGGACGACATCGTCGTCGGCGAAGGCTGGCATGAACGTGCCGGTGAGCCGCACGCCGAAGTGCATGCACTGCGCGATGCAGGCGACAAGGCGCGCGGCGCCACCGCCTACGTGACGCTCGAGCCCTGCAGCCATTTCGGTCGCACGCCACCCTGTTGCGATGCGCTGGTGCGTGCCGGCGTGGCACGCGTAGTCGCGGCGATGGAAGACCCGAACCCCAGGGTTGCGGGCCAGGGCTTCGCGCGGCTTCGCGATGCAGGGATCGAGGTCGAGGTGGGGGTGATGAGTGACGAGGCGCGCGCGCTCAACGAAGGCTTCCTGTCGCGCGTCGAACGCAACCGGCCCTTCGTGCGACTGAAGGTCGCCGCATCACTCGACGGAAAAACCGCGCTCGCCAATGGCGAAAGCAAATGGATCACCGGCGACGCCGCGCGCGTCGACACCCATCACTGGCGTGCGCGTAGCTGCGCGGTGCTGACCGGCGTGGGCACCGTGCTGGCGGATGATCCGCAACTGAATGTGCGTGCCGTGACGACCAGCCGTCAGCCGCTGCGCATCGTGTTGGACAGCGCACTGCGCACCTCGCACACGGCTCGCATCCTGCAGGATCACCCGACCTTGATCGTCACCCTGCACGCGGACAGCGCACACCACGAGCCGCTGCTGGCGACCGGCGCGGAAGTGCTGCTCGCACAGGAGTCCCATGGTCGCATCGACATCCCGCAGCTGCTCACCACACTCGCTGAGCGCGGCATCAACGAACTACTGGTGGAAGCCGGCGCCACGCTGAATGCGGCCTTCATCCAGAGCGGGCTGGTGGACGAATACCTGATCTACCTCGCGCCGGCCTTGCTGGGCGACCCGGCGCGCGGGCTGGCGATGCTGCCGGCATTGACGTCGATGCAGCAGGTGCCACGCCTGCGCTTCACCGAGGTCACGCAGGTGGGCGCGGACCTGCGCATCCTCGCCCGGCCGGCCGAATCTTTGTGATTAGCGTCCTGATCAACAATCCGACAGCCTGAAGCTGACGCGACGATCCAGTACGTCGCTGGCATCGTCACGCCCGGTACCGACCAGAGCTTCGCGCGAGCCCATACCCAGTGCCGTCACGCGCTTCGCCAGCGAGGGCTGGGCGGTGACCAGACGCGTCCGCACGAAGTCGGCACGTTGCTTCGCGATGCGTTCGCGCGCCTGCTCGCTACCGGCCGGTCCACTGTGGCCCTGCACCTCCAGGCAGCTCGTCTTGCTGGCCACCGCCGCACGCGCGATGCGCTCCAGCCACATCGGGTAGGCGCCGCTGATCGAAGCATCCGCCACGTAGTTTGAACCGCCGGGCCGGAACAGCAACTTCACGGGCAGGCGTTTGCTGCGGAGGCCATGGTCGACGATGCGATCGAAGGCCGCCGTCGCGTCCCTCGTCCGCTTCAGGCGCGCATTGGATAGATACAGGCCGTTCATCACACGCAACTGCTCGGCACCGCCCGGCATGCCATGCGCTTCGGTGTAGATGCCCAGCGCGTCCTTGTAGCGGCCGGCGTTGTAGTGGTCGATGCCTTCGCTGATCAGCGCACCCAGCACGATGCGGTCGAGGTAGGCAGGATCCATCGGGTCGCCCGGCCGCGTGCCCTGACAGGTCTTAATGTAACCGGCCGTCGCGACGTCCAGTCCCCATGCCGGACTGTCCTGGTAGAAGGCCGTCGCCACGCCATCGACGCCCGCCGGCAGGGCACGCGCCACGCCCTTGCCGACGATGCGGCTGGCGCGCAGGTCGGCCAGCGCAAGACAGATGCGGTAGATGTCGCGATCACCTTCCGTCCTGCCCTCGCGGTTGATCGGCGTCAGCGTGCCGATCAGCACCAGTGGCGCGCGCACCACCGTGTTGCGATTGAAGGGCTGCACGGCGTACTGCTGCGCATAGCGCTCGCGCACCAGGCGTGCGATGCGCTCGCCCATCGCACGCGACGCCGCGGTCTGCTCACCGGTCATGCCATCGATGAGCGGATCGATGACCAGCATGTGCTGACCGCCAGCGGGGAGGCTGGCCTTGCCAAGCAGGGTGTTGGCCGCCGACAGGATGGCGGTCTCGAAGACTTCGACCGGGATAGGCGCAGCCGGAGGTGGCGTTGCTGCCGGGGTGGCCGTAGCTGCAGCGGGCGCGGGTTTCGATGCGGACGGTGAGCTGGGCGACGATGAGCAGCCATTGAGGCAGACACTCAGCACGGATATCGCCACCGCAAGGCTGAAAGGAGTCTTCATTGGCGGCACACCTTCTGCAGGAAACGCTGTTCAGCGTCGTTGAGCGGGTCACCCAGGCTGACGCGTTCCAGCAGCGCACGGCACATGGGTGCGTCGGCGGGCGCTGCTGGCGACTGGCTCACGGGTCGGGTCGGAACAGGCTTTGGTGGGAGCACAGCCGGCATTGATGGTGCCAACTCAGGATGCTTCGCGCTTTCATCTGCTGATGGAGGCGGCTTCACATCTTCTGAAGCCGCCGCGCTCTGCTCCCCGCTGCGGTCGACGACAACGTCCGGACCAGGGACAGGCGGCGCCGGCGCCGGCACCGGCGAGCTGTGCCACAGGGTCTGCAACAGTACCGCCGCAAGCAATACGGCCAGCGCCAGCGCGATCACCGGCCACAAACGGTGCGTCGCCCACCATTCGCGTATGTCGGTGTCGGTGTGCGGCTCCGCGCGCATGGGTGTGGCCGTCGCGGCCGTCACGGATCCGCTGCGGGTAGACGGCACTGCAGTCGAGGCATCCCGGGTCAGCGCAGTCAGATCGGTCAGCAACTGGCGTGCGGCCGGCGCCGCGGCATCGCCGTTCCAGGCGCTGAGATCAGCCGCCTGGATGAGCCGGAAGCCACGCGGCGGCTCCACGGCATCGATCAGTACCGGCAGCAGCACCCCACGCTTGCGCCCCTCCTCCGCCTCCTCGTAGACCCAGTTGCTGTCCACCGAATGACGGCTCCACAGCACCACCATGCAGCGCATGCCGGCCAGCGCGTCGTCGAGCACCTGCGACCAGCTCTGCCCGGCAGGAATGCGCCGATCCCACCATACGGACCAGTCTGCGGACTCCAGCAAGCCGACGATGCGGCGCGCCGCGTCACGGTCCTCGTTGGCGTAGCTGAGAAAGACGTGCGACATCGTGTTGCCCCGAACATTATGTCTTCACTGTAGTTCGCAAGGCGCTGCCATACCGCGCAGCCATGCCCCTGTGGACGCGACGTCCTTGCGGGCGTTTCCGGGGCAGGCTCAGGCCGCGCAGACAGCGCAACCGGGGTCGCGACCGTAGCGTACGGTACGCAGGTTCATCGACAGGCCGTCGATGATCAGCAGGCGCCCCACCAGGGGCTCGCCGCAGCCCGCGATGAGCTTCAGCGCCTCGGCTGCCTGCAGGCTGCCGACGATGCCCGTCAGCGGCGCGAAGATGCCCATCACTGCGCAACGAACTTCTTCGACATCCTCGCCTTCCGGGAACAGGCAGTGGTAGCAGGGATTGGCAGCGTCGCGCAGGTCGAAGACCGACACCTGTCCGTCGAAGCGCACCGCGGCACCCGACACCAGCGGCTTGCGGTGCTTCAGGCAGGCGCGGTTCACCGCATGACGGGTAGCGAAGTTGTCACAGCAGTCCAGCACCACGGTAGCGCGCGCGACAGCCGCCTCCAGCGCCTCGCCCTCGAGTCGCGTGGCAAGGGTCTCCACCTTCGTCTCGGGGTTCATGCGGGCCAGGGTGTCGCGCCCGGACTCAACCTTGAGGCGCCCCACGCCGTCGGCGCTGTGCAGGATCTGTCGCTGCAGGTTGGTGAGGTCCACCGTATCGCCATCTGCCAGCAACAGGGTGCCGACCCCTGCCGACGCCAGGTACATCGCGGCCGGCGAGCCCAGGCCTCCGGCACCGACCACCAGTACGGTGCTGTCCACGATGGCCTGCTGCCCCGGGACGTCGATCTCGGGCAGCAGGATGTGACGCGAGTAACGGAGAAGCTGGTCGTCGTTCATGGCTGCAAGGCATCAGGGTAAGCCCGGAGCTTAGCGCAGAGGGTCATTCATCCGCAAAAGTCAGACATTTCCCGTCATGCAGATGCCAAATACATACCCTGATGGGCAGGGCTCCGCACTTTATGACGATGCTATTAGTCCACACAAGTACACAAATTCCATTCGGATAATTTGCAGCAAAACTACAAGGCATCCCCGCACTGAATGGAGATGCCACTGAGAGCGCCGGTGCAGCACTGATGACCGATCCGACGGCCACTCGAGCAGCATCTGGCGCGCCAGCGGCCCGGCATATTCCGAGGAGACGGGCCCATGTCCAGTTGCATCCAACGCGTCCACGACAGCCTCTTGCTGTCGACCCTGTCGTTGTTCCTTATGACATTCAGCACTGGAATCCAGGCTGCTGATGATGTCGTTGTCGTGCTGGAGGTCTTCTCCGTGCACAAACAGGAAGGCGGCAACGAAGCGTTCAGACCCGCTGAACGCGCCCAGCCCGGCGACGTGCTGGAGTACCGGGCGACCTATCGCAATCGCGGCAGCGCCGCGGCCAGGAAACTGGAAGCGACCCTGCCGGTGCCTGCGGGCAACATCGCATACATCGCCGACAGCGCGCGGCCCCAGGCCGTACTGGCCAGTCTGGATGGCCAGCGCTTCGACGCACCACCACTCAAGCGCACCGTGAAGCAGGCTGACGGTCGCCAGCAGGTCGAGACGGTGCCCGCTGCCGAGTACCGCTTCCTGCGCTGGAAGCTGGGGGATCTGCCCGCCGGCGCCAGCACGACCGTGGTGTCGCGCATGCGGGTTGCGCCGCTTGAAGCGCAAGCCGCCGCTGTGCAAGGAGGCAAGCAATGACCTCCCTGCCCCGATCACCTGCCCCTGCACGCCACTCCGGCATGAGCCGGATCGCCCATGTCGCCTTGCTGCTCATCCTGCTGTGCATGGGCAGCACCTCTGGTGTCGCACTGGCAGCGCCTGCCGCTGGCACCAACATCGGCAACCAGGCCTCGGCCACCTATTCCGACTCGTCAGCCACGGTCCGCACGGTGACCAGTAACGCGGTGGTGACCGTAGTCCAGCAAGTCGCCAGCCTCACCCTGAGCAGCAACGGCACACGCCAGGTCGCGCTGGGCGGTCTGGTCAGCTATCCACACACGCTGACCAATACCGGCAATGGCAACGACAGCTTCACGCTCGGGGCCACCAATACCGGCGGCAACTTCAACATGCTGACGATCCTGATCTACGCCGACGCCAATGGTGACGGCGTAGCGGACAACGCCACGCCGATCACCAGCAGCGGGACGCTGGCAGCCGGTGGCGTGTTCCGCTTCGTGGTCGTCGCCACCGTGCCGCCGACGGCGGTCGCCACCAATACCAACACCATGACCGTGACGGCCACCAGCGTCTTCACGCCCGGCCAGTCGGCCTCCAACACCGACATCACCACCGTCTCCGGCAATGCCGTCGTGAACGTCACCAAGTCGATCGACCTGGCCAGCGGCGCGGCGGGCACCGGGCCACGCACCTTCACGCTGACCTACACCAACACCGGCACGGGCAACGCCACCGCGGTGACACTGGCCGACGTGATTCCCGCGGGCATGACCTACGTGCCAGCCAGCGGACGCTGGAGCGGCACCGGTGCCACGGCCCTGACGGATGCGAACGCCAGCGACAACCAGAGCGGCATCGTTTACGACTACAACGTGACCGCCGGCACGCGGGTCACCGCGGTGATCGCCTCGGTGCCGGCAGGCGCGTCGGGTACGGTGAGCTTCCAGGTCAACATCAATGCCGGCCTGGCCCCCGGTGCCAATGCGGCGACGCTGAACACCGCCACCTTCAGTTACAACAACGGCGCCATCACCGTTCCGGCGACCTCGACGAACGCCGTGCAGTTCGTAGTGACCCAGAGTTCCGGAGTCGGGCTGGTGGGCGCTACCGTCCCCTTCGTCACTCAAGGCGGCACCGCCAGCTTTACCAACACGGTGACCAACAACGGCAACGGGGTGGACAGCTTCGACATCAGCCTGTCCGGCAGCGGCTTCCCGGCCGGCACCAGCTTCGTCCTGTACCAGGCGGACGGCGTCACACCACTGCTGGATACCAATGCCAATGGCACGCCGGACACCGGACCACTGGCCGCCGGCGCAAGCGTGGGTGTCGTGTTGAAAGCCACCCTGCCGGCCGGCATATCCGGCGGCGGTCCGTATGACGTCACCAAGACCGCCACCTCGCGGCTGGACCCGACCCAGTTCCAGAGCGCGACCGACAGGCTGACGACGATCACCACCAGCGTGGTGGACATCACCAACAACTCCGCAGGCGGTGGCTCGCCGGGCCTTGGTGCCGGGCCGGAGGGCTCGCCGGTGGTGACCAACCCGGTGAGCCCGGGCAACACCACGCGCTTCACGCTGTACGTGGCCAACGGCAGCGGCGTGGCGGACGCCTTCAACCTCCAGGCCAGCACCGACAGTACATTCGCAACGACCACGCTGCCAGCCGGCTGGACGGTCAGCTTCAAGGACGCGAGCGATGCGGTGATCATCAACACCGGCATCATCAACGCGAGCGCGAACCGCGTCGTGTATGCAGACGTCACCGTTCCCTCAGGTGTCGCCGGCGGCACGACATCGCTGTACTTCCGCGCGAGATCACCCGTCACCAACGCTACCGACACCGTTCACGATGCGGTGCAGGTCGGTACGACCCGTGGTCTGACACTGGGCCCCAACAACAGCGGACAGGTGCTCGACGGTGGTTCGGTGACCTACACCTACACGATCCGTAACAGTGGCAACGCGGTCGAAGGCAGCAGCAACGGTCAGGTCGCACTGAGCAACACCAATACCGCCGGTGGTTTCACCAGCGTGGTGCGCTGGGACCGAAACAACGACGGCGTGCTGGACCCCGGCGACCCTGTCGTCACCGATCTCAGCCAGCTTACCGGTGGCAGCAACGGTGCCAGCACCGCGGCCGGTCTCGACCCCGGCGAGAGTGCCACGCTGTTCGTGCAGGTGTTTGCCGCATCGGGCGCGCTACCGGGCACGGTGGACACCATGACGCTGACCGCCACCACCACCGGCACCATCGGCGGCGTGGCGGCGCCGGGGCCGGTGTCGGCAACCGCCAGCAGCAGCGTGATTGCCGGACAGGTGAGGCTGGAGAAATCGCAGGCGCTGGACGCAGCCTGCGACGGCACCGCCGACACGCCGTTCAGCCCGGTCACCATCACCACTGGTGCAGTGCCGGGCGCCTGCGTGCGCTACCAGGTGACGGCCACCAACGCGGGCATCGCCAACGTCAGCTCGGTGGTCATCAGCGACGCGACACCGCCCAACACCACGTATCACGCCACCGTCGCCGCCGCGACCAGCCAGGGCAGCGTCACAGCGCCCCCTGCCAGCACGGCCGGCACGGTACAGGCGGTAGTGGGCACGATGACGCCAGGGCAGATCGTCACGCTGACCTTCGGTGTGCGGATCAATCCTTGAGCGAGGAGAACGGACACCCGGCCAGACTCCGATGGCGAGGCAGACATGAGGGCGCCGATGCGGACCGCCCCCTGCGAACGCCGCTTCACGCTGTCCGTGGTCCGGCTGCTGGCCTGGCTGCTGACCTGGCTGTTCATGCTGGCGGCCACCCTGGCTGCGCTGCCAGCGGGCGCCCAGGGGGTGGCCGGCACGGTCATCGAAAGCCGCGCCACGCTCCAGTACCTGGATAGCGTCAGCGGCCAGATGCAGACCCTGCAATCCAACATCGTGCGCGTCATCCTGCAGCCGGTGGAGGCCGGCGACCTGACGCCGGACCAAACCCAGCACTATCCGGTGGGCGGCACGATGCGCATGGCTCACGTGCTGACCAACACCGGCAACACGGATGCGGTGTTCCTGCTCGACGTCAGCAACCTGCCCGGTGACCAGTTCGACCTGCATGACCTGGTGATCATCCACGACATCAACCGGAACGCACAGGCGGACGCCGGCGAGCCGGTCATCTCGCAGATGGAGCTCGATCCCGGTGAGACGCTGTATCTGGTGGTACTGGGGCGCCTGCCGCTCAATGTGGCCGGGGGGGCTGCCCAGCTGTTGCTGCGCGCCGTGACGACAGGTGGGCTTGTCGTCACCAGCACCGATACCGTGATGGCCAGCGACGGGCCGGTGCTGTCGCTGACGCAGAGCGCCTCTGACACGACGCCCGAGCGCGGTGACACCGTGCAGCTGGGGCTTCTCATCAGCAACACGGGCAACCAGACTGCGACCGGCATTCCCTTCAGCGTCGAGGGCGTGGCGATGAACCACATCCTCGTCGTGCAGTCGGTGCCCCCCAACACCAGCTTCGTTTCGGCCACCGTTCCCGCAGGCGTGACCCTGCTGTATCACCTGGCGGGGGATCCGGACACACAGTTCTATCGCACGCCGCCGGCCGATCAGGACCGCGTGGACGCGGTGGGCTACGCCGTGGAAACCGTACCTGCCGGAGCAAACCTGGCCCTGCGCATGTTCGTACGCGTGAGGAATATCGCCCAGGGCCAGCTGCTGGGTAACGCCTGGGGGTGGTACGACAACAGCGGGCCCGGCCCCGACATCCTGATGAACGCCAACACCGTCGTGTTGACCCTTGGCCCGCAGACCACCCGGCTCCGCTTCTTCATCGATGCAGGATTCGGCAGCCCCACCACCTTCCTCGATCTGGGGGCACCGGCATTCATCCAGGCGGACACCGGCCTGTGCAACACCGACGCCTCGGTGGCGGAAACTCTGACCGTCCGCATCGCCACCAGCATGACCCAGGACAGCGAGGACTTCCCTGCCCACGAAACCGGCCCGAACACCGGCATCTTCCGCGTGCAGCAGCCCATCCCCACCACGGATGCGCGGATCACCCCGCCGGTGAGCGGCAACGGCGTGCTGGAAACGCTGAAGAGCGACCAGGTTACCGCCATCACCCTGGGCTGCGGCAACGCCGAGGCCGACCTGCTGATCGACCCGTACGGCGTCGTCTTCGACAGCGTCAGCAACGAGCCCGTGGCCGGCGTCACCGTCACGCTGATCGACGTTGCCGGCAGCGGCAATGGCGGCAACCCGGGCGGACCGGCTCGCGTCTTCATGCCCGACGGCATCACGCCCGCACCGTCCACCCTGGTCACCGATGACGCGGGCCACTACCAGTTTCCACTGGTGGCCCCCAGCACCTACCGGCTGGCCATCCAGACGCCGGGGCGCTACGGATTTCCTTCCATCGTGGAGGCCGGCCGCCTTCCCGCCGGGCGCGCCATCGACCCTGCGGGCTCGTACGGTGGCGACTTCCCGGTAAGCCTGCTCACCGGTGCCGTGATGATCGACATCCCGGTCGACGCGGACAGCATCGCCAACGGCATCATGGTCGAGAAATCCGCATCGAAGACGACCGTCGAGGTCGGCGAGTTCGTCGATTTCCACGTCCAGATCAAGAACGTCAGCGGCATGCCGCTCACTGGCGTAAGCCTGATGACACAGCCGCCGCCCGGCTTCAACCTGCTGGATGACAGCCTGCGTCAGGACGGGCAGCCCGTCGGAGGAGCGTTGCAGCGGAGCGGCCGCGGCGTGCAGATACCGCTCGGCAATCTGCCGGACAGTGCCAGCACGCGCATCAGCTACCGCACAGCCGTCGGGCCCGGTGCGCGGATCGGTACTGCAGTGAGCCGCGCCCAGGCCTTCAGCACCCCTCCCCTGGCGCGCAACAGCAACCTCGCGTCGGCCGCCGTGCGCGTGGATGGCGGCGTCTTCGACACCAAGGGCTTCATCCTCGGCAAGGTGTTCGCCGACTGCAATGCCAACGACATCCAGGACGCCGGCGAGCCCGGCGTGCCCGGCGTACGCGTATGGCTGGAGGATGGCACCTGGGCGCTCAGCGATGGCGAGGGCAAATTCAGCTTCTACAACGTGTCGCCCCGCACCCACGTCGCCAAGCTGGATGCAACGACGCTGCCGGCGGGCGCCCGCATGCGGCCCCTGTCCAACCGCAATGCCGGCAGCGGCGACAGCCGATTCATCGACATGAAGAACGGCGAGCTGCATCGCGCGGATTTCGCCATCGACGGCTGCGCCGCCGGCGTGATGGATGACATCGACAACCGTCGTCGCCTGGCAGCCGCCGCGCGCAGCGACAGCGATGCCGCAGCCGTGCAGGCACTGAGCCTGGACCCGCCACAGCAGAGCACGCCATCCGGTACGGCGGCAGGCATCATCGGACAGCCATCGATGAGCGACGGCAACCGTGCCATTCCGAACGCTGCATCACCCACCACGCTCCGGCCGTCCGTACCCGCTGCTTCGCCCGCCGGCGTGGCGGCGACCGCGAGCGCCCCGGGGCAGACGCCCGCCAGGGCGCTGCTGCTGACGGCCTCGCTGGACGAACTGGCCAAGGTCGAACTGGACAACAGCCTCGACTTCCTGGGCCTGGAGGACGGCATCCACCTCGCTGCGCGCCAGCTCCCCGTACGCGTCAAAGGCCAGGCAGGTACGCGCCTGCAACTGGTCGTGAATGACAAGCAGGTTCCGGACAGCCAGGTGGGCGCACGCGTGCAGCGCGATGCGCAGCAGCTGGAAATCCACGAGTACATCGGCGTGTCGCTATTGCCTGGCCCCAACACGCTGCGCCTGCTGCAGTACGACTCCTTCGGCAACCTGATGGGTGAACGCCGCATCGTCGTCCAGGCGCCGGGCGATCTGCAGCGGCTGGTCGTCGAGGCCGCCACGCCACCCCGCGCAGATGGCATCTCGCAGATGAAGCTGCGGGTGCGCGTACAGGACGACAAGGGACTGAGCATTGCCGCGCGCACGCCGGTGACACTGGAAGCCAGTGCCGGCGAGTGGCTGGTGGAGGACCTCGACCCGACGCAGCCGGGCTTCCAGGTGTTCATCGAGGGAGGCGTCGGCGAGTTCGCCTTGCGCATGCCCATCGAACCCGGCGAACTGCGCCTGCGCGCCACCAGTGGCAAGGTGGTGCAGGAAACCAGCTTCGCGGTGCTGCCGGTGCTGCGCGAGATGATTGCCGTCGGCGTGCTGGAGGGCACGCTGAGCCTCAGCAAGCTGGGACTCGGCGCGCTGCAGTCGGCCAGCGCGCAGGACGGCTTCGAGGAGGCCATCACCCACTTCGCCAGCAGCAGCGAATCCGGCGACACGCGCCGCGATGCCGGCGCGCGGGCTGCGCTGTTCCTGAAGGGCAAGGTCAAGGGCGAGTACCTGCTGACCCTGGGCTATGACTCCGACAAGGACACCCAGGAGCGCCTGTTCCGCGACATCCAGCCGGACCGCTTCTACCCGGTGTACGGTGACTCCTCGATCAAGGGCTTCGACGCGCAGTCCACCGGCCACCTGTATGTCCGCGTGGACAAGAACAAGTCCTGGCTGCTGTGGGGCGACTACAACACGCAGACCGCGAGCACCGCCGCCGCCGTGCTGGGCAACATGGTCACCCCGGCACGCAGCCTCGCGGCCTACAACCGCAGCCTCAACGGCCTGCGCCACCACTACGACGCCCGTGGTTTCGTGGCGGACAGCTTCGCCTCGCACACCAGCTCGCGCCAGATCGTGGAGGAGATTCCCGCCAACGGCACGTCCGGCCCCTACGCGCTGCGACTGGGCAGCCTGATCGCCAACAGCGAACGGGTGGAGATCGTCACGCGCGACCGTCGTCAGCCCTCCATCGTGCTGCGCACGGTGCCGCAGGCGCGCTTCACCGACTACACGCTGGAAACGTTCAGCGGCAGCCTGCTTTTCCGTGGCCCTGTCCCCACCGTCGACCCGGACCTGAATGACAATTTCATCCGCGTCACCTACGAAGTAGACCAGGGCGGTGACCGCTACTGGATCGCCGGCACCGACCTGCGCTACATGCTGTGGGAGTCGGAGGCCTTCAGTGCAGAAGTGGGTGGCGTGCTGGTTGATGACCGCAATCCGCAGGACGCCTCCCGCCTTGGCGGCGCCAACGTCACAGTGAAGAGCCACGGCTTCGTGATCGTCGGCGAAGTGGCCGGTACGCGGCGCGACAGCATCGGGCGGGGCAATGCGGGGCGCGTGGAAATCCGCCGCGACTCGGGCGACCTGCAGGGCCGCGTGTACTACGCACGCACCGACCAGGATTTCGACAACCCCTCCTCCACCCTGTCGCGCGGCCGCGGCGAAGCCGGCGCGAAGATCGGCTACAAGCTGGCCGAGACCACCGTGGCCGTAGTGGAAGCGCGTGCTTCCGAAGACCGGTCCAACGGTACGCAGCGTCGTGACGTGCTGGTCGGCATCGAGCACAGTTTCGACGGACGACTCAAGCTCGATGTAGGCCTGCGCAGCTTCCAGCAGGACGCCAACCCCGCGTTGGGGCAGAGCGCCGACGACACCAACAGCGTCCGCGTACGCATCGCGGCCCCCGTGCCCGGCATGGACGAGCTGTCGCTGTTCACCGAGATGGAGCAGGCCATCGGCGACGCCAGCCGCCAGTTGCTGGCGGTCGGTGGCGACTACCGCATCGGCACGCAGAGCCGCCTGTACGGCCGCTACGAATTCGTCTCCGACCTGGAGAGCGCGTACGCTGTCGAAGGCGATCAGCGCCGCAACACGGCCATCTTCGGCATCGATACGGCCTACATGGACGACGGCCAGGCCTTCAGCGAGTACCGCGCACGCGATGCCTTCTCGGGCCGCGAAGCGGAAGCCGCGATGGGCCTGCGCAACCGCTGGCGGGTGGCCGACGGCCTGCGCCTGGACACCAGCATCGAGCGCATCGAGGCGCTGGAAAGCACCAGCCAGAGCACGCGCAACGAGTCCACCGCCATCACCGCCGCCGTGTCCTACACCTTCAACCCTGACTGGAAAGGGACCGCACGCGTCGAGTGGCGTGACGGCCCCACCAGCAACAGCTGGCTGAGCAGCCTGGGCCTGGCGGTGAAGATCGACCCGACCTGGACCTTCCTCGGCCGCAGCATCTACAGCCTGACCGACTCCGAAATCGCCAGCATGGGCGATCGTGTGCAGCAACGCTTCCAGGCCGGCTTCGCCTACCGCGACGTCGCTACCAATGTCTGGAACGGGCTGGGCCGCTACGAGTACAAGATCGAAGAGGATGACACCCCGGGCCGCTCCTATAGCCGCCGCGTGCACATCCTGTCCACGCATGCCAACGTGCAACCGCAGCGCCGGCTGGTGCTGACCGGGCGCTACGCCGCCAAGCTGGCCGACGAAGAGGCATTCGGCCTGTCCGGCCAGCTGTTCACGCAGTTGCTGTCCGGCCGCGCCGTGTATGAACTGAACCGCGACTGGGATGTCGGCCTGCAGCTGAGCCGCATGTTCACGACGGGCAGCCGGCAGAGCGAGACGGCGGCCGGTGCGGAGGTCGGCTATCTGATGAGCAAGGACATGTGGCTGTCGGTCGGCTACAACTTCCTGGGCTTCCGCGACAAGGACCTGGTGGAGGACGACAGCAGCAACCGCGGGGTGTATCTGCGCTTGCGCTTCAAGTTCGACGAAGCGCTCTTCGAGAACATGGCCTCACCATGATCGCCACCGTGACCTCAATCCATCGCTGCGCCCGCGCGCTGCTCCTGCTGAGTGGTCTGCTGCTGTGGCAGGTCATCGGCGCAGGTCATGCGCTGGCTGCCTGCAATCAGGGTATCTGCGTCTCCGCAGGCCCGCGACTGGCGAGCATCGATTCGACCCACGGCGCGCTGCTCAACGCCCTGCTCGGCAGCCTGCTCAACAGCTCCGTCAACCTGTCGGTCGCAGACTGGAACGCGGTGGCGCAGACCAATGTGAAGCTGGGACTGTTCCTGAATGCACTGCAGGCACAGACCAGCACGGCCAGCCACACGGCCGCACTGGGGGCCACCACGACACTGGCGAAGATCCTCACTGCCGGCGCCACGGCCGCCACCGCCGACAATGCGACAGCCGCCACCGCGCTGAACTCGCTGGCCGGACAGGTCAACGGGCTCAGCGGCACGATCGCGGTCGGTCAGATGCTCAACGTCAGCCTGCCGACCGGCATGTTCGCCGACACGCGAGTCAACCTGCTGGATCTGGTCACCGGCAACATCCAGTTGTTCAACTACCAGAACATGCTGACCACGCCGTCGCCGATCAACCTGACCGGCGCCGCGCTGGGTCTGTCGGGCATCCTCAACAGCGTGGCGCTGTATGCCCAGATCATCGAGCCACCTGTGATGCGCTGTGGCGCCGGCGGCACGACTTTCCATACGGCCGCGGTCCGCATCAAGCTGAACATCGACCTCATCGACGTCGCGCTAGACGTGTCCTCGCTGATCGGAATCGGTGGCGTGCTGGGCGCCAGTGCATCGCTGGCCCAGCTGCAACTCTACGTCGAGGTGGCGCGCGCCAATGGCACCATCAACACACTCAACGCACTGACCAATGCGGTGAGCATCCAGGCCTCCCCCGGCGTCGCCGACATCTACCTCGGCCAGGTGTCCGACGCGGTGTTCGCCAGCGACACGCCCCTGACGGCCGGGGTGGTGCAGTTCGCCAACATCGGCGCGCTGAACGTGACCCTGCCGGTCGTAGGTACCCTGAACCTCGCCATACAGGCGAAGAGCACGGCGCACGGCAACTCCTCCAGCACGGCGCTCAACTTCAGCGGTCCCTGGCCTCAGACCCAGACGGCCAGTACATCGGCATTCTTCGTCTCCAACCTGCTGAGCTCCCTGCTCACCAACCTGCAGCTGCAACTGTCACCTACGCTGGCCATCGATGCCTTGCTGCTGGCACCGCTCAAGCCGATCCTGGTCGCCGTGCTGAACGGCCCGCTGGGCACCCTGCTGAGCAGTCTGGTGGACCCGCTGCTGGGCTTGCTGGGCGTGCAGCTGGGACAGATGCAGGTGACGGTCACGGGCAGCAGCTACGCCTGCACGCTGTCCGGCTTCGCCTACAGCGACGCCAACCACAGCGCGAGCCGCGATGGCGGCGAGGCCGGTTGCGGACAGGCCCTGTGGGCCAAGCTGGTCCCTGCTGCATCACCCGCCGGACCTGCGCTGGAGGCGGTGACGGTCGATCCGACGACGGGAGCCTACAGCTTCGCGACGGTCGTCATGGGCAGCTACAACGTGGTGCTCGACACCAACGCCACGCTGGCCGACGTCACCCCCGGCAACCCCGCTGGCTGGCTGGGCACCGAGGCCCCCACCGGCGTCCGCGGCGTCACCCTCGGGGCCGCCGATCTGCCGGTCCAGAACTTCGGCCTGTACAACGGCAGCCGGCTGGGCGGCACGGTGTTCAAGGACAACGGCAGCGGTGGCGGTACCGCCAACAACGGCCTGCGCGAGGCCGGCGAAAGCCTGCTGGCCGGCGTGAGCCTGCGCGCGACCGACAACGCCGGCACCACCACTCACGACACCACCACCACCGACACCGCAGGCAGCTTCACACTGTGGATTCCAGCCAGCGTTGGCACCGGCGTGGTGAAAATCGTGGAGACCAACCTGCCAGCCTACACCTCGGTTGCGGGCTCGGCAGGCAACACCGGCGGCAGCTACGCGATTGCGCAGGACACGCTGAGCTTCACCCACAGCGTGGGCAGCATCTACAGCGGCGTGCTGTTCGCCGACGTCCCGGTGAACGTGTTCAACGAGGACAACCAGCAGACCATCCTGCCCGGCGCGACGGCCTCACACCCGCATGACTTCGTGGCCGGCACGGCAGGACAATTGAGCCTGGGCCTCAGCGGCACCGCCACGCCTGCGGCAAGCTGGGCCGGCGTGCTGTTCCGCGACAGCAACTGCAACGCCACGCTGGACGCAGGCGAGCCCCAGGTCAGCGCGCCCATCGCAGTGGTGGCCGACCAGCGCCTGTGCTTCATCGTGAGGGCCACCGCGCCACCGAGCGCGCCTTACAACGCGCAGTACGCCCAGACGCTCGCCGCGAGCTTCACCTACGCCAACAGCGTACTGACATGGAGTGGCAACCGGCAGGACCTGACCTTCGTGGGCAATGCCAGCGACGCCGGACTAGTGCTCATCAAGACCGTGGACAAGGCGACGGCGCAGCCAGGAGAGACGCTGGTGTATGTGATCCGCTACGAGAACCGCAGCTCGGGCGTGCTGGGCAACCTGAAGCTGTACGACGCCACACCCGCCTACACCGTCTTCGCCGCGGCCAGTTGCGGCACGGTGCCCAGCGGCATCAGCAATTGCCAGGTGACAGCCCAGCCAGCAGTCGGCGCCCGTGGCGCAGTGAACTGGACATTGACCGGCACCCTGGCACCGGGGCTGTTCGGCACCGTGACCTACAGCGTCGTGCTACAGTAGCAGTAACTGAAGCCGCCACTCGCCCCCACGCGAGGCCGGACGCGCAAACAAAAAAGGGTGGCCTCGGCCACCCTTTTGCGGGAAAACTACGTCGAACGAATCAGGCGTGCGCGCTGCGTCCTGCAGGAGCGCGGGTACGACGGGCCGGCTTGCGACGCACGGCACCCGGATCGAACTCGCCATCCAGTTCCTTCAGTGCATCCTTGCGGGCCTTCAGCGCCATCTTGAACGCGCCGTCCTCGCCGTACTTCTTGACGGAGAACTTCACACGCTTGCGACGGCCATCCGGCAGCGGCCAGGAGGCGACCCAGAACCAGCGTTGCTTGTCCTCGGGCAGGTCACGCGTTTCCGACGCGCAGTAGCGGCACACGCCGACCACGCCGGAACGATTGTTCTTCTTCACGATGTTCGAGTACTCGCGCATCGAGAAAGGCGGATTCTTGTTGATGATTTCGTCACGGAAGGACTTGGCCGCGACGAACGACTTCTGCTTCCCTCCGAACACCCCGTCGGAAAAATGCTTCCGGTGAATCACCCCGCGACGCTGGATAGTGACCAGCCACCCGTGGGTGCGGCTCACTTCGTTGTCTACACGGCTGATTCCATAAACACTGCCTCGGCTCACGACAGTCCTCCTGCGACATTTGGGTTGAGGGCGGCGATAGAGCAGTTTTCGGCCGGAAGTCACAAAACTTTAGGCTCCGTACCAAAGGCGGACGAGCGGCATGCCACCTTCGGCATAGGGGCCGGCCCTGATGGCGACCCGCCTTGCAAGGCGCCGTCCCCCCGTCTGGCGCTCAAGCTTCGGCCGATCCGGACGGTATTCCCTGCAAGGCCTCGGCATCCACGAAGGCCAGCAGGAGAAACGCATGAAGATCACCGAATCGGCGCTGCAGTCCGCAGGCAGTGCCATGCATTACCAGCGCCGCCAACAGCGGGAATCGCTGGAAATCGAAGTCCGCCTGCCTGAACCGGCAGAACAGGTCCGCCTGTCCGACGCCGCCCTGACCGCCAGCGAAAGCTCGGCAGTCGGCGCGGCCGATGAGTCCGGCGAAACCATGGACCCGCGCCTGGAGATGCTGATACGCATCGTCGAAGCTTTGACCGGGCGCAAGGTCCGCTTCTACGGCGAATCGCCCGAAGACGCCGCCAAGGCCGTGGACGCCAACGTCTCCGGCAAGGCTGACAGCCCTGTACCGGCCGAGCGCCCCACACGCCCGCCCGCAGCGGAGATCTCGGTGCGCTACGACTACCACGAGGTACGCGAGGAGGCGGAGATTGCCAGCTACAGTGCGCGCGGCCAGGTGACAACCGCCGACGGCCGCCGCATCGACTTCGCACTGGACCTGGAAATGGCCCGCTACGAGCGCGAGGAAACCAGCATCTCGGTGGAGATCGGCACGCCCCGCAAGAAGGACCCGCTGGTGCTGAACCTCACCAGCGACCGCGTACGCCTGGAAGCCGGCCGCTTCGACTTCGACCTGGATGCCGACGGCGAAACCGACTCCATCGCCCGCCTTGGCAGCGGCAGCGCCTTCCTGGCGCTGGACCGCAACGCCAACGGCAAGGTGGACGACGGCAAGGAACTGTTCGGCGCCCTGAGCGGCGACGGCTTCGCCGACCTGGCAGTACTGGATGACGATGGCAACGGCTGGATCGACGAGGGCGACGCCGCCTTCGGCCAGCTGCGCCTGTGGCGCGCCGGCGAGCAGATGGTGTCACTCGCCGAAGCCGGCGTAGGCGCCATCGCCCTGGACCGCCGTGCCACGCCCTTCACGCTGAAGGACAGCAACGGTGCGGTAGCGGGCGAAGTGCGCACCACCGGCGTCTTCCTGAACGAAGACGGCAGCGTGGGGACGGTCCAGCAGATCGATCTGGTGGTGTAGCGGGAAAGTGGTGGGTTGCTTCGCGAATTCACCCTACGCCCAATCTCAGGATTGGCCGGGAAATCGTAGCGAGCGGGCCGAGGTTGGAACGAGGAGCGGAGACGTACGAACAGTACGTTGAGCACCGGAGTTCCAAGATCGGTTCGCGCAGTAGATTTGCGCGCCAAGCTCAGGAGTCGAGGAGTTGAAGCTCCATGCCGAACGCGGTGATGTTCGCCGCCTTCGCAGCCGTCGCCCCACCCTTCGACAGCGCCGTCTCCGTCTGCGCCAGGCGGCGCACCAGTGACGTGACCAGCCGCTTCTGGAAGTGCTCCGAGCATTCCTCGGAAGCCAGTGCCAGCGCGGCCGGCGAGACCTCCAGGTAGCGCACCGGGCTCAGGCTCACCACGGTGGCATGCTGCTTGTGATCCACCTGGTCCATGTAGGCGGACTCACCGAAGGTGTCGCCCGGGCCGAGGATCACGACCTGGCGGCCACCTATGGACACTTCGACCTGGCCTTCGAGGATGATGCCGAAGCGCTGGTCGGTGCCGCCCTCCTTCACCAGTTGGGTCAGCGGTTCGACGACGCGCCATTGCGAAAAGCGCACCACTTCCCAGATCTCGATGTCCTCGAACTCGGTGAAGAACGGCAGCTTGCGGATCTGGCCGAAGCGCGAGCCATCCGGCACGCGCTCGTTCTCGTCGAATATCTTGAACTGGACGGAAGTGATGTCCTTGGCGAACTCCGCACCGTTCTTGTAGCGCGAGTAGAGGTCCTTCTCCAGCGCCTTGCGGATCACCACGTCCATCGCCTCGGGCACGTCCGGGTTCAGCTGGGACGCCGACGGCGGGTCGGTATTGATGATCTTGTAGACCAGCTGCGCCGGGTTCTTGGCGCGGAACGGCAAGCGTCCGGTCAGCATGTGGAACAGCACCACGCCCAGCGAATAGAGGTCGGTCTTCTGGTTGAGCGGGTAGCTCTTGATCTGCTCGGGCGACATGTAGGCCGGCGAGCCCACCCCCATGATGAAGGTGGAATCCATGTCGCTCTTCTTGTGAACGTTCATCGCCAGACCGAAGTCCGTGATCTTCACGTTGTCGTTGTCGTCGATCAGGATGTTGGCCGGCTTGATGTCGCGATGGACGATGCCTTGCCGGAAGGCGTGGTCCAGTGCCATGGCCACCTTGAAGACGATGCTGGCGCTGCGATGCACCGGCAGCAGCTTTTCGTAGCTGCAGTAATCCTCCAGCGTCTTGCCGGGGAAGTACTCCATGACGATGTAGGACTCTTCCTCGCCGATCACCGCCTCGAATATCTTGATGATGTTCGGGTGATCCAGCTTGCGGGCGACGGACTCTTCGGCGCGCAGCAGCTTGAGCAGGCGCCGGTTCCACTTGGCTTCGTCCTTGCTCCGGTCGCGGAAGGAGATGTGCTTGAGCGCCACCGGCTCCGGGTAGAACGGGTTCTCCGCAAGGTAGACGGTTGCGGTCGCACCCCGTCCGATTTCACGGATGATCTTGTACTTGCCTATGCGCTCGGGTTGGTCGGGCATGTTCCGCGGAGAGCAAAGAATGTGGCGAGAGGTCTGGCAAAGTATGTGGCCAACAATGTGTCCAGACGATAACTCATCTTTACGCCTGCTGGCGCGGCTTCCTGAGGGATTGCGCAGCGCCCGACTGACAAACGGCGGATTTTTTGCGTAAAGACCCTTGAAATGTCTCGCACAGCCCCCACTTGACCCCGGATTCCATTGAAAACCGGAGCCTTTCCCCATGCAGGAAAACCCGTCCGCCCAGGAGAACCTGGACACTTCCACCCCGGACACCGAGGCTGCCAACGCTGCCGCCGCGCAGGAAGCCGACACGCTCACCAGCCTGGAAGACCAGATCCGCGCCCTTGAACAGAAGGCCGCCGAACACCACGACGCCTGGCTGCGCGCCAAGGCCGAGGGCGAGAACATCCGCCGCCGCGCTGCAGAAGATGTCATCAAGGCGCAGAAGTTCGCCATCGAGAAATTCGCCAACGCCCTGCTGCCGGTGAAGGACAGCCTGGAGCAAGCTCTGGCGCTGGACAACGCGACGCTGGAAACCCTGCGCGAAGGCACCGACCTGACGCTGAAGAACGTCATCAAGGCCTTCGAGCAGAGCGGCGTGGAGGAAATCAACCCGGTGGGCGAGAAGTTCGACCCGCACAAGCACCAGGCCATCTCGGCCCTGCCCTCGGACCAGCCCGCCAACACGGTCGTGCAGGTGTTCCAGAAGGGCTACCAGCTGGAAGGTCGCGTGCTGCGCCCGGCCCTGGTTGCAGTGGCGCAGGCAGCTTGAAAACGCCGCCCCGGCCCCCATCTGCGAGTCATCAGCGGGATTGAAGGATTTCCGCGAGAAGAATCCCCCGAATACAGAATCTGAAAGGACTACAACATGGCAAAGATCATCGGTATCGACCTGGGCACCACCAATAGCTGTATCGCCATCATGGAAGGCGGCAGCCCCAAGGTCGTCGAGAACAGCGAAGGCGCCCGCACCACCCCGTCCATCGTCGCCTACATGGAAGACGGTGAAGTGCTGGTCGGCGCGCCGGCCAAGCGCCAGGCCGTCACCAACGCCAAGAACACCCTGTACGCGGTGAAGCGCCTGATCGGCCGCCGTTTCGACGAGAAGGAAGTACAGAAGGACATCAACATGATGCCCTACACGATCACCAAGGCCGACAACGGTGACGCCTGGGTGGAAGTGCGTGGCAAGAAGATGGCCCCGCCGCAGATTTCCGCCGACGTGCTGCGCAAGATGAAGAAGACCGCCGAAGACTACCTGGGTGAAGAAGTCACCGAGGCGGTCATCACCGTGCCGGCCTACTTCAACGACAGCCAGCGTCAGGCCACCAAGGACGCTGGCCGCATCGCCGGCCTGGACGTCAAGCGCATCATCAACGAGCCGACTGCGGCCGCACTGGCCTTCGGTCTGGACAAGGTGGGCAAGGCTGACCAGAAGATCGCCGTGTTCGACCTCGGTGGCGGCACCTTCGACATCTCGGTGATCGAGATCGCCGACGTCGACGGTGACAAGCAGTTCGAAGTACTGGCCACCAACGGCGACACCTTCCTCGGTGGCGAAGACTTCGACCAGCGCCTGATCGACTACATCGTCGAGGAGTTCAAGAAGATCAACGGCATCGATCTGTCCAAGGACGCGATCGCCCTGCAACGCATCAAGGCTGCGGCCGAGCGCGCCAAGATCGAGCTGTCGTCCAGCCAGCAGACCGAGATCAACGAGCCCTACATCACCATGGCCAACGGCGCCCCGGCGCACTTGACCATGAAGATCACCCGCGCCAAGTTCGAGTCGCTGGTGGACGAGCTGATCGAGCGCACCATCGAGCCCTGCCGCAAGGCCCTGAAGGACGCCGGGCTGAAGGTCTCCGACATCGACGACGTGATCCTCGTCGGCGGCCAGACCCGCATGCCCAAGGTGCAGGAGAAGGTGAAGGAGTTCTTCGGCAAGGAAGCCCGCAAAGATGTGAACCCGGATGAAGCCGTGGCCGTGGGCGCAGCCATCCAGGGCGGCGTGCTGAAGGGTGACGTCAAGGACGTGCTGCTGCTCGACGTGTCGCCGCTGTCGCTGGGTATCGAGACCCTCGGTGGCGTCATGACCCCGATGATCAAGCGCAACACTACGATCCCGACCAAGCACGCACAAGTGTTCTCGACGGCCGACGATAACCAACCCGCGGTGACCATCAAGGTCTACCAGGGCGAGCGCGAGATGGCCGCCGGCAACAAGATGCTGGGTGAGTTCAACCTGGAAGGTATCGCTCCCGCCCCGCGCGGCATGCCGCAGATCGAGGTCACCTTCGACATCGACGCCAACGGCATCCTGCACGTGAAGGCCGCCGACAAGGCGACCGGCAAGGAGAACAAGATCACCATCAAGGCGAACTCCGGCCTGAGTGAAGACGAAGTGCAACGCATGGTGCGCGACGCCGAGGCGAACGCCGAGGAAGACAAGCGCCTGCACGAGCTGGTCGACGCCCGCAACCAGGCGGACGCGCTGATCCACACGACGAAGAAGGCACTCTCCGAGCATGGCGACAAGGTCGGCGAGGAAGAGAAGGGCAAGATCGAAGCCGCGCTGAAGGACGCCGAGGAAGCGATCAAGGGCAACGACAAGGCCGAGATCGAAGCCAAGGCCCAGGCCCTCGCGATGGCCAGCCAGAAGCTGGGCGAAGCGATGTATGCCCAGCAGGCGGCTGCCGGTGAGGCCGGTGGTGCCGATGCTGGCGCGCAAGCGAAGCCGGCCGATGACAACGTCGTGGATGCCGAGTTCACCGAAGTGAATGACAAGAAGTGAAATGTGAAAGGTGAAAAGTGAAACGGGGACATCGTGACCTGCGCGTGTGGCAAGAATCCATCGTGCTCGTAGAGATGATCTACCGTTTCACCGACACCTTTCCCAAGTCGGAACAATTCGGGCTTACGAGCCAGATGAGGCGGGCATCGGTATCGGTGCCCGCAAACGTTTCCGAAGGCTGCGCCAGAAATGGCACAAAAGAACTGCTGCACTTTCTTGGCATTGCATCCGGATCGCTTTCCGAGCTGGACACATTGATCGAGATTTCGGCGAGACTCGGGCTAGGCAATGACACAGAGCCGATCAAAGCCAAAATTGATGAAGTCTCCGCTCTGTTGCTAGCACTCGCGAAAAGCTTGCGCCAACGCACCGGTCCTTAACGTTTCACATTTCACCTTTCACGTTTCACCCCATGGCTAAACGCGACTACTACGAAGTACTGGGCGTCAATCGCGACGCCAGCGACGACGAAATCAAGAAGGCCTATCGCAAGCTGGCGATGAAGTACCACCCGGACCGCAATCCGGACAGCAAGGACGCCGAGGACAAATTCAAGGAGGTCAAGGAGGCCTACGAGATGCTGTCCGACGACCAGAAGCGCGCAGCCTATGACCGCTACGGCCACGCCGGCGTCGACCCGAGCGCGGGCGGCCACGGTGGCCCCGGCGGCGCCGACTTCGGTGATTTCGCCGGCGCCTTCGGTGGCATCTTCGACGAGATCTTCGGTGGCCGTGCAGGTGGCGGAGGAGGGGGTGGCGGTGGACAACGCGTCTATCGCGGCGCCGACCTGCGCTACAACATGGAAATCACGCTGGAAGAAGCCGCTCACGGCGTCGAGAAGACCATCCGCATTCCGGTCATGGAGGAATGCGATACCTGTCACGGCAGCGGCGCCAAGCCCGGCACCCAGCCCAAGACCTGCGGCACCTGCGGTGGTCGCGGCCAGGTGCGTATCCAGCAAGGTTTCTTCTCGATCCAGCAGACCTGTCCGAAGTGCCAGGGCTCGGGCCACATCATCAGTGACCCCTGCGGCACCTGTCATGGCGCGGGCCGCACCAAGAAGCAGAAGACGCTGGAAGTGAAGATTCCCGCCGGCATCGACGACGGCATGCGCCTGCGCCACGCCGGCTTCGGCGAACCGGGAGTGAACGGCGGTCCGGCAGGCGACCTGTTCGTCGAGATACACATCAAGCAGCACGCGGTGTTCCAGCGCGACAACGATGACCTGCATTGCGAGATGCCGATCAGCTTCGCCACGGCAGCGCTGGGCGGCGAGGTGAAGATTCCGACCCTTGACGGCACGGCAGCCATCAAGATCCCGGCCGAGACGCAAAGCGGCAAGGTGTTCCGCCTGCGCGGCAAGGGCATCAAGAACGTGCGCTCGGGCCACTTCGGCGACCTGCACTGCCATGTCGTCGTGGAGACGCCGGTCAATCTGACGTCGCGCCAGAAAGAACTGCTGCGCGAGTTCGACGAGATCAGTCGCGGCGAAGGCTCGCAGAACCCGCGCGAGAAGTCCTGGATGGACAAGGTGCGGGATTTCTTTGACTGACCCTCTTCGATTGATCGTCATCACGTCCGCACACTCCAGCAATACCGTTCATGGCAGTGGCCGCAAGGTAGCGGCCACGCGCCGGGGCTAGAATGATCCTGTCGGGTCGTCCATCGTCGGACGGCCCGTTTCTTTTCCGCATCACCCGCGCAGCATGAACCCTCCGTTGCCCGAGGCCCGCGAACGGGCCCTTCTCATTCTCCTGATGCTGGTCCAGCTGACCGTCATCGTGGATTTCATGATCATGATGCCGCTGTCGTCCATGCTGATGGGCGAACTGGACATCGACACCACGGCCTTCGGCCTGCTGGTATCCGCCTACTCCTTCGCAGCCGGCGCATCCTCGCTGCTGGCCGCTTCGCTCGCGGACCGCTTCGACCGCCGCAGCGCATTGCTGGTCACCTATGTCGGCCTCACTATCGCCACACTCGGCTGCGCGCTGGCGCATGGCTACACGATGATGCTGGTCGCACGTGCGGTCGCCGGCCTGTTCGGCGGCGTGCTGGGGTCCATCACCCTGTCCATCGTCGGCGACGTGATTCCGCCACAGCGCCGGGGCCGCGCGATGGGCCTGGTGATGCTGGGTTTCTCGCTGGCCTCGGTGGCGGGCGTGCCCCTGGGTCTGATCATCGCCAACCACATGGGCTGGCGCGCGCCGTTCGTGGTGCTGGCCGTGCTCTGTGCAGGTGTATGGATCGTCGCCGTGCGCGTGGTGCCGCATGTGCGCGGGCACCTGTCCGCAGCCCCCACCGGCTTCCTCGCCAGTTACGGCGAGCTGCTGCGCGAACGCAATCACCTGTGGTCACTGGCCATGTCCGCGGCGGTGATGTTCAGCGGCTTCCTGATCATTCCCTACATCGCTCCGTCGATGGTTTCCAACATCGGCCTGACACCGTCGGACCTCATCTGGATCTATCTCGCGGGGGGTGCGGCCACGCTGGTCACGCGCCCCTGGATCGGCCACCAGACGGACCGCCACCGCCATGCGCATGTTCTGTCGCTGCTGGCGGTAGCCAGCGTGCTGCCGATCAATATCGTGGCGAACACGCCTCAACTCGGACTGCCCTGGCAGATCGGCATCTCGGTGCTGTTCTTCGTGCTGGTGTCCGGCCGTTTCATCCCGGCCTCCGCACTCGCCACCGGCGCCACCCGCCCGGCCCTGCGCGGCCGCCTGATGGCCGCAACCTCCGCCGCGCAAAACCTCGCCTCGGGCTCGGCGGCCTTCATCGCCGGCGCCATGATGAGCAACGGCCCACGTGGTGAACTGATCGGTTTTCCCACGGTCGGCCTGCTGGCTACCGCCGGCACGGTGCTCGCGATCTGGCTGGCCTACCGCGTCCGCGCAGTGTCCTGAGCGGAAGCCGCCGACAGACCGCCCTGGCCTGCTGTGCTAGCGTGTCGGGTCTGCGCAGCACAAGGATCCACATGTTCGACGCCCTCATCACCGGCACTGGCGTGCACTCGCCTGCCGAACGCATCACCAACGACGAACTGGTGGTCGCCTTCAACGACTATGTGGCGCGCTACAACGCGGCCAACGCGGACGCCATTGCGGCCGGTACGCGGACGGCACTGCAGCCCTCCAGCGCGGAATTCATCGAGAAGGCCTCCGGTATCCGCCAGCGCTTCGTGGCCGACAAGGACGGCGTGCTGGACCCGGCGCGTATGTTCCCGCGCATTGCCGCGCGCGCCGACGACGCGCTCTCCCTTCAGGCGGAGTACGCCGTGGCCGCCGCAAGGCTGGCACTGACCCAGGCCGGCCGTGACGGCAGCGAGGTGGATGCGGTGCTGTGCGCCTGCTCCGCCCACCAACGCATGTACCCGGCGATGGCGGTGGAGATCCAGCACGCACTGGGCGCGGGGGGCCATGCTTTCGACATGAACGTCGCCTGCTCCTCGGCCACCTTCGCACTGGAGTACGCCACCAACGCCGTGCGTGCCGGTAGCGCGCGCTGCGTGCTGATCGTCAATCCGGAGCTCACCTCGCCGCATCTGGAATGGCGCGACCGCGACTGCCACTTCATCTTCGGCGATGTGGCCACCGCGATCCTCGTCGAGCGCGACACGGGCCAGACGCAGGGCTGGCAGGTGCTTGGCACGAAGCTGGCCACGCAGTTCTCCAACAACATCCGCAACAACTTCGGCTTCCTCAACCGCAGCGAGGACGGCGATCCCGCGGCCCGCGACAAGCTGTTCCGGCAGGAGGGCCGCAAGGTTTTCAAGGAGGTGGTGCCGATTGCCGCCGCCCACATCGAGGGCCACCTCGCCAGCCTGGACCTGCAAGCCGCATCGGTGCGCCGCTTCTGGCTGCATCAGGCCAACATCGGCATGAACCAGCTGATCGGTAAACGCCTGCTGGGGCGCGACGCCACGATGGACGAATCCCCGGTCATCCTCGACCGTTACGCCAACACCGCCTCCGCCGGTTCGATCATCGCCTTCCACGAGCACCGCGGCGATCTCGCCAGCGGCGACGTCGGCGTCATCTGCTCCTTCGGCGCCGGCTATTCGGTGGGCAGCGCGGTGCTGCGCAAGCGCTGAGCAGCGACCGGCGCGGCCTGCGCCAGGCTGGTGAGCGCGGGGCCACGCTTCCGCCAGCACAGCACGATTACCAGCAGTCCCTCCGCCCATCTCCGCGAAGCAAGGCGTAACAAACCCGTCGGGGTGGCAATGGCCACCCCGTTGTCTTCCGGGCCAGGCCTCCAGGCCCATGGCGCCTTGCGCGGACGGAAGCTGCCGCCAGGCAGCCTGACGCCCCCCTTTCCATGCAGGATGCCGGCCCTCTGGAAAACACTGAGGTGGCACCGCCTAAAGCCGGTCGGCGCCCTGCCGATAGCGGCGATATCACTCCTACCGAGGCCGCCACCGGCATTGACGCTGTCATGAACGTCGCTGCTAGCCATTCTCCGCACAAGCAGGCAAGCGCATGGGTCGCGCTGGGCCTGTGGCTGCTCGCGTCACTGGGTGCCCTGCTCTACTTTGAGTTCGAGGCCCTGCGCGCCGGCATCCTCTGCATCGGCGGCTGACCCCATTTCACTAGTTCACTTCACTACTTCATCCTTCCACCACGCTCCCCGGCCCACTCGAACGAGGTAACCACCATGTCCGCCCAGAACGATGCCCTGCAGTCATTCCGCGCACGTGCAGACCGCTTGCTGGCGAATGTGCTGATCGCCCACCTGCTGGTCTGCCTGGGCGTGGCGGCCTACACCGGCAGCTGGCTGCCCGCCCTGCTGGTCGGCATACCTGCCGCGCTGCTGCCTTTCGCGCTGTCGCGCAGCCTGCCGGGCCAGCTGGTGTCGCGCGTCGCGGTGGCCTGCGCCTTCATGGTGTTCTCCGCCCTGCTGATCCACCAGTCTCACGGCATGCTGGAGGCGCACTTTGGCATCTTCGTGCTGCTCGCCTTCCTGCTGTTGTACTGCGACTGGCGTCCGCTGGTGGCTGCTGCAGGCGTGATCGCCGTGCATCACCTCGGTTTCTGGTTCCTGCAGGCCGGTGGTGCGGGTGTGTATGTCTTTCCGCAGACGGGCAGCATCAACATCGTGCTGGTCCATGCGCTGTACGTGGTGCTGGAGACCACCCTGCTCTGCTTCATGGCGCACATGCTGCGGCAGATGGTGCTGGACGGTGCCGAGGTGTCGCGCTTCGCCGAACGGGTCGCGGAAGGGCGGCTGGACTATCCGTTCGCCGCAGACCGCATCGCTGCCAGCCCGGTGATTTCAGCCGTCGCCCGCATGCAGACGCAGCTGGGCGAATCGATCGCGACCGTTCGCCAGGGGGCCGACAGCCTCGCCCAACTGGTGGCACGTCTCAACCGCACGACGGATGGCATCGCGCACGGCGCGTCGGAGCAGAGCAACTCCACCGCCACGATGGCCAGCGCCGTGCAACAGATGACGACCTCCATCGCGCATATCAGCGACAGCGCACAGAACGCCCATGCACTGGCGGAGGGCTCGCACCGCTCGGCCCTGACCGGCAGCGAGGTGGTACGCGCTGCAGTGCAGGAAATGGCCGGCATCGCCGACACCATCAGCCAGGCCTCTCACCGCGTGGAAGAGCTCGGCGACAAGTCGGAGCGCGCCGCGCAGATCGTGAACATCATCAAGGAAATTGCCGACCAGACGAACCTGCTGGCGCTCAACGCCGCCATCGAGGCCGCGCGGGCGGGCGAAACAGGCCGTGGCTTCGCAGTGGTGGCCGACGAGGTACGCAAACTGGCCGAGCGCACCACCACCGCCACCAGCGAAATCGGCGTGATGATGGCCGACATGCGCAGTGCCAAGGAATCGGTGCTGAGCACCATCAGCGACGCCGTGGCACGTGTCGAGCAAGGCGTGGCGCATGCAGGCAGCGCAGGCGAAACCATCGACGCCATCACCACTCAGGCCAACAAGGTGGGCGGCGTGGTGGAAGACATCTCGCAGGCTCTGCACGAGCAGTCAACCGCCGCCGAGGAGATTGCCCGCCATGTCGAACAGATATCGCGCATGGCCGATCAGGCATCGGCGACGACGCGCGAGATCGCGCGCGAGACCGAGGGGGTGAACCAGGTTGCGCGCGACCTCAAGGAGTCCCTGGGCCGCTTCCAGCTCTAGGGCCTGTTCGCAGTAGCGTGGCGAGCTGTCTGCGGTCGTCGCCAGCGACGACCGCAGCACGCATCAGCCGATCAGCCGCCGCGACGGCCCGTCTTCGGCGGGCCACCAAAAGGTTTGCCACCAGACTTGCCGCCGAATTTGCGGCCATCCTGCTTCGGCCCGGACTTGAAGGGTGGCTTGGTACCCTGCTCGTCACGATACGGCGGCTTCGCCGGCGCATTGTCGCGCGAGAAGTCCTGGTCGCCACTGCCACCGGCCGCCTTGAAGCTGCGCTTGGGCGGCGCATCGCCGGCTTGGGTGCGGGGCAGGTAAGCCGGCTTGCCGGGATTGGACGGGTCTGCCTTGGCGCGCTTGTCCCAGCTGCTGGCCGGGCGTGGCGCGGGGTCGCGCGTCTGGTCACGGGCACCTACCTGGTCACGGGCCCCCTTCTCCCACGGCTTGGACGGACGTGCTTCGCGATTGTCTTCGCGCGCATCGCGGCGGAAGCCTCCTGCGTCCGGCGTGCGTGACGCCGGTGCCGCATTCTTGTCCCAGGGCTTCTTCTCCCAGGGTTTCTTGTCCCAAGGCTTGGTGGCCGCCGGCCGTGCGCCGTCATCCCTCCAGCTGCCACGCGGCTCCGCCCCATCGTCCTTGCCCGCATAGGGCTTCTTCTCGTACGGCTTCTTGTCGTAGGGCTTTTTCTCGAAGGAGCCTTTCTCGAAGGACTTCTTTTCGAAAGGCTTCTTCTCGAAGCGCGGTTCGCCACGCTCCGCACGGAAGTCGCGCGGTGCCGGACGGTCACCCTCGCCGGCCTCCGCGACGCGGATGTTGATCGGCAGCTGGCGCACGCGGGTGCGCTTCAGGAAGTTGAGGAGGTCGTCCGGCAACTCCGGCAGCTCGACGGTGCTGTAGTCGTCGAACAGGTTGATCTGGCCGATCTGGCGGCCTTCGATGCCACCTTCATTCGCAATCGCACCGACGATTTCCTTCGGCGTCACGCCCTGGTTGCGGCCGACCTCGATGCGGTAGCGCTGCATGTTGCCGGAGGCGAAATCGCGCCGCTTGGCGAGGATCTCGTCGCGGTTCTCGCGACGCGTCCTGTCGTTGTCGGGCCGCTCGAAAGGCGCATGCTCCTGCGGGCGTTCCTCGCGCGGCGGGCGCTGGTACTCGCTGCGCTCGTCGCGGCGTTCGTGGCTGCGCTCGCCCTCCTGCGAGCGTTCGAAAGTCCGGCGTTCGCGCGGTGCATCGCGGCCGCTGTCACGTTGCTGCACCGGTGCCGTCGCCACGTCCCAGCCCTTGCCGGCTTCGTCCAGTTGCAAGGGGCGTTCGCGCTGCAGCAGGTACACCAGCGCGGCGGCAATCTCGTGGGTGTCGAGTTCCTGTTCGACGGCGAGCTGGTTGACCACCTCCTCGAAGAACGACAGGTCGAGATCGGCCTCACCAAGCGCATCCGCCACCTGCTGCTTGAACTGCGCTACGCGGCGGTCGGCCACGGCCTCACGGGTAGGCAATGCAATCTGGGTGATCGGCTGGCGCGTCGCACGCTCGATGGCGCGCAGCATGCCGGTCTCGCGCGGCGCGACGAACAGGATCGCACTGCCCTGGCGGCCTGCCCGGCCGGTACGGCCGATGCGGTGCACGTAGGCTTCCGTGTCGTACGGAATGTCGTAGTTGATGACGTGCGACACACGCGGCACGTCGATGCCGCGCGCGGCTACGTCGGTGGCCACCACGATGTCCAGCGAGCCGCTCTTCAGTTGCTCGATGACCCGCTCGCGCAGGCCCTGGGTCATGTCGCCGTTCAGCGCCGCGGCGGCATAGCCACGCGCCTCCAGTTTGTCGGCGAGCTCGACGGTGGCCGTCTTGGTGCGCACGAAGATGATGGCGGCGTCGAAGTCCTCCTCCACCTCCAGGATGCGGGTCAGCGCGTCCAGCTTGTTCACCCCGCGCACCGGCCAGTAGCGCTGGCTGATGGTGGACACGGTGGTGGTGGCCGCGGCGATCTTCACTTCCTTCGGTTCGCGCAGGTACTGGTGCGCCACGCGGCGGATCTGCGACGGCATGGTGGCGGAGAACAGCGCGGTCTGCCGCGTGGCAGGCGTGTGCTGGAGGATCCATTCCACGTCGTCGATGAAGCCCATGCGCAACATCTCGTCGGCTTCGTCCAGCACCAGCGCGCGCAACGCGTCCAGCTTCAGGCTGCCGCGCTCGATGTGATCCATGATCCGGCCCGGCGTGCCGACGATGACCTGCGCACCGCGCGACAGCGCGCGCAACTGCACCACCATGCTCTGTCCGCCATACACGGGCACGACATGGAAATCCTGCAGGTAGCGGGCGTAGCGCTGGAAGGCCTCGGCCACCTGGATGGCCAGCTCGCGGGTGGGCGTCAGCACCAGCACCTGTGGTGCGCGCTGGGCAGGGTCCAGGCGGTTGAGCATCGGCAGCGCGAAGGCGGCCGTCTTGCCGGTGCCGGTCTGGGCCTCGCCCAGGATGTCGTGGCCGGCCAGCAGATGGGGGATGCAGGCCGCCTGGATGGGCGACGGCGTTTCGTAGCCAACCTCGGCCAGCGCCTGCAGAAGCGGCGTGGACAGGGCGAGCTCGGCAAAGCTGGCAGGGGTATCGGACATGGTGTGCTACCTGGAAGGTGGAACCCGGCGGAGAAACCGGACGAAGAAGAAGGACGGTGAAGCCGAGGACGGTGAAACAGTATCCGCGGCCGGCGCGTCGCAGACTGGACGGGGCGGCACTCCGGAGACGCGGCCGGGTGGTCGGCCGGGCGCAGCATGCTGCGCCGTTTCGCTAAGGGAAACCGTGATTATCCCCGAGGCCACGGCAGCCGGCCAGCCATGCCGCTTCTACGGCCCCTCGAACCGATTCCTCGGACCGATTCCGCGGGACACCCCGCAGCCACGCCGCGATTCATTCCGCGGAAAGGAACGGCGCAGCCCCGGTTCGTGACATTTGCGACACCCGGCCATGACATGCGGGCGTTTGCCATCAAGACCAGCCCCGCACCTGCCGATATGTGGCGGACGAGTTACCCGTCAAAAAACCCACAACGGCCGGCACAGGCCCGCATCGCCCAAGGGAGAAGTTCATGCCCAGCCACCAGGACACCCGGGCCACGCCGGCCCGGACAACGCCCGGTTTCGCCCGGATCAGCCGCCACATGGAGGCCGTGCAGGCCTACGGGCAATCCTTCCAGGGCCTGCAGACCGGCTGGGACAACCTCACACTGCTCGGCCAGCTGTCCGGCACCGGCATCGATACCGGCCCGACGCGGCAGGCCTTCCAGCAGCTCACCAGCCACCTGCTGGAGCAACTGGGACATGAAGTCCTGGACAAGACGGTGCTGGCCATGCGCGCCAAGGCCCAGGTGGCGGTGGACATCATGGTGCGCAACCTCTTCGAGCGCACCGCCGACATCGGCTTCCTGGCTACCGACGAAGACATCCGCGCCTTCCTGCTGCGCGAGCGCGAGGTGCGCAGCCACTACGCCGCCCGCCGCGAGCTGCAGGACGACATGGACAGCCTGCGCGCACGCTTTGCCGAGTACGTCGCCAAGTACTCGGTCTATCACGACATCGTGCTGCTGGACACCGAAGGCCGCGTACTGCTGCGGCTGGACGACAGCGTCAGCGTGGAGACCAGCCGCGACCCGCTGGTGGCCGAGGCGCTGGGCACCCGTGCCGCCTATGTGGAAGCCTTCCGCCACATCGACCTGCTGCCGGCGCACGAACAGTCGCTCGTCTACGCGTATCGCGTGGAGCAACCCGGCGACCAGGCGCCGCTGGGCGTGCTGTGCCTGTGCTTCCGCTTCGACGATGAAACCCGGCGCATCTTCGCCAACCTGCGCGAGCAGGACCACGACCAGGACTGGTCCGTCGTGCTGCTCACCGACGCCAACGGCCGGGTCATCGCCAGTTCGGACGCACACCACATCCCCACCGGCGTGCAGCTCGCACCGGTGCTGGACGGTGGCTTCAGCGTGCAACGCTTCGGCCCGCACGAGTACCTGGCCACCAGCGCCGCGGCTACGCCTTACCAGGGCTATGGCGGCCCGGGCTGGCACGGTCACGTCATGCTGCCGTTGCAACATGCCTTCGAACGCAGTCGCGGCGAGGCGCTGCGCCATATCGACCCGCAGGCACTGCAAGCCGTGATGCGCAGCCCGGCGATGTTCGGCGAGCGCCTGCGCGACATTCCGCTGCAGGCCGACGAGATCCAGCGCGCGCTCAACCGCTCCATCTGGAACGGCCATGTGCGCATGAGCCGCCAGCAGCAGAGCGGAACCGCTGCGGTGAACAGCGCCTTCGCCAAGGTGTTGCTGCAGGAGGTGGGCAACAGCGGCGAGCGCACCAAGGCACTGTTCGCGGAATCCATCAACGACCTGCACGAAACCGTGGTGTCGGCGGTGCTGCACGACAGCGCCTTCCTGGCCGCGCTGGCCATCGACATCATGGACCGCAACCTCTACGAGCGCGCCAACGACTGCCGCTGGTGGGCACTGACCAGCGCCTTCCGCGAGCTGCTGGCGGAAGGCGGCCTGGATGCGGCGCGACGCCATCGCATCGGCGAGGTGCTGCGCTACATCAACGGGCTGTACACCGTGTACAGCGACCTGATCGTCTTCGACACCGGTGGCAAGGTGGTGGCCAGCTCCCGCAGCCATCGCGAGGACGCTGCCGACGAGATCCTGCGCGAGGAGTGGGTCCGCCGCGTGCTGGCGCTGGAGGACTCGCAGGGCTACGTGGTGTCGGAGTTCGCGCCCTCGCCGCTGTACGACGGCGCGCCCACCTATATCTATGGGGCGGCCATCCGCTCGCCGGACGGCAGCCGCGTGGTGGGCGGCGTGGGCATCGTCTTCGACGGCAGCCCGCAGTTCGCCGCCATGCTGCGCGACGCCCTGCCCCGCGACGAAGCCGGCAATCCGCGCCAGGACTGCCTGGCGGCCTTCATCGACGCGCAAGGCTGCGTGCTGTCTGCCAGCGACGAACGCCTGCGCGCCGGCACGCGCCTGCCGGCAGGGCTGGCACAGCTGGCGGACGGGGACGGGGACGGCGCCGCCACCAGTGGCAGCATCATCGAATGGCAGGGCCGCCTGCACGCCGTGGGCACCCGCCGCTCGGCTGGCTACCGCGAATACAAGGGTGAAGGCGACGCCTACCGCAACGAGGTGACCGCGCTGGTCATGGTGCCGGTGGGCGAAGCCCAGGCCGCCACGGAAGTCGCCCCCACCACCAGCCGGCCGCAACTGCACGGCCGTCGCCAGAGTGACGAAGGCGCCTGCATCGAACTGGCGACCTTCCGCGTCGGCGAAAAATGGTTCGCCCTCAAACCGGAGGAGATCGTCGAGGCCCTGCCCGGCCGCAAACTGTCCACCGCGCCCGGCGCCGGGCCGGACTTCGGCGGCTACCTGATGTACGAAGGCACGCCGGTACCGGTGTTCGACATCCGTCACATTGCTCAGGCCGGTGAGGCAAATGAGGCCGGCGATGCCCTGCCGCAGGTCATCCTGCTCGCCAACGGTCCCGGCAACTGGCTGGGCGTGCTGGCCGACGAACTCGGCCCCATCCCCGAGTTGCCGGTCGCGCGCATGAAACCGGTGCCCGGCATGATCGCCGGCGCCAGCGTCATCAGCGAGGCCATCGTGCCCACGGACGAAGCCGAGCAGCTGCTGCCCATCCTGTGTGCCGCCCGCATCGCCCAGCGCATGGGTGGCACAGAGCCGGACCGCAGCAAGCTGCAATTGGTGACGCCGGCCGCAGCACAGACCGCACGCCGCTGAGCGGGCACCGTTCACGCACCGAAGCAGTGCGGACTGCGCAGGAATCAACAGCACACCGGCAGCGCCTGGCGCATGGTCCCTGGTTTGCGGTTACCAGTGCAAAGGTTCGCAAAGCCTGCTCGTTGCCTGCGCGGCGGCGGGCAGACTGACGGGGCAGCGCAATGCAAGGCGCCCGCCGGGCAGCCTTGCCGACGCCGGGTTCATCACTTCACGCGTATGCCGGGGCAGCGGTTTCCGCCATCGTCAGGCGGGCCGGTCTGCAGTAGGCTGGCTCCTGGACATGCCGATGGGCCGGTTCTTGCATGACGGCCATGTGGCAATGAGGCTTTTTTCGTCCACCGCGAAACTCGGTTGCAACCGCAACGACTAAGCTGGTTGACAGGGAGGTGCCTATGAAACGGGTTGCGCTCTACAGCAAGTCCGGTCGGACCCAGTCGGCTGCGTCCGCGCAGACCGCCGCAGCCACACAGCCAACGCCTCCCCCCGCCGCAACCGCTACACCCGCCGCTCCCGAACCCGCCCGCCCACGCCGCTTCGCACGCCTGCGCAATGCCGCGGGCCGCCATCGCGGACTGTTGCTGTTCGTCGGCGGCATGGCCGCGGTGCTGATCGCCCTGGAGGTCGATCGCCGTTACATCAGCGGCAGCCCGCGCGAGATCACCCAGCGCGACATCGATCAGGCAGTGCGCACCAGCCTCGAAAAGAAGCCCCTGCCCTCGCAGGCCACCAAGGCCGCCATGGCCATCGGCCCGTCCATCGTGCGGGTGCTCGGTCACGGCATGCCGGATGGCGAGGAGGTGAAGTCCAAGGCCGCCAAGCCGCCGCTGACGGACCCGAAGAAGGACGGCAACAAGGCCCGCCCGAAAGCAGAATCCGAAGTCGAGGAGAACACCGCCATCGGCACCGGCGTGGTGATCACCGAGCGCGGCGACATCCTGACCAACCTGCACGTAGTGGCCGGCTCCAGGCGCATCACCCTGACCTTCGCCGACGGTACGGAGGCCGGCGCCTACGTGGTGGCGATGGAGCCGGAACACGACCTCGCGGTACTGCGCGCCACCAAGCTGCCGGACGACCTGCAACCGGCCACGCTGCGCTCCACGGGCGATCTCGCACCAGGCGACGAAGTCATCGCGGTGGGCTTTCCCTTCGGCTTCGGGCCGTCGGTGTCCAGCGGCGTGGTGTCCGGCCTCAAGCGCGAATTCCGCTCACCCAAGGGCGAGAAGCTGCTGACCAACCTGATCCAGTTCGACGCCGCCGCCAACCCCGGCAATTCAGGCGGGCCGCTGGTGACCATGGAAGGTGAAGTGGTCGGCATCGTCACCGCCATCGTGAACCCCAGCGGCGCCCGCGTGTTTGCCGGCGTCGGCTTTGCCGTCCCCATCGAGAACGCGGCCGGCGCCATCGGCGTGCCGCCGTTCTGACTACCCCGATCCCGTAGAACCGCCATGTAGCCCAACTGTCACCACCTTGCATCCAGCCCACCGCTTCAAGGACTCACTGAAGGAGATCTCATGACACGCGAAACCCAGGCCGCCGACGTCGCCTCACTGATGGAACGCATCCTGTATGAAGTGAAGAAGGTCATCGTGGGGCAGGATGTCTTCCTGGAACGCGTGCTGGTCGCCATGCTGGCCGGCGGCCACTTGCTGGTGGAGGGCGTACCGGGTCTCGCCAAGACGCTGACGGTGAAGACACTCGCCAGCACGCTGCGCGGCAGCCACAAGCGCATCCAGTTCACGCCCGACCTGGTGCCGGCGGACCTGGTGGGCAACCGCATCTACAACCAGAAGACCGGCGACTTCGCCACCACCCTCGGTCCGGTATTCGCCAATCTGGTGCTGGCCGACGAAATCAACCGCGCACCGGCCAAGGTGCAGAGCGCGCTGCTGGAAGTGATGCAGGAGCGTCAGGTGACGATTGCCGGCGAGACGCACAAACTGCCGGCGCCCTTCCTCGTCATGGCGACGCAGAACCCGATCGAGACCGAAGGCACCTACCCGCTGCCGGAGGCGCAGGTCGACCGCTTCATGATGAAGGTGATCGTCGGCTACCCGAGCGAGGAAGAGGAGTTCGTCATCGTCGAGCGCGTCACCAGCAACCTGCCCGGCGTGTCCGAGGTGTGCAGCACCGACGAGCTGGCCGAACTGCAGCGCGAATGCCGCAAGGGTTTCGTGGAACCGGCGCTGATGCAGTACGCGGTGAAGCTCGCCGCGGTGACGCGCGATCCGGCCAAACACGGCCTCAAGGACCTCGCGCCCTACCTCACCTTCGGCGCCAGCCCGCGCGCGCCTATCCACCTCATCGAGGCTGCGCGTGCGCTGGCCTTCATCCGCGGCCGCAACTACGCGCTGCCCACCGACGTGCGTGAGCTGGTGCCGGACGTCTTCCGCCACCGCATCGTGCTGTCCTACCAGGCGCTGGCCGAAGGCATCACGCCGGACGCGCTGATCCACAAGTTCATGCAGCACGTACCGCTGCCCGACAAGCCCCTGGAGCGCCAGCCCGATGCCGCCACCTCCTGATTCAGCGGCACCCGGGGACGCCGCACAGCTGCTGCACCAGCTCGAATGGACGGTGATCCGCCGTCTGGACGGGTTGCTGCACGGTGACTACCGCACCCTGTTCCGCGGCCCCGGGCTGGACCTCGCCGACCTGCGCGAATACCAGTACCAGGACGACGTGCGCCACATCGACTGGAACGTCACCGCGCGGCTGCAGACGCCCTACGTGCGCGAGTACAACGAGGATCGCGACCTCACCGCGTGGTTCCTGCTCGACCTGTCCGCCTCGCAGACCTTCGGCTCCCAGGTGCAGAAGCTGTCGGTGGCGACCTCTTTCGTCACCGTGCTGTCGCGCCTGCTGACCCGCCACGGCAACCGCGTCGGTGCCCTGCTCTACGGCAACAAGGTGGACACCGTGCTGCCACCCAAGAGCAGCCGTCAGCATGTGCTGCACCTGATGCACCTGCTGATGAACCGGCCGCCCCCCCAGCCCGGCGCCACCGACCTCGCCACGCTCATCAACGAAGCCAACCGCAGCATTCCGCGACGCGGGCTGGTGTTCGTCATCTCCGACTTCATCACCCAGCCCGGCTGGGAGGCTGCGCTCGGGCGCCTCACGCAACGGCATGAAGTGATTGCGGTGCGCCTCTACGACCCGCTGGAAGTGGAGTTGCCCGACATCGGCCTGATGTGGATGCAGGACCCGGAAACCGGCGAGCAGCTCTTCGTCGACACCCACGACAAGGGCTTCCGCCGCCGCTATGCGAAGCTCGCCGCCGAACGCGAGGAAGTCCTCCGCGAAGGCCTGGCGGCGGCCGGCGTGGACACCCTGGAACTGGCGACCGACGACGATCTGGCCGAAGCCATCAGCCGCTTCGCCGACCTGCGTCGCAGCCGCAGCCGCCTGTCCGGTGGCGCGGTGACCAGACCGAAAAGCGATGTGACTGCTCACCTGGAGGCGCGCACATGACCTTCAACTGGCCCCACATGCTGTGGCTGTTGTTGCTGTTGCCACTGCTGATCCTTTTCTATGTGCTGCTGATGCGCCGCAAGAAGAAGAGCGTGCTGCCCTTCGCGCAACTCGGCCTGGTGCGCGAGGCTCTCGGCCGCGGCCAGCGCTGGCGGCGCCATGTGCCACCAGTGCTCTTCCTCGGCGCCCTGGCCGCCATGCTAGTCGCCGTCGCCCGCCCGGTCGCCACCATCACCCTGCCCATGCAGCAGGAGACCATCATCCTGGCGATGGACGTGTCCGGCAGCATGCGCGCGGCCGACGTCGAGCCCAACCGGCTGGAGGCCGCGCAGGCCGCTGCCAAGGCCTTCCTGGAAGACCTGCCCACCTACACCAAGGTGGGTATCGTCGCCTTCGCGGCCACGGCCTCCGTAGTGCAGGCGCCGACCACCAACCGCGAGGACCTGATCTCCGCCATCGACCGCTTCCAGCTGCAACGCGGCACCGCCACCGGCAGCGGCATCGTGGTGTCGCTGGCCACGCTGTTCCCGCGCGCCGGCATCGACATCAGCAGCCTGATCTACGGCCGAGACGACCCGCGCCGCGAGCGCGACAACGAGAACCGCCCCATCGGCAGCGCGAACGGCGAGGAAAAGGAAGAGTTCAAGCCGGTGCCGCCCGGCTCCTACACCTCAGCGGCCGTCATCCTGCTGTCCGACGGCGCGCGCACCACCGGCCCCGACCCGCTGGAAGCCGCCAAGATGGCGGCCGACCGCGGCGTGCGCGTGTTCACCGTGGGCATCGGCACCAAGGACGGCGACACCATCGGCTTCGAAGGCTGGTCGATGCGCGTGCGCCTCGATGAAGAAAGCCTCAAGGGCATCGCCGAGATGACCCGCGGCGAATACTTCTACGCCGGCAGCGCGGTGGACCTGAAGAAGGTGTACCAGACGCTGAACTCGCGCCTGACGCTGGAGAAACGCAACACCGAGGTCAGCGCCCTGTTCGCCGCCGCCGCGGCGCTGCTGGCGACGCTGGCCGCCGCGCTGTCGCTGTGGTGGTACGGCCGTGTGATGTAACACTGGCGACACTGACGCGGGGTGCACGGGAGGTTTTTCCGTGCACCCCGCACCATTCGAGCCGGCGCCACATCGCGAGGCCTCCATTTGCCGGTATCGCGCTTACGCGAGACACTCGGCCCCCCCCTTCCTCAACTCCTTCCCTCTACTCCCCGCCTCCCCTTCCTTCACAGCCTCCCTCACTTCCGACGATGATCCTCGCGCGTCCCTGCCGGTTTCTCTGCACCATCCTGCTTTGCGTCACGACTCCCCTGGCCTGGGGCCAGACCACGGACAGCAAGGAGCCGGCTGGCACCGACTCCACCGACTTCCTGTTCGGCTGGGGCGAGCTACCGCTGGCACAGGCACGCCCCGGTGGCGGCATGACGCATGGCACGCCGGTGACGCTGGCGCCACCGCGCGCGCTGCCGCTTCCAGCGATCGCTGCAGCCAAGACTCCGTTCGAACGCGACCGTGCCGCCATCCTGTCACTCGCCGGCGACTACAAGACCAGCTTCCATTTCATGGAAACCCTGGGCCTGACGCAGGACTTCAAACTCGCCCGCCCCTACCACTCCTGGGCCACAGAGCAGGTGCGCGTCATCGAGGACACCGGCCGCTTCATCAGCCTGCAGCACATGCTGGTGATGTACTTCCGCCAGCAGGACGGCAGCGTCGCGGGGCCGATGGTCATGAAGCACTGGCGCCAGGACTGGACTTTCGAAGACACCGACCTGCACGTGTACAACGGCGATGACACCTGGGTACGCCGCAAGCTGTCCGCCCGTGAGGCCGCGGGCACCTGGTCGCAGGCGGTGTCGCAGGTGGACGATTCGCCGCGCTACGAGGCCTACGGCCGCTGGGAGCACCGCGGCAACCTGTCGCAATGGACAGGGTCGCGCGAGCTGCGGCCGCTGCCGCGCCGCGAGCACACCACCCGCAAGGACTACACGGTGATGGAGGGCGAGCATCGCATCATCCTCACCAGCGCTGGCTGGCTACACCAGCAGGAGAACCGCAAGCGGGTGGCCGGCCCGGCGGCTGGCGAGCCGCGCTACATCGCCGAGGAGCTGGGGCTGGACCGCTATGAGCGCATCACGGCCCCTAGCCTGGCCGCCGGCGACGACTACTGGCGCAACACCGCTGCCTACTGGGCTGTCGTGCGCCGGGTGTTCCGCGAGCTGCAGGCGCGCAACGACCGTCTGGTCCTGCGCGACCGTATCGGCAAGGAAAGCCTGTTCGAACCGCTGTTCGCCGAAGCGGATGCCTACAACGACGAGGGCAAGGCCTTCGAAGCTCGCACGGCGGAGGCAAAGGTGCGGGCCATCATCGCGCCCTTCCTCGGCAACAGCCCGGGCTGAGAAGCCGGGCGGTGGCGGTACGCGCCACTTTCCCGACTCCCTCGACGGCCCTCTCCCACACGGCGGTAACAGGCAGGGCGCACGCTCTGCCTCATTGCAGTGCACAATCACGGAAGGCCCGGATACCCGGCCTCGCTTTGGTGCCAGAAGCCGGCGCCAGCGCAGCGTGTCGAGGCATCGCACCGCGCACGCTAATTGCTACGTACCAGGCAGTCTCCCGGAGAAGAGTCCATGTCGATCCACGTCGCACTGAATCACATCACCCATTACCGGTACGACCGGCCGATCCAGCTCGGCCCGCAGGTCGTCCGCCTGCGCCCGGCGCCGCATTCCCGCACGCGGGTCCTCAGCTATTCCATGCGGGTGACCCCGGAAAAACACTTCATCAACTGGCAGCAGGACCCGCAGAGCAACTACCTGGCGCGCCTGGTCTTCCCGGAGAAGACCACCGAATTCCGCGTGGAGATCGACCTGGTGGTCGAGATGGCGGTGCTGAACCCCTTCGACTTCTTCCTGGAACCCGGCGCCACCAATTTCCCGTTCAAGTACGACGCGTCGCTGGCCACCGAGCTGGCGCCCTACCTCGTCAAGGCGCCGCTGACGCCGAAGTTCGCCGCCTACGTCGACAAGGTGCCGAAGACCGAGCAGCACACCGTGGACTTCCTGGTGGCGGTGAACCAGATGATCCAGAAGGACATCGACTACACCATCCGCATGGAACCCGGCGTGCAGACGCCGGAGCAGACGCTGGAGAAGGCGCTCGGCTCCTGCCGCGACTCCGGCTGGCTGCTGGTGCAGTTGATGCGCCACCTCGGCCTGGCTGCACGCTTCGTGTCCGGCTACCTGATCCAGCTGAAGCCGGACGTGAAGTCGCTGGACGGCCCCTCGGGCACCGAGGTCGATTTCACCGACCTGCACGCCTGGTGCGAGGTGTACCTGCCCGGTGCGGGCTGGATCGGCCTCGACCCCACGTCCGGCCTGCTGGCGGGCGAAGGCCACATTCCGCTGGCCTGCTCGCCCGAACCTTCGTCAGCCGCACCGATCTCCGGCGTGCTGGAAGAGTGCGAGGTGGAGTTCGAACACCACATGCGCGTGGACCGCATCTGGGAAGCGCCGCGGGTGACCAAGCCCTACACGGACGAACAGTGGGCGGACATCAGCGAACTGGGCCTGCGCATCGACAGCGATCTCAAGCTCCATGACGTGCGCCTGACCCAGGGTGGCGAGCCCACCTTCGTGTCCGTCGACGACCGCGATGGCGCCGAGTGGAACACCGACGCCCTCGGACCGAAGAAGCGCGGCCTGTCCGCCGAACTGCTCGCCAAGCTGAAAGCCAAGTACGCCCCCGAGGGTCTGCTGCATTACGGCCAGGGCAAGTGGTACCCCGGTGAGCAACTGCCGCGCTGGTCGCTCAACCTGTTCTGGCGCAAGGACGGCGAGCCGGTGTGGAGCAGGCCGGAACTCTTCGCCGACGAGAAGAAGGATTACGGCGTCACCGAGGTGCAGGCCGCCGGCTTCCTGCGCGCCCTCACCGAAAAACTCGGGCTGGAATCGAAGCATGTCTTCCCCGCCTTCGAGGACGTCTGGTACTACCTGTGGCGCGAACGCCGCCTGCCCGCCAACGTCGACCCCTTCGACGCCCGCCTAACCGATCCGCTGGAACGCGACCGCCTGCGCAAGGTGTTCACACAGGGGCTGGACAAGACCATCGGCTGGGTGCTGCCGATCGCCCGCAGCCACAGCGGCCCCGAGCGCTGGCAGACCGGCCCGTGGTTCCTGCGCGACGAGCGCTGCTACCTGATTCCCGGCGACTCCGCGCTGGGCTACCGCCTGCCGCTGGACTCGCAACCCTGGGTGAGCCAGGGCGAGTACCCGTGGATCCATCAACCCGACCCGACGCAGAGCTTCCCGCCGCTGCCGCCCTACCGCCGCCTGCGCACGCTGAGCCGCGCGGAGGACGCCAATGGCGCAGCCTGGAACGCGTTGCAGCACGACCCCTACGCGGAACTGGACGACCCGCAAGGGCTCGGGGGGCTCGGCGGCGTGGCCGGGCTGAAGCGCCGCGAGGCAGATCGCCTGCGCAGCCGCAGCAATGTCCCCACCGATGCCGCGCCGGGCGCCTTCCAGTCTGCCGGCTGGATCACCCGCACCGCCATGTGCGCAGAGCCACGCGACGGCAAGCTCTATCTGTTCATGCCGCCGACCGCGGCGCTGGAGGACTACCTGGAGATCGTCAGCGCCATCGAAGCGACTGCCGCCGAACTCGCGCTGCCCGTCGTCCTGGAAGGCTATGAACCCCCGAAGGACCCGCGCCTCACCACCCTGCGCGTGACGCCGGACCCGGGTGTCATCGAAGTGAACATCCATCCGGCATCTTCGTGGAACGAGCTGGTCGACCAGACCACCCACCTCTACGACGCTGCTCATCACACGCGCCTGTCGACCGAGAAGTTCATGCTCGACGGCCGCCACGGCGGCACCGGGGGTGGCAACCACTTCGTGCTGGGTGGCGCCACGCCGGGTGACTCACCCTTCCTGCGCCGGCCGGACGTGCTGGCCAGCATGATCGCCTACTGGCACAACCACCCTGCACTGTCCTACCTGTTCTCGGGCATGTTCATCGGCCCGACCAGCCAGGCGCCGCGCATCGACGAAGCGCGCAACGACTCGGTGTACGAGATCGAGATCGCCTTCCGCGAAATGCAGCGCCTGTCGCAGCAATGGAGCGGCAGCGCGCCGCCCTGGCAAGTTGACCGCCTGCTGCGCAACCTGCTCATCGACGTCACCGGCAACACGCACCGCGCCGAGTTCTGCATCGACAAGCTGTACTCGCCGGACTCCTCCAGTGGCCGCCTCGGCCTGCTGGAAATGCGCGCCTTCGAAATGCCGCCGCATGCGCAGATGAGCCTGACGCAGCAACTGCTGATGCGCGCGCTGGTCAGCCGCTTCTGGCAACACCCCTACCAGCCGCCGCGCATCAAGCGCTGGGGCACCGAGCTACATGACCGCTTCATGCTGCCGCACTTCGTGTGGGACGACCTGCAGGACGTGATGGACGAACTGCAGGACTTCGGCTACCCCCTGCAGGCCGACTGGTTCGCCCCGCACCTGGAATTCCGCTTCCCCAAGCTGGGCGACTTCGCCGCCAAGAGCGTCGACGTCGAGCTGCGCATGGCACTGGAACCCTGGCACGTGATGGGTGAGGAAGGTGCGCCCGGCGGTACCGTGCGCTACGTGGACTCGTCGGTGGAACGCCTGCAGGTGAAGGTCGATGGCCTCGTCGGCGACCGCCACGTGCTGAGCTGCAACGGCCGCGTCGTGCCGCTGCAGCCCACCGGCAACGTCGGCGAGTACGTGGCCGGCGTGCGCTACCGCGCCTGGTGGCCGTCCAGCGCCCTGCACCCCACCATCGGCGTGCATGCCCCGCTGACCTTCGACCTGGTCGACACCTGGATGGATCGCTCGCTGGGTGGCTGCCAGTACCACGTCGCCCACCCCGGCGGCCGCAACTACGTCACCTTCCCGGTCAACGCCTTCGAAGCCGAGGCCCGCCGCCTCAACCGCTTCTTCCGCATGGGCCACACACCGGGCAAGGTGGAAGTGCACGAGGAGCCGCGCAACCCGGACTTCCCGTTCACACTGGATCTGCGGCGCACCTAGCGGGATCCCGGTCGGCAGCGCGCCTACGCGGCACCTGCCGTTCCGCGGCGGTGCCCGTCTGCCTCACCGGGAGGATGGCAGGCGGGCATCAGGTCGGTCATGCCGATGTCACGCCCGCGCATCAGGCTGGTCATCCCTGCATGACGATTCACACGTAAATTCACGCATATAAAACGCATATAAAACGCCCGGGGTGTCGGTCACGACACACCCGGGGACACAAGAACAGAAGTCGGGGGTCTGATTTGAGTTTTGCCTCAGGGGCACGGATCACGCTGTTCAGCTCGTGGGCGAAATTCGCCATCCAGCTGGGCAGCTTCATACTGCTGTCGCGCTTGTTGCCGCCACGCGACTTCGGCCTGGCCGCAATGGTGTCGGTCGTCATCGCCATGGCGACCCTGTTTGCGGACTTCGGTCTTTCTCTCGCTGCCATCAGCGCCCGCGAACTGACCGCCAGGGACAAGAGCGGACTGTTCCTGCTGAACTGCATTGCCGGCACGCTGGGCTGCGTCGCCGTCGTCGCGGCAGGGCCGCTGCTGGCCCTCTTCTATGGCGAACCGTCACTCACCTGGGTGGCGGTGGGTCTCTCGGCATCGCTGCTGGTCTCCAGCCTGGGCGTGCAGTTCCGCGCACAGATCAACATCGATCACCGTTTCACCACCCTGGCCGTGCATGACGTCGTCGCCTCCGGCATCGCAGCAGCGGTGGCGATCGGCAGCGCCCTGGGGGGGCTGGGTGTCTGGTCGCTGGTCCTGCAGACCAACATCCAGGCCCTGCTGATCACCGTCCTGGCGATTGCGGGAACGAACTGGCGACCGAGGGAGTTTCCGCCACTGCGCGAACTGGGACGGTTTGCCGCCTTCGGTGGCCACAACCTCGCGACGCAGTTGCTGAACATGGCGAGCCGCTCGGCCGACGTCATGGCACTGGGCAAGATGCAGGGCGCGGACGCTGCGGGCTCCTACGCCCGTGCAAGCCAGTTGATCTCGCTCGTGTTCCAGCAGTTCGTCAGCCCGCTGTCCCGGGTCATCCTGCCAAAGCTGTCCCGCTCACCGTCGGACGAGCACTTCGTCGGTGTGACGGTGCAGCTCCAGCGCACCATCTGCTACACGCTGACCGGCGCCCTGTCGGCGCTGGTCGCATTCGGACAACCACTGCTGTCGGTTGCCCTCGGCCCCAACTGGGCGGACGCCGCCCGCACGCTGGAGATCCTGTCGATCGGCGCCGCCTTCGCTGCATCGACCTACGTCTTCTACTGGATCTTCCTGTCCCGCGACCAGATACGGCTGTCCCTGCTGGCCGAGTTTCCCGGCCGGACGATCATGATCGTCGGCGCCATCCTGCTGGCCGCCCGGGGCTTCGAGGCTGTCGCCTGGACCATCGTCGCCGGCCAGGCGCTCACCGCAGTGCTCTGCTACCACCATGCCCGCAAGGCCTTCGGCGCCCGTACCGAAGTGATGCGTGCAGCCTTGCGACCTGGACTGATCTGGACCCTGGCGGCGACGCTCGCGGTCGTATGCCGGATGCAACTGGGCAGCAACAGCTGGCAGGACCTGTTCTTAGGTGCAGGAACGTGGTTGTTGACCGCAACTTGCTTCATCCTGCTGAAGAGCGTTCGCAACGATATCATTGGCATATTCCGCTTCGTCAAAGGCAAGGCCTGAACCCTGACAAGGGCTCATCCGGAATCACAGAGGAACTCCCATGCTCGCACTGACCCAGAGACTCCCCGCCAGCTTCGGCAAGAAGCAGCAGATGCTCAGCACCCTGCTCCAGTGCATGCTGGCACCGCGCCTGGCCTTGCGCGCGGGCGTGCGCGTCACCGAGCTGCAGCACCCGGACGGCGGCACCATGACGAATCCGTCCATCATCCGGCACGACGGCAAATGGCTGATCGCGACGCGACGCCCCTGGTACCGGATCAATCCGGACGGCACCTACATCGTCGGCCGCGACATCCGTGAGTTCTCGACCTCCACGGTCCTCATCGAATGTGACGACAGGCTCGTGCCGCAAACCTGGCAGGACGTCGTGGTCGCACCATCGCTGGCCGGCACGCTGGACGACGCACGCAACGGCCTTGAAGATCCACGCCTTTTCGAGGTCGGCGGCAGGCTGCATTGCTTCTGGTCCGGCCTGCGCTCGGACTCCATCGCCAGGGTCCTGGCGGACGCCGCACGTGTCGGTACGCAGCTCGTCACGCCCGACTGGAGCGACACCACCAGCACCATGATGCTGGCAGGGCTGCAGGGCAACGAAATCACGACCGCCCGCTCGCTGCGCTCCCCCTTCGGGCGCAATCGCGAAAAGAACTGGATGCCCTTCGGCACGGCAGAGCAATCCGGCTTCGTGTACTCGGTCAATCCCATGCTCGTGTTCGACCTGCGCACAGAGGGCCCCGAAGCACGCCAGCCTGCACCCACCCATGAAGACCTCGTCGGCTGGTCCGGCTCCTCCCAGCTCGTTCCCTGGAACGGGGGCTGGCTGGCCGTCATCCACAAGGCCCATCGCGACCTGCGCGGCATTCCGCTGTTCCGCAAGGCGGTCTACACGCATCGCTTCCTGCATCTGGACGCCAGCTTCGGCGTGGTGTCGATGTCCTCCCCCTTCCGCTTCCAGAGCCTGGGCATCGAGTTCTGCTCCGGTCTCGCCATCAAGGGCGAAGGCGTGGTCATTTCCTACGGCGTCGATGACCGGCGGGCGATGCTGATGGAAATGCCGCGGGCAGACGTAGAGAAGATGCTGGTCGGGATCGGGCGCAAGCAAGGCTGAGGCAGCCCCCGGCCTGCCGCACCCGGCCGGGCTCCCTGCCTCACGGCAGCCTGCCGTGCACCGCGCTCACCAGCCCGGATTGCAGCCAGACCTGCGACACGACATATCTCACAGCGATGTCCGGTCTGCGTACTCCTGCGTATTCACTACGGCCTTGCGCGTGCTAGCCTGCATTTCCCCGGCGCAGGCCCCGGGGAAGGGTCCATGGCGCTCCGGAGAAGCCCGGCCCTGCTTTTTCAGTACAAGAACAGACCGCCGCCATGCCCCAGCAGTTGCTCGCGCACTATCCCCCTGACGATGATCGCCACGACGAGATGTTCGCGGCCGCCGGCAGCGCGCGTGGTCACTACCTCCGCCTGTACGAGCGCCTGCTGGCGCAGACCCCGCCGCAACTGCGTGCGCTGTTCGGCGAGGTGGACCGCCAGATCCGCGACAACGGCGTCACTTACAACGTGTATGGCGATGCGCAGGGTGCGGACCGCCCCTGGAATCTGGACCCGCTGCCGCTGATCATTCCGGCGGCGGAGTGGCGCGAGATCGAGCGTGGCGTCACCCAGCGCGCCACCCTTTTCAACCGTGTGCTGGCCGACCTCTACGGCCCGCAGAACCTGCTGCGCGAAGGCCGCCTGCCGCCCTCGCTGCTGCTGGGCCACCCCGGTTACCTGCGGCCGATGCACGGCATCGAGCCGGCCGGTGGCATCTTCCTGCACACCTACGCGGTGGACCTGGCGCGCTCGCCCGACGGCCACTGGTGGGTCATCGGCGACCGTACACAAGCGCCGTCAGGTGCCGGCTACGCGCTGGAAAACCGGCTGATCGTCTCGCGCCTGCTGCCGGATCTGTTCCATGACCTCAAGGTACGTCGCCTGGCCGGCTACTTCGCCGCCATGCGCGACAGCTTCGAGCAACTCGCGCCGCGCAACGGCGAGCCCTGCCGGACCGTGCTGCTGACGCCGGGCCCCTACAACGAGACCTATTTCGAGCACGCCTACCTGGCGCGCTACCTCGGCTTCCCGCTGGTGGAGGGCCACGATCTGACGGTGCGCGAAGGCTGCGTGTGGCTGAAGACGCTGTCCGGCCTGCAGCGGGTGCACGCCATCATCCGCCGTCTCGACGACGACTACTGCGACCCGCTGGAGCTGCGCGCCGATTCCGCGCTGGGCATCCCCGGCCTCGTGGAGGCGATCCGCCGCGGCAACGTGATGGTCGCCAACGCGCTGGGCGCCAGCGTGCTGGAGTCTGGCGCGCTCAACGGCTTCATGCCCGGCCTGTGCGAGCACCTGCTTGGTGAGCCGCTGGCGATTCCGAACGTCGCGACCTGGTGGTGCGGCGAGGCCGCCGCAATGGAAGACGCCTTGCAACAGGCCGACCACCTCGTGTTCAAGGGCGCCATGCCGCAGCGCCCCTTCGGCCCGGTGTTCGGCGACAAGCTGGATACCGGCCGCATGGACGAGCTGGCGCGCCGCGTGCGCAGTGCGCCGCAGGACATGGTGGCGCAAGAGCTGGTACACCTGTCGCGCGCGCCGGTGCTGGACCGCGAGCACGGCCGCCGCCTGCTACCGCGCTCGGTCGGCCTGCGCGTCTTCGCCGTGGCGACGCCACAGGGTTACATGGTGATGCCGGGCGGGCTGGCGCGCACCTCGTCGCAGGATGACCTGCGCATCCTGTCCAGCCAGCGCGGTGGCGGCAGCAAGGATGTGTGGGTGCTGGGCGACGAACCGCCCACCCAGTTGTCATTGCTGCACCGGCCCGTCCGCTCGACCGATCTAGTGCGCAGCGGTGCGGGCCTGTCCAGCCGCGTGGTGGAGAACCTGTTCTGGTTCGGCCGCTACACCGAGCGCTGCGACAACCTCGCCCGCTACCTGCGCGTCGCGCTGGCCCGTGTCGTGGAAGACAGCGAGGGCTCGGCGGCCTGGCAAGGCATCGACACCCTCGGCAAGCGCATGGGCATCATCGACGCCGAGACCACCAGTCGCTGGGCCGTGCCGCGGCAACTGGTGCGCGCCGTCACCGACGTGGAGATGGGCGCCGGCCTGGCCTGCCATGTGCAGTACCTGTCGCGCGTCGGCTTCTCGTTGCGCGAGCGTCTGTCGCTGGACAACTGGCGCACCCTCAACGCGCTGACCGCGCGCATCGCCCGCAAGCCGCACAACCAGATGGGGGTGTTCGAGGCGCTGGCGATGCTGGACGACCTGATCAACCGCTTCATGACCCTGTCCGGCTTCGCGCTGGACGGCATGACGCGTGACCACGGCTGGCGCTTCCTGTCGCTGGGCCGACGCATCGAACGCCTGCAGTTCCAGACGCGGGCCATCGAGAGCGCGTTCGCGGGCAGCGCCGAAGCCAGCCCGGAATGGTTGCTGGAGGTCTCCGACAGCATCGTGACCTATCGCTCACGCTACCTGGCGCAACCCGAGTGGCTGGCGGTGCTGGACCTGCTGGTGCGCGACGAGTCCAACCCGCGCGCGCTGGTGTTCCAGTCGCTGGGGCTCACGGAATACCTCAGCCGCCTGGCCGGCAGCCTCGGCCCCATGCCGGGCAAATCGCTGGTCGACGCCCACAAGATGCTGCTGAACCTCGATCCGGACGTGGACCTGCAGCACGGCTCGGCAGCGCTCGGCGAACTGCTGCACAAGATGCAGGGCGCAACGGCAGACCTGTCGGACGAACTGTCGCTGCGCTTCTTCAGTCACGTACGCAGCACGCGGATCAGCGCCTGACTCCTTGGGCGCCGACCCGTTGCCGGGTCGGGCTTCTCTCGCTCAGACGCGGAAGCGGTTGATCGTCTGCTGCATGCTCTCCGCAACGCTGCTGAGGCGCTTTGCTGCCTCGCTGGTGGAACCCGTGCTGGCACTGATCTCTTCGGCATGCACGGCAATCTGCTCCACCTTGGTCGCCACATCCGTCGACGCCGCAGACTGCTCGCGCAAGCCGGTGGCGATCTCTGCAACCAGTCCGGAAACCTGACCGGCGATGGCGCGCAGCTCCTCCACCGCGCCGCCCGCCGTATTGGCATAGCCCACGCCCTGGTCGACCGACCGAACGCCGTGCTGGATCTCGTTCACCGCCTCGCGTGTAGTGGTCTGGATGTTGCCGATCATCTGGCTGATCTCGGAGGTCGACATCGCCGTGCGCTCCGCCAGCTTGCGCACTTCATCCGCCACCACTGCAAAACCGCGGCCCTGCTCGCCGGCGCGCGCGGCCTCGATGGCGGCATTCAGCGCCAGCAGGTTGGTCTGGTCGGCGATCTCGCGGATCACCACGATGATGTTGGAGATGCGTGCGGACTGCCCCTCCAGGTCGGCGATCCGCGTGGCAGCAGCCGTCACCACCTCGGCCAGATTGCGGATCTCGGTCACCACCCGCGCGATGGTCTGCGCACCTTCCACGGCCTTGCGGTCGGCATCCGCCGCCAGCGAGCTGGCGTCATTGGTGTTGTCCGACACGTGGGTGATGGAGACCGTCAGCTCCTCGATGTTGGCCGCGATGGCGGACGCTGCAGAGCTCTGCGAATGGCTGTTCACTTCCATCTGGCTGACGTTGCCACTGAGCAGTCGTGACGCCTCCGCAACCTCCATGGCCTGATTGCGCGTCTCGCTGACCGAAGCACGCAGTGCGTCACGCATCGTGCGCATGGCATCGGTAAGACGGCCGATTTCGTCACGACCGCCATCGCGCACCTCTACCGACAGGTCGCCATCTGCAATCTGGCGAGTGACATGCACCGCACCGGTCAGGCGACGTGAGACACGCCCGGCGAACCACAACGAAAAACCAACAGCGAGCAGCGTCGATGCAACCAGCGCCACCCAGGCCCATCTCTGCGCCGTATGCCCCAGGGTACTCGCCTCCTGCGCGCGTGCCAGGGCCTCATCCTGCTTGAACTTCTCCAGCGCATCGGTGGCGTCGCGCACGGCGTTCGCAAGCTTCGGCCACTCGCCGGTAGCCAACGCCTGAGCCTGATCGCGATTGCCTGCCTTCAACTGGGACAGGGCCTGATCGACGGATGCCGAATAGGCCGTCGCCGCTTGCGCTATCCGCTCGACCATCGCACGGTCGTTGTCGTCATCGGCCAGACCGCGCTGGTTGTCCAGCTCCTTCTTCAGCTGTCCTTCCAGATCCTTCATGGAGCTGACGAGTTTGTCGCGCTCCGCATCAGATGCGGCCGTCATTACCTCAAGACTGCGGACACGGACGCGCAGGCGCAGCTGCGAGATGAGCGAGGCGGACTTCATCGACCCCACCGAATCTTCCGCCAGCTCGTCGGCGGTGACGTTGATGGTGCCGATCTGGACGATGCAGAACAGCAGGGCCAGCACCACCGTACCGCAACACAACACGAAGTTCAGGCCCAGCTTGCTGCGAAAACTCAGATGATCGAACCACATGACAGTCTCCCTTACAGGCAGCGCGTTGCATGCGGACTTCATTGCCCGTGTTTCATGACGCCGGCTTGTCCGACGCACAACGACGCAGAAACCGGGGACTTGAGGCCGCGGAGCCGCAGAAGCCCGACAGGACGGGCTGTGTAACGCACTTTGACAGTTTCGCTTGCCCACACGGATGCGTATGGCCTCCCGCCGGAGCCGTTCCGCTCCATGGCACGGCCGCGGCCCCTCCTCCATGGAGTCGCGTAAAGGAGTCGCGTAAAGTTGACCCCATGCCCCGCTATCACGTCCTTCACGACACGATCTACCACTACGGCGCACCGGTTTCACTGGCGCAGCACCTGCTGCATCTCGTCCCGCGCGAGACCGAACAGCAGCACGTCCTGCACCATGAGCTGAGCATCCAGCCGGAACCGACCGAACGCCGCATCCGGCAGAACTGGTTCGGCACCGAAGAGATCCACATCACCGTCAGCGAGCCGCACGACACCCTGCGTGTACTGGCCGCCAGCACGGTGGACCTGCAGGGTCGCCCGGCCGCCCACCGCGAGGCCGCCGGCCCGGCCTGGGAGGAAGTCGTAGCCAGCCTGGCCCGCTACCCCGGCGACGCGCCGCTGGATGCCGTGGAATGCACCCAGGCCTCCCCCCTGGTGCCCACCGCAGAATCCCTGCGCGCCTGGGCCAACCCCAGTTTCAAGGCCGGGCGTCCCCTGCTGGAGGCTGCGCGCGAGCTCAACAGCCGCCTGTTCGAGGAGTTCACCTTCGACCCCAAGGCCACCACGGTGGGCACCTCCGTCCTGCAGGTGCTGCAGCAGAAACGCGGTGTCTGCCAGGACTTCACCCACCTGATGCTGGGCGCGCTGCGCTCGCTGGGGCTGGCGGCGCGCTACATGAGCGGCTACCTGCTGACCAGTCCGCCACCCGGAAAGCCGCGCCTGATCGGCGCCGACGCTTCCCACGCCTGGATTGCACTGTGGTGCCCCGGCCACGGCTGGGTGGAGTTCGACCCCACCAACGATTGCCAGCCGCAGGATGAACACATCGTGCTCGGCTGGGGTCGCGACTTCACCGACGTGACGCCGATGCGCGGAGTCATCCTCGGTGGAGCGGATCATGAGGTCACCGTGGAGGTCACTGTCATGCCGGCGGAATTGCACTCACTTGATTCGCTGATCGAGGAGGTCAGCAACCGGCAGGATGCCTCAGAGCCGGAAGCCGCCTGAACGGAACCACCCATGCACACCCACCTGGTTTCCGTTGCAACGCTCGCCGGACGCAATCAGCGGGAAGACTGGCTGATCATCGACGCACGCCACGACCTCGCCGACCCGACGGCGAGCGAGCGAGCCTATGCGCAAGGACATATCGCCGGCGCACATTTCCTGCATCTGGACCGCGACCTGTCAGGCACGAAAGACGGTCGTAACGGCCGCCACCCGTTGCCCGCGCGCGCGGACTTCGCAGCGCGCATGGCGGCACTGGGGCTCACATCCGGTACACAGGTCGCCGCCTACGATGCCCAGGGTGGCATGTTCGCCGCACGCCTGTGGTGGATGTTGCGCTGGCTGGGGCATGAAGCCGTCGCGGTGCTGGATGGCGGCCTGCCGGCATGGACAGGTGCCGGGCATTCACTGAGCACCGAGCCGCCTGCCCCACGCGCGCGCGCCACGACGTACGACATCTCTTCGCGCGCACCCGTTCGTCATGCCACCGAAGTGCTATCCCGACTGGACGACGCCACGCAACTCATCGTCGATGCACGTGCGCCCGATCGCTTCCGCGGCGAGAACGAGACGCTGGATCCCGTAGGCGGCCACATTCCCGGCGCGCGCAACCGCTTCTTCAAGGACAACCTCGCCGCCGATGGTCGCTTCAAGCCCGCGGCGCAACTGCGCGACGAATGGCAGCAAGTGCTTGGCGCCACGCCCGCGGCACAGGTGGTGCATCAGTGCGGCTCAGGGGTCACCGCCTGTCACAACCTGCTGGCGCTCGAGGTGGCCGGCCTGGGTGGTGGAATGCTCTATCCCGGCTCCTGGAGCGAATGGTGCAGCGAGCCTTCGCGTCCGGTCGAACGCGGCTGAGCAGTCCTCGAAATCGGGCGTAAAGGCCCTTCCAGCAAGGCTTTCCACAAACACATCCGGAGGCGTGCGGTCGGCTTCCGGGGACCGGCGGCAAAGCAATGTGACAGATTGCATCCGCTGATCAGCGTCACTCGCAGAGTTGCCATGGGTGGTGGCAGACTCTGCTCGCGCAAGGCGAAGGGGGGATCGTCAGGCAACGCGATCAGAGCCTTGCGCAGACCATTACAACAACAAAGACCACCATGACTGTGCTCTACAGAATCGTATTCCGGGGCGATATCCTGCCCGGACGGCGGCCGGCACTCGTCCGTACCCGCGCATCCTCGCGCCTGGGGCTGGCCCCGACGCAGGTCGACCAGCTCTTCTCCGGCCGCACGCTGTATCTCAAGCGCAACCTGCCGGCGGAGGAAACCAAGGCCTATGTGAAGGAACTGCTGACCATCGGCCTGCACGTGCGCATCGAGCGCGAGCCGGAGGCAGCCAGTGCTCCGCCTTCCACGCCCGCCGCTTCCGCAATGCCGGCGCCGCGCGCGCTGTCCGAGTCCGGCTTCGATCCGGACAAGGCGGACATGTACACGCCGACCCAGCTCGACCATGCCTTGTCCTTCTACGCGGCGGCCTACAACAGCGCCGAACTGGCGGCCGCCCCGGCGGTTGCCGAGCCCGCGACCTCGTTCGTAACGGCGATGTCGACGTCGGTGACGACCGCACCACCGACCGAGGTGGTGCCGGACGAAGCACCTGCCCCCAAGAGCAAACGCGTGCGTTCGCTGAAGGAGCAGATGGAGAAGCAGGCCCGCGCACGCGCCGCCCGGCCGCGCAAACCGGCGAATCGCGCCCCGACCTACATGATGGTCAGTGGCGTGCTGATCCTGGTGGGTGTGCTGGTCTTCGGCTGACCCCGTCCGCCACGCAAGCACTTGCCGCGGCAGGTGCTTGCGGAACGGATGCCTGCGCTATTGCCAGTCAGGTTCGGGCAGATGCACGAAGGCCTCGCGCAAGGCCTCACCCCAGCGGCTGCGGATCATGCGGAAGTACGGGTCTTCGGCGTCCACTTTCTGGTGGATCGCCACCTTGCATTCGTTGGTGCGCACCACCACCAGATCCAGCGGCAGGCCGACCGACAGGTTGGAGCGGATGGTGGAGTCCATCGAGATCAGCGCGCACTTGGCAGCTACCGGCAAGGGCGTTTCAGGACGCAGCACGCGGTCGATGATCGGCTTGCCGTATTTCGTTTCGCCGATCTGAAAGTACGGCGTCTCTTCGGTGGACTCGATGAAGTTGCCAGCGGAATAAACCTGGAACAACCGCGGCGACTCACCGAATATCTGCCCGCCGAGTACGACATTGGCGGAGAAGTCGACACCGAAGTGCTGCAAGGCCTCGGCGTCACGCCGGTACACCTCGCGCATCGCGTCGCCCACCACGCGCGCGGCCTCGAACATGTTGGGCACGTTCCACAGGCTGAGCTTCGCATCGTGGGAGGCCATCTGCTCCTTGAGCAGTGTCACCACGGTCTGGGTAATGGCGAGGTTACCGGAAGTCATCAGCAGCATGACCCGCTCGCCCGGCCGCTCGAAGACGTTCATCTTGCGGAAGGTGTTGATGTTGTCTACGCCCGCATTGGTGCGGGAGTCCGACAGGAACACCAGCCCGTCATCCAGGTTCATGCCCACGCAGTAGGTCATCTTTGGCCTCTCTCGTCGAAGCGCCCGCCGTGAAACGGGCCGTCTACAAAAACACGGGGCACCTGCTGCGGCGCCCCGTCGTCCTGGATGAAAGCTTAGTGCGTAAGGACTTGGTCCGTAAGCGCGCCGTCTAGTTGCGCACCCGCGTCACGCTGATGCGCTCTTCCACCGCCTCCACACCACCCCCCTGGTGCGAACCACGCAGCGAGCAGGCTTCCAGCCGGTCGCGCCCGACCGCGAGGCGGACCAGGTTGCCATCGGCCAGGCGTGCATTGCTGACGTCGAAGCTGATCCAGCCGTAGTCGGCGCCCAGCCACACGTCCGCCCAGGCATGGCCGGTAGCGTGGTCCAGTTCCGACAGCAGGTAGCCGCTGACGAAGCGAGCCGGAATGCTGGCGGCGCGACAGGCTGCGAGGAAGACGTGGGTCTGGTCGCAGGAGGCACCGTTGCCGCGCGCAAAGGCCGGGCGGGCACCTTCGCAGGGGGCTGCGGCCAGTTGCACGCGCTCCGTCACCGCGGACAGGAACTCGCGCACCGCGCCCAGGCGATTGCTGCCACTACCGCCCAGGTGCTGCATGGCGAATTCGCGCAGGCCCTCGTCCGGCGCGGTCAGCGGCGTCTCGGCGAGGAAGGCCAGCGGCGCCAGGCCACCATGCGCAGCGAGCTGCGGACCGGCGTCCACCGTCTCCAGCGTCGACAGCGATATGACATCGATCTCGTCGTGCGGCGCGGTCAGCGTCATCAGGTGGGCGGTGTTGCCCCACACGTCGTGGCTCTTGCTGCAGCGGGCCGGCGCAATGATCTGGCTGCGCTTGAGGCGCTGCCCGGCGTCCTCGCGCGGCGTCACGCGAAGCTTGTGGATGCTGTAGGTGGCCGGGCTGTCGAAGCGGCAGCGGGTTTCGTGACGGATCTGGTAGAGCATCGTTACTCTCCTTGAGGCGCTTTTCTCGGCTCTCGTCTCAACTCGTGATCGGGACGAGGAAGTCGCTGGCGATCCGGTTGCCCAGATCGTTGACGCGGGTGATGAAGGTCGTCAGGAAACTGTGCAGCCCACCCTTGAAGACATCCTCGACACGACCGAAGCGCAGTTGCGAGGCCAGCTCGCCGACGCGTCTTTCGGTTTCGCGCGAGCGCTGGTTGGCCACGCGCTGCAGCCAGCCATAGGCTTCGTCCATGCAGTAGGCCAGCGAGCGCGGCATGTCCTGGCGCAGCACCAGCAGCTCGGCCACGCGGGTGGGGGTAATCTGGTCGCGATAGACGCGGCGGTAGATCTCGAAGGCCGACACGCAGTGCAGCAGCGCGCTCCACTGGTAGTACTCGCCGGCTTCGTCGCGGCGCGGCGCTTCGCTGATGAAGCGGTACTTCACATCGAGCAGGCGGGCGGTGTTGTCGGCACGCTCCACGAAAGTCCCCAGGCGCAGGAAGCTGGTGGAGTCGTCGCGCATCATGGTGCCGAAGGTGCAACCACGCGACTGGTGCGAGCGCATCTTCACCCACTCGAAGAACTGCTCGGCGCCATCGACATCCATCTGGTCCAGCGAGTAGTTGCGCAGCTTGAGCCAGGTGGCGTTGGTGATCTCCCACAGCTCGCTGGTCAGCGTGCCGCGCACGGCGTGTGCGTTCTCGCGCGCGCTGCGCAGGCAGCTGTAGATGCTGCCGGGGTTGTCGCGGTCCAGCGTCATGAAGCGCAGCACGTCGTTGGGCGTGACGTCCTCGTGGCGCTGGTGATAGGCGTCCAGCAAGCCGATGGAATCGAGCGTGGCGATCCACATGCGCTCCACTTCGCGCTCGCTCTGTGGCATCAGCGACATGCGGTTGTTCACGTCGAGCAAACGCGCGAGGTTTTCGGCGCGCTCGATGTAGCGGGACATCCAGTACAGGTGGTCGGCGGTGCGGCTCAGCATGTCAGGCCTCCAGAACCCAGGTGTCCTTGGTACCCCCGCCCTGCGAGGAATTCACCACCAGCGATCCATCCTTCAACGCCACGCGGGTCAGCCCGCCGGGTACGAAGCGCACCTCGTTGCCCGACAGCACGAAAGGCCGCAGATCGATGTGGCGCGGTGCGATGCCGGCCTCCACGAAAGTCGGGCAGGTGGACAAGGCCAGCGTTGGCTGGGCGATGTACTTCTCCGGCGCGGCGATGATGCGTTCCCGGAAGGCCTCGATCTCCGCCTTGGTGGAGGCCGGGCCGACCAGCATGCCGTAGCCGCCGGCACCGTGTACTTCCTTGACCACCAGTTCCGGCAGGTGTTCCAGCACGTAGGCCAGATCGTCCGGTTTGCGCAGCATGTAGGTGGGCACGTTGTTGAGCAGCGGCTCCTCGCCCAGGTAGAAGCGCACCATGTCCGGCACGTAGGGGTAGATGGATTTGTCATCCGCCACGCCGGTCCCGATGGCGTTGGCCAGTGTCACGCCACCCTCGCGGTAGGCGTTGAGCAGGCCGGGCACGCCGAGCATGGAGTCCGGACGGAAGGCGAGCGGATCGAGGAAGTCGTCGTCGATGCGGCGATAGATGACATCCACGCGCTGCGGACCCTGGGTGGTGCGCATGAAGACCTGGCCGTCGCGCACGAAGAGATCCTGCCCTTCCACCAGCTCCACGCCCATCTGCTGCGCCAGGAAGGCGTGCTCGAAGTAGGCGCTGTTGTAGCTGCCGGGCGTCAGCACCACCACGTTGGGGTCAGGCACGCCCTTGGGCGCGACGCTGCGCAGCGTATCGAGCAGCAGGTCGGGGTAGTGCTCCACCGGAGCGACACGGTGGCGATTGAAGAGCTCCGGGAACAGCCGCATCATCATGCGGCGGTCCTCGATCATGTAGCTGACGCCGGAGGGCACGCGCAGGTTGTCTTCCAGCACGTAGTACTCGCCAGCGCCGGCACGCACGATGTCCACGCCGGCGATGGCGGCGTAGATGCCATTGGGAACATCGACGCCCTGCATCTCGGGCCGGTACTGCGCATTGGACAGCACCTGCTCGGGCGGGATCTTGCCGGCCTTGATGATCTCCTGGTCGTGGTAGATGTCGGCGATGAAGGCGTTGAGTGCCTTGATGCGCTGGCGCAGGCCCGCCGCGAGCTTCTGCCACTCGTCCGCCGGAATGATGCGGGGAATGACGTCGAAGGGGATCAGGCGCTCGGCGCCCTCTTCCTCGCCGTACACCGCGAAGGTGATGCCGAAGCGGTGAAACAGTGCGTCCGCTTCCTGGCGCTTGCGGGCCATGCGCTCGGCAGATACGCCGTCCAGCCATTTCTGGTAGCCGGCGTAGTACGGACGGACGCTGCCGTCGGGCAGATGCATCTCGTCGTAGAACTTCGAATAGGAGGCGGACGCCTCCTTGCGGTTTGCCGTGGGGCTCAAGGACTCCTCCTCATGCTGCGCTGCACATCTACCTGTGTATCAGCGAGAACCGTGCCAAGCAAGCCCCTGCCGTTTCCAGTGCAAAGCTTGCGAAACCGCTGTCCTGCCGCACCATCGGGGGGAGCACCCACCGGTCACACCGGCCAGAACGGTGCATGCCGATCGGCATGTCCGCCTGTCTGCCCCGCCGATCTGCCAACTAGCCATCCACCGGCTGCACTGGCGTTGCCAGTACCAGCTGGTAGAAGCCGAGATCCAGCCAGCGACCGAACTTGAAACCCGCCTGCCGGATCGTGCCGGCATGCGTGAAGCCCAGCGCTTCATGCAACGCGATGCTGCCGCGGTTCTCCATGTCGATGCCGCCGATCATCACGTGGTACTGCTGCGCGACCGCAGCCGCAATCAGCTGCTGCAGCAAGGCGCGGCCGAGGCCCTTGCCGCGATGCGCGTGATGCACATAGACCGAGTGTTCGACCGAGTACTTGTACGCCGGCCAGGCGCGGAAGCTCCCGTAACTGGCGAAACCAAGCAACTGCCCTGTTGCATCGACAGCACCGATGACCGGAAAGTGCCCGGCCTCCTTGGCCTTGAACCAGCCGGGCATGCTCTCGGGCGGTCGCGGCTGGTAGTCGTAGAGCGCAGTGGAGTTGACGATGGCTTCGTTGAAGATGGCCAGGATGGCCGCGCCGTGAGCATCAAGCGAACAAGCGACGAACTGCATGGGGGGTGTCGCCAGCGTGATCTGGCGATTCAGGGGGATGGAAGCGGGCGGACAGCCAAGGCCGTCGTCTAGGCAACCCAGTGGTCAATGGCCTGCCACTGCTCGCGGTCCTTCTCGACGCGGATGGTGCCCACGTCGAACACCGTCATCCCGTACGCCGCAAGATGCACATAGTTCTGGGTGTCGCGCAGGGCGCTGATCAGCGGCAGGCCGGTGGTCTGGACGAAGCGCAGGAACTGCTCGGCCGAGCGGGTACGTGGGTCCAGCCGCATGCCGACCAGCCCGATCGGCAAGCCATGCGAGGCCTTGAACTCGGCCAGCTCGTTCAGGAAATCGCGGGTCGCGAGGATGTCGAACATCGAGGGTTGCAGCGGCACCACCAGCCGGTCGGCACGCTTCAGCAGATCCTTCAGTGCCCCGCCATGCAGGGCGGCCGGCGTGTCCAGCACGGCGTGCGTGGTGCCCCGCGGCGGCTTGGCGGGCTGGCCGGCCTCGATATCCCAGCCGGAGATGGCGGGCAGCCCCTTCGGTCGGCGGGCCAGCCAGTGGCGGGTGGATTGCTGGCGGTCGGTATCGCCCAGCATGACGCGGACATCCTCGCCGCGGTGCGCCAGCATGCCGGCGAGGTTGGTTGCCAGGGTGCTCTTGCCCACGCCCCCCTTGGGGTTCGCCACCAGAATCACTTGCATGCCCACGTTCTCCCGAAGATGACAGCAACAAGTACAAACGACTCACCACCCACACCGGGGCGGAACCTGAACACCGCGATGCAGTGTCCCGGAGTTAGCGACCGCCGCCGGGCGAAATGAAGCGTGGCCAGGCGCTACGGCGTCCCGGCTTGATCCAGCGCACGAAGCGCACGCCAGATCGCCCGGGCTTCAGGCACGTCGCCAGGTCGTGCCCTGCGGACTGTCTTCCAGCACGATGCCGCGCGCCTTGATCTCGTCGCGGATGCGGTCGGCCTCGGCAAAATTGCGGTTCTTCTTGGCCTCGACACGGGCAGCGATCAGCGCGTCGATCTCGGCCGCATCGCCCCCCTGCACCGCACCGCCCTGCACGAAGCGGGCGGCGTCCTGCTGCAACAGGCCGACCGTGCCGCCCAGTGCGCGCAGCAAACCGGCCAGTTCCGGCGAGCGCGTGCGGTTCACTTCGCCGCGCAACTCGTGCAGCACGGCAAAGGCCTGAGCGGTGTGGAAATCGTCGTCCATCGCGTCACGGAACGCCCTGGCCTGCGGCAGGCTCCAGTCGATGTCGGCATCGGCTGCCGGCGGCACTTCGCGCAGCGTGTTGTAGAAGGCCAGCAGCGAGGCGCGGGCGTCCAGCAGCGTGTCCCAGGTGTAGTTGATCTCGCTGCGGTAGTGACCACGCAGCAGGAAGTAGCGCAGCACCTCGCCGCCCTGCACCGGGTCCAGCTTGTTGAGGATCTCTCGCGTTGTGAACACATTTCCCAACGACTTGGACATCTTCTCGTTGTCCATGTTGAGGAAGGCCGCGTGCATCCAGTAGCGCACGAATTCCTTGCCGCTGGCGCCTTCGCTCTGCGCAATCTCGTTCTCGTGGTGCGGGAACTGCAGGTCCCAGCCACCGCCGTGGATGTCCAGGGTGTCGCCCAGCTCGGCGCGGCTCATCGCGGAACACTCGATATGCCAGCCGGGACGGCCGTTCCCGTAGTGAGAGCACCAGTGCGGCTCCTGCGGCTTGGCCGCCTTCCACAGCACGAAGTCCAGCGGGTCGCGCTTGTGGCCATCCACCGCCACCCGCTCGCCAGCGCGCAGGTCGTCGATGGACTTGCCGGAGAGCTTGCCGTAGCCCGGGAACTCACGGACGGCGTAGTACACGTCGCCATTGTCGGCGGGGTAGGCGCGCTTCTTCTCCACCAGCTCGCCGATGATGCCGAGCATGTTGTCGATGTGCGCGGTGGCACGCGGCTCGGCGCTGGGGCGCAGCATGCCCAGGCGGTCGCAGTCCTCGTGCATGGCGGCGACCATGCGCTCGGTCAGCGCCTCGATGGACTCGCCGTTCTTATTGGCACGATCGATGATCTTGTCATCGACGTCGGTGATGTTGCGCACGTACTTCACGTCGTAGCCGGTAGCACGCAGCCAGCGGAAGACCATGTCGAAGACGGTCAGGGTGCGGGCATTGCCGACGTGGAAGTAGTCGTAGACGGTCAGGCCGCAGACATACATGCGGACCTTGCCGGGTTCGATGGGAGTGAAGTCCTGCTTTTCGCGCTTGAGCGTGTTGTAGATGCGCAGCATTTTTATCGGTGTTGTGTCGTCCCGACCGCTGTGTTGCGCGAGGCGCACACCGGCGCCGGGGCTGTCGGCGGAGTGGCAAGCGCCGATGGGCGTGCCCCCGCGACTACAGTAGAATCGCGCCATTTGCCGGGTTCGCCCCCGGCAACCTGCGACCGACTCTACCACAATGCGCTCAATGACCAGCCGCCGCTCCAAGCCTGTTGCAGCCTGCCTCCTGGCCCTTTCCGTGGCCTTGTCTGCCTCGTCAGTGATCGCCGCGCCGGAAGACGTCCAGAACCTGATCAGGCAGGGCCAGTTCACCCAGGCACTGGACCGCGCCGACCGCGACCTCGTGGCCAACCCCAAGGACCGCAAGACCCGCTTCCTGAAAGGCGTGGCGCTGACCGAGCTGAACCGCCTGGACGAAGCTGCCCAGGTCTTCCTCAAGCTCACCGAGGAGGCGCCCGAGTTGCCCGAGCCGTACAACAACCTGGCGGTGATCTACGCCCAGCAGAAGCAGTACGACAAGGCCAAGGCGGCGCTGGAGATGGCCATCCGCACCCATCCGTCGTACTCCATCGCCCACGAGAACCTCGGCGACCTGTACACCAAGATGGCGCGTCAGGCCTATGACCGCGCGCTGCAACTGGACGCCGCCAACCCCAGCACCCAGGCCAAGCTGGGGCTGATCCGCGAGATCATCTCGGTGGGCAGCAAGCCCGGCGCCCCGGCGCCTGTCGCACCTCCGCCGGCAGTTGCCGCCCAGCCGGCCAGACCGCCGGTGGTCGCCGCCGCGCCGACCCCGGCTGCGCCTCCCGCTGCAACCCCTGCTCCGGCAGCGAAGCCTGCCCCGGTGGCACCGCCTCCGCCGGCCGCAGCCCCCGCACCGGCCACCAGACCGATCGCCGCCCCCACCCCTGCACCGGCCGAAAAGCCTGCGCCGGCAACGGCCGACAGCGAAGACGAGGCCCGCAAGATGGTGCTGGCCTGGGCCGAGGCCTGGGCGCGCAAGGACGTCAAGGACTACCTCGCCTTCTACGCCCGCGACTTCGCGGTGCCCGGCAAGGCCAGCCGCGCGGACTGGGAAAAGGAACGCCGCGCGCGCATCGACAAGCCCGGCACGATTAAAGTCGCCCTGTCGAATATCCGTATCAAGGTGAATGGCGAGCAGGCCACTGCCCAGTTCCGCCAGGCGTACACGGCTCCGGGCCTGAACGCCAACAGCAACAAGACGCTGGAGCTGGTACGCCGCAACGGGCGCTGGCAGATCCAGCAGGAACGCGTGAACTAATTGCAGTCCATGAATCGCATCACCCCCGCCCTGCGCCGGCTGCTGCCGATGGCGCTGGGTTGCCTCGCCCTGTTCGCCGCCGGCCCTACCGGCGCGCCGACCGGTCTGCGAGCCGGTATTTCGGACGCGGGGCCGGACGCCACGCTGGCGCTGATCCTGCGCGACATCGACAACAACAAGCTGGGCCTCGCGCTCGACCGCACCAACGCCCTGCTCAAGGCCTACCCCAATTTCCGCCTGGGCTGGCTGATCCAGGGCGACCTGCTGCTGGCCCGCGCCCGCCCGCTGACCACCTTTGGCGACGTGCCGGAAGGCGGTGACCGCCTGCGTGACCTGCGCCTCGAAGCCATCGCCCGCCTCAAGGGCTACCGCAACCGCCCCGCCGACACCCAGGTGCCGCGCTATCTGCTACAGATGGAGGCGGACCAGAAGTACGCCGTGGTGGTCGATACCCAGCGCTCGCGCCTGTACATCTACCGCAACGAGAACGGCCGTCCGGTCTTCGTGGCCGACTACTACGCGAGCCAGGGCAAGGCCGGCTCCAACAAGATGCGCGAGGGTGACAACAAGACGCCGCTGGGGGTCTATCACGTCACCGGCTTCATCCCGCGCGAGAAGATCGGCGACTTCTACGGCGCCGGCGCCTTCCCGATCAACTACCCCAACGAATGGGACAAGCGCGAGGGCAAGACCGGCTACGGCATCTGGCTGCATGGCGTGCCCTCCGACACCTATGCCCGTCCACCGCTTGCTTCCGAAGGCTGCGTGGTGATCTCCAACCAGGATTTCCGCGCCATCTCCGGCTACATGCAGGCAGGCCGCACGCCCTTCATCATCAGCGAAGGGGTGGAATGGCTGTCGCTGGATGACTGGCAAAGCGAACGCAGCTCGCTCAGCGCCACCATCGAGCAGTGGCGCAAGGACTGGGAAAGCCGCGACACCGGCCGTTACCTCAGCCACTACTCGAAGGATTTCAAGAGCGGCAACCAGGATCTCGCGGCGTGGTCCAAGCAGAAGCAGCAGGTCAATGCCAGCAAGGACTTCATCGAGATCGACCTGCGCGCGCTCAGCATGTTCCGCAACCCCGGCAAGGACATGGTGGTGGTTGCCTTCGAGCAGGACTACCGCAGCAACAACCTGAACAACGTCGCCCGCAAACGCCAGTACTGGGTACGCGAAGGCAGCGCCTGGAAAATCATCTACGAAGGAGTCGCCTCTTGAGCCTGACCCACGTCCGCAACAGTTCCGCCACACGCTTCACTGCGCGCCTGCTGTGCGCCCTTGCAGCCTGCGCCAGCTTCGTCGCCCACGCTGCCGACCCACGCGTGAAGTTCGAAACCTCGCTGGGCAGTTTCACGGTGGAGCTGTACGCGGAGAAGGCACCGCTGTCGGTGGCCAACTTCCTGCAGTACGTGAATGACAAGCACTACGACGGCACCGTATTCCACCGCGTGATCCCCGGCTTCGTCGCCCAGGGCGGCGGCTTCGACAAGGGCATGAACCAGAAGCCGGTACGCAAGCCGATCGCGCTGGAATCGAAGAACGGCCTGAAGAACGACACCGGCACCCTGGCGATGGCCCGCACCGGTGACCCCAACTCGGCCACCTCGCAGTTCTATATCAACCTGAACAACAACGGCATGCTCAACCACCCGCAACCGGACGGCCACGGCTACGCCGTGTTCGGCAAAGTGGTGGAAGGCATGGACGTAGTGAGCAAGATGGCCACCGTGCCCACCGGTAACGCCGGCGGCATGGACGACGTGCCGCGCACCCCCATCCTCGTCACGACCGCCCGGGTATTGCCGGACGCCAACGCCGCCAAGAACACACCGAAGAAACCCTGAGCGCAGACCCGCGTCCGCGCCTATCCTTGATTGCCCCCGGGCCGCAACTGCGGCCCTCAGCTTTTTTCACAGATCGACAGGAGAACCCCCAATGTCCACCGTCAAGCTCACCACCAACCACGGCGAGATCGTCATTGCACTGGATGCCGAGAAGGCACCGGAAACCGTCAAGAACTTCCTGTCCTACGTCGAGTCCGGCCACTATGACGGCACCATCTTCCACCGTGTCATCAATGGCTTCATGATCCAGGGCGGTGGCTTCACTCCCGACATGGAACAGAAGTCCACCCAGGACCCGATCAAGAACGAGGCCAGCAACGGCCTGAAGAACGACATCGGCACCATTGCCATGGCGCGCACCAGCGACCCGCACTCCGCCACCGCGCAGTTCTTCCTCAACGTGGCCGACAACGACTTCCTGAACTTCCGCAACGAAAGCGTGCAAGGCTGGGGCTACTGCGTGTTCGGCAAGATCAGCGAAGGCCTGGATGTCATGAACAAGATCAAGGGCGTGAAGACCGGCCGCAGCGGCTTCCATCAGGACGTGCCGGCCGAAGCAGTGGTCATCGAGAAGGCCGAAGTCATCGCCTGACCAGCCTGCCACCCGAGTGGTCGCATTGCCCCGGACGCCGGCCTTGTGCCGGCGTTGCCGTTACGAGGTCATGCCTCCCTGCCCCGGCGCACTGCGCCACACCAATCGATCAGACTTGCCGTGATCTACTTCATTTCCGACCTGCACCTCGACGAGTCGCGCCCCGCCACCGCCAAGGCCTTCCTGGACTTCCTGGCGGGGCCGGTACGGCAAGGGCAAGCGCTGTGGATACTCGGAGATCTCTTCGAGTTCTGGACGGGCGATGAAGAGGTGGACACGCCTTTCAACCGGCGCATAGCCGACGCGCTTGTGGCGCTACGCAGTGCGGGGGTGGATATCAGACTGGTCATCGGCAACCGCGATTTCCTGCTCGGCCGGAAATTTGCCAGACGCTGCGGCCTGCAGATCGTGGAGGAGCCAGCGCAGATCGAGCTTGGCGGCCACAGGACGGTTCTGCTCCACGGCGACGCCCAGTGCACCGACGATGTTTCCTACCAGCGTTTCCGCGCCAAAGTGCGCTCGCCCTGGCGGCAGTTCGTGTTCCGCATGCTGCCGTTTTCGCTACGCCTGAAGATCACCCGGGGTGTACGCAACCAGATCGGCAACGCCAAGCAGTTCAAGGAAATGCGCATCATGGACGTCAATGACGACGCCATCGCGCAGGTTTTCCGGGACAGCGGCGCCAGTTGGATGATCCACGGCCACACGCACCGCCCCGCTCGCCACGATCTGGTCGTGGACGGTCGGGCCTGTGTCCGCTGGGTGCTGGCCGACTGGCACGACAAGGCCACCTGGCTGGAGTGGGACGGCCACGCGCTGCAGGCACGCGAAGCCTGATCCGCCTCCTGCGACAGATCAGGCCGTCGCAGCCCTGACGATTTTCTCCTCGCGGATCGGCAGGTTGCACAGCGCCGCGATCGCGGCGAGTCCCGCGTCGATCCACCACATGGCGTCATAGCTGCCCAACTCGGTGATGGCGACGCCACCCAGCCAGGCCCCCAGAAAACCACCGATCTGATGGGACAACAGGGTCAGCCCGAACAGGGTGGCGAGGTAGCGCGTACCGAACAGCTTGCCGACCACGCCGGCAGTGGGCGGCACCGTCGCCAGCCAGGTGAAGCCGAGCCCGGCGGCGAACAGGTAGAAGGTCAGCTCCGTCTTCGGCGCTGCGAGATAGATCAGCACCAGCAGCGCGCGCGAGGCGTACATCCAGAACAGCACCATCTTGCTGCGGTAACGCTGTACCCACCAACCGGCCAGCAGGCTGCCGAAGATGTTCGCTGCGCCGATGATGGCCAGCGACCAGCTCGCCACCGTCGCAGGCAGGCCGCACAGGTCCACTTCACCCGGCAGGTGGGTCACCAGGAACGCGATGTGGAAACCGCAGGTGAAGAAGCCGGCATGCAGCAACAAGTAGCTGCGGTCACGCAGCGCCTCGCGCACTGCGGTGCGCAGGCCACCGGGTGGCGCGGGGGCTTGTGCGGCTGCATGGACTGCAGGCGTGCCGGGCCGCAACACACGGATCAGCGGCAGCGCCGCCAGTGACACCAGCGCCAGCGACCACATGGCGCCCATCCAGCCGACGGCGAGGATCAGCCCCTGAAGGATCGGCGCAAAGATGAACTGCCCGAAGGAGCCGCCCGCATTGATGATGCCGGAGGCCATGCCGCGACGTTCGGCCGGAATGCGCTGCGCCACCGCGCCGATCAGCACCGAGAAGCTGCCGGCGCCGGAACCCGCTGCGGTCAGTACGCCGATGGTGAGACACAGCCCCCAGGTCGAGTCCATGAACGGCGTCAGCGCATTACCAAGCGCCAGGACAACGAGGCCGGCAGCCAGTACCGGTGCCGGCCCGTAGCGCTCTGACAGCGCCCCGGCCACCGGTTGCACCGCACCCCACATGAACTGGCCGATCGCCATGGCGAAACTGATGCTGGCGATGCCCAGGCCGGTCGCCGTGTTGAGCGGCGACACGAAGAGGCCCAGCGATTGCCGCGAGCCCATGGTCACCACCATGATGGAAGCGGCGGCAAGCGTGAGCCACAACCAGGCAGAGGGCCCGGAGCGGGTGCTGGACTGTGCGTTCATATCGGGCCTCCCGCCCTGCTCGATGCGAGCACGCAGCATGATCGCGCAGCGGCGAGCATGCAACCGGGAATCACGGTCATGTTGCTACAGCGCAGTGTCACTGCGCAGGATCGTCGGGCGTGGCGAGTGCTTGGGGCACGTCTTCGAGCTGCACGGATTCGATGCGCATGAAATGGCCGGAAATCTTGCGGCTGGAAACATGCACTTCCTGCACGTCCTTGTTGGCCTGGTCGATGTGCCGCGCCAGTGCCGCCATGCGCTCGTCGAAGCGCGAGAAATCCTTCGACAGCTTGCCGAGCGCATCCTTGATGAGGTGGATCTGCTTGCGCGTCTCCACGTCCTTCAGCACGGCGCGCGCAGTATTCAGCACTGCCATCAGGGTGGTGGGCGACACGATCCACACGCGCCGGGCCTGCGCATAGCTGACGAGGTCCGGATGGTAGGCATGCACTTCGGCGAACACCGCCTCCGCCGGCAGGAACATCACCGCGCCGTCGGAAGTCTCGCCCGCCACGATGTACTTGTTGGCGATGGCATCCACGTGCCGCTTCACGTCCGCCTTGAAGGCCGTCTGCGCGGACTTGCGGTCGGACTCGGCCAGCGCCTCGTCGAACATCCGGTGGTAGTTCTCCAGCGGAAACTTGGCATCCACCGCCACCATGCCGGTGGGCTCCGGCAAGCGCAGTACGCAGTCGGCACGCGCCGCGTTGGACAGGGTGTGCTGGAAGCTGAAGGCATCCGGCGGCAGCACGTTGCGCACCAGCGCTTCCAGCTGCACTTCGCCGAAGGCGCCACGCGAACGCTTGTCACCCAGCAACTCCTGCAGGCTGACGACGTTGGTGGTCAGATCGCCGATCTTCTTCTGCGCCTCGTCGATGGTGGCCAGCCGCGCCATGACACTGGCAAAGGTCTCGTTGGTCTTCCTGAAGCCTTCGTCCAGACGCTGATGCACGACACCGGAGATGGCATCGAGCCGCTCGTTGAGCGTGCGCGTCAGCAACTCCACGTTGCTGCCCAGCTGCATCGACGCCTGGCGCAAGCCATCCTGCAGCAGCTCGCGGTCGGCGCGCGACACCTCGCCCAGCTTCTCCATGGTCTGGCCGATCATCGCCGTCTTCAACGCCTCCTGCTGCTGGGTCAGGTTGAGCTGCAGGCGAGCCATCGCCTCACGGGTGGCGCGCAGCTCCTCACCTACAAGCGCGCGCAGACGCTCCGCGCTGTCGGTCTGCGCGGTGGTGATACGGTCGCCCTGGCGATCCAGGCCGGCATGCAGGTCGCTCAACATGCCGCGGTGCCCCTGTGCGAGCAACTCCTCGACACGGCGCCCCAGCGCCTCGGCCTGTGCTTGCGCGCGCCGCCCCGCCAGCAGGCCCAGCACGATGAGCCACACCAGACCGATAGCCACCAGCCCCAGCACTGCCACCACTGACAACTCCACATCCACCTCCCTGATCCGCAGGCTCGCAGTATATGTGGCGTCGCGCGGGCGACGACCATCCGGGCAGCCACGCCCCGGCAAGCACGCGCCTGCCCTTAAGGTCTTTGACGCCGGATGCGTGGCTGGCTATCAATAGCGCATCCCATCCATCGCAACCTTCACGCAGCCCCCGAGGAGACAACCATGGCCCGCAGCGCACTGTGCATCGGCATCAACGACTACCCTTCCGCCGTCGGCAAGCTGGCCGGTTGCGTCAACGACGCCCACGACTGGTCGGCGATGCTCAGCGGCCGCGGCTTCACGGTGAAGACCCTGCTGGACGCACAGGCCACCCGCGCAGCACTGGTCGACGGGCTGTCCACACTGATCGGCGGCGCGAAGAAGGGCGACACCGTGGTCATTACGTACTCCGGTCACGGCACCTGGGTGCCGGATGAGTCCGGCGACGAAACCGATGCGCGCGACGAAGGCTGGTGCCCGCACGACCTGACGACTGCCGGCGCGCTGCTGGACGACGAGATCCACGCCATCTTCGGCACCCGCGCAGCGGGCGTTCGCATCGTTCTTATATCGGACAGCTGCCACTCTGGCTCGGTGACCCGTGGCGACGACAGCGACGTCGATGCCGGTGCACCGAAGGCGCGCTTCGCCCCGCCCGCCGCGTGGATGAAGCCCTCGCAGGTCACCTTGCTGAAGCCGGTCAAACCGCCGGTCCTCAGTGGCGGCATGAGCCGTACCGGGGGCGACCTGCTGCTGTCCGGCTGCACGGACGTGGAATTCAGCTGGGACACCAGCTTCCGCGGCCGCCCCAACGGCGCCTTCACTTACTACGCACTGAAGGTGCTGGCCGAACGCAAGCCCGCAACCTACGAGGCATGGTTCAAGGAAGTGCGCGCCTACCTGCCCTCCACCAGCCTGCCGCAGAACCCGCAGATCTACGGCTCGCGCGGCGCCCGCAAATTCAAGGTGCTGGACTGAGCATGAGCGCCCTCTTCTCGCACCGGCTTGACCAGACCCTGACCGGCATTGCGGACACGGCTGCGCCGGTGGCGCGCGCTGCGCGCGGCCCGCGATTCGGCAGCGGCGACGATAGCCGTCCTGACGAGCTGCCGTTCCGCCGTGACGATGGCGTGCGGCCCTCTGACGACGATCTCGCCAACCAGTTCGTCGTCTTCCAGCTTGGCAACGACCCGACGGGCCCGGCCATCCTGTCGACCGAATCCGTCACGCCACAACTCGCAGGCAGCGATGCGACGCCAGACATCGTCAGCCGGCTGTCGCTGACGGCCTTCCACCTCGGCGCTGGCGAGGACGTGGAGCCCGGCACTCGCGCCACGATGCGCATCAACTTCGGCAAGGACCCCGAGTCCATCGACCGCTACTTCGATACCGCCTTCTGGGCGGTCGCGGCCGGCCTGAAGCTGTACAACGAACAGTCCGCACGCCCGGCACAGACCAAGGAGCTACAGGCCGACCTGAACCGTGCGTTCGGCAATCGACCGATCGAGATTCCGGGCGGCCTCGGCAACCTGAGCTTCGAGGTGGTGAAGCACGAAGAGCCAGCGTGGTGGAAAAAACTGTTCGGCTTCCTCGGCAGCGGCGCTGGCACAGCCCTGACTTCGGTGCTCGGCTTCCCGGCAGTCACCACGACGGCCATCGGCCTCATCGACGAGTTGCTCGGGCGGCTGGCGGACGAAGACCACGAGGTGCTGTTCCGCAGCGCACCGATGCGCCTGGCACTGACACAGCGGGCACACGACGAGTTCACCGGTGGTAACCCACGCATCCGCCTTGGCGCGCTGAACCCCGGCTACTGCATCATGGCGCGCGGCCGTGACCACGCCGCACTGGCGGCTGCAGACGCAGTGTTCTACCCCACCTTCGGCCTGCTTGCGCCCGCCAATCTGGATGCGCGCGACGTAGCCAACCTCGGCCGCGACAATCCGCTCAATGCGCTGACCTATGCCGTATTCAGGGTACAGACGAAATGCGTGCAGCTCGACCCGATGTTCAACTTCCGCAGCTGAAGCAACGCCGTCATCCGCAATGAGAAAGGCCCCGTCATGACGGGGCCTTTCTCTTCGGGTTACGGAGGCGTCACTTCAGGCGCTGAAGCTGGATCTGCAGATCACTGCCACCACCCGACCAGTACAGCACGCCCTCCTGGATCGTGCAGCGAACCTCCATGGTCTTGGCTGCCTGGGCAGCCAGTGCTGCACCGTCATCCACAGACAACTGCCACACCTCCAGGTGGTCGAAGCGCTGCAAGTCGCCTGTGGCTTTGTCCCACCACATCGACGCCGTCCGGCCGTAGGCCAGCACGCTGACGCGAGCGGCCTTGCTGCATGCGCGGCGCACATCGCGCGGGTCCGGCAGGCCGACATCGATCCAGTGTGTAACCGCACCCGTCAGGTCACGCTCCCACAGATCTGCTTCGTCTTCGGAAGACAGGCCACGCCCGAACTCCAGGCGCTCGGCCGCGAACAGCGCGAAGGCCAGCAGGCGCACCATCATGCGCTCGTCGGTCTCGGAGGGATGCCGCGCGAGCGTCAGTGAGTGCTCGGCGTAGTAGGCGCGGTCGATATCCGCCACGCCGAGCTCGGCGCGGTAAACCGTGGATCGCAGCGCCACGATTACTTGCGACGGATGAGGAAGACGAACTCGTCGGCCGGCGGGTCGTTGCGCGACAGCAGTTCGTGCCCGGTCTGGCGCGCAAAGGCGTCAAAGTCCTTCACCGTGCTCGGATCCGTCGCCACCACGCGCAGCACCTTGCCGGTATCCATGGCAGCCAGCGCCTTCTTGGTTCGCAGGATCGGCAGCGGGCACTTCAGGCCGCGCACATCCAGTTCGTCGTCGTAGTCCATGCTTTGTCTTGTTTTCCGTCAGCGCCGGTTGCGATCCATCTCTTCGCGCAAGCGGCTGCGCAGTTCACGCAAGCGTGCGTCGATGATCGATTGTTCGTAGAAATCGCCAGTGCCACCCCTCTGCGCCATCTGCAGCTGATCGATGGCGGCTGGTAACGCACCTTGCAGCACATACAACTCGGCTTGCGCGCGATGCTGCAAGGCCGGCTTGCCCAGTGCCTCGTAAGCCTGCGCCTGCAGGGCGTAGCGGCGGTAGTCCTGACTGTCCGGCAGGATACGCCCACCGGTGGTATCCAGCGCCTTCTGCGGTTCATTGGCCGCCAGCCAGGCCTGCGTCTCGCAGTACATCAAAGCGGACTGGGCGGGCCAGCGCGCTCGCGCATCGTGGCAGACACGCGCCGCTTCTGCATGCTTGCCCTGCGCACGCAGCAGGTCGGCACCCAGGGTCTCGACCATGTAACTGGGGTAACGGAACTCACGCAACTTCGCCAGCGCCGTCGTGGCCTGCTCGAACTGACGCTCGCGCAAGTACACCCGCGTCAGGCCGTACCAGCGCGCAGCCTGCTCGGTCAGACTCGTGCCGTTCTGGGCCTGGAAGCGCGCCAGCGCATCGCTTGCATTTCCTCGCTCGGCATCCAGCTTGGCGCGCAGGAGTGCAAACTCCGGTGTATCCGTTACCTGTCGGGGGCGCACGTCGTGCGCACGCGCAGCCGTGTCGGCGACCCGGTCGCTGGTCAACGGGTGGGTACGCAGGTAGTTGGGCGCGTTGCCCTCGTTGAAACGATTGGCGCGCTGCATGCGCTCGAAGAAATTAGGCATTCCCTGCACATCGAACCCACCGGCCTGCAGGATGCTGAAGCCGACCCGGTCAGCCTCCATTTCCGCATCACGCGAGAAACCCAACTGCTGCTGGATCGCCGCCGCCTGCCCGGCCGAAGCCAGCGCCGCCGGCACGTTGGAGTTCGAGCGCGCCGCCAGGATCGCGGCAATGAGCGATGCCACCACCAGGATCGATGAGTTACCTTGCTGCGCCAGCATGCGGGCGATGTGGCGCTGCTGGATGTGACCGATTTCGTGCCCCAGCACCGAAGCAAGCTCCGATTCGGTCTGCGTCGTCAGCAGCAAACCGGTGTGCACGCCGATGAGGCCGCCGGGCATGGCAAAAGCGTTGATCGTGTTGTCACGCAACGCAAAGAAGGTGAAGTCCTGCGGCGATGCGCCCGCCGCCGTCACCAGCCGGGCCCCGACGGCGTTCAGGTAGTTCTCGAGCTCGGGATCATCGACGTAACTGCGCTCACGGAAGCGGATTTCCCGCATGACCTGCTCGCCGGCACGCCGTTCCATGGCGGGCGACAGGTCGGCCTGGGAAGCATCTCCCAGATCAGGCAGGCTGGAAGCCATCTGGGCCGGTGCCGGCGGAACCGCGAGGGCGGCAACCAGCGCCAGCAGCGTGGCTTGGCGAAGGGGGCGACGGAAACGCATCGCGCTATGATACTTGGCCCCACCGCGCCGTTCCCGGCGCTTACACCTGCTTACACGCATGTCAGCCAAGCCACTCGACCAACCCGTCTCTCCGCTCACCCACTTCGACTCGCAGGGGCAAGCCCACATGGTGGACGTCGGCGCCAAGGCAGAAACGCACCGGCGGGCCGTAGCGCGAGGCCGCATCGTCATGCAGCCTGCCACGCTCGCACTGATCCGGGACGGCGACGCACGCAAAGGCGACGTGCTTGGCGTGGCGCGCATCGCCGCCATCCAGGCAGCGAAACGCACGGGCGATCTGATCCCCCTCTGCCACCCCATTCCGCTGACCAGCGTAAGCGTGGATTTCCAGCTTATCGAGCACGGCAGCGCCATCGAATGCAGCGTCAGTGCCGAGACCGTCGGCCGAACCGGCATCGAGATGGAAGCGATGATGGCGGTGAGCGTCGCACTCCTCACCATCTACGACATGTGCAAGGCCGCCGACCGCGGCATGCACATCGAAGCCGTACGGCTGATCGAAAAACTTGGAGGGAAATCCGGCCACTGGCAAGCGGCCTGAGGCAAATCCGAGGTTCTTCCACCCACAAGAGCGACAGGCAGAAAGACAAAAAGCCGCACAAGGCGGCTTTTTGCGAGTTTGGCGGAGTGGACGGGACTCGAACCCGCGACCCCCGGCGTGACAGGCCGGTATTCTAACCGACTGAACTACCACTCCTTCTCTGTACAAGACCCGTTCAGTCGCAAGTCTCATACACCAGAGAATGTTGGAAGCTGCTACGCAACTCCCTGAACTCTGGCGTCCCCACGGGGATTCGAACCCCGGTTATCGCCGTGAAAGGGCGGTGTCCTAGGCCTCTAGACGATGGGGACCCTGAACAACTTTCGTGTTGGTGGAGGTAAGCGGGATCGAACCGCTGACCTCTTGCATGCCATGCAAGCGCTCTCCCAGCTGAGCTATACCCCCGAACAGCGAAGACCCGCACTATAGAAGACAATGTACTCCTCGTCAACATCGACAACGACAAAACCGCAAAACAGGCCGTTCGGCTACTCACAGCCGGCGTAGCATTCAGACATTCACCGCCCTGCCGATACCCACTGCGAGCCGAACAGATTCGTCGTAAAACGGGTCATTGCAATTGAAGCGTGACACAGTTCCAACCGCTTCCCGCCCATCCCGGACGCTAGCCCCTCTGTCGTACGTATATTGATATCCAATACCCGCTTCGCCACGCTGAGCATATAGATTGCGGTGCATTGGCTTAGACACTGCAAACCAACGGAATCCGCACCATGACTGTCACACGTATGCAACGACTCCAGCCCCCCAAACGCGATGCCGCTGGCTTCACGCTGATAGAACTGATGATCGTCGTAGCAATCATCGCCATCCTGGCCGGTATAGCTATACCGGCCTACTCGGACTACGTCACCCGCAGCCGGCTTACGGACGGACAGAAGGTCCTGTCCGCCTACGCACTGGCAATGGAGCAGTTCTTTCAAAACAACAACACGTACCTGAGGAGCGGTGACTGCGGTGTAACCGAGACCGCCACTGCCTACAACGCAGGCGATTTCAGGCTGGAGTGCACTGCCACGGCCACCGAGTACACTGCAACCGCGTCCGGTCAAAACCAGGTTAATGGTTATACCTACACGATCAATCAAGCGGGCGCTCGTGCGACGACCGGTTTCCCGAATGGCGGCGTCACAGCAGCCACCTGCTGGCAGACGCGCAAAGGCGGCACCTGCTGATGCGTGCAACCAAGGGCTTCTCGCTCATTGAACTGATGGTCACGGTTACCGTGCTGGCGCTCCTTCTAGCGGCCGCCGTGCCCAATTTCCGGGAGTACCTGACAAACAACAAAGTCAGAACCGTTGCGGGAGAAATGCGCGACGGCCTGCAGCATGCGCGCATGGAAGCCATCCGCCACAACGAGAGCGTCACCTTCTGCATGGGCACCGGTTCGGCGACAGGCACCGGCTGGGAAGTCCACCTAGGTAGCGACTGCACGGGCACCTCCCTGCGCAGGCGGCCGACGAGTTCCAGCGAAGCAAGCCATGTCACGCTATCGCCGACATCCCTGACGGTCACGTTCAACGGTTCGGGGCGTCGCGCCTCCGTTGCTCCCGGCACAACACTGACAACGCTGGATGTCAGCTGGAGCGGCACTTGCGGTGACGACTGCGTAGCCATGCGTGTCGAAGTTTCTGCCGGCGGCATGATCAGAAGCTGCAGCCAGAACGTATCAAGTGGGCCGCAGGCCTGTACCGCGGCCGCCAGCACATCCTCTTCCTCTGGTGGCCCGACATCATGAAGTGCAGCAAGATGACCAAACGTGGACGTCTGACACGGACGGCACGCACACAGGGGGGCATATCCCTCATCGAGGTACTCGTCGCAGTTGTCGTATTTGCTCTGGGCATGCTTGGCCAGGCCGCTTTCATGCTGACAGCCATGCAGAACGGCCAACAATCCCGTTACCGGGTCATCGCCAGCTATTACGCAGAAGAGCTCATCGGCACGGCCTTGGCAGATACCGGAAATCGGGCCAATTACGCCGTCACCAACTCCACGTGCGCCAACGCGTCATGGACGCCGTGCACCGCCTGGCTCGCCCGCGTACAGCGGGATTTGCCGTCCCAGTCCGGCGCGAATATTTCTGTTGTCGTCGATGCCGCGACAGGGGTGATGTCCGTATCCATCCCATGGCAAGGCATGGACAACGGCTCCGATACGCCAACGTACAACACCAGCACGAACCTGAACCTCATTGGCACCTAGGCCAACTTGCCATGCATCAACCACCCATCAAGGCAGTGCCTGACGTGAAACGTCAGGCGGGCGTCACCCTCGTGGAATTGATGGTCACGATGGTGATCGCGATTCTGGTCCTTCTCGCTGCGACATCTGGCGCCGCCATGTTCGAACGCAGCCGCCGGGGGGCGCTCGGAAGCAACAGCGCACTGGAGAACGGCATTGCTGTCGCGTTCGACATCCAGCGCGAGGTGCAGTCGGCAGGGCTGTGGGGGGTGAACGGCCCTTGCCCCACGGTATGGACCTACAGAGCCGGCTCGTCCAGTGGCACAGGAAGCTGGGAGTCGGCCAGGGCTACGTCAACGGATGGTCACATCGGCCCGCCAGCAATCGTGACCGCCGCGTCGACATCCGATGGCACGACATCAGACTCCGTTACGGTCAATGGGCTGAGCCGCCTTGTTGGCGTACCCACGACGCTCAGCCAGGCAGCGACCACGACAACGCTGCGCGTCGCATCGGCGAGTTCCATTGCGATCAGCGACGTCATCGCGATCGCCCCCCCTTCCGGCACCTCGGGCGAGTGCTTTCTGGGCCTTGTAACTGCAGTGTCTGGCTCGGACGTGACCATCCAGGCACTGCAAACTGGCGCCGGTACTCCTAACTACAACTACGCCGTAAACAGTCTGGTTTACAGCTTCGGACCAATCCGTAGCGCGTTGTACAGGATCAGTAACGGCAGTTTCGAGACCGTGAACCTCGTCTCCGATCCTGATGGCGATCCGGACCGGAACGGCAGCACGTCGGTGATTGCAGAGAACGCCATCATCCTGCGGGCACAGTACGGAATCAGCGCTACGGCTGCTGAGCTCGGCATCAGCGCATGGGTCAATCCCGGCAACGCCGCAGCCACGGCCAACCGCTTGCGCGCAATCAGGATTGCCGTGGTGACAAGATCCCCGCAACCCAACCTGAAAGACACGGACGCCAGTGGCTGCACCACAACTATCGCCAATCCGGACTTGCCTTGGACGCCGGTTGAGGGGGTGGATGATTCGCCGCGAGCACTCGACCTGGGGGTGGGCACGAACAATGCCGATGCCCGTTGCTTCGAGTACCGGACATCGACAATCACCATTCCGCTCAAGAACTATCTCTTCACCGGAGGCGGCGCATGAGGCGCGGCATGCAACAAGAGGCTCTGCGCGGGTTCGCGCTGCTGACGGTCCTGATCCTGCTCACGATCATGCTGCTCGCGGGCATGGCACTGTTCCGGTCTGCCGATACAGCAGGCCTGATTGCTGGCAATACCGCGATCAAACAAGCAGCCTCTCAAGCCAGCAACATCGGCCTGGTCGCAGCACAGACCCGGATTGATGCGGGGAGCCTGACCGGAACAGGCTATTCCACCACTGCTACCGCCGTGGATAGCTATGGTGTCCCGCCCGATAGTGCCCCCTGGACAACGGCAACCGGCCCCGATGCGAACGGATACAGCTACCAGTACCTCATCGAAAAACTCTGCACCGGTAGCGTTTGTGCCCGGGCAGTCATCGCCGGCGGCACAGGAAACACCTCGATCGAGGTCAACGACCAAAGCCCCCCCCCTCTGTCGGCTTTCATCGACATGTACCGGATTACTGTTCGCGTCACTGCGCCACGTGGCACGACCAGTTACGTACAAGCCGTGTACGGCAAGTAAGCGGAGTCACCCCATGAACAAGCGCTCTCCTCAGCTGGCACTGTTACCCATCAGCGTTGGCCTATTCCTTCACAGCTCCGCAATCACAGCTGCAGACATTCCCATCTCCGCGGTACCGCTGGACGTTGCGCTCAACCAGGCCAACAGCGTCATGGTGATCGACGACTCGGGTTCGATGGATTTCGAGATGATCCTGAGTGCCAACAATGACGGCGTGCTGTACTGGAATACCACCGACAGGGCCTATCACCGCTCCACGGGCACCAAGAGCCCGTTCCTGTTTCCGTTGGGTTGGGATTCCGAGAGCTCCGGCTTCTTTGTCGGCGACATGAATCTCGAGAATCACTATGCAGTGCCGTATCTGACTGCGTACGCGTACTTGCGGAGTCCCGATTACAACCCCATTTACTACAACCCCCGCATTACTTATACGCCTTGGCCAAGTGCGATCATTGACGGCTCCCTCGTCACATTTGCAGATGCGCCGCCCACTGCTGCCCGAAGCCATCCCTATCTGACAGCCGGTGGCACCTGGGGCAATACCGGGACGCAAACCGTCGTCAACCTGACAGCTACTTATTACGGCCCCAGCACAACTGCGCCCGCCAACTGCGCAGCCATGGCCACCACGGCCAACACAGCAAACCGCAACTGGACCTTCAGGCTGTTCGCCGGCATGAATGTCCCGCGAGACGCCAGCATCTGCTACCGCCGCTGGGACATGGCATCGACGGCCGCCTGGCAGGCAACCAACGCTTCTGGCAACACGGCCGATATCAATGCAGCAGGCGTCGTGCAGCGGGATCTCGAGGTCGCAATTCCCTATCGTCCCGCAACCTTCTTCATGCGGGACGCCACCTGCACTGCAGCCTGGCCCGCCTGTGGAACAGGGCCTGGTGGCACGGCCTACAGGCTTTACGACATCAATGCGATGACCGGCGCCAGCTACACCCTGCCTGACGGTACCGTCATCTCCAGAACGAAAGCACAGGAACTGCAGAACTTTGCGAACTGGTTTACGTACTATCGCAAACGCAAGCTCATGATGGCATCCAGCATGGGCACCAGTCTCTCGAGCGTGCAGAAGAATTTCCGGCAGTTTTCCGCTGCACCGATCTTCATGCACACGCTCCCGAACCTGTCGAATACGTCGCCCAAGCTGTACGACTTTACGAAGAACGACAACACGGCGAACGGTATGCCGCTCATCGGCGAGTTGTACAAGATGAGGACTGCCGGCGGCACTCCTACGGTTGGGGCCTTAAATCGGGCGGGTGAAACCTACGGATACAGCGGCCCTTTCAACAAATATCTGACCGACCGCAGCTCAACCGACAGCATCACGAACGACACGACTGCAGAGGCTGCGCTCCGTTGCTCTGCGAACACCGCATTCGTACTGACCGACGGTTACGCCACCGTCTATAACGGCGGAAACACGATCTACAGCACGGCCAAGACCTACTATGACAACCTGCGCTGGTGGAATCCCACCAGCGGCAATATCGGCAAGACGATGAATACCTATGGCATCACCCTCGGTGCCCTGGGTGAGTCCTACCAGGGCGATGCAAACGCTGCGGACCCAAACCCGTGGCCGACACCCGCCGGTGGGCAGCCTTCCGCGATCGATGACTTGTGGCGGGCAACCAAGTACTCCAAGGGAACGTTGCTGTCGGCGACCAACCCGACCGAACTGGACACCAAGATCAACCAGATCATCACGGACATGTTCAATTCCGGCACTGGTTCGAACATCAGCCTGGATGATCCCTACATCGACAACAACACGACGGCACTGCAGGCGAACTACAACTCCGGTGACTGGAGTGGCGAACTACGTGCCTACGGCGTCTTCCCGGCGAACGGCCTGATCAACTACTCCAGCCTGAAATGGTCTGCGCAGGGGCAACTGGACTCACGGACGGCTGCCAGCCGGATCATTGCCACCTGGAATCCGGCCACGAATGCAGGTATTCCCTTTACGAGCACAGCACTCACCGGCGCGGGACGGCTGGACCTGTTCAACACCGGCGCCGCCAACGATGGTGCAGACGTGGTGGCTTGGCTGCGAGGCGATCGGAGCCTCGAGAGCACGCGTTACCGCAAGCGCGGCCACTTGCTGGGCGCGATCGTCAACTCCTCGCCCGCTTACGTAAATGAAGCTTTCGCGAAGTACAGCTATGCGGGCTATGCAGCGTTTGCCGAGAGTGTGAGAGCCCGCACAGATGTCGTCTATGTGGGTGCCAACGACGGCATGCTGCACGCCTTCCGCGCCGACACCGGCGCGGAACTGTGGGCCTACGTCCCCGCACTGGTACACAGCAAGCTCAATGCACTGGCGCAACCCGCCTACACCAACCAGTTCACAGTGGACGGCAAACTGACCGCCTGGGACGTGGAGTTCACTTCCGGATCAGGAAGTACCGCGACTACCACCTGGAAAACGGTGCTGATCGGTGGGCTTCGTGGTGGTGGCAAGGGCTACTACGCCATCGATGTCACGTCCCCGGAGGCCGCCAGCGAGACCGCTCTTGCTGGCAAGGTGCTGTGGGAGTTCACGGACGCCGATATGGGCCTGAGCTACGGCAAGCCGCAGATCGTCAAGACCAAGTCCTATGGCTGGGTCGCCCTGCTTCCATCCGGTTACAACAACACCGGCAATGGTCACCTCTACGTGGTCAGTATCCAGACCGGTCAGCTGGTGAAGAAGATGACGGTCAATCTCACTGCTGGCGCGTACACGCAGGTCGGTCTGGCAGAAGTCACGGCCACGATCGATACGGCTGACCAGGCTGCTCCGCAGCGTGGTGCAACCGTCAAGTATGTGTATGGCGGCGACCTGAACGGCAACCTGTGGCGCTTCAACCTGGGCGATGCAGACAGCAACAACTGGTCATCCAAGTTGCTGGCCGCAAACCTGAACATCAATGGCACGGCTGGTGCGACGGCGATCACTGCTGCACCTGCCGTCGGCATCATCTCGACGCCCGGGCCCTTCCCTGCCTACCAGAACTCGGCCGATACCAAGACCAGCCGGCTCATGGTGTTCGTGGGTAACGGCAAGCTGCTGCACGGTAGCGACTTCAACATTGCTGACACGAACAACGGCTTCTATGCCATCGAGGATGCCGACGACAACCTTGTAATCGGTGCAGATGGCTGTGCCAGCCTGGCCTGTCTGGTTCAAGTCGGCCTTGGCCAGACTTCCGCAAGCCTTGGCCTCAACAACTGGAGTACATCGTCCAATGCAAGCCTGACGAAATGGTGGGTCGTCGACCAGCACTCCTTCAACCTGAACGGCGTGCAGCGCGTCAAGCGGGGCTGGTATGTGCGCTTCTCGGAGACTGGTGGCGAGCGCGTAATCGGCAAACCGGTGTTCATCAACGGTGCGGTCACTTTCACTACGACGATGAAGACCGACTCCCGCCATACCGCGGCCGGTACTTGCGAAGCCGCCTATAGCGCGATGTACGTCATGGGTGCAGACAAGGGCGGCGCGCTGGGCGCCACCAGCCGGGTCAACATGGGCTTCGGAATTGCCACGGAGCCGGTCATAGCGATCCTTCCGGACGGCAAATACATCGCCACAGTGGGCATGAAAGGCGTAGAAGCAACCCACTCCGGTTCGGGTGTCATCACCTCTGGGGGGGCCAACTCGGCACCCGTAATGGGTGGTGTTCCGATCGGCACATCAGGCGCGGATGGCCAGTCGATCGTGGTTGCGGTTCCACCGCCTGAAGTCGTATCCGGCGGCGACCTCCAGCGCTACGGCTGGCGAGAGATCTACCGCTGATCAGCGCGGCGGTATCATGGAAGAAGGGTCGGCAATTGCCGGCCCTTCTTCTTTGTCTGATGCCTCTAGCGCCAACCCGCCTTCCAGGAAGCCCGCCACCGCCATGCCCGCGCGCCGCGCGGGTTGGTAGTCAGCGTCCATCAGGGATCGACGCAGCTGATTGGCAGCAGCAGCATCAAGCCAGTTGTCGAGTATTTCTACTTGCTCCGCCCGACCCGTGGCACTGACGTGAATACGGAAGCGGATCACGAAACCCGCGGTATCGGGGCCGATCACGGTGTCGACGTAGATCGGCGTGAGCAATCGCGGTGGCTCTTCCGCGATCAGCGCAGCGGGCCGCGGGGGCTCCTCTTGCCGGGCGCGCGATCTCTCCTGCGTAAGCCGGGTCGGATCAAGTGGTAGCGGAGCCGTAGGCGCAACTTCGCCATGCAACGATACGGCGGGGGGCGGAAGGCGCGGCACGGGAACTGCCTCCACCACGGCGTGAAACCGGACTGCGAGCGGAGTACTGACGCCGGAGAGCCTCCAGCC
>JAVHYF010000075.1 GCA_031119205.1 Moraxellaceae bacterium | reverse complement strand
CCGACTACGTGCGTGCGGCCGGTGGCGGTGAATCGGTGTGGGTGGCTACGCAGGTTTACGACTGATCCGTCCGGACCATCAACGTCCCGCGATCACGGATACGTCATCGTGAAGGTAAGCGTGCCGCGCACGGTTCCCGCGGTCATCGTGGTGGCTGTGCGGTAGTACTGCACGTGGAAGGGGACGGCCCACGCGCCGTTCGGCGTCGCCCCCAGCGACAGCGCCGAGTTGAAGGGCACCGGCGCCGTGCTGGCGCCGTTGATCAGCTGGATGCCGATGCCAGCCGCCATGCCGGTGCCCGTGGTCGGCGCGATCACGCCGTTGGGGACGCTGAAGGCATTGGACGTGGCGAACGAGATGCTCGCATTCGTCCCGGCCTGGCAGGTCAGGTTGAGGTTGAAGCGGGTCCGGCCCGACGTGGCGCCCTGGCTCGGCAACGAGGACGTGCTCACTTTCGGCAGCGTGACTGTCAGATTCTGCGATCCGGTATCGACGGTGCAGCCCACGGGTGTCGCCGTCGCTCCGCCGTTGACGGTCAGCGCGGTCGCCATTGGACCGCTGCTGGCGGTGGTGCCGTACTCGTACCAGTAGAACTGCATCAACTGGATGCCGCTGAGCGTGCCGGGCGTGACCGCACCGGTCTTGATCAACTGTGCGGTGAAGGTTTCGGCAAACGTACCGCTGTTGCGCGGCACCGGGCCGATCTCGAAGCCCGGCGTGGAGTTGGGACCGCAGCGCAGGCACGCGCTGGCGGAGGCCTCGTCGGGCGTGGCGGTGAGCTTGAGGCCGATGCCGGGAATGGTGGTGGCGAAGATGATGCCGTCGCTGCCGGTGTCGCTGGCGCTGCGGGCGGCCAGGTTGCCCGCCTGGATGTAGAGGTTCCTGCCCGGATCGCCAGTGGGGATGTTGGTGCAGCGGAACGTCACGGTGACCGACGTCGCCGTACCCAGCAACGTTCCCACCGGCGCGCTGGCCTGCACAGTGACGTTGCCCAGCGTCATCGACGCTCCCGAGGTCGTCGAGCAGGTGGACGTCGCTGCCATCGCGCGACCGGGCAGCATTGCCAGCCCGCCTGCCACGACCAAGGCCGCGAACAGTTGCAGCACCCGCCGGGTGCCTGTCACGGGCGCTGGATCGATCCGGGCGTTGGTTGCGGACAGGCTCATCGTCTTCATGTCATCCGGGGGAGGCGCTGCGCCGCGATCGCCTGATGGTGGCGACCAGGTCCGACTAGTCGTAGCTCAGCGTGAACGTCGCAGTGGCATTGACCGATCCTGCCGACACAGTACCGGTGCGGTAGTAACGGGCGTTGAAGGCAAGGTCAAGCGCGCCGTTGGGCGTCGCGCCGACCACGCGCTCGACACCGAATGCCACCGGCGTGGAGCTGCTGTCGGTCAGTTGCACGCCGACACCGTTGGCGGTGCCGGTGGACCGGATCACGGTGGGCTTGCCGGTCACCGTGGTCGCGGTGCTGAACATGATGTTGAGCGTCGCACCGGAGCTGCAGTTGAGCGAGATGCGGAACGGCGTGGTGGCGGTCGTGCCATCCACCACCGGCAGGGCACTGGTGCTGATCTTCGGCAGGGCAACGGCGATGTTGGGGGTATTCACCTGGCAGGAAGGTGAGGCGAACGTCACGCTGCCACCGAGCACGAAGTTCTGCTCCGAAGCGGTGCCGCCGAAGATCTGGTCGTAGACCCAGCGCGCGATCGTTCCACTGGGGAGCTGTGCGCCGTTGGCGATCGTTCCGGTCTTGATCAGCTGCAGGCCCACCGGGACATTGAGCTGGCGCGTGCCCTGGCTGAGCTGGCAGCAGCCCCAGGGGTAGAGGTAGTCGGTGGCGGTACTGCCGCCGACCAGCCGATATCCCACGCCTGCCACGCCGCTGGGATAGATGGCGGTGCCGGGTGCGGGCGTGGTGCCGACCTGGTTGGTCACGCCGTAGTCGCTGACGTTGAAGCAGTACAGGGTGATGACCGGGCTCGGCGTCACCTTGGCGCCGTTGTAGATCACGTCGCCGACCTGCGCATTGACCGGCACGGTGATCGTCGCCGGCACATTGAAGGTGACGGTGCCGACACCGTCGAAGCTGATGCAGCCTGCGGTCGCGTGGCCGCAGGCAAACAGCGCCGCCAACGCCAGCAGGACGCTCAGCCCGTGCGCCCGGACCGACATCAGCCGTTCTCCTGCGCGGGCGCAACCGCATCGCCGCCGCAGGTCGATTCGATCTGCTGGTAGGCCTCGGCACGCTTGCCGTCGGAAGCGGGCATCTGGTAGTGGATCCGGCAGCTGCGGTCGGTGCCCTCGGCATCCTGCCAGCGCGCCTGCAGGTCGCCCTTGTCTTCGACACCGCGCAGCAGGATGCGACCGCCCTGTCCCACCACGCCGAGATTGCGGTCCTCGGCGTCGGAGACTTCCGCGCCGAACGGCAGCGGCTGGCCGTCGGCCAGTCGCACGCGCGCAAGCACGCTGCGGCCGTGGCTGGTGTTGAACGTCACCAGTGCCACGCTACCGGAGTGCGGAGCGACATGGGCGCTGGTGGCGGAAAGCTGCACATCGAGCGGCAGCCCCTTCGGATCGAGTTCGATGGTGTTGCGGTTGTACGGCGTCAGGTAAGGCACCAGCGCCCGACCGGAACCGTTGAGCTTCACGCCGGGCGAACTGGCAACGCGCGCGCCCGCCGCGTGCGGCGCGACGACCACCGCGAAGGTGTCGCCCGCGGGCTGCCCGATCGTGATGCCACCCGGATAGGCCACGACCGTACCGGCCAGGCCCGCGGATGCCTGCGAATAGTCGTTGCCATGACCGTAGCTGACCGTGGCGATGCCGAAGCCGGCGCGATAGTTGGCATTGAGATTGGCGCTGGTTCCGACCGCATCGCTGTCGCTGACGTTGACGCCGTAAGCCAACTGGCTGTCATCGCCGGCCGTGCCCGCAAGCGTTACCTGGGTCTGGTTCTGGCCCTGCGTATCGTGGACCAGGCCCGCAGTCATGCTCGGCGCACGCGGGCTGGTACCCAGCGGGATGCTCAGGCTGACGAAGAACTGGTTGCTGTAGCGACCGTCGATATCGCGCAGGCGACTGGCCGAGACGCTGTAGCCAAGCAGGCGGTAACGGTTGTTGTAGCCGAGCTGGTACTGCAGGTCGGAGCCGTCGCGATTCCAGTAATCCCGCGTCGAAGCGGTGGCGAACAGCGTGCCGCCGGTCTGGCCCAGGCGCTGGTTGAGGGTGATGTCGAAGCGGTTCTTCTGGCGATCCAGCCCGTAGACATTGGCCAGCACGTTGGCATCGCGCCCGCCCAGCAGCGCTTCGCGCTGTTCCGGAGTGAGCACGCCGGGCAATGCCTGCGTCGGGTCCAGCGCGAACTCGTCGATCGCCGGATGGCCGAATGCGCGATCGCGTGCCACCAGCGCATCGCGCAGGCTGTAGTAGCCGCTGGTGGAGTAACGGTACGAGGCGAGGCTGAACGACGTGCCGCTCGCCGGCAGCATCTTGCTGTAGGTGGTGCGCAGGCTCATGCCGGAATCGGTGGCCTGCGTCGGCAGCTTGGTGCGGGCACCGGTCAGATCGACCGCCAGCGCACCCAGCGTGGTGTTGAGCGAAACGCCACCGAGGGCGGCGGCATAGCCTTCGCTGCCGATGGCGCCGCCGTAGCCGGTGACCATGTTGGTGAGGCCGCGCTGCAACGTCGCCTGCACGATCATCGGCTCTTCGAGCGTGCCGTCGTCATGCACGGTGCCGGCAGCGACGGAGAAGCGATAGGTGCCGGGACGCAGCTGCTGCGGCACAGCGGCATACGGCACCATGAACTGGCGCACGCGGCCATCGGCCTCGGTCACGATCACGTCGAGATCGCCGCCGTATCCCGTCGCGTAGAGGTCGTCGATGGAGAACGGGCCAGGCGAGACCGTGGTTTCGTAGAGCAGCACGCCGTTCTGGCGGATGCTCACGCGCGCATTGGTCTCGGCAACGCCGCGCACGGTCGGCGCGTAGCCGCGCAGCGAGTCAGGCAGCATCCGGTCGTCGGTGGCCAGCTGCACGCCGCGCACGCCGACGCTGTCGAACATTTCGCCGCTGGTGTAGCTGTCGCCCAGGGTCAGCTGTGCCTGCCAGGCTGCGATGTCGCGACGGGCGTACGTGGCGATCGACTGCCAGCGATGGTCGGACGGGCGTTCGCCCAGCGCCGACTGCCAGGTCAGGCTCGAATCCTGGCGCAGGTGCCACGCACCCAGGTTGAGACCGGCGTTGAGACCGAGGTAGCCGGCCGTCTGGTCAACCCCGCCGCTGCGGGTGTGGTAGGCGTTGAGGTTGTAGTTCAGCAGGGCCGAGGTCACGCCCGGGTCCCACTGCTCCGGACCGACATAGCCGCGTGCGCGGTAACCACGCCAGGCCTGCGGCACGGTCACGTCCAGGCGCAGTTCCGACTGGTCGTAGGTCACGGTGGCGCCGGGAATCAGATCGCCGATGGCGACGCAGGCATTGGCATCGGCAAGCGAGAGGCGCGCGGCGTCGGAGAACTTGTCGCGGGGCAGGCCCAGCTGGTCGAGGGTCGATTGGCTGAAGCAGGCAACCGAGTCGGCTTCGCCCGCGGGGATGGCGAAGCGCACGTCGGCGGCGCCGGACCACTGGCCATCGAGGTAAAGATCCAGGCGGTAGATGCCCGGTGCCACGACATTGCCGCGTTCGAAACGCGACAGGTCGATCGGCTGGCTGGCGCCGCCGCTGGCGCCGGCGAGCATGGAGGTGTCGAACTCCGCATCCGCAGGCGCGGAGGGACCGGCGTGGGCGCTGGACCAGGCCAGCAACACACACGCAATGGCGGTGCCGAGCGCGATCCGTACCGGCACGCGCACGAGTGCCGGCTGGCGATGGCCGGCACCTTGCTTCATGGGGCGGTGGCGCCGTTGAACGGCGTCGGCGCGCCGTAGTCGTTGATGGCGTTGAAGTGCACGACGGCGCCGGCGGCGGGCGGCTTGGCCAGGCCAGCAACATGCACGCGCAACTCGGCGAACGGCGCGACCATGCCGGTCTCGCCGTCGTAGGACTTGCCGGCGCTTTCGACGCTCAGCGCGCTCAGGGTGACGTGGTAGGCGGTGGGATTGCTGACCACCAGCACCGTGCCGCCGTCGCCGGAGACCGCGCGGAAAGTCAGCTGCGACGGCGCCTTCAGCGCATCGCCCGCCAGGCCCTTGGGACGGAAGAACAGCTTGATCCGCGAGCGCAGGGCCACCTGCAGGTAGTTCTGGTTGGCCGTGTCCTGGGCGGAAGGCTTCGGCGGAATCTCAAGCACGTTGAGCCAGAACACCGACTCGCGGTCGGCGGGCAGGGCCTCGCCGGTGTAGAGAATGCGCAGGTTCTGGTCGCGCTGCGGCTCGATGCGGAACATCGGCGGCGTGACCAGGAAAGGGGTGTCGACCGAATCGGGTGACGACTTCGGATCGCCGCGATCGATCCACGCCTGCACCAGCGCCGGGCGTTCGTTGGCGTTGCTGAGGCGGACAGTGACTTCGCCCTGCTCGGCAGGCAGCACCACCCGGGTTCCACCAACCACGACGTTGGCCTGGGCGGCCGGCATGGCAAGGCATGCAAGGAGCACTGCCGCGCCGAAGGTGCGGATCGAAAGCTTCATTCGGGGGTTACCTGGAGACGGGCGTCGGTGCGCGGGCGCAGCCGGAGCTGCGCCCGCATGGAGCACTTACAGGTACTGCATCGTGTAGACGACGCTCGTCGTCACGGAGCCGGCGGTGGCGGCGCCCGTGGCGTAGTACTGCGCGGAGTAGTTCAGGTTGTTGGCGCCGGCGACCAGCGTGATCGAGGTGCCGTTCTGCGAACCGCTGGCACCGGCGAGGTTGATCGCGTTGCCGGCGCTGTTGAGCAGCTGCACCTGGACGTTGGTGGCGGTGCCGTTGTTCTTCAGGCGACCGGTGGTGGTGTCGATGTTCGGGCCGGCTTCGAAGTAGGCGGTGGCCGGGCCGACGGTGCAGGCGGTCAGGCCGATCTGGAACGCCTTGGTACCGGCAACGGTGCCGGAGGTCGACAGGGCCGACGTGGAAACGGTCGGCAGGGCGACGGCAACGGCGCCGCCGTTGCTGACCGTGCAGGTCGCAGCCTGGACGGTACCGGTGATGGTGATCGTGCCGTCAGCCGCCGAAGCCGGCGACGACAGGGCGGCGATGCT
>JAVHYF010000010.1 GCA_031119205.1 Moraxellaceae bacterium | reverse complement strand
ACGAACTGATCCCGGAGCAAGCCGACGAGCTGCGCATGGAAGTCGAACTGGTGCGCGGCGCCTCCCACACCTTCGACAAAGCCAAGTACCTGGCCGGCAAGCAGACGCCGGTTTTCTTCGGCTCGGGCGTGAACAACTTCGGCGTGCAGTCGGTGCTGGATGCGCTGGTGGACCACGCCCCGCAGCCGCTGGCGCGTCCTTCCGAGAGCCGTGAAGTAAAGCCGGAAGAATCGAAGTTCTCCGGCTTCGTGTTCAAGATCCAGGCCAACATGGACCCCAAGCACCGCGACCGTATCGCCTTCATGCGCGTGTGCTCCGGCCGCTTCGAGCGCGGCATGAAGATCAAGCAGGTGTCGCAGGGCAAGACCCTGGCGGTGAACAACGCCATCACCTTCATGGCGCAGGATCGCAACACCACCGACGAAGCCTTCCCCGGCGACATCATCGGCATTCCCAACCACGGCACGATCCGCCTGGGCGACACCTTCACCGAGGGCGAGGATCTCAAGTTCACCGGCATCCCCTCCTTCGCACCGGACCTGTTCCGCCGCGCGCAGATCAGGAATCCGATGAAGATGAAGCAGCTCCAGAAAGGCCTGGAGCAACTGGCGGAGGAAGGTGCCACGCAGCTGTTCCGCCCCCTTGCTTCCAACGACCTGATCCTCGGCGCGGTGGGTGTGCTGCAGTTCGACGTCGTGGCGCACCGCCTGGAGCACGAGTACGGCGTTGAAGCCGTGTTCGAAGGTTGCACCTGGGTCACCGCGCGCTGGCTGCGCGGCAAGGACGAAGACATCCGCACCCTGCTCGACAAGGCGCCAGCGAACATGGCGCTGGATGGTGCTGGCGACTACGTCTATCTCGCACCGAACCGCGTCAACCTGCAGATGGCGCAGGAGCGCCACCCCAACGTGCGCTTCCTGGAAACGCGCGAGATCTACTGAAGCGCCCTGCCGCACGGCCTCTGTCGCGGCCTGTGCGGCAGCACTGTCAGTCAGGCAGCTTCCCGACCGGCAGATGCAGGGTGAAGGTCGAACCTTCGCCCGGTGCAGACACCAGTTCGATACGTCCTCCCATCAAGGTCGCCAGCTGCCGCGCCAGGGCAAGCCCCAGCCCGGTGCCGTCCTGACGTCGGGTCAGGGTCGCCTCGGCGCGGCGGAATTTCTCGAACACCAGTTCGTGCATTTCTGGCGGAATGCCACGCCCGCTGTCTTCCACCGCGAACACCAGTTCTTCCGCATTGCCGCCGACACGTAGCGTGACGTGGCCGGAATCGGTGTACTTCACCGCGTTGTTCAGCAGGTTGTTGAGGATCTGGCGCAAGCGCAACGCATCCGCCACGAAGGACTGCGGCGCCTCGTCTGCCACCTCCAGGTTGAGCGCGAGTCCCTTGGACTGCGCGTGCGCACGGTGCAGGCCTGCCACCTCCTGCACGAAGGGCCGCGTATCCAGGCCCTCGGTACGCAACTCCAGGCGGCCGGCCTCCACCTTGGCGAGGTCCAGCAAGTCGTTGACGATGTCCATCAGATGCTGGCCGGAGCGCTTGATGGTGCTGGCATAGTCGCGCTGCGCTTCGTCGGTCAGCTCCATCTCCAGCAGGTCGGCGAAGCCGAGGATGCCGTTGAGCGGCGTGCGCAGTTCGTGAGACACGTTGGCGAGGAAATCGGTCTTGATCTGGTTGGCCTCCTCCGCCTTCACCCGCGCGTTGTCCGAGCGCACCAGTGATTCCTGCACGCTGTCGGCCATGCTGTTGAAAGCCTGCGCCAGCCTCCCCATCTCGTCGTCGCTGCGTACCGTCAGACGGTGCGACAGGTCGCCATGCCGGAAGCGCTCGATGCCATCGATCATCGCCGTGATGCGTGTGGTCAGGAAGGCCGCCATCCAGATGGCGATGGCGATGACGACGACCACCATCGCCAGCGTCGATATCGTCAGCGCCCGCGCGGTGCCATGCAGGTTGTCCTCGATGGTGACCACCAGCGCGTCGCGCTCCTGCTGGAAGGCACGGTTCTTCTCGCCGATGGTGAGCCCGATCTGCCTTGCGGAGTCGGTGGCCGCCTTGTGGAAGTCATCCACATTGGCACCGATGGTGACGAAGCCGAAGCCGCGCGAGCTGCCGCCATACTGCCCCGTGTAGTAGGGAATGGTCGCCGCGGTGGTGAGCTTCCACAGCCCGCTGAAGAAAATGACGAACGATCCCGAGCCGCCGCGCTCGGTGAGCTGGTGCCAGCCCGCACACTGCGGCGAGAAATTCAGGTAGCGGCAATCCAGCGCGACCGTGCCGGCCTTGACCAGCGCCCCCGCTGGCTTGCGCTTGAGCGACTGGTCGCGGAAGTCCGCCACGTCCCGCAGGAATGCCGGAGAAGACTTGCCGGAGGCTTGCCACTCCTCGTAGAGCTGCTGGTCCATCCAGGGCGTGACCGGCTGGCCGCTGGCGGGGTCGTAACCGACGATGAAGTAGTCGCGCGGGTGCACGATCGCGCGGCTCTTGTGGTCCCAGATGAAAGCGTAGTTGCCGTCGATGGCGTCGATGATCGGCGTGTAACGCTGGGCGGTGGGCATCACGTGATCGGTGAACTGGCGCAAGTGGGCATGGTCCAGCGCGAGCGTCACGTAACCCGCAACGACACCGTTGCGCACCACGGGCGTGGCCCAGCGCACGATGCCGTGGTAGCGCTGCCCGGCCGGGTTTTCGGTACCGGCGTAGGCCGACTTCTCCGGTTCGTAGGGGATGCCGGCCTTCTTCGCCGCCTCCGGCGTGTATATGCCGATCAGCTTGCTGCCGACGTAGGCACCAATCACCTCCGATACATAGATCTCGCCGGGCTTGAGCTTCTTCAGCGCCGGCCAGTAATGCTCGGCCCGCACGAAGGTATTGCTGCTCTGGCTCACGTCGCGCATGCCGGCGGGCATCCAGTCCACGTTGCGCAGCTTCACCCGCTCCTGGCCCTGCGTGTCGATGAAGCTCATTTCGGCAAACAACGGCCGCATCACGCGCTGGCCCAGAAGCTCCGGTGGCCGGGCGCTGAAGTTGCGTGCGTTATCCGGCAAGGCCTGGCGCGCATCGGCTACCGCGGCCGGATCGGGCTGCTGCGGCGTCACCGGCTGCCAGCGCTGGCCATCAGCGGCCAGTTGCCAGGCGCCGTGCTCATGTACGGCGCGCTGGCGGTGACGCAGGAAGCTGGCGTACGCCGCCTCGCTTGCGTCGATCTGCGCCGCCTGCAGGATGTCCGCGTCGCGGTCGTACAGGAAGGTGGCAACCGCCTGCGCGGTATCGGTGGTAAGGCGCTCGATGGCCTCGCGGGAGCGATCGTCCAGCGCCGCGATCGCATCCCCCGTGACCTGCTCGCCCACCTGGCGGATGGAACCCAGCATGCCCTCCGCCATCGCCGTGGCGCGTCCGGAGATCGACACGCTGAGCGCCTGCGCGGCCGACCAGGCCACCCAGGCCAGCAGCAGCAGCGGCACCACCTTGATGACGACGAAGATCAGGATCAACTTGCCGCGGATGCCCGCAGTACCGCTCCACCACGATTTCACGCCGTCTCCCCGTCTGTTTTGCGGCGATTATGCCCGAGGGCCTGTCCGAGGACCTGTGCCCGGCCCGCCGCGTCCGATGGACGCAAGCAGTTAGAATGCCAACAAGTTGTTGCCCCCTTACTGTTGCCTCCTTACCGATGCCACTGGCGTCCCTGACCATCGTCCCGCTGCCATGAACTTCTGCCCGAAATGCGGCGCAAGCGTGAGCCTGCGCATCCCTGCCGGCGACCATCTGCCGCGGCATGTCTGCGACAGTTGCAACGAGATCCACTACTCGAACCCGAAGGTGGTCGCGGGTGTGCTGGCGGTGTGGGAGGACAAGGTGCTGCTGTGCCGCCGCGCCATCGAGCCGCGCTACGGCCTGTGGACGCTGCCGGCAGGCTTCATGGAGAACAACGAGACCACCGGCGATGCGGCACAGCGCGAAACCCGCGAGGAAGCTTGCGCGCGAGTGGAACTCGAGCAGATGTATACGCTGGTGAACGTCACCCACATCAGCCAGATCCACATCCTCTACAAGGCACGGCTGCTGGACCTGGATTTCCACTCCGGGCCGGAATCACTGGAAGTCGAACTCTTCGAGGAAGCCGACATCCCTTGGGAGCAGATCGCCTTCCGCTCGGTGGGCGTCACCCTCAGACACTTCTTCGCTGACCGCCGCGAAGGCCACTACCAGTTCCGCGTGGTCGACCTGCCACCACCCGAAGCCGGTTCGCGCTGACCTGGCTGAGCCACCGGCCGGGGCGGCCGGTGCCCGGCGCTTGCGCCAGGTTCAACGCGGCAGCAGCTCCAGCTCGATGTCGCCAGCAGCCCCTGCCGGCAAGCTGAGCGCCCCCAGCCGGCCTTGCCAGCCGGCTGCTTCCAGCCACTCGCCGTCGCGCCCCAGCGCGATCAGACGCCCCTGCTCGTCGACGCGTGCGGCTACGCGCTCACGAGCCCCCACCAGCAGGTCGGGCGCCAGCTCGATCAAGGCCGCCACCAGGGCGAGGCGCCGGCTGACCGGCAATTCCGCCGCATTCAGGGGACGGAAACCCACCGCCCCCTCGGCCACGGATTGGATGGCGGGCGGCACAGCCGTTTGCGTAACCGCCTGAGCCGGCGGGCCGGCAATCCGCCCTGCCGGGAGGAATGAACGTGGCGGCACTTCCGTCTCCACTTTCGTCTCCACTTCCGCCTTGCCTGCCGGGGCCTTCGCCGCCCCCGTCACGGCGGCCTTCCCCTCATCCGCTTGCGCAACCGGCCGGATATCCACGCTCAGGGCCGGAACGCTCAGGATCGGCGTGGTATTCACGCCATAACCAGCCTGCCCGCGCCAGTAGTCCAGCAGGGCCAGGTGCAGCAACACCGACGCCAGCAGACCGATCAGCACGTAGCGACGCAGGTTCATATGCATCATCCGGGGCCAGAGATTGAAAAAGTCGCGTAACCCGTTTAGCGTACAGGCATTGTCCGTGCCGATACTTCAAGCAATGTAAGCCCTTCGCAGTCCACCCTGGTTCGCCCCACGCCATGCTGCCACACGCGATCCGCAAGCCCGAGCTGTACAGCCCTCACCGTTCGAGGCGCCCCCTGATCCTGACCCTGGATGTCCATGGTCAGCCCCATCGCTGGGTGACCTGGCAACACGCGATCTTCTACTACAGCAAGAACCTGGTGGCCTGGGACGCAGGCGAACACTGCTTCACCTTCCTTGGCGGCACCTCCCGCCTCACCGGCTCGCGATCCGCCCTCACCGCCAACAGCATCATCGCCATCAAAGGGCGGGCACTGTCGGCACGCAGCCTCATCCAGACTCCCCCGCTGTCCAACCGCGAGCTCTTCCACCGCGACCGCCACGTCTGCGCCTACTGCGGCGGCGAGTTCAGCGTGCATCGCCTGACCCGCGACCACGTGCTGCCGGTGTCGCAAGGCGGCACCGACATCTGGATGAACGTGGTGGCCGCCTGCCGCTCCTGCAACCAGCGCAAGGCCGGCCGCACGCCGGAACAGGCACGCATGTTGTTGCTGTACGCCCCCTACGTGCCGAACAAGGCGGAATACCTGATCCTCTCCAACCGCAACATCCTGGCCGACCAGATGGACTTCCTGGCCCGCCACCTGCCCGCGCAAAGCCGCTGGCGGCAGGTCGCACCAGCCTGATCCAGCCACCGCCCCGGCCTGCCGGCGGCGAATGGAGTAGCATGCGCGGCGGCACATCCCCGCCGCCGCCGCACCACCTTCCCGCGTCTCATGCAAGCCCTCACCGAACTCATCGGCTTCGCTGCCGCCAGTCTCACCACCTGCGCTTTCGTTCCGCAAGCCTGGCTGACCTGGAAGACCCGTTCAGCCCATGGCGTATCGCTGGGCATGTACAGCGTGTTCGTCGCCGGCGTGGCGCTGTGGCTGGCCTATGGACTGCTGATCGGCTCATGGCCGGTCACACTGGCCAACGCGGTCACCCTGACACTCGCCAGCTTCATCCTCGTGATGAAACTGCGCTTCGGCTGAGGACGCCTGCAACATGAACGATCCACAAGCCACCTTGAACTGGCAGGACGGCGACAGCACGCACTCGGCACGCTGGCGCTCGGAGAGCGGCTGGCCCGCGCCCAAGCGCGTGGTCCTCGCCGACGACACCACGCCTGCCGACACCGCCTACCGCCTCGCCTGCGAAGGCACCGCGCTGCTGTGGCGCGGTGATTTCCAGAACGCCCGCCAGTTGCTGCAGGCACTGATGCGTCGCATCGACCGCAAGCCCTCGAAGCCGCGCAAGCCTGCCTCGCTGACCGAAGCCTTCCACTTGCACCGGCAAGCCCAGGCACAACGCGCACGCACGCTGGCCATGCTGCTGATTCCTCTCGACGCGGACTACGGCATCAGCCTGCGCCGTGCCCCCGACCTGCGCGAGGCCTGCCGCGAAGCCTATGGTGAACCCGACGACCAGGCTTCGGTAGCTTCATTGCGCGAGCTGCTGGGCCTCGTCGGCGCACATGAATGGCGCAAGAAGGGTGTGGAGATTCCCGCGCTGGAAGAACGCATCCACCCGCACTACGGTGTGTTCTCGCCAGTACGTGGCGAATACGTCGACCTCGTCGCCAAAGCGCCTCTGCCTGCCAAGACGCGGGCCTTCGATATCGGCACCGGCACCGGCGTACTCGCAGCACTGCTGGCGAAGCGTGGTGTGGCGCGCGTCACCGGCACCGACCAGGATCCCCGCGCACTAGCCTGTGCGCGCGACAACATCCAGCGTCTCGGCCTGTCGCGGCAGGTCGAAGTCGTCGATGCCGATCTCTTTCCAGCCGGTCGCGCACCACTGGTGGTGTGCAACCCGCCCTGGCTGCCGGGCAAACCCAGCTCCACGCTGGAGCACGCCGTGTACGATCCGGACAGCCGCATGCTGCGTGGTTTCCTCGCCGGCCTCGCGGAGCATCTCGAGCCGAACGGAGAAGGCTGGCTGATCCTGTCCGACTTCGCCGAGCACCTCGGCCTGCGGTCGCGCGAGGCCCTGCTCGGCTGGATTGCCGACGCCGGCCTCACCGTGCGCGACCGCCTCGACATCCGCCCGCGTCATGGCAAGGCGCGTGATGCCGACGACCCACTGCACGCTGCGCGCAGCGCCGAAGTCACCTCACTGTGGCGCCTGGTCGCCCGCACGTAAGCGGCATTCCCCGCCAGTACGCTACCGAACACCGCATCATGAGCAAGACCCACGAGATCCGCCCGGGCCAGTCCGTTGAACTGCTGAAGGAGCTTCACATCCTGACGCGCGACGGCAAGATGAATCAGGACAGCCGCCGCAAGCTGAAGCAGGTCTACCACCTGTTCCAGTTCATCGAACCACTGCTGCGCGACGCCCTGCAACAACATGCCACCCTGAGCCTGGTGGACCATGGCGCAGGCAAGTCCTATCTCGGCTTCATCCTGTACGACCTGTTCTTCAAGGAACACGCCGCGCAAGGCCACATCTGGGGCATCGAGACGCGCGAGGAACTGGTGACCCACTCGCGCGAACTCGCGACCCGCCTGGACTTCCCCGGCATGTCCTTCGAGAACCTGTCGGTCGCCGACTCCATCACCTCGGACGCGCTGCCCGCCACGGTGGACGTCGTCACCGCCCTGCACGCCTGCAACACCGCCACCGACGACGCCATTCATTTCGCGCTGGCCAAGCACGCGCGCCACATCGTGCTGGTGCCCTGCTGCCAGGCGGAGGTCGCCAGCGTGTTGCGCAAGAACAAGGGCCGCGACATGGCGAAATCCGCCCTCACCGAGTTGTGGCGGCACCCGCTGCACACCCGCGAGTTCGGCAGCCAGATCACCAACGTACTGCGCTGCCTGCAACTGGAAGCGCATGGCTACAAGGTGAACGTCACGGAGCTGGTGGGCTGGGAACACTCGATGAAGAACGAGCTGATCGTAGCCACGCACACCGGCCAGTCCAACCCACGCGCCGCCCGCCGCCTGCAGGACGTGCTGGAATCCGTCGGCCTCGAAGAGCTGTCCGACCGCTTCTTCGTGCCCGCCTGACGTTGCCACCTGGCGTACCTAACTGGGCACACGCGTGAGCATCGACTACTGCCCGCCGCCGGACCAAGGTCTCGCGCTGGTGCATCACGATGAGGCGATGGTCGTCGTCGACAAACCTGCCGGTCTGCTGTCGGTGCCCGGACGCGGCGAAGGCAAACACGACTGCATGGCCGCGCGCGTACAGGCGGCATTTCCTGACGCCCTGATCGTGCACCGACTCGACATGGGCACCTCCGGCCTGCTGGTGCTGGCGCGTGGCGCAGAGATGCACCGCCTGCTGTCCATCGCCTTCCTGCAACGTCGTGTCGAAAAGCGCTACGTCGCCATCGTCGCCGGCCACATGACGCAGGACGAAGGCGAGATCGACCTGCCGATGATCACCGACTGGCCCAACCGGCCGCGCCAGAAAGTCGACCATGACATCGGCAAACCTTCGCAGACACGCTACCGCGTGTTGTCACGTGACGATGACAGCACGCGCGTGGAACTCGAACCGCTGACCGGTCGCTCCCATCAGTTGCGGGTCCACCTGCAGCAGATCGGCCACCCCATCCTCGGCGACGAGCTGTACGCGAGTCCTGCCGATGCGAGCCGCTCACCACGCCTGCTGCTGCACGCCGAATACCTGTCCTTCAATCATCCGGTCAGTGGAGCGACAATGCACTTCCATTGTCCGGCCCCCTTCTGATCAACTCACGCACGTACCAACGAACGATTTCGCCAAAGGAGCACCCATGAGCCTGTCCATGCATTCCGCCCTCGTCCCCACCGCGACACGCACGCTGCGCAACCTGATCGGCATCCTCGAGAAGATTGCCGCCCACGCCGAGGCGAAGAAGATCGATCCGTCCATCTTCCTGAACGCACGCCTCTACCCGGACATGTTCCCGCTGGTGCGGCAAGTGCAGATCGCCAGTGACACCATCAAGGGCGCCGCAGCCCGACTGGCCGGCCAGGAGCCGCCGAGCTGGGCCGACACCGAGACCACCATCGAGCAACTGATCGAGCGTATCAACCGCACCATCGACTTCGCCAACAGCTTCCAGCCGGCGCAGATAGATGGTTCCGAAGCACGCACCATCGAACTGAAGATCCGCGGCAACCTGCGCCAGTTCAGCGGGGAGTCTTTCCTGTTCGGCCATGCGCTTCCCAACCTCTTCTTCCACACCACCACCGCCTACGCGATTGCGCGACACAACGGCGTGGAGATCGGCAAGTCGGATTACCTGGGCCGCGTCGAGTAAGCGCGACTACGGCGCCCGGAAAAAAGAAACCCGGCCGAGGCCGGGTTTCTTGTTGCACTGACCCGAGGTCAGAACGCGGTGACGTCAGAGCGACGGATGTCGCACCACTGGGTTTCCCAGAACTCACCGTTGTTGGTCTGCGGCTCACCCGGCTGCACACCGATGGCCTGCACGCACACCTTCGGCGCACCAGCCTTATAGCCCTTGATGCGCAGGTTGCGCACGGTGGCCTTGTCGCCGTAGTTGTAGTTCAGGCGCAGCAGGTAGCTGCTGACGGAGCCGTTGATGTTCACACCGTCGAGGTCGAGGTTACGCGGTCCGCCGTTGTTCGAGCAGTTGCCGCAGGATTGCCACAGCTTGCCGATGCTGCCGTAGGTGTTGAAGTTGCGCAGCTTGATGGTGCTGCCCTTGCCGTTGTGCTGGAACACCTTGTCTTCGGCATTGTTGGCCGAGCCGCCGACGATGTTCATCACCTGACCGCTGGTACCCAGCATGGTGGCGGCGTCTTCGCAGACGTCTTCCCACACCACGTTTTCCAGCGTGCAGTTGCCTTGGCAGTGGATGCCGTCGGCCGCGTTGGCGTTGATGCGCAGGTTCTTCACCGTGCCGCCGTTGGCCACTTTCAGCACCGGCTGCTGACCTTCGTCCTGGCCACCGCAAGCGGTGCCGATGGTCACGCCACCGCAGTCCACCGTGCCGTTGATGGTGCTGCCCGGCAGGCAGGCGCCACCCGAGCTCGACGAGCTGGACGATGACGAGCTGCTCGAGCTGCTGGAGCTCGACGAACTGCTCGACGAAGAACTGGAGCTGCTGGAGGAAGAGCTGGAGCTCGACGAGGAAGACGACGAAGACGAGCTGCTCGACGACGACGACGAAGAGGAAGAGCTGGAGCCACCGCTGCTGCTGGAGGCGACCGAGCACTCGTTCACACCACCGGGGATCTTGCCGCCGAAGGTGGCTTCGTTACAGGTGAAGCTGCCGGACAGGGTCTTGTAGATGAACTGGTCGGCACGGCCGAAGGCCACGTTGGTGTTGGCAGCGACCGAGCAAGCGGCGCCTTCCTTGCAGATGGTGACCCAGCCCTTGGGCCGGTTGGCCGCCCACACGGAGGCGGCCATCACGACGGCAGCGACGCCGACGGTGATGTGCGAGAGTTTCATGGGACTTGTCTCCTTTGGATCCTCGAATGAATCTTGGAATTATTGGATCTGGGGGCACGGGAAATTCCGGGGCTCCAGCGGCCGTGGGCCCAGCGTCGGGCTCGGCCAGCCCCTAGTGTGGTCATTCATCAAACGAATGCAAGCGTTTGAGAGGGATGTAGGACAAGTTCCACGCTTGTCGCATCAGTTTGCCGCGCTGCGCCTTGACGTGCGCGCGAAGCCCGACCAAGCTGCAGCACGACAAAGGGACGCCCGGCAGCCAGAATCATGCGCCCTCGGTCTGTAGGAAAAGTACCTACACTGCAGCAAAACAAAAACTATCTGGAGACACACATGATTCGCAAACTGCTTGCAGGCCTTATCGCCTGCTCGGCGGTGACGTTCGCTCACGCCGCCACCGACTATCCCTCCGGCTACACCAAGTGCGCGCAGAACACCGGCGCCACCTGCTCCTTCAGCGGCACCCGCCAGGTCGCGCTCGGCAAGTCCGGCAGCTTCGTGTACGGCACCTTCACCAACAGCGTCGCCTGCTCCGGCAGCAACTTCCCGAGCAACAGCTTCACGTCCTCGGCCTGGTGCTCCTACGCCAGCACGACCAGTTCGTCCTCGAGCTCCAGCAGCTCGTCGTCCTCATCTTCTTCGTCGAGCAGTTCGTCCTCGTCCAGCTCCAGCAGCTCTTCGTCGTCCTCGTCGAGCTCGTCCAGCTCTTCGTCCTCGAGCAGCTCTTCCAGCAGCTCGTCGAGCACCAGTTCCTCGTCATCCAGCTCGGGCACCGGCAGCTCCACCTCGTCGGGCGGCAACGCCCCGGGCCTGATCGGCTTCGCCACGCTGAACAAGGCCGGCCGTAACGGCACCAACGGCGGCGTCGGTGGCCAGACCGTCACCGTCACCACCTTCGCCCAACTGGTTGCCGCCGTTGGCGACAACACGCCGCGCATCGTGCAGGTGTCCGGCACGATCTCCGGCTCCAGCCCGAAGATGGTGAAGGTCGGCTCCAACAAGACCATCATCGGCGTGGGCAGCAACGCGACGATCAGCGGCTTCGGCTTCAACGTCAGCAGCTTCGTGCCGCCGAACGAGGGTGACTCCTGCGACTACGACGACCGCGGCACCTTCACGCCGGCCGAGAACGTCATCATCCGCAACCTGACCTTCCGCAACTCGGCCGACGACAGCATCAACGTCGAGTGCTACACCCACCACGTGTGGGTGGACCACAACACTTTCTACTCCTCGACCGACGGTTCGGTGGACGTGAAGCGTGGTGCCGACTGGGTCACGGTGTCGTGGAACCGCTTCATCCAGACCGACAAGTCGATGCTGCTGGGCCATAGCGACAACAACGGCTCCCAGGACACCGGCTACCTGCACGTGACCTACCACCACAACTGGTTCGATCACAGCAACACCCGCCATCCGCGCGTGCGCTTCGGTCAGGCCCACATCTTCAACAACTACGGCAACGGCATCCAGGACTATTTCATCGGTGCCGGCGTGGGTTCGGACATCACGGCCGAAGGCAACTACATCGACGGCATCAAGCGCCTGATCACCTACTGGGGCGGCCAGAAGGTGACCTACGCCAGCTCGAACATCAACTCGGGCGAGTGCCGTGCCGACGACTGCCTGGTGCAGAACGGCCAGGGCTTCAACCCGCGCAGCTACTACAGCTACACGCTGGACCCGGCAGCCAATGTGCCGACCATCGTGAGCAACGGTGCGGGCGCCGGAAAACTGTAAGTCTGAAGTGAGCAACGCCTTATAAGAGCAGCACATCGGAGGGAGCCCTGAATATCGGGCTCCTTCCTGCATGTCTGGCGCCGCAAAGTACGAGCGTCAGTGTTGTCGGCAAGCAGCAAAATCAACAACCACGGAGACAGACAATGAAGTTCTCGCACATCGCAATCGGCCTGGCCGCCGCGACCATGGCCGCATCGGCCTTCGCCGCGAACCGCCCCAAGGGCTGGGTCACCATCTGCGCCGAAAACAAGGGCACCTGCTCGGTTCCGGCCAACACGAACGTGGCTTTCGGCCGCGCTGACCAGTTCATCTACAAGACGCTGTCGGGCAGCTTCACCTGCTCCGAGTCCACCTTCGGTGGCCGTATCGGCGGTGGCGTGAACGAGTGCTCCACGGCCTCGAGCAGCTCGGGCGGCTCCTCGTCGTCGAGCAGCAGCTCTTCGTCGTCTTCCTCCTCTTCGTCGTCGAGCAGCTCTTCGTCCAGCTCTTCGTCTAGCAGCAGCTCGTCCTCCTCCAGCAGCTCCAGCTCTTCGTCGAGCAGCTCGGGCTCGTCCGGCAACGGCACGACGCCGATCCCCGGCTGGTCCGGTCCGGTCAACACCTGTGAGCCGGGCGCGCTGATCCACGGTACCACGGTGGACTGCGGCGGCAAGAAGCTGGGCCTGTCCTGCGCGGGCGGCAGCGAAACCCAACCCGCCGTGCTGACCATCATCAACGGCACCGTGAAGAACGCGGTGATCGCTGCTGGCGGTGGCGCCGACGGTATCCACTGCGGCTGGGGCAGCCTCGGCAGCGGCCTGGGCACCAACGTTCAGGGCGGCACCTGCAACCTGGAGAACGTGACCTGGGAAGAAGTGTGTGAAGACGCAGCCTCGATCGGCAACGGTCAGGTCGGCACCGTGATGAACATCAAGGGCGGCACGGCAGCCAACGCGGACGACAAGGTGTTCCAGAACAACGGCATCAACTCGACCCTGAACGTGAACGACTTCACCACCACCGGCTCGATCGGCAAGCTGTCGCGTTCTTGCGGCGACTGCACCGGCAACGGCGGTCCGCGCTTCTTCAACATCAACAACACCAAGCTGGAAAAGGTGTCCTCGTCGGTCATCGGCGTGAACAGCAACTACGGCGACCGTGCCACGATCCGCAACCTGCTGATCAAGGGCTACAAGTCGGGCAGCCCGAAGGTTTGCGTCGAGTACAAGGGCGTGCAGAAGGGCGGCGGCTCCTCTTCCACCATCGGTGAGAAGTGGAACTCTGCTTCGTGCGACGTCAGCACGGGCGACGTGAAGGCATACTGATGCCGTGACACCGGAGCGGCCTGGCCGCTCCGTCTGCAGCACAGAACCCCCGTGTCCTCGTGATCCGGGGGTTTTCTTTTCGCAGGCCCGTCCCTGGCGGATGATGTGCCTGCCGCCTTGTATCCACCCCCCGCTGTCTTTCCCGGATGCCCAGGATGTCGAAGCGATTGTTTGCGCAGCTGGCGCTGTGCTGCCTTGCCCTTCACACGCTGCCGTCACGCGCAACGGAAACCCCGTTCGCCGGACGCACGGTCGTCAATGCCGTGCTGTTCACCCAGATGGCGCTGCCCGCTCCCGGCCCGCTCCTGCTGGGCGGAACCGACGGCAGCATCCTGCGCAGCGGTGACGATGGCCTGCATTGGCAGGCCAGCTTGCCGGACGCGCCCGTGTCCGAAGCGATACTGCAGTTCGCGCGCGACGAGAGCACCGGCACCCTGCTCGCCGCTGGCGCCGCCGGCGGCGTATTGCGCTCGACTGATGCAGGTTCAAGCTGGAAGCTTCAGGCCACCCCACCGGATACGCGGGCACGCATGCTGGCCCAATCCCCTCGCAGCCGGAGCTGGATCGCCGTCGGCGAAAACAGCCTGCTGCGTTCGACCGACCAGGGCGCCAGCTGGAGCCGCGTCGACGCCCCTGCCACCAAGCCACTTGGCCACATCCTGGCCCTGCCCGGCGGTACCTGGCTGGCGGCTGGCGACGAGGGAACGCTGCTGCGCTCCAGCGACGACGGCAAGCGCTGGCGCGCCGTCAAGAGCGGCAGCACGGCAACGATGACCGGGCTGATCCATCTGCCCGCATTCCGCCGCACGCTCGCACTGGGCGGCGACGGACAGGTGCTCGCCAGCAACGATGACGGACAGAGCTGGCAACGCATCGACACCGGCGCCACTGCCTACCTCGGCGCGGTGGCTTTCGATCCCGCGCGCAAACTGCTGCTGATCGGCACCGCGCAGGGCGATGTGCTTCGCTCCACCGATGGCGGGCGCAGCTGGCAGAAGAATGCAACCGGCACCGGCCAGTACGTGCAGCAACTGGTTTTCGCACCCAACGGGAATGTCTTCGCTGCCGGAGAGACCGGCGCGATCCGTCGTTCGCAGGACGGCGGCCAGAGCTGGACACGCATCTCCATCGCGACGCAGGACCGGCTCAACGTGCTGCTGGTCCGCGATCAAACCATGCTGGCCCTCGGCCAGTTCGGCGCGATCATGCGTTCGACCGATGGCGGCAACAGCTGGAGCACCCTGCAGCAAGCCATCCATTCCTACGTGCACGACATCAGCCTCGCCGCCGACGGCCGCACTCTGGTGAGCGTAGGTGCCAATGGCTGGGTCATGCGCTCAACCGACAACGGCCGCCAGTGGACGCCGCAGCCCATCGGGCTGGGGCATGACGTGTATCTGCTGAGCGCCGTGCAGGACCCGAAATCCGGCGCCGTCGTCGCGGGCGGACCACCCGGCACGATCATCCGCGCCGAAGGTGATGCCTCGGTGTGGAGCCGGCGCCTGGAGATCAATCGCGCGGCACAAGGCAATTTCCAGAAGCTCGTCGAGGACAGGCGCAACGGCGTGCTGCTGGCCCTGGCCAGTCCGGGCACGGTGATGCGCTCGGTGGACGGCGGACGCACCTGGCTGCCCACCGATGCACGCACCGAGCCGCACCTGTACGACGCGGATGCCAGCCGGCTCAATGGCCGCTTCGTCGCAGTCGGGCGCGATGGCGTCATCCAGACCAGCCCTGATGGCCGTCAATGGAAAGCCGCCGACAGCGGCGTGAAGGCGGCGCTTCACGGCGTGAGTTTCATCCCCGATCTGAAGGCCTTCTTCGCCGTCGGCGCGGCCGGCGCCATCCTGCGCTCGGAAGACGGCAGCAACTGGCGACGCCTCGACAGCGGCACCGAAGCGACGCTGCGCCACATCAGCTACAGCGCCAGCCACAAGGCGCTGATCGTCACCGGCGACAAAGGCGCACTGCTCCGCTCGACAGACGGCGGCGCGAGCTGGGCATGGCCGGGCAGCGGGACGGACGAAGGCCTGCGCAAGCCGCTGGTGACGCACAAGGCCGTTATCCTCGTGCCGGGTCGCTCCGGCGTCCTGCTGCGCTCGGACGATGGCGGCCTGAGCTGGCAGCGGCTGCCGACGCGCACCACCGGACATCTGAAGGGGCTCTTCGAACTGGATGACGGCAACATCGTGCTGGCCTACGGCGAGCGCCTGCTACGCATCGAGCTCGCACCAGCCAGGCGCTGAACCAAAAAAGAACCCGCCAGATGGCGGGTTCTTTTTTGTTGCTGTACTGCAGGTCGGTATCAGGGCGCGATTTTCCCTGCGCCTGCGCCTGCCGTCAGGATCGCCGGGATGTTGGCCGCCGGATCCAGCGTGTAGCTGTAATAGCTACGCGGGTTGAAGGCATCACCCGTGTTCACTTCCGGTGCCTTGGCTTTGATGATCAGGTTGCTGGCATCCCAGGTCAGCTTGCCTGAAGCGCTGCCCTGCTCCTGCGTGGCGAAGCCGTTCATGTTGAGGTAGTTGCCATCGGCATAGATGTCCGACTGCAGGCTGGAGCCGATGAAGTAGTTCTTCGTCCCGTCCGCCCAGTTGTTGTACACGTGGGCCTGGCCGAAGCGCACACGCGGGTGGCGCTGCGTGGTGTTCTGCAACCAGTTGTGATGGTAGGTGACGTGCAGCTTGCCGGTGTCCTGCGCCGAGTTGCTGTCATCGTGACCCAGCAGCATGGTCTTGTCGGTGTTCATGATCTTGTTCCACGACACCGTCACCCAGTCCGACCCGCGCTTGATGTCCAGCGCGCCATCCGCACCCGGCAGGATGGTGTTGTGGTCCAGCCAGATGTGGTGCGACCAGCAGGCCACGTTGATGCCATCGTCACCGTAGTTCTGGATCGTCAGGTTGCGCACGATCACGTTCTGCGTGTACGTGAACAGGCCGGCATGCTTGGCCTCGCACCAGTCGGACTTGAACTGCGTCACATGCTCCGGCCACCAGCCGCTGATGTTCAGACCGAAGCCATCGATGGTCGCGTTGGTGCCGCTACCCAGGATGCTCTTGTTGGAGCCGACGTTCACCATCACCGCACCACCTTCCGCGCGGATCGTGCCGGACACGCGCACCACGCGCGGGGAGTGGTCGCTCACCGCAGCCACGAACTGCTGGAAGTTGGTGACCACCACTTCCGGTCCGCCTGCACCACCGTTCGTGCCGTTGCGGCCGTCGCGGTTCAGCGAAGCGAAGCCTTCCACGCCCGCAGCATTGCCACTCGACGAACCGTTACCGGAAGACGAGCTGCTCGACGACGACGAACCCGTGCCACTCGAGGACGAAGTACTGGAGGACGAGGAACTCGACGTGCTGCTGGAAGACGAACTGCTCGACGATGATGAGCTCGAAGAACTGCTGGAGCTGGAGGACGAGCTCGACGAGGAACTTGAGGAAGAAGAGCTGGACGAAGAGGAACTGGACGAACTGCTCGACGAGCCGCCGGAGCTGCCCGGCACCGAGCATTCATTGACACCACCAGCGGTGCGGCCACCGAAGGTCGCCTCGTTGCAGACGAAGCTGCCGGCGAGGCTCTTGTAGAAGAACTTGTCGGCGCGGCCGAAGGCCACGTTGGTGGTCTGCGCCACCGAGCAGGTCTTGTTCTCGGTACACAGGGTGACGTAACCGGCCGGCCGGTTGGCGGCTGTGGCTGACGTTGCGACGCAAGTCAGGGCGGCAAGCAATACGCCGCCCAACGCAAGCTGCGTGGATCTCATGAAATGTCTCCTCAGTAGTTTTTTTATGGTGATGCGATTCGACAAAATCTGCAGAAACGCCGTGATTTACAGGCATCTGGCTGTGTCCAGCCCGCATGATTCCGCCTCCGGCAGATTGGTCTGACAAACCTGAAAGGTCAAGCCGCAAGGCACTAACCATCCCTGCCCTGCGGTGCACTTGCTGCGCTGCGTTGCAGGCACAATCCATCGATCACACGACACGCCGCCATGACGCGCGTGCAATCAGCCGGAACTTCGGAGGAGACACGATGAACCAGCGCACCACCGGGCGCCTGCGCATGCGCACATGGGCCCTGACTGCCGCCCTGTTATCGGGCCTTGCCCTCGCAGGCTGCCGCGGCGCCGAAGCACCGCGCGCAACCCCCACCTATCGTGCAGAGGTGATCAATCCCAGCCTCGCTCGCGGCCTGTCGATCAATGACGGTGCCATTTCCATCGCCTGGGGAAGTGACGGCACCATCCTGCGATCCACCGACAACCAGCAATGGCAACAGGCGGATTCCCCTGCCACCGCAGACCTCACGCGCGGCGCCAACAACGGCGAAGTGATCATCATCGTCGGTGCCGCCGGCACCATCCTGCGATCGGAAGACCAGGGCCGCACCTGGGCACAGAGCAAGCATGACGCGATGGAGTCCGACCTCCTGGCTCTGACCTACGATGCACGTACGAAGAGCTGGATCGCAGTCGGCACACAAGGCGTCATCCTGCATTCCCGAGACGACGGCAAGACCTGGAGTTCGCAGAAGGCCGGCCAGCCACTGAAGCTGGAGAGCGTGTACGCAGACCCCGCCAGCCAGCGCCTGTGGCTGGGCGGACCGGATGGCATGCTGGGCCGCTCCGAGGATGGTGGCGAGAACTGGGCCGTCGTCTCGCTGGGCATCGACACACCGATCACCGCGTTCTACCGCCACGGCGACACACTGATCGCCACCAGCGCACGCGGACGCTTCTACGTATCGCGGGACAAGGGCGACAACTGGAACCTGCTGCAACTGCCGACGCTGGCCTTCTTCACGGACAGCATCCGGGATCCCGAGCACAAGACCATCGTACTGACTGGCCACACCGGTGAGGTTGCCGTATCGGCGGACGACGGCGAGAGCTGGCGCCTGATCGACGCCCCCTTTCACGGCAGCAAGAACTACCTGAGCCGCGTGCACTTCGATCCGCGCAGCAAGAGCCTGATCGCCACCGGCCACCACGGCACCCTGCTGCGCTCATCCGACGGCGGCCGCAACTGGGTGGCGGCCATGGCAGCAGGCGGCACCGGCAATTTCCAGGACATGCTCTACGATCCGAAGCGAGGCACGGTTGCCCTGCTCGGCGACGGGGGCCATCTCCACGCATCGCAGGATGCAGGCAAGACCTGGGCAGCGTTGTCGCCGCGCCTGTCCGACTACCAGCGCGAAGTCATCGCGACGCCCGACGGCAAGAGTTTCGTCACGGCAGGTCAGGTCGGCACGATGTATCTCGCCGGCAATGACGGCAACGACTGGGAGGCGCTGCGCCTGCGTTACCCCAACGAAAACACGCCGCCGAGCTACCGCGCGCTTGTGACCAGTCCGGGCGGGAAAGCCCTGCTGGCAGCCGGCCCACCCGGCACGATCCTGCGCTCTACGGATCAAGGACGCAGCTGGCAGGTCACGCTCGCAGTGCCTTTCGAGAAAGGCGAAGCACTGGTGCATCTGGTCCCCGATCCGGCTCACAAGACGACCGTCGCGGTCGAGGTCTTCGGTGGCCTGAAGGTGTCCACCGACGACGGCAAGAGCTGGCAGGAGCAACGCGTCGATGCCGGCAGCCGCGAGCTATGGCACGGTAGCGCGCTGGACGATGGCAGCGTCGTGATCACCGGAAACACTGGCGTCATCGTCCGCGGCGAACCGCGTAGCAAACAGTGGCAGCTTGTCGCGAGCGGCACCGACCAGGGCCTCTACGGAAGCCACTTCGATCCGGCATCGAAGCACGTCTTCGCAGTGGGCCAGCGCGGCACCATCCTGCGCTCCACCGACCAGGGGCGTAGCTGGCAGAGCGTCGGGAGCGGTGGCGAACATGGCTTGCGACGCATGCTCACCGACCCGAAGACGCAGGCGCTCGTCGCTTTCGGCGAAGGTGGCCTGATCATGCGCTCGACCGATCAGGGCCAGAGCTGGCAGCGCGTGGAAAGCGGTACGCAGGAGGAGTTGCGCAGCAGTGCCGTGGAACCCGGCACCCGCAACCTCCTGCTCACCGGCCGTGGTGGTGTCCTGCTGCGCAGCGAGGACAGCGGAGTGACCTGGCAGGCCATCGCCACCCACACGCAAAGACATTTCCGCAGTCTGGCGTTCAATCCAGCAACCCGTAGCCTGATGCTGGTCGGCGAGCGCAACGTGCGTCTGGTTCCCGACGACGCAATCCCCGCACAGTAAGCACGGCGAGGCGGCAACGCCTCACCGGCGCCATGCTGGCGTTGGCGCAGCCCGTAAGCTGCACGGGTACTCATTCAGCGGGACGAGCATGCGCGGCTCACGCGCCACTGCGGTGGCGCAAGGCAAGGCCTGCTTCTGCAGACAGGCCGCTCCCACACATGCCCCTTCAACCATCGCGCACTTCAAGCGATGGGTCTCCTGCGCGCCAGTAATCGCAACTGTGGCCAGATCGCGAGAGAACGAGCAGAAAGCGAATCGCCGTCCGCGCGAAGAAGCTTCACCTGCCTCCTGAACAGCCCGGTTGTGGGCCATCCACGCTCAGTCAGTTCTCGCGCGCGCCTCTGCCTCACTCAGCACACGCAGCAACAAAGAAAAACGCACGGCCCGAGAGCCGTGCGTTCAATAAACAACTAACCAGGAAACAACAAATACTGCAGTAAAACTTGAGGACTGCTGTCGCAGAGCCGCGCCGCCAGAGCGGCGCGGTCACGACTCAACTACTGTGAATCTTAGTAGTTGGTGTTGCCCGACTGCGAGCAGCTCATCTTGCCGATGCACAGCGAGCCCGAGTTACGCAGGCGGCTGTTGGTCAGCTTGCCGACCGAGCTGGAGCTGTCCGAACGGAACACGCCTTCGCCCAGGTTCGACAGTTGGCAACGGTCGATGTTCACGGTCATCTTGAACGTGGTGCCACCGTTCTGACGGATCACCTTGGCAACGTTGTCGACGATGCAGTTGGAGATGTTGATGGTACCGGCGGCATTCACCTGGCCGAACTTGTCTTCACCGTTGTAGCCCGACACGCCGGTGATGTAGATCGTGCCCGACTCCTTCAGCGTGAAGGCGTCTTCACCGATGTTGCTCCAGCGGAAGTTCTGCAGCGTGCCGTTGCCCTTGAAGTGCACACCGTCCACGCCGTTGTTGCCCAGGATGGCGTTCTTCAGGGTTGCGCCGCCGGAGATGATGAAGGCCGGATCCTGACCTTCGTCCTGGTCACCGGAGCCCATCGAAGAAGACGGGTTGAAGGTCTTGCAACCGCCGTCATAGGTGCCGCTGCTGACGGTGATGGTCGAGGACATGGACTGGTTGCCGGTCGAGGAGCAGGTCGCACCGGTGATACCACCGCTGCTGCTGCCCGTGCCGGACGAGCTGCTCGACGACGAGGAGCTGGAGCTCGACGAAGAGGAGGAGCTGCTGGAGCTGGACGAGGAGCTGCTGGACGACGAAGTCGAACCAGCGTACGAGCACCATGCCGAGCCCGGGAAGCTATTGCTGGGGAAGTTGCTGCTGGAGCAGGCAACACTGTTGGTGAAGGTGCCGTAGACGAAGTTGCCGGACTTGCCCAGGGCGACCGAACGGGTGCCGCTGAACGAGCAGGTAGCGCCGGTGTTCTGGGCACACTTGGTGTAGCCGGACGGGTAGTCAGTTGCTGCTTGGCTGCTGAAAGCCATGGCGGCCAGCAGGCCACCGACGACGAGCTTGAGTTTCATGAGATGTCTCCAAAAGAACCACGATTGGTGTCTGACCACGACGGCACTTTCGGTGACAGCCTGACCTCCTCCTGGCCGCACGAAATGCTCTTCGGTACTAACTGCTTCTGCGTGGTCAGGCTGGAGATTGGTTGCCCGCGGAACTCAAGTCAATTTGCAGCGCGACACAATTCGACAGAAGCGTCAATCACGTCACGCCGCCAAACGGATTTCAGATCGTTCGTTCGAAAATGGTGATTTTTGGCCGCTGAAACCAGCGTACAAACACATTGGCACCCGAAATAATCAGGGCTGCGTCTGCGTGTAGATGGCCTTGATGTCCTGGATATTGCGGCAGGAGCCATCTTCCAGCATGGCGTCACCGTGTATGTAACCGCCATACCCACGCAGCACCGGCAGGCCTTCATCGCAACCCTGCAAGCGCGCCAGCATCAGTGCAAGCGCCAGCGGCTCCGGATCGTCGAGACGACAATAGGTGTGACGTTCGCTGGCCACCATGGCGCCGCGGTGCGCGCGCTCCGCGAACATCCGCTCACCGAGTTTCTGTGCCAGTTCCAGATAGATCGCGACTCCGGTGGCGCGATGCACCTCCATCACGGCACTCAGCAACAATGCATCCACCTGCTGCGGGACAGCCACGTTGCGTGGTTGTCCGGGGTTGGCCGCATCCCAGTCGCCCAGTCCGAAGTTGCGTGCCATGGCGCACACGGTCGGCCACAGTGAGGCGCGGCCACTGACCGCCCACGCCGTGGCATAGGACAGGAACACCATGCCGGTGATGGGACGGCGTACGAATTCCTTGCCCTTGGGACCGTAGTAGCCGAAACGCTGGAAGACCTCACCCGTCAGATCGCGGCCATCTGCGAACATGGGTTTGATCTCGTTCGTCTCCGGAATGTAGGCATGGCGTGCCCAGGCATCGAGGCCGTCGAGCGTCCAGTCGCGGAGCCGGCGGCCGGACTCGCCCAGCTCGCGCGCCATCAGCATCTGTGCCAGCGCGCTCTCCCCGTAGATGCCCTCCGGCCCGTTGAGCGCCTCTTCGTCCATCTTGAAGAGCACCCAGGCCTCCTGGGCGACTTCGCCATACTCGGGGCCGAACTGGCGCTGCGCGCGATCGCCGAAGAACGACCAGGTGAAATTATGGGCGTTCTCGTCGGTCGGCGGCTCCTCGCGCTTCTCAGGCCGGTTGAACTGATAGACCCCGAGGCCGGTGACGGGATGCCGGCTGCGCACGTACTGCCAGGCCAGGAACTCTCCCCAGGACAGTGCCTGCTCGTCATCCTGCAATTTGCGCAACATGCACGCGGCATAGATCAGGTCGCTGCCGATATTGACGAACGACAACCCGCGGGCCTCGCGCAGCAGGTCGAGGTCAGCACGCTGGGCTGCATTCCACACCCCCTGCTCATCCAGCGACCGGCCGTACTGACCATGGCGGGTCAGCTCCAGGCTGTCCCAGTTGTCGATGTGCGCATTCCAGAGGCCCTTGATCAGACGCGCCGTAGCCGCCGGATCCACCTCGTTCATCAGTTCGTAGTATGGGTAGTGGTGCTTGAGTTCATGCACCTGGTGCTTGTTCTCGGGCCCTACCGCACGCAGGGTGCGCAGGTCTATGAACGAGTGGCCACCCCATGTCAGCAAGCCACCCTTGTTGGCATGATCGAAGTGCCAGCGGATCGCATCACGGGCGGCCTGGGCATAACGCTCCTCGCCAGTCAGCCGGCTGAGGCATACCAGGAAGCGGAAGAAATTCTGCTGTGACGCCAGGTTGGACGGCTCCCAGGGGGTGCCGTCGACGTTCTTCCACACGACCGGGCGGCCGGTGAAGGTATCGAAACCATCGAAGAAAAGCGGCGTGCCGTGGTACGGATCGCGATAGCGTTCCAGGACCAGATCGGCGTAGCGGCGCAGGTAATCAAGCACCGTGTGCATCGTTGAATCAGGACAACCAGGCAGATGAATTGGGCAAGTACCCGGAGTCTGTCCAGGTCTTGGGGTTAACCGCAAGCTTAGCCGTAAAGCTGACGAAACGCTTACGTGCTTATCGTGCAATGCGGCAGCTTTCCACCAATGTGTGGGCAAAAAGCCTTATCGCAAGGCGCGGCCACGTGGAGAATCGCACGCCAGACACGCTATTTCCGACTTTAACGTGGCGGCTCGACCATGCTGGAAGCAGCGCAACATCCGTTTTGGATAAACTGCGTTCCATTCCCGATCAAAAAGCGTGGCTGGGCATGCCCGATACTCAATACCGGATCATCTTCCGCGGTGAATTGCTGGACGGTTTCAACCGCGACGAGGTCAGCCAGACTGCAGCCCAACGGCTGGGGCTGAAACCCGCGCAGCTGGAAACCATCTTCTCCGGCCAGGCCGTGGTGCTGCGCAAAGGCCTGGACAAGGCCAACGCCGCGCGCTACCTCAGCGAACTGCGCAAGATCGGCATGCGGGCCAAGGTGCAGGAAATGACTGTCGTGGCGCGGCCGACGACTGCTCCTGACCCGGGCATCCGCGCAATCGAACCCGCTCCGGGCTTCGACCCCGAAAAGACCGACATCTACACGCCAGCCCGTCCGCTCGCCGCGATGCTCGACGAGGCTGCGGACGCCCTGCCGGCCATTCCTGCCGTGCCGACGCCGGCACCCAAACCGGTGACGAGGCCCCAGACCGAAAAGATCATGTGCCAGAAATGTGGCGACCGGCAGACGAGGCGCAAGCTCTGCCGTAGCTGCGGCTTCGACATGGAGGCTTACGAAACGGCCCAGCGGCAACTGGAAAAGGAAGAGATGGCAGCCGCGACGCGCATGCGCTTGCCGGACATCAGCATCCTGGATTCGCAAGTGCCGGTCGCGATGACGATCTCTCCCGGCGACGAAGATCTTCTGGACGAAGCGATCGAGAAGCGCTTCGGTGCCGGTCGCATAGGACGCGGCCACTTGTTCGCGAACACCTTGCTTGTGCTGTCCGCCGCCGCGCTCGTGCTGCTCGCGGGGGCCAGCCTGGGGGAATTCGGCGCCATCATCGGTTTGCTGGCAGCGGCCGGGGGCGGCATCTACATCCTTGCGCCGCTTCTCGTACGTCGCCTGCACGACATCGGCCGCAACGGTTATGCGGCATTGCTGGGACTGGTGCCTTACGTCAACCTGGCCTTCATGGCATACCTGCTGTTCAAGGACGGCTCCCCCCGACACAACCGTTACGGCGCCCCGCCAGCCGCACCCAGCAGCACCTTGTTGACCGCGGGCCTTGTCGCCGTCATCGTCACCGTGGCCGCGCTCTACACACTGCCATCCGAAGCCATGCAACGTCACATGGGCAACGCGATCAGCATGGTCACGGACCTGGTGTACTGAACGCCCCTCCCTGCGCAACAAGCACGCTCCCCTTCAGGCCATGAAATACCTCCTCGTCGGCACCGGCAACATCAGCCGCACCTACATCGGCGCCATCGCAAACATTCCCGGCAGCGAAGTGGTGGGCTGCGTCTCACGCAGCGGGCGCCGTCCTGCCGTGGCACCCGACATGCCCTGCTGGCCGACGATCACGGCGGCCGCAAGCGCCATCGACTTCGACGCCGTCATCCTCACTACGCCAAACGGCCTCCATCACGAAGGCGCCACCGAAGCTGCCGCACTCGGCAAGCACGTGCTGACCGAGAAGCCGCTGGACATCACACTGTCCAACATGGATCGCATGATCGCCGCCTGCGAGGCCGCGGGCGTCACGCTGGCGACTGCCTACCAGCGCCGCACGAATCCGGACAATCTCGCCATCAAGCGCCTGATGGAGGCTGGTGCATTCGGGCGCGTGTATGCAGCCGACCTCGCTGCCAAGTTCTGGCGGGACCAGGCCTATTACGACAGCGGCGCCTACCGCGGCGGCTGGGCGCTGGATGGCGGCGGCCCGTTCATCCAGCAGGCCTGCCACAACATCGACTACTACCTGTGGCTGTTCGGCATGCCGGACAAGGTGGTCAGCGAGCTGGGCACCTTCGCCCACGACATCGAGACCGAAGACCATGGCGCGGCCCTGCTGCGCTACGCCAACGGCATGATCGGCACCATCATCGGCTCGACCGCCGCACGCCCGGGCTTCGCGGCGCGGTTGGAGGTGCACTGCGAGAGGGGAAGTTTCGTGACCCTGGACGACCGCATCGTCACCTGGGAAATCGACGGCATTCCCAACCCGGCCAACACCACCGATATCTACGACGACAAGGGTGCCAGCAGTGCAGCAGTCGCCGACACCTCGCGCCACGAAGCCATCCTGCGCGACTTAGAGGAAGCCGTACGCGACGGCCGTCCGCCACTGGTGACGCCGCAACAGGCACGCCAGACTACGGAACTGATCCTGCGCATCTACGGCCGCAGCTGACGCAACACCACCACAAGCCGATGCAGAAGCAGAACGCACCGGCTTTTTCACGCTGTACTCACGCCTGCTACATGAACACTGTCAGCGCCCTGCTCGGCCTGTTCTTCGCAGCCCTGATCGCAGCGACCCTGCTGCCGACTTCGTCCGAGGCAGTGCTGGCGGCGCTGCTCGCCCACGGCGACATCACGCCTGCGCTGCTGGTGATGGTCGCCGCGGTGGGCAACACGCTGGGCTCGGTCATTAACTGGGCGCTGGGCCGCTTCCTGCTGCATTACCGCGAGCGCCGCTGGTTTCCGGTCAAGGCTGCGCAACTGGACAAGGCCACGCGGCACTATCAGCGCTGGGGCGACTGGAGCCTGCTGCTGGCCTGGGTGCCGGTAATCGGTGATCCGCTGACCTTCGTGGCCGGCGTGTTGCGCGTACCCTTCTGGCGCTTCCTGCTGCTGGTGGCAACCGGCAAGACGGCACGCTATCTCGCGGTGTGGTGGGCGGTCAGCCACGCCACCGCCTGAGCTGTTTCAGGCGTAGCGCGTCGCCCGCCCTTCACGCACGAAGGCCCACAGCTGCATGCCGCAGGCGCGCGCGAGGTCGACCGCAGCGGCGGTCGGTGCCGACACCGTAGCCAGTGCCGGCACGTTCGCCATCATGCATTTCTGCACCAGCTCAACCGAGGCGCGCGAGCTGAGCAGTGCCAGCTTCGGCATGCTGCCCGCGCGCAGGCAGGCGCCGATCGCCTTGTCGAGTGCGTTGTGGCGGCCGACGTCCTCGCGGGCGGCGATCAGACTGCCGGCAGCATCGAACAACAAAGCTGCATGCGCCGCGCCGGTCTGCGCATTGAGGCCCTGCTGCGCCTCCAGTTGCGCGCGCGCCTGCTGGATCGTCTCCACCCCCACATCCGGTGACGCCACCCTGCGTGGCGGCCGCAGCGCGCTGCCCAGATTGCGCGCGCCGCACAGCCCGCAACCACTGGGGCCAGCCAGCGTGCGGCTGCGCTCGGCGGCACGCTGGTGGCTGGTTTCATCCACGCTCAGGTAGAGATTGATGCCGGAAGCCTGCGCATGGACTTCGATGGCGCGGATCTCCGACAGCGCGGCAACGATGCCCTCGCTGGATAACAGGCCGACCGCGAAATCCTCCAGGTCGGTCGGTGTCGCCATCATCACCGCGAAGGACTCACCGTTCAGTACGATGCCCACCGGCACCTCGGCCATCAACGTCTCGCTGCACGCCTGCACGGCGCCGTCGTGGCGCAATGCGTCCACCTGCCACAAGGCCTCGTCCGCGCGCGGCAACAGCATGCGCGCGGCGGCCTCGCCGGCAGGGGTGAGTGACGCCTTGCGCTGCAGGCTCAACTCCGCGCCGTACTGGTCCAGTGCGATCCAGCCGAGCCCGTCATCGCTGTGATCACCGAGCGCATCCAACTCGCGCAACAGCACGCTCATCGACAGGTCGAGCTGCTTCGCCAGCGCCGCCAGCGAACGCGCGCCCTGCTCCGCGAGCGCCTGCAGCAGGGTGCATTGCAGCGCGTTCATGCGCGCACCGCAGGCACCAGCCGCACGGGAATCGACTTGGATGCCGGCGTGCCGGCACCCACCGCCACGTTGTCCAGCGCCACCAGCGCATTCGTCTCCGGGAAGTAGGCGGCCAGGCAGCCACGCGGGATGTCGTGCGGCTGCAGGCGGAAGCCCGGCGCCCGTCGCAGCGGCCCTTCCGCGTAGGCACTCTCGATATCCACGCGGTCATCGGGTCGCAGGCCCAGCGCGGCGATGTCGTCGGCGTGGATGAACAGCACGCGGCGCTCGCCACGGACGTCGCGGTAACGGTCGTCCAGGCCGTAGATCGTGGTGTTGTACTGGTCGTGGCTGCGCACCGTCATCAGGTGGAAGACCTGCGCATCCTGGCTCAGTGCACGGCGGTAAGCCGTATCGGCGGTCAGGGGCGCGATGCGGAATTCGGCCAGCCCGCTGGCAGTGAGCCATTCCCGCTCGCGGGCGGCATTGCGCAGGTGGAAGCCCAGCGGCTTCTCCACCCGCGCGTTGAAGTCCGCAAAACCGTCGATAGCCTGCTCGATCAGCGCACGGATGCGGCGGTAGTCGCGTGCCAGCGCCAGCCAGTCCACCGGCCCCGGCGGCAAGGTGGCGGCGGCCAGTCGCGCGACGATAGCCGGCTCGGACAACAGGTGCGGCGAAGCCGGCCGGTTCATGCCGGCGGACAGGTGCACCATGCTCATGGAATCTTCCACCGACACGCTCTGCGGCACACCGTCCACCTCGTCACGCTCGGTGCGTCCGAGGGTCGGCAGGATCCACGCCTTGCGGCCGGTCACGAAGTGGCTGCGGTTCGGCTTGGTGGACACATGCACCGTCATCTCGCAGGCGGCCAGCGCCGCCCAGGTGCGTTCGGTGTCCGGCGTCGCAGCGGCGAAGTTGCCGCCCAGCGCGAAGAAGAATTTTGCGCGCCCATCCTCCATCGCGCGGATGGCGTCCACCGTGTCGTGGCCATGCGCTCGCGGCATGCGGATGCCGGTGGCGGCCTCCATGCGGTCGAGGAAGGCCGGCGCCGGCTTCTCGTAGATGCCCATCGTGCGGTCGCCCTGCACGTTGGAGTGGCCGCGCACCGGACACAGGCCGGCCCCGGCACGGCCGATGTTGCCGCGCAGGCACATCAGCGCCGAAAACTGCTGGATGGTCTGCACCGCGCGCGGATGCTGGGTGATGCCCATGCCCCAGGTGAGGATCGTGGCGCCGCTCTTCATGTACAGATCTGCCGCTGCCTCGATGCTCGTCCATTCCAGCCCGGCCTCATCGGCAAGCTGGGCCGGGTCCAGCGACTCCACGTGCGTACGCCAGGCATCAAAGCCGGTGGTATGCGTGCGGATGAAGTCCCCGTCGATCAGACCCGGCTCGCTGCGTGCGCGCTTCAAGACGCAATGCGCGATGCCCAGCACCACGGCGATGTCGCCGCCGATCTTCGGCTGGAAGTAATGCGAGGCGATGCGCGTGCTGCCACCCGACAGCATCTCGCCGGTGGCCTTCGGATCGGTGAAACGCTCCAGCCCACGCTCGCGCAGCGGGTTGAAGACGACGATCTCCGCGCCACGCTTGCTGGCTTCGCGCAGCGTGCCCAGCATGCGTGGGTGATTGGTGCCGGGATTCTGGCCGAAGATGAAGATGGCATCGGCATGATCGAAGTCCTCCAGCGTCACCGTGCCCTTGCCGACCCCGATGGTGGCCTTGAGGCCGACGCCGGAGGGCTCATGACACATGTTCGAGCAATCCGGGAGGTTGTTGGTGCCGAAGGCGCGCACGAACAACTGGTACAGGAAGGCAGCTTCGTTCGAGGTGCGGCCGGAGGTGTAGAACAGCGCTTCGTCCGGCGACGCGAGGCCTTTCAGCGTGGTGGCGATGTCGGCGAAGGCTTCGTCCCAGCCCGCCGCGACGTAACGGTCGGTCGTCGCGTCGTAGCGCATCGGCTCGGTGAGGCGGCCGAGCGCCTCCAGCTCGATGTCGTCGCGCTGCCGCCATTCGCTGACCGTGCGTGCGGCCAGCACATCGGGCGTCGCGCGACGGCTGGTGGCTTCGTTCATCACCGCCTTCACGCCGTTTTCGCAGAACTCGAAGCTGGAGGCGTGCGCCGGGTCCGGCCAGGCGCAGCCGGGGCAGTCGAAGCCGGTGGGCTGGTTTACGTTGCGCAGGGTCAGCACGCCGCGCGCCGCGCCGTGCTCCGCCAGGGTATGGCCGACGGCGCGCAGCGCGCCCCAGCCACCGGCGACCGGCCCCGTAGCGTCGGGGGCGCTGCCTTGCTCGTGGGTGGCGGCGGCCTTGTGGGTTTCTTTTTTCATGGCGGCGAGGGTGCCACGCTCGGCGCGCTCGCTCAATGGTGGCGCGGTGGCGGGCGCTACGTCGATCTCCGTATTGCCGGCTCCGCAGGAGTACGGATTGAACCTTTCAACGCGATGCGGCTCAATTGCCCGATGTTGCGCAGCCCCTTTCCCCGTTCCTTCCGCCCCCGTGCCGTTTTGGGCGCGCTGTGCGCGGCCGTTTTCATTCTGCTGGGCGCTACGGCCTGCCAGAGCGTCGATGGCTGGCAGCGTGGCCTGATCTATCGCCCCAGTGCGCAACTGGAGCGCACGCCGGACAACGCCGGCCTGAGCTACCAGGACGTGTGGATCGACACGCCGGCAGCCGGCAGCTTCAAGGACGGCAAGGTGCATGGCTGGTGGATGCCGGCGCGCGAGGCGGACGCGCCTGCCCTGCTGTTCCTGCACGGTAACGCCGGCAACATGGGCTACAACCTGGGCATCGTGGAGCGGCTGGCGACGCTCGGTTACTCGGTGCTGGCCATCGACTATCGTGGCTTCGGCCGCAGCAGCCCGGGCGTACCCGACGAACCGGCGCTCTACGCCGACGCGCAGGCCGCGTGGAAGGAGCTGGCGAGGCTGGCACCGCAGGCCTCGCGCCGGGTCATCTACGGCCACTCGCTCGGTGGCGCGGTAGCGATCGACCTCGCCAGCCGCGTGCCGGATGCCGGCGCACTGATCGTGGAGAGCAGCTTCACCTCGATGGCGGACATGGCGGAAGTGCGCGGCTATGGCTGGTTGCCGGTGTCCTTCATCCTGACCCAGCACTTTTCCTCGCGCGACAAGATCGCCAAGGTGAGTGTGCCAACGCTGTTCATCCACGGTGAACGGGATGGCATGGTGCCGGTCGCGATGAGCCAGCAACTTTTCGAGCTCGCCAAAGGGCCGAAGGAATTGCTGATCGTCCCTGGCGCGCGTCACGCCAATGCGGGCATGGTGGCCGGCGAACAATGGCGGCATGCGATCCAGCAGGTCAGCACGAACAGTACGCTGACGGCCGCCATACCTGCGCTGCCGCTGGGTACGGTGCCGGCCGCGCCCCTGCCCGCTGCGACCAGCACTGGCGGGAACTGACGCCGCGCACGCTGGAAAACGGCATGGCAGCCGCAGCAGCCATACGTCTGCAATCCGGCCTGCAATCTGGCCTGCAATCTGATCTCCCGCCAGCCTCCTGACAGAATGCTGTCAGCAGCGCACGCGCAGCATGGCGGCTCCTTCACCCCCGATAGGAGTCGATCATGTCCAGCCCCAACCAGAACAACGCCATCAACTGGTTCGAAATCCCGGTCACCGACCTGGGCCGTGCGCACCAGTTCTACCAGACCCTGCTCGCCCGCCCGCTGGAGCGCATGAACTTCGCCGGCACCGACATGGTGTTCGTCAGCTTCTCGCAGGAAGGCATCGGCGGCGCCCTTGTCACCAGCCAGAACAAGCCTTCGCTGGACGGAACGACGGTGTATCTCAACGCCAGCCCGGCGCTGGACCCGGTGCTGGCCCGCGTGACGGCCGCTGGCGGCAAGCTGCTGACGCCACGTACCGAACTGCCCGACGACATGGGCGTCTTTGCAGTCATCCAGGACAGCGAGGGCAATCGTGTCGGTCTGCATGCTGATCGCTGACCGGCCGATGACGCCCGCCACCAGCGCACCCGCCGCCGTGAGCAGCGTCTGCTACTACGTCGCCTGCAGCCTCGACGGCTTCATCGCCGCCGAGGACGGCGGCACCGACTGGCTGCCGCCCATCGACCCGGATGGCGAAGACTTCGGCTTCGGCGAATTCTTCGCCGGCATCGACGCGCTGATCATGGGTCGCCACACGTATGAGCAATCCCTCGCCCTGCTCGGCCCGGACACACCCTGGCCCTATGGCGACACGCCCTGCTGGGTGATGAGTCACAAGCCGCTGAACCCGCCGCAGGCCAGCGTGCGGGTCAGCGCCGCCAGTCCGCGCAGCGTGCTGGCGGCTGCCCACGCGGCCGGCCAGCAGCGCGTGTGGCTGATGGGTGGCGCGGCGCTGGCCCGCAGCTTCCGCGCAGAGGGGCTGATCACCGACTACATCGTCAGCATCGTGCCGGTGATCCTCGGCAAGGGCATTCCGTTACTGCAGGCCGACGAGACGATGACCCACCTGGAATTGCTATCCTCCCGCCAACTCGCGGGCGGGCTGGTGCAGCTGCATTACCGGCGCAAACGGCCTCCCGTACATTCACGATGAAGGAGAAAACAGCCATGTCCCTGCACCGCATCGGCGAATTCAGCGCGCGCGAAGGCCAGGAACAGGCGCTGCGCAGCTTCTTCGCCACCACCGTACTGCCCTTCATCCGCGCGTCTGCCGGCAATCTCGGCTGCGAGCTGCTGCAGGACTGCGAGCGCCCGGCCCGCTTCATCGTAGTCGAGCGCTGGGAGAGCGCGGAAGCGCATGCGGCCTCGCTGGCGAGCGCGCCACCCGAGGCCTTTGCCGCCGTGCTCCCGCTGCTGGACGGCATGCCGGCAGGTGCCTGGTACCTCAAGCAGGAAAACCGTTGAGCACCGGGGTGCAGCGATGAGACGTGCCGACCGCCTGTTCCGCATCGTCGAGCTGGTGCGCGGCCGCCGCCTGTCGACCGCCGCATACCTGGCGGAACGGCTGGAAGTCAGCGAGCGGACCATCTACCGCGACGTCGCGGACCTGATCGCCCAGGGCGTGCCGCTCGAAGGCGAGGCAGGCGTCGGCTACCGCATGGGCGCCGGCTACGAGTTGCCGCCGCTGATGTTCAGCCGCGCCGAGGCGCAGGCGCTGGTGGCGGTGGTGCGCATCGCGCGCGATCGCATCGGCAGCATCCAGGCACAGGCCGCGGAGAACGCGCTGGGCAAGATCATGAGCGTGTTGCCGGCGGCGGAACGCGCAGCGGCCGAGCGCCTTCAGCTCTACGCGCCGACCTACGGCTTCGACGACATGACGCGCCACATGCTGGACAGCGTGATGGCCGCCACCGAGATGCGCCGCAAGCTGCGCCTGCAGTACGAAACCGAAGGCGGCGACAGCAGCGAGCGCCTGGTGCGGCCGCTGGGCACGCTGTACTGGGGCCGGGCGTGGACGCTGGTGGCCTGGTGCGAGTTGCGCAACGACTTCCGCAGCTTCCGCATCGACCGCATCCAGGCGCTGGACACACTGGGCGAGACCTGGCGCGACGAGCCGGAGCAGACGCTGCAGGCCTACTTCCGCCGAGAAAGGGCGCGCATGGAAGCCTGCGGCGAATACGAGCCGGCGTTCGATCCGTCGCGTGCCCCGAACGCTGCGGCCAACCGTGCCCCGAATCCTGTCCCACCGCGAGACACAGCCCGCCACACATCAGCCAACGCCCCTGACGCAAGAACGTCCGACGAAACAAGGGTTCGGCAACTCCCGCAAGACTCTCGCCCCCCGGACGAGGACGATCCTTTCGGGCGATAATTGCGGGATGCAAGGTCGCAATCCCGTCTTTCAGTACCCCTCATTCCTGCGTTTCTGGTTCGGTCGCGTGGCGACCACGATGGGCAACCAGATGATGATGGTGGCGGTGGGCTGGCAGATGTACGACCTCACCAACAGCGCCTGGGACCTGGGTCTCGTCGGCCTGTGCCAGTTCCTCCCCTCGCTCGCGCTCATCCTCGTCGTCGGCCAGGTGGCTGACCGCTACGACCGCCGCCGCATCCTGTCGCTGTGCGTCGCCGCCGAGGTGCTGATTTCGCTAGGCCTGGTGTGGGCCACGCTGGGTGGCTGGATCAACCGCGAGACCATCCTCGTCGCCTCCGTGCTGCTGGGCATCGCCAAGGCCTTCCAGATGCCGGCGCAACAGGCGCTGTCGCCACTGCTGGTACCGGCCGCAGTGCTGCCGCGCGCGCTGGCGTTCAATTCGTCCGGCGCGCAGGCCGGCATCATCGTCGGCCCGGCCATCGGCGGCTTCATCTACGTGGCGGGCGCGCAGGTCGTGTATCTCGTGGCCGGCGTCATGTTTCTCGCTGCCGCCATGCTGTTCGCCAGCGTCCGCTACGACCACACGCCCACCACCACGCGCGAGCCGGTCACGCTGACCAGCATCTTCGCCGGCATGACCTTCATCTGGCAGCGCAAGGCGGTGCTGGGCGCCATATCCCTAGACCTCTTCGCCGTGCTGCTCGGCGGCGCCACCGCGCTGCTGCCCATCTTCGCCAAGGAGATCCTGCACGTCGGTCCCTGGGGCCTCGGCCTGTTGCGCTCGGCGCCAGCAGTCGGTGCGCTCGCCATGTCGCTGTGGCTGGTGCACAACCCCATCGAACGCCGCGTCGGCAAGGTGATGTTCGCCTCGGTGGCGGTCTTCGGCGTGTGCATGCTGGTGTTTGCGCTGTCCACGTCCTTCCTGCTGTCGCTGTTCGTGCTGCTGATCTCCGGCGCGGCGGACATGAACAGCGTGGTCATCCGCCAGTCGCTGGTGCAACTTGAAACGCCCAACGAGATGCGTGGCCGCGTCAGCGCGGTGAATTCCATCTTTATCGGCGCATCCAACCAGCTCGGCGAATTCGAGTCCGGCGCTACCGCCGCCTGGTGGGGCGTTGTCCCCTCCGTGGTGGTCGGCGGGCTCGGCACACTAGCCGTCGTCGCCATCTGGATGAAGCTCTTCCCCGACCTCACCCGGCGCGAGAAACTCGTCTCCACCCCACCTGCTCCCGCCGCACCCGCCTGACCCGCTCCACTACCGCGCATCAACAACAGACTTCATGCTGCACGACGCATTCTCCTTCGCCCAGATCCTGGGCTACGCCGCCTTCATCCTCGGCGTCGGCTCCTTCCTGCAGAAGAACGATCGCCGCTTCAAGCTCTACATGACCGGCGAGTGCATCGCCTATGCGCTGCACTTCTACATGCTGGGCAACTACACCGCCACCGCCAGCTCCATCGTGTCGGTGGTGCGCTCGGTGCTGTCGCTCTACACCCGTTCGCTATGGGTGGCGCTGACCATCGTCGCGGTCAACATCGCGCTGGGCCTCGCACTCGTGAAGACCTGGACCGACTGGCTGCCGCTGATCGCGTCCTGCACCGGCACGCTCGCGCTGTTCCTGCTGCAAGGCATCCCGATGCGCATGCTGATGCTGGTCGGCACCCTGCTGTGGCTGGCCAACAACATCGTCACCGGCTCCTACGGCGGCACCGCGCTGGAGATCGTGATCGCCATCGTCAACTGCACCACCATCTGGCGGCTGATGCGCGACAAGCGCCTGGCCAAGGCGGCCAATGAGCCCGCGCACGCCCTGTCGGAGGTCCCCCGCGATGTATAACCCCAGCCGCGACCAGGCCCGCGCCTTCTTCGCCGACGCCTGGCGCAAGTACAACGACAAGACGCCTCTGACGCCGATGGAGGACATCGGTGTGCGCATCATCCTGCTGCATCCGGAATTCCATGCGCTGCTGGCCGACGAGGATGCGTTGCATCGCGACTTCTCGCCGGAAGACGGCAAAATCAATCCCTTCCTGCACCTCTCGCTGCATCTCGCCATCGAAGAGCAATTGAGCATCGACCAGCCCCCCGGCATCCGGGCTGCCTTCGAGATGGCGATACAGCGGCACGGTGGCGAACAGCACGATGCCCTGCATGACGTGCTGGAGTGCCTGGGTGAGACGATCTGGAGGGCCCAGCGCGAGGGCAAGCCGCTGGATGCCGTGGCGTATGTGGAGTGCGTGCGGCGACGCTCCCTGCAGGCCTGAGGCACCCGCTACCGCGGGACGAAGCCCTTCACTGCGTTGGCGCGAGCCGTGCAGGTGATCTGGCCGGCCGCATTCTCGGCAGGCAAATTCGCCTTGACCCGCGATCGCAATACGTCCGTATCGGCCGGTGACATCTTCGCGAGGATCAGCCCGACGCTGGGTGCGCCGAGCGCGGTCGCCCAGAAATCCTCGAATCCCTGGAAGCTTCTCTGTACGGTGATCTCGCAGGTCTCGACCGCTTCCAGACCCGCGCCGGCCCATAGACCCTGCAGTACATCGATCCGCGAGGCCTCAGGGCTCGGCGGCGTCGGCACCGTGAAACCCATGCTGCGCAATTCGGCGAGCAACACTTCATACGGAAAGCCGCCACCGGTCATGTCCCAGCCATAGGCCGAGACCGACCCGCCAGGAGATACGACACGCGCCATCTCCGCCACCCCACGGGCGGGGTCGGGCACGAAAAAGATCACCAGCGGCATGACGGCAACATCGAAGCTGTTGTCGGCATAGGGCAAGGCCATCGCGTCGCCCTGGCGGAAATCAGCGGCGTGCAGCGCAGGTCGCGTGCGCGCGAAGGCGAGTTGCTGCTCGGATGGATCGATGCCATGCACACCGGCAGGCGCGCAGCGTTCGATGAACATTTCCGTGAAGGCGCCGTTGCCGCAACCCACGTCCAACCACCGCAATCCCGCCTGCGGGGCCAGCCAGTCGAGGAAGTACTCTCCCGCCAGCTGGCTCCACTTGCCCATGTAGCGTTCGTAGGCGGAGCCGTCCTTGAAACGGATCTGGTCTTCGGTCGTCATGCGGTAACTCCTTCGATGCAACGGTGACGCGACCCGGTGCTTGCAGAAGTTCTCCATCAGCAAACGCGGGCCGGAAAACGGAACGCAGCCCAAGGCTGCGCAAAAGCAAAACGCAGCCCGAGGGCTGCGTTTTTTGTTCGAGGCGGCGAGCCTGACCCCCGGCACTTACAGTGAGTGGTTATGGCTGCTTCCTTCCGGACCTGACCAGATTCCCACGCTGCAATGCGGGGAGACCCGCCGCCGTGCATTCTACCCCAAAAGCAGACCGATCCTTCGCGCTGGTCAATGCTTGGACGGAATGTTGAGCAACGGCGCCACGCTCATGTTGGCCGGCACCACCACGGTGTTGGTGTTGCCCTTCTCCGCGAACTTCAGCAGGGCCTGGTTGGCCTCGTGCTGCAGGTATTCACGCGTCAGGCTGTCGGCGATGATCTTGTTGGCACGCGAGATGCCTTCGGCCTCCGTGACGCGGATCTCGGATTCCTTCTTGGCGATCTCGGTCTGGATCGTCATCGCCTCCAGCTTCTTCTGGTTGGCCACGGCATTGCGGATCGATTCCTCGATCGACGGGTCGGTCGCCACCGAACGGATCACCACGCGGGTCACCTGGAAGACCTTGGGGTCGTTCTTCTCAAGCTCGGCCTGCACGTTGTCACGGATGGCGCCGGCAATCGAATCGCGGCGCGTATGCATGACCAGCGAGTCCACCTTGGCGACTTCCTCGTAGGCAGCGTTACGCACCACGCGATGCAGCAGGCCGAAGGCCGGCAACCACTGCTTCGTCTCCGGGTCGTACTGCGACTGGCCGGAATACTTCGATTGCAGCTCGGCGATCTGCCCTTCGTCCGCCCTGTAATAGATGCTGATGTCCATGTCGCGCAGGCTGAGGTTGTCCTTGGCCTTCGGCGTCAGGTCCTGCAGGTCGATCACCACCTCCTTGGCGGTGAATTCGCGCACCGTGGAGATCAACGGCCACTTGAGGTACACGCCGGGCGTGACTTCGTCCTGCGAGATGATTCCCAGCGTCTGGCGGATGCCGACGTTGCCGGTGCCGATGGTGCCTGCCGTGCCGATCAGCAGTACGAGGCCCAGCACCAGCAACATCACGATGCCCAGCAGCTTTCCACGGTTATCCATTCTTTGTCGCTCCCTGTTGTGCGGCCATCGTCGGCCTGCGCCGCGACGCTAGCACAGCTTCATGAGGGAGGCTGGCCCGGCACTCCAGCGGGCCGACGAATGCACGCGTCCTAGCGCGGACGGCTTTCCCAGATCTTCTGCAACCGCTTGACGCTCACCGGCATCGGCGTCTTCAGTTCTTGCGCGAACAGGCCGATGCGTAGCTCCTCCAGCATCCAGCGGAATTCCTCCAGCGATTCGTCATGCACGCCGGCCTTCTGCTTGGCGATCCATTCGCGCTCCCAGGGCTGGGCCAGCGACTTCCACTCGCTCATCAGTTGCGCGTCGCGTTCGACGTTGTTGCGGAGTTTGTCGAGGCGCACGCCAGCGCCCTTGAGGTAGCGCGTGAAGTGGGTCAGGCGCTCGTAGGGATGCGCGACGAGGAAGTTCTTCGGCATCAGCTTGCCGGTGTGGGCCTGGATATCCGCGACCGCATCCGGGAAGGTCTTCAGGCCGGTCAGACGTTTCTGCAGGCTGGCGTATTCGGTCATCAACTGGCCGGCGAGTCGCATCAGCTCCTGCGCCACCAGGCTCATGCGCGGCTTGGCGTCCTGGGCGCGCTGCGTGAACGCGGCGGCGTCCTTGGGCAGCGGGTCGAGCAGGCAGGTGCGGCCCAGCGTGGCTTCGACGAGCTGCGCCTTCAGTTCGGCCTCGGTACCGAAGGGAATGAACTGCAGGGCCAGCTCGCGCAGGCCGGGCAGCTTCTCGATGGACTTGAGCTGATCCTTCAGCGCCAGCGCGAACAGCCGCGCGAGGCCCTTGCGATGCACCTTCGCGGCTTCCTCTTCGGTGTCGAAGGGACGCAGGCTTACCGAATCGCCATCGTCATGCAGGGCCGGGAAGCCGATCAGATTGCGATTGCCGACCTTCACTTCCAGCAGCTCGGGCAGTTCGCCGAAGCTCCAGTTGGTGATGCCGTTGAGTTGAGTAGGTGCTTCGCTGACCGTCTTCTCTTTCGATGCCGCCGGTTGGGCCCGTTGAACCACCTCGCTCGCTTTGCCAGCCGGCGCGCCTGCGACCGGTGCGTCATCGGCTGACGGTGCAGCGCGGCCAGCGACATTCAGCGCCGCCAGTTGCGCGCCCATCGAACCTTCCACCTGCGCATTGCGGAACGCAGCGGCTACCTGTTCCTTCAGCTTGACGCGCAGCTCCGGCAGATTGCGCGACTGCATCATCACGCGGCCATGCTCGTCGATGACGCGGAAGTTCATGAAGCAGTGCGGGTTGATGTTCTCCAGGCGGAAGGCAGCCAACTCCAGCTTCAGCGACACGCGGTTCTCGACGAAGTGCTGCAGGCATTTCAGCAGCGGTTCGTCGCGGTTGTGCTGGCCCTCTTCCACTTCTGCGAGGAAGGCACGCGAACTCTCACCGATGGGTTGCAGGCGGTGGCGATGCTTCTGCGGCACGGTTTTCAGCAGCGCGGTGACCTTCTCTTCCAGCAAACCAGGCACCAGCCATTCGCAGCGATTGGCGCTCACCTGGTTGAGCATCGCCAGCGGCACGGCCAGCGTCACGCCGTCATCCGGCGCGGCAGGCTCGTGCACGTAGCTGAGCTTCAACTTCTGCCCCATCACTTCCAGCGTGCCGGGGAAGTTCTCGCTGTTCACGCCAGCGGCCTCGTGGCGCATCAGCTGTTCGCGTTCGAGATGCAGCGTCTTGCCGTTCGCACGCTCGGTCTGTTTGCGCCAGGCCTCGAAAGCACGCAGGTCCGTCACGTCCGCCGGAATCTGCGCGTCGTAGAAGGCGTAGATCAGATGCTCGTCCACCAGCAGGTCGGGCCGGCGCATCTTCTGCTCCAGGCGCTCGATCTCGGCGATCAACCGGCGGTTGTGCTGGAAGAAAGGCATGCCCTTCGCGGAGGACTCCTCGATCTCGCCCTGCACCAGGCCGTCGCGGATGAACAGCTCGCGGCACATCGCCGGGTCGATGTGGTCGTAGGCGCAGGCCCGCCGCGCATACAGGGTGATGCCGTGCAGAACCGCGCGCTCCCAGGCGCGCACGGCGCCCTTACCCTTCTCCCAGTGCGGCTCGTACACGCTCTTGCGCAGCATGTGTGCGCCGACTTCCTCCAGCCACTCGGGCTCGATTTTCGCGATGCAGCGCGCATACAGGCGCGTGGTATCGATCAGCTCCGCCGCCATCAGCCACTTGCCGACGCGCTTGCTCATGTAGCTGCCGGGATGCGGCCAGAACTTGATGCCGCGCGCGCCCTGGAAAGCCCCGACGTTCGGCCCGGTCGCATCCTCGATCTTCAGGCCGATGTGGCCCAGCAGGCCGGACAACAGCGCCTTGTGGATGTCCTCGTAGCTGGCCGGCTTGTCGTTCTCCTTCCAGCCGTGCTCGGCGCACAGCGCATGCAGTTGCCCATGCACGTCACGCCATTCGCGCAGGCGCAGCCAGGACAGGAAGTGCTGCTTGCACCAGGCCTTCTGCTTGCTGGAGCTCTCGTGTTTCCAGACCTTGTCGAACTCCTGCCACAGGTTCCAGAACCACAGGAACTCGCTGCGCGGCTCGCCTTTCTCTTCCAGTGCGAGGCGGAACTTCGCGTGCGCCTGGTCGGCGGTGCCGGGTTGCTCGGGCGGACGTTCGCGCGGGTCCTGCGTGGACAGCGCAGCGGCGATGACCAGCACCTCACGCACGCAGCCGCGCTCACGCGCAGCGAGGATCATGCGGCCGATCTTCGGGTCCAGCGGCAGCTTGGCCAGTTCGCGGCCGACGTCAGTCAGCTCGTTGTCGTCATCGACCGCGCCCAGTTCCTGCAGCAACTGGTAGCCGTCGTTGATCATCCGCGGGCTGGGCGCATCGATGAAGGGGAAGTCCTCCACCGCACCGAGGCGCAGGCCCTTCATGCGCAGGATGACGCCGGCCAGCGAGGAACGCAGGATCTCGGGCTCGGTGTGCGACAGCCGTGCGTTGAAGTCGTCCTCGCCGTACAGGCGGATGCACACGCCGTCCTGCACGCGGCCGCAACGGCCGGCGCGCTGACGTGCCGCACTCTGCGCGATCTTCTCGATCTGCAGCAACTCCACCTTGTTGCGATGGGAGTAACGGTTGAGGCGCGCGAGGCCGGTGTCCACCACGTAGCGGATGCCCGGCACGGTGAGCGAGGTCTCGGCCACGTTGGTGGCCAGTACCACGCGGCGACCGCTGCTGCGGCCGAACACGCGCGCCTGCTCCTGCGCCGACTGGCGTGCGAACAGCGGCAGGATTTCCGCGCCCTGCGGATGATCCTTGCGCAGCGCCTCCGCCGCCTCACGGATCTCACGCTCGCCCGGCAGGAAGACCAGCACATCGCCAGGGCCTTCGCGCTGCAACTCGGCCACGGCATCGGCGATGGCGTCGTTCAGTTCCTTCTTGGCGGACTGTGCGCGACGCGCGTCGCTGCGGTCGTCGCGGCGTTGCAGGCGTCGGTCAGCCGCGGACTTCTGCGCGGCATCCCGTGAAGCATCCTCATCCTCGATCGGCCGATAGCGCATCTCGATCGGATACAAACGACCGGATACCTCGATGACTGGCGCAGGCTTCTCCGGCGTACCGAAGTGCTTCGCGAAGCGCTCCGCATCCAGCGTCGCCGAGGTGATGATGACCTTCATGTCCGGCCGCTTCGGCAGCAGCGTGCGCAGGTAGCCGAGCAGGAAGTCGATGTTGAGGCTGCGCTCGTGCGCCTCGTCGATGATCAGCGTGTCGTAGGCCGCCAGCAGCGGATCACCCTGGGTCTCGGCCAGCAGGATGCCGTCGGTCATAAGCTTGATGTAGCTCTGCGCGCTGGTGTGATCCGTGAAGCGGATCTTGAAACCGACAGTCGTGCCCAGCTCGCTCTTCAGCTCTTCCGCGATGCGGGTGGCGGTGGCGCGCGCGGCAAGCCGCCTCGGCTGGGTGTGGCCGATCAGGCCGGTCTCACCACGGCCGAGTGCCAGACAGATCTTGGGCAGTTGGGTGGTCTTGCCGGAGCCGGTCTCGCCACAGACGATGACCACCTGGTGCTGGCGGATCGCGTCGGCAATCTCAGCTCGCCGCTGGTTGACCGGCAGCTCGTCCGGAAAGGTGGGCTTGGGCAGGTTCTCGCGGCGCGTCGCGCGGGCCGCGATGGAGCGCTCGAACTTCTCGCGCAAAGCGTCAGGAAGATCAGTCAGCGCACGCGCCGGCCGCTTCAGCTCACGCAACTGGCGACGCAGGCGGGGACGGTCGGCGGAAAGGACGAGATTGAGTAGATCGGGCAGATCAGGCACGGGAACAGCCGGGATGGCGCGGCAAGCGAAGCGCGCGATTTTACCGCTCAGGCTGCGTGTCATCCCATCCCACGCGCGGTGCCGGAAGATTGCGAGTGCGGAAAGTGTCGGGCTTCGCTTCGCTCAACCCAACCTACGTCCACAGCGAGGCATCACACAGAAGTCGGTAGGTTGGGTTGAGCGAAGCGAAGCCCAACACCATTTTCAGCCCCGGTGGTACATCAGACTTTCCGCCCGATCCGCGCCGTCAGCGGCCAGCTGACGCCACGCGCTTCCTGCGGGTGCCCCCACAACGGCAGCAGTTCACGGGCCAGAGCTTCCACCGGGTCGGTGTTGTACATGCCGACGTAGCGGCCGGTGGCCGACCAGCTGCGCAGGTAACCCATCAACTGCGCGAGCGTCCAGTTCACGCTCAGCGTGTAGGGCGGCACCTGGATTTCCTCGAAGGGGAAGGAGAGTTCGCGGTACTGGGTGTCGACATGGCGGCGTTCCGGGTTCCACAGGCCGCCAAGCGTCTCGGTGCGGAAACGCTGCACGAGGACGTCGATCTCCGGATCGTCCATCTCCACCACGCCATAGGTCCACGCCGCAATCACACCACCGGGCACCAGCACGCGGCGCGCCTCGGCGTAGAAAGCCTCCAGCGGAAACCAGTGCAGGGACTGCGCGCAGGTGATGAGGTCCACGCTCTCGGTGTCCAGCCCGCTCTGCTCCGCAGGCGCCACGCGCCACTCGACCTTCTGGCAAGGCGGCGCGGCGGCGATCTGTGCGGCGGAAAAATCGCTGCCGATCACGCGCTCGAAGCGCCCCGCCAGGTCCAGCGTGGCCTGGCCGCTACCGCAGCCAGCGTCCCACGCCAATCGGCGATGTGGCACCCAGGCGAGCAGGTAGTCGTACAGCGATTGCGGATAGCGCGGGCGGAACAGGACGTAGCCCTGCGCGAGGGTGGAAAAGTCGTCTTTGCCAGCGGGCTGGCCGGAAATCGAGGTCATGGCGGGCTCCTTGACCGGTCAGATTACACGCTGCCGGCAAGCAGCCGCCAGCCTCTGCGCGGAATGGTTCAGGAAACATTGATTTGCATGTGCTGTTGCGCTGAACCATGATCCGTCCGGTATCGCCCTGAACGGCGGAAAGTCGACCCACGGCAAAACCTCGGGCCCGCCGGTCGCTACACTGTGCGCAAGGTGCCGGTCAGCAGCCTGCAAGCTGCGGTCGGCAGGATGGGAAGGCTGACCGGGTTTGCGCAGGCGACATGGACGAAAAGCACTACCTCTCATCACTGTTCGAACCCCGCAGCGTGGCGATCATCGGCGCCACCGAGCGTGAGGGTGCGCTCGGCAGGGTGCTGGTGCAGAACATGCTGGATGCCGGCTTCCAGGGGGCGCTGCATGCGGTCAATCCCAAGCATCGCACGGTGCTGGGGATCACCTGTCGTCGGCGCATCGGCGACGTGCCCCGCCCGGTGGATCTGGCCATCATCGCCACACCAGCCCGCACCGTGCCGGACATCGTCACCGAGTGCGGCAAGGCCGGCGTCAAGGCAGCGGTCGTGCTGTCGGCCGGCTTCGGCGAGACGGGCGCCGCGGGTGCCCAGCTGGAAATGGAGACCGTGCGCAATGCCAAGCGCCACGGCCTGCGCCTGCTGGGCCCCAACAGCCTGGGGCTGGCCCGCCCTGCTCTGGGACTCAACGCCACCTTCGCGCTGGGCAAGCCGCTGCCCGGCAGCATCGGCTTCATTTCGCAGTCCGGCGCGCTGTGTGCGGCCATCCTCGACTACGCCCGCCCCAACCAGGTGGGCTTCTCCAGCATCGTCGCGCTGGGCGTCGCCAGCGACATCGACTTCGGCGAGGTGCTGGACTACATGGTGTGGGACAGCCGCTGCGAGTCCATCCTGCTCTACATCGAGGGCGTGCGCGATGCACGCCGCTTCCTGTCAGCCTTGCGTGCAGCCGCCCGTGCCAAGCCGGTGATGGTGCTGAAGAGTGGTCGACATCCCGTAGGCCTGCGGGCCGCGCAGTCGCACACGCGGGTGACCGGTGGTGACGACGCGGTGTTCGACGCTGCCCTTCGCCGCGCAGGGGTGATCCGCCTGGAGAACCTGTCGCAGCTGTATGCCGCCAGCAAGGCACTGTTCGCGCATTTCCGCCCGCGTGGCAACCGCCTGGCCATCGTCACGAATGGTGGCGGCCCCGGGGTGCTGGCAGCGGATTGCGCGGGCGATCTCGGCATTCCGCTGGCCGACCTGTCGACCGAAACCCTGGTGCGGCTGGACCGCATCCTTCCGCCGGAATGGTCGCGCGACAACCCGGTGGACCTGGTCGGCGACTCCGACCCTGAACGCTATGCGCAGGCGCTGGCCGAACTGCTGACCGACAGCGGTGTGGACGGCGTGCTGTGCCTGCTCAGCCCGCAGGCCATGACACGTCCCGTCGAAGTAGCTGAGCGCGTGATCGCACTGGCCCGCCATACCGAGAAGCCGATCCTTACCTGCTGGCTGGGTGACGAACAGGCCCGCACAGCACGCGACCTGCTGCAGACCGCCGGCATTCCGTCGTTGCGCACGCCGGAAAATGCGGTGGAGCTGTTCTCCAATCTAAGCGCCTACTACCGCAACCAGCAGTTGCTGACGCAGGTCGCCGCCCCCATCGTGGAAGAGCGGCCGCCGCTGCTGGAGGCCGCGCGCCTGATCATCGACACTGCGCTGAAGGCCCGTCGCACGACGCTGACGCGGCTGGAGTCGATGGCCTTGCTGGCCGCCTTCCACATTCCCACGGTGCCCATGCACCTGGCTCATCATGCCGATGAGGCAGAAACGGTGGCTGCTGCCCTCGGCTTCCCGGTCACACTACGCCCGAACGCGCCCCTGCCCGTGCTGGGTTCGAATGCGGTCCGGCCGCGCCACAACCTGCACAGCGCGGTGGCAGTCAGCCTGGCGTGGGCGGAGATGAACGCGGATATCACACGCAGTATGCCCGAGGCCTTGCACGACGGCATCGTGGTGGAGTCCACCAAACATTCCTTGAACGTACGCCAGCTGATGCTGCGGGTGTGGCGCGACCCGGTGTTCGGTCCGGTGATCGGTGTTGGTGAACGCAGTCTCGATCCGCAGTACTGGCCGGACCGCGCAGTGGGGCTGCCACCGCTCAACGCCTTCCTGGCCAACGACCTGCTCTACCAGACCCGCGCCGCCCGCCGCATGCAGGCACTCGATGGCCTGCCCGCCGCCAACGTCAAAGCAGTGGAGGATTTGCTGGAGAACGTGTCGGAGATCGTTTGCGAACTCCCCTGGGTGCGTGCCGTCGAGCTTAATCCTCTGCTCGTAGACGATATCGAGGCAATCGTGATCGACGCGCGGATCGAGATCGGCAGCGTGCCTAAGCAGGCAGGCCGCTACGACCACATGGCCATCCACCCTTACCCGGCCAACATGGTGCGCCACGCTCGCCTGCGCGACGGCAGCCCTGTGCTGTTGCGACCGCTGAAACCGGAGGACGCCGAACTGGAGCAGGAGTTCGTACGGCGGCTATCGCCGGAGACCAAGTACTTCCGCTTCATGAACGCACTGCGTGAGCTGCCGCAAAGCCTGCTCGCCAAGCTGACGCAGATCGATTACGACCGCGAGATGGCCTTCGTGGCGACGATCGAACGCAACGGGAGGGAATTCCAGATCGGCGTGTCGCGCTACGCGACCAATCCGGATGGTGACAGTTGTGAATTCGCCATCGTCGTTGCTGACGAATACCAGCACAGTGGCCTGGGCCGCCAGTTGATGGCGCTGATCATCGAGAGCGCTCGCGAACGAGGCTTGGTGACGATGAAGGGCGTATTCCTGGCAAGCAATGAACGGATGCTGCGGTTCGTCGAAGCCCTTGGCTTCAAGACCAGACGGGATACGGAGGACAAGTCGGTATGGCTTGGAGAACTCGCCCTGCAGGAGAGAGCCCCTTGACGGGGCGAGTTCTCGATGCGTGATGGCACCAGCACGACTTATTCGGTGTCATCCGTAACCATGATCGTGGAGTTGACGACCTGGCCAGCTGCGTCGATATCGACGTAGAGCTTGCTTTCCTGACCCGCAATGTTCGCTTCGGGCATCACTTCGTATACCAAGGACTGACCACCGTCGACGACACGCAGGTTCTGGACGTACTCGGGCTGTCCCAGAGCGGCAATGACCTCTTCCTTGGACTGACCGCCCTGGATCGCTTCAGCCTGATCCTGGCTGATCGGCTTGAAACCACCCGCAGCGAAGGCCACGGACTGGGCGAGGATGAAAGCGCCGGCAACAGCGCCAGTGAGGATGCGATGAGAAGGGGTTCTCATGGTTTCTCTCCTTGCAGAGTTTGGGAATCGACAGCCACTTGCAAGACCGTCACGGTTACTCTAGCGAGCACGTCGCACCGCTCACATCAGCGTCGTCGCGATCGCGTGTAGGAAAGGATGAACAATCGATGCAGGCAACATCTGCGACCCTCCGCGACCACCGGCATAGGTAGAATGCTGTATCGCAGCAGGCGGTGACCGCCGGTAGATGCAGGCTTCTTGATCTGAATGAATCCACCACGCGCCATACACGTCATCATCATTGCCGAAGCCCTGCCTGCCCATATCGAGGAGGTACATGCCGTGATGGCCGAAGTTGCCAACCTCAGCCGCATGGAAGAAGGCTGCCTGCGCTACGACGTCTATGCCGACCGCGACCACCCCACTCGCATGAACACCATCGAGCTGTGGCAAGACCAGGCCGCACTGGATCGCCACCTGGCCTCGCCGCACGTGCGCAGCGGCGTCATGCAACTCATCGGCAGGATGGCAGGCCTGCCGCAGCTGAGAGTGCTCACCCCTGTCGTCGAAGAACTGAACGATTGAGCACGGTGAGTACCTCTCCCAGACGCTGCACCTGGCCCGGCGAAGATCCACTCTACGTCGCCTACCACGACGAGGAATGGGCTGTGCCGGTTCACGACGACGGCAAGCTTTTCGAGTTCCTCACGCTGGAGGGTGCGCAGGCCGGGCTGTCGTGGATCACCATCCTGCGCAAGCGCGAGAACTACCGGCGTGCCTTTGCCGGATTCGATGCCAACGAGATCGCGAAGTGGAGCGACCGCCACATCGAAAAACTGATGCAGGACGCCGGCATCGTGCGCAACCGCGCCAAGATCACCGCCACCATCGGCAACGCCCGCGCCTTCCTCGAACTTCAGGCACGCCACGGCAGTTTCGCCGACTGGATGTGGGGCTTCGTGGACGGCAAGCCCATCCAGAACCGCTGGAAAAGCACCAGCCAGGTACCGGCCAGCACGCCGGTTTCCGACCTGCTTTCGAATGAGCTGAAGCGCGCTGGCTTCCGCTTCGTCGGCAGCACCATCATCTACGCACACATGCAGGCCGTCGGCATGGTGAATGATCACCTCACGACCTGCTTCCGCCATCGGGAACTCAGACCATGATCGATTTCAAGGGATTGCCTGCCGTACGCATCGTCGCGCCGGACGGCGCCGAAGCAACCGTCCTGCTGCAGGGCGCGCAGGTACTGTCATGGAAGCCGGCAGGCGGCCAGGAACGCCTGTACCTGTCTGACCGCGCCAACTTTGCGCCTGGCGAACCGGTGCGGGGTGGTGTGCCGATCTGCTTCCCGCAGTTTTCCCGCCGCGGCCCCCTGCCCCAGCACGGCTTCGCCCGCAACCTGGACTGGGAATGCATCACCGAGCGCAAGGGCGAGGACTACGCCATGGCCGTGCTGCGCCTGGTCGATAGCGAAACGACGCGCGAGTCCTGGCCACATGCCTTCCAGTGCGAGCTGACCGTCAGCATCACCGGCCAGCGCCTGGACATGGAGCTGGAGGTACTGAACACCGACGACAGCGCGTTCAGTTTCACCGCGGCCCTGCATACCTATCTCGCTGTCCGAGAGGTGGAGGAAGCAAGCCTCGAAGGCCTGCGTGGCCTGCGCTACTTCGACAACGTGCTGAAGCAGGAAGACTGCACGGAAACCGGCACCGAGCTGATCGTCGACCGCGAGCTGGACCGCATCTACTTCGACCTGCAGCGTCCCTTGCTGTTGCGCGAGCCGCGACGCGCACTGGGCATCAACGCCGAGAACTTCGCCGACGCCGTGGTGTGGAACCCGTGGGAGACGCGCACGCCCAGCATCGCCGATCTGCCGCCCGACGGCTTCCGCCGCTATCTGTGCGTGGAAGCCGGCGCCATCGGCCAGGCCATCACCCTGACGCCCGAGCAGAGCTGGTGGGGCCGACAGACCCTGGTGGCCCTGTAAGCCCCGCCGGGTGGCAACGCCTGCCCCGCGTCGGGCAGGCGCATTCCCGCTAGAATTCCCGCTTTCACCCCGCATTCCGGGCGCCCCGGCGCCCTCCCGTACCGGACCGGAACCACCGTGAGCACCCCCAAGGACACCGCGCCAGCGCAGGCTGGCAACTTCCTGACGAACATCATCGAGCGTGACCTCGAAGCCGGCACCTATGCCAGCCGCCGCTGGGCGGGCTCACCCGGTGATGCCACGCACCAGGCCACCGGCCAGGCAGACCCGGCGAAGATCCGCACCCGCTTCCCGCCGGAACCCAACGGTTACCTGCACATCGGCCACGCCAAGAGCATCTGCCTGAACTTCGGCCTGGCACGCGACTTCGGTGGCGTGTGCCACATGCGTTTCGACGACACCAACCCGGAGAAGGAAGAGCAGGAGTACGTCGACTCCATCCTCGACGCGGTGAAGTGGCTGGGATTCGGCTGGGAGGCCAACGACAGCGCTCACCTGTATTTCGCCAGCGACTACTTCGACTTCATGTACCGCGCTGCGCAGTACCTGATCGAAAAAGGTCACGCCTACGTGGACCAGCAGAGCGCAGAAGAAATGCGTGCCAACCGCGGCACCCTGACCGAAGCGGGCACCAACTCGCCCTGGCGCAATCGCCCGACCGAAGACAGCCTGCGCCTGTTCGCCGAGATGCGCTCTGGCCGCCACCCGGACGGCAGCCTGATCCTGCGCGCGAAGATCGACATGGCGTCGCCCAACATCAACCTGCGCGACCCCGCCATCTACCGTATCCGCCATGCCGAGCACCATCGCACCGGCGACAAGTGGTGCGTGTACCCGATGTACACCTTCGCGCACCCGATCGAGGACGCGCTGGAGCAGATCACCCACTCCATCTGCACGCTGGAATTCGAAGACCAGCGCCCGTTCTACGACTGGTTGCTGGAGCGCCTCGCCGAAGGCGGTCTGCTGGCGAAACCCCTGCCGCACCAGTACGAGTTCGCACGCCTCAACGTCACCTACGTCATCACCAGCAAGCGCAAGCTCAAGCAACTGGTGGACGACAAACACGTGGATGGCTGGGACGATCCGCGCATGCCGACCATTGTCGGCCTGCGCCGCCGCGGCTACACGCCGGAAGCGCTGCAACTGTTCTGCGAGCGCACCGGCACGACGAAATCCAGCAGCCTCATCGACTACAGCAGCCTCGAAATCGCACTACGTGACGACCTCGACAGCAAGGCCGCCCGCGCCATGGTCGTGCTGGATCCGGTGAAGCTGAAGCTCAGCAACTGGGACGAGGTCTTCGGTACCGGCCACGTCGAACCCTGCAGCGCACCGGTGCATCCGCACCACGAGGAGATGGGCCGTCGCCAATTCAACCTCACGCCCGAAATCTGGATCGAGCGCGAGGACTTCATGGAAGTGCCGCCGAAGGGCTATCACCGGCTCTACCCCGGCAACATGAGTCGCCTGAAGTACGGCTACGTGATCAAGTGCAATGGCTGCGAGAAGGATGCGGCGGGCAACATCACCACCGTGCTGGCCGAGATCGTGCCCGACACCAAGAGCGGCACGCCCGGCGCCGACAGCGTGAAGGTCAAGGGCGTCATTACCTGGGTAAGTGCCAGCGAGGGCGCGTCCGCCGAGGTCCGCCTGTACGACCGCCTGTTCAGCGAAGCCCACCCGGATGCCGGCGGGCGCGACTTCCTCGAAGCGCTGAACCCGCAATCCAAGCAGGTCGTCACCGCCTACGTGGAGCCCGGACTCGCCGCTGCTACCGCCGGCACCAGCTTCCAGTTCGAACGCCACGGCTATTTCGTGGCCGACCTCAAGGATCATGGGGCTGGCCGCATCGTGTTCAACCGCACGACCACACTGAAGGACAGTTGGGCAAAATAAGCGTCACCTACGAGATGGCAAGGCACACTCGCCGCAATTGCCACGTTTCTGCCACACACGACGCATTGCAGGAAAGCCAGGGAGGCTGGCGCAGATGAGTATCTTCGACAAACTCAAGAATCTGCTGGGTCAGAGCAACGAGCTCGCACCAACGCCGGCCACCAGCCCGGCGGAGTCGCCGGCAGGCCCTGCCACGCAGATGGAGCGGCGCACCCGCGAGCGCGTGAATGCGCGCGAGGGCACCCGTGCCCTCATCATCGACGACTCGCCGACCATCATTGCCGCACTGGCGAAGATCCTCCGCTCTGTCGGTTACGTCACGCTGGACGCGCCGGATGCCGAACAGGGCATCGAGATAGCGCGTAGCCAGCAACCCGACCTGATCTTCCTCGACATCGTGCTGCCCGGCATGAACGGTTTTGCGGCGCTGCGCCTGATGCGTCGGGACCCGGCCACCCGCAACATTCCCATCGTGATGATGAGCGGCAACGAACAGGCGACAGAGCAGTTCTTCGGCACCCGCATCGGCGCCGACGATTTCATGAAGAAGCCCTTCTCCCGCCTGGAGGTCTTCGCGCGCATCGAGCGCCTGCTGGACGGCAACCTGGTGCCGCGCCGGCGCATCACCGACGCTGCCACTACCCCGCCTGCCACACCTCCCGCGCCGCCTCCTGCAGGCTGAATCCTCGGCTACGGCCGGCACTGACAGATTCGTCTGACGAGAAACTCAGTGTCATCCGGCGCCTTGCAAGCGCCGCACCGCAAACAATTCTCCTGTAAGCGAACCGGGCCCACCTCGCGGATACCGGTCGCGCAAGCAAGGAGGATTGTCATGCGCAACAACCCGACTCCGGCCAGGCGAGATTGCAGCGCCCTGATCAAGGGTGGCCTGCTGGCCGTCATCTGCTCCGCGTCGTCCCTGGCACACGCAGACTGGGCCAGCACCCAGGGCGTACAGCACTTCTGCTCGGGCGTCGGGCTGGAGAGCCGTGACGCGATGGCATCAGCCGGTGCGGCAAATGCCAAGATCATGCTGACGGCAGGCAAGGAAGGTGGCTACCTCAGTGACGTTCAGCTCACCGTGTCCGGCGGAACGCTGCCACAGCCAGCCAGTTGGCAAAGCACTGGCCCGATCTGCCTGCTGAAACTGCCCGCAGGCCGTTACCAGGTGGACGCGGACTACGAAGGGGAGCGTCGCACCGGAACCTTGAACGTTCCGCCCGTCCAGTCCTCCAACCCTCCGTCGCTGATGCTCAACTTTCCTGCGGAATGAGCGTTAGTCGCAGACCGCAGCGACATCGCAAGAGGCCGCTGCGGTTCGATTCCCCCTGATCACCGATCAATAAGAAACGGAGTTCAAACATGATCAAACAAGCCTTTTGTATCGGCCTGTCCGGCCTGCTCGTCATCTCCGGCTGCGCCAACATGAGCGAGACACAACGCGGCACAGCCATCGGCGCAGGTGTCGGTGCCGCATCCGGTGCCGCCATCGGCGGCCTGACCGGCAGCGACAAGGTCGGCCGTGACGCGGCCATCGGTGCCGCCGTCGGCGCACTGGGTGGCTACATCTGGTCCAACCGCATGGAGCAACAGAAACGCGCCATGGAACAGGCCACCGCCGGCACCGGTGTGAATGTGACGCAGACCGCCGACAACCAACTGAAGCTGGATATCCCGAGCGACGTGTCCTTCGATGTCGGCCGCGCCGACATCAAGAGCAACTTCCGTCCGGTGCTGGACAAGTTTGCCGACAGCCTGAAGAACAATCCGGCCACCAACGTGCGCATCATCGGCCACACCGACAGCACGGGATCGGACGCGATCAACAATCCGCTTTCTGTGAACCGCGCCGCCAGCGTTCGTGACTACCTGGGTGATCGCGGTGTCTCGGGTGGGCGCGTCGCCATCGACGGCCGCGGTTCGCGTGAACCGGTCGCTGACAATGGCAGCGAATCGGGCCGTGCGAAGAATCGCCGTGTGGAGATCTTCGTGGCCGAACGTGCGCCGGGCTGAGAGCCGCCTCACGACCAGCTGGTGAGCGTGATCAACCCTGTCAGGATGACGAGAACGACATAGGGATATCCGACGGTCGGCCGCATTGCGTGGCCTAGATACTCGCGAGCCAGACCGCGCGTGCCAGACCTCGTGGCCAGCCATTCCGAATGCAACTGGAATGCGCTGGCCACGCTGCTTTCCGGCGCGGCAGCCTGCCCTCGCAGCGCTGCCTCGACCCGCAGGATGCGCTCACCCAGCCGCGCCTGCGAGGTCCGCAGGATGGCCTCCTGCAGCCACAACACCAGCACCACGAACACGCCTAGCCAAGACGCCCACCACAGCATCGCCAAACCCAGCACGACCGCGGCGAGCTTCACCCACAGGCACAGGCGCTCGTACTGCTCGTAGTTGTTCTGCAGGCATTGCCACTCGGCGGCGAAGGCCGAGATCGAAGTACCGGGGGCGTTCTGGATCTGCATGGTCATGGTTCCTGTAGAGGCTGCGCACGATAGCAGAGTCAGTCTCCTCCCCGACGGCAGCGATGCATGCCGATAACCGCAAGGTGCACAATGGCGCCTCCAACAACAACGACACCATCGCCATGTACCTGCCCAGCCTGCTGGTCTTCCTGCACATCGCCGCCGCCATCATCTGGATTGGCGGCATGGCCATCATGCATTTCGCTGTGCGTCCTGCCGTGACGCAACTCCTCGAACCGCCGCAACGTCTGCCGTTGATGTGCGCCATCCTCGCGCGCTTCTTTGCGATGGTCAGCATCGCGGTACCGGTATTGCTGATCAGCGGCATCTGGCTGATGAGCCTCATGATGGGCAGCGGTGGCCGCCCTCCGATGTCGATCCACCTGATGGCAGGCGTCGGCATCGTGATGATGCTGATCTACGGCCACATCCGCTTCGCGTTGTTCACGCGCCTCAAGCGCGGCGTTGCAGCGCAGGACTGGCCCGTCGCGGCCGCGGCGCTCGGCAGCATCCGCAAACTGGTGGCCCTCAATCTCGCGCTTGGCACCCTCACCGTAGCCGTCGCAATCATGGGCCGCGCGTTGTTCTGAGCGAGACAAGAAGCCAACAAAAAGCCCACCTTCCGGTGGGCTTTTCTGTTTGAAGCGAACCGCGCTTACTGCGCAGCCGGCTCGGCCGGGGTGTCTTCCAGCAGGGCCTTCATGGACAGCTTCATCTTGCCCTTCTCGTCCACTTCCAGCACCTTCACGCGCACGACCTGACCTTCCTTGAGGTAGTCGCCCACGTTGTTCACGCGCTCCTTGGCGATCTGCGACACGTGCAGCAGGCCGTCACGGCCCGGCAGGATGTTCACGAACGCGCCGTACTCGGCCAGACGCACGACCGTACCTTCGTAGATGCGGCCGACTTCCACTTCGACGGTGATCTCTTCGATGCGGCGCTTGGCTTCGTCAGCCTTGTTCTGGTCGTTCGAAGCGATGGTGATGGTGCCGTCGTCCTGGATGTCGATCACGCAGCCGGTCTCTTCGGTCAGCGCACGGATCACCGCACCGCCCTTGCCGATCACGTCGCGGATCTTCTCCGGGTTGATCTTCATCGTGAACATGCGCGGCGCGAAGGTGGACAGCTCGGTACGCGCACCGCTGATGGCTTCACGCATGAAGCCCAGGATGTGCAGGCGACCTTCCTTGGCCTGATCCAGCGCGATGTTCATGATAGCCGGGCTGATCGAGTCGATCTTCAGGTCCATCTGCAGCGCGGTAATGCCGTTGGCGGTACCGGCCACCTTGAAGTCCATGTCGCCCAGGTGGTCTTCGTCACCCAGGATATCGGTCAGCACGGCGAAGCGGCCACCGTCCTTGATCAGGCCCATGGCAATGCCGGCGACGTGGTCGCCCAGCGGCACGCCGGCGTCCATCATCGACAGCGAGCCACCGCAGACGGAAGCCATCGAGCTGGAACCGTTGGATTCAGTGATCTCCGACACGATACGGATGGTGTAGCCGAAATCGGCAGCCTTCGGCAGCATCGCGGCCAGCGCGCGCTTGGCCAGACGGCCGTGGCCCACTTCACGACGCTTCGGCGCGCCCATGCGGCCCGTTTCGCCGGTGGCGTACGGAGGCATGTTGTAGTGGAGCATGAAGTTCTCTTTGTACTCGCCGGCGATGGCGTCGATGATCTGCTCGTCGCGGCCAGTACCCAGCGTGGTGACCACCAGAGCCTGGGTTTCGCCACGGGTGAACAGTGCGGAGCCGTGAACACGCGGCAGCACGCCGGTGCGGATGCTGATCGGGCGCACGGTACGGGTGTCGCGGCCATCGATACGGGCTTCACCTGCCAGGATGCGGCTGCGGACGATCTCGGCTTCCAGCGCGAACAGGATGTCCTTGACGTCGGCGTCGCTCGGCGCGCCTTCTTCGCCGGTGGCAATAGCGGCCACGGCCTTCTTGGTCGCATCCTTCAGCGCCTGGCTACGCTGCTGCTTCACGGTCAGGCCAAAAGCGGCCTGCAGATCGGCTTGCACCAGATCACGCACACGGGCGATCAGGGCTTCGTTCTTGGCAGGCGCAGTCCACTCCCACTCCGACTTGCCGGCTTGTTCCACCAGTTCCAGGATGGCGTTGATGGCGGCCTGCATCTGCTGGTGGCCAAACACCACGGCGCCAAGCATGACTTCCTCGGACAGTTGCTGGGCTTCGGATTCCACCATCAGCACGCCGGCTTGCGTACCGGCCACGACCAGGTTCATCTGGCTGTCGGCCAGTTCGGAAACGGTCGGGTTCAGCAGGTACTGACCATCCTTGTAGCCGATGCGCGCAGCACCGATCGGGCCGTTGAAAGGCACGCCGGACACAGCCAAGGCAGCCGACACGGCCAGCATGGCGGGAATGTCACCATCGACTTCCGGGTTCAGCGACATGACGGTCGCCACGACCTGCACTTCGTTGAAGAAGCCTTCCGGGAAGAGCGGGCGGATCGGACGGTCGATCAGGCGGGAGGTCAGCGTTTCCTTTTCGGTCGCACGGCCTTCACGCTTGAAGAAACCACCGGGGATGCGGCCAGCCGCATAGAACTTCTCGACGTAGTCGACGGTGAGCGGGAAGAAGTCCTGGCCCGGCTTCGGATCCTTGGCAGCCACGACGGTGGCCAGCACGACGGTGTCGTCGACGGTGACGATGACAGCACCGCCAGCCTGGCGAGCGACTTCGCCGGTTTCAAAGGTAACGGTCTGGTTACCGTACTGGAACGATTTCTTGATTGCGGTAGGCATGTGGATTCCTTTCAGCGGACGCGCGCCCGTACCGACGGACGGCGGTGATGCACGCGCTGTGATCTATCGAGCGCGCTGGCGCGGCTGGGGGCCCAAGGGCCGATCCGGCACCAACCGGATCCCGATCGCCGGGGAGAAGCAAAAAACGAAATGCGGGTAAGGCAATTACGGGTAACTACTCGAACTGCAGAACAACAAAAACAAAGCCGGTGGCCACGAAGGCGAACCGGCTTTGTTTGCGGTCACTGGCGGATTGCTGCGACCCCGCCTGCTGGCAGGGCCTGCGCTACACAAGCGCCCATGACCACGAATTACTTGCGCAGACCCAGGCGCTCGATCAGACCGCGGTAACGGTCGTAGCTCTTGCGCTTCAGGTAGTCCAGCAGCTTGCGACGCTGGCTGACCATCTTCAGCAGGCCACGACGGGAGTGGTGGTCCTTGGTGTTGGCCTTGAAGTGGTCGGTCAGACCATTGATGCGGGAGGTCAGCAGCGCGACCTGGACTTCCGGCGAACCGGTGTCACCCTGGCCTTGCTGGTAATCGGCAACGATCTGTGCCTTTTGTGCGGTGGTGATAGCCATCTGTGTCTCTAGTTAGTCGTTTCAACTCACGTAAGCACGCGATTTTACTCACACTTCCGGGTTTTACGCAAGACCCCGGAAAACCTGAGTCAATGGCGGGCCAGTTCGGGCGCGGCGCGGCGCAGGTAATACACCATCGACCAGATGGTCAGGGCCGCCGCCAGTACGATCAGGATCTGCCCGATCAGGGCGATCCGCAGGCCCAGCAGGTCGTTGTGGAACAGCAGCATCGGAATCGCCACCATCTGCGCCGCGGTCTTCAGCTTGCCCACGTAGGACACCGCCACGCTCTTGCTGGCGCCGACCTTGGCCATCCATTCGCGCAAGGCGGAGATGGTGATCTCGCGACCGATGATGATGAAGGCGATGATGGCGTCGCAGCGGTCCAGCTGGACCAGCATCACCAGCGCGGCGCCCACCATCAGCTTGTCGGCGACGGGATCCAGGAAGGCGCCGAAGGCCGAGGTGACTTCCATGCGGCGCGCCAGATAGCCGTCCAACCAGTCGGTGACCGCCGCCACAGTGAAGATCACGCAGGCCGTAAGGTTCTGCATGAAGGGCGAGAGCCAGCTGTCCGGCAGGTAGAACACCCCCATCACGAGGGGGATCAGGACGATGCGCGCCCAGGTCAGCAGGTTGGGTAGATTCTTCATGTACGGGCAAAAGCCAGGGGGTCAGTGCAGGGCGTTATAGATTTGCTCGGCGATTTTACGGTTGATCCCCTCTACTCTGCACAGATCATCCACAGTTGCCGCACGTACGCCGTCCAGACCGCCGAAAGTCTCGATCAGTTTCTTGCGTCGTGTCGGGCCGATCCCGGGGATGTCGTCCAGCTTCGAGCCGATGCGCGATTTGGCGCGCCGCGCCCGCATGCCGGTGATGGCAAAACGGTGGGCTTCGTCGCGCACGATCTGGATCAGGTGCAGTGCCGGATGGTCACCACCCAGGCGCACCGGCTCGCGACCGTCCGCCCAGATCAACTGCTCCATACCGGCCTTGCGCTCCTCGCCTTTGGCCACGCCGACCATGCAGATGCTTTCCAGGCCCAGTTCGGTCAACACTTCGTGCGCTACGCCGACCTGCCCCTTGCCACCGTCGATGAGGATCACGTCCGGTCGCATGCCGTCACCAGCCGCGACCTTCTCGTAACGACGGGTCAGTGCCTGACGCATGGCGGCGTAGTCATCACCGGGTTCGATGCCGGCGATGTTGAAGCGGCGGTACTCGCCTTTCTTCATGCCCTCACCTTCCCACACCACGCAGGACGCGACCGTGGCCTCACCCTGGGTGTGGCTGATGTCGAAGCATTCGATGCGCACCGGGCGCTCGCTCAATCCCATCGCGGCCTGCAGGGCATCGAGTTGTTCGCCGGCCCGGCTGGTATCGCGCAGGCGTGCGGTGATGGCGAGCTGGGCGTTCTGCTCGGCCATCTCGACCCACGCCTTCTCGCTGGCGAAGCGTGCAGCGATGACACCCGGCGCCTTCTCGCAGGCTTCATCCAGCACTGCACGCACCGCGTCGAGTTCCGCTCCGGCAACAACCAGGCGCGCCGGTGCCGGGTGCTCCAGATAGTGCTGCTCGACGAAGGCCAGCAAGGCATCCGCCGCGCTCATGCCTTCACCACCCTGCGGGAACTGCGGCCGGTCGCCCAGGTGACGACCGCCACGCACCATGGCGAGATTCACGCACACCAGTGCGCCCTGCTCCACCGCCACGACGATGTCCACATCCTCGTCCTTGCCGGAATCCACGTACTGCTTATGGAGAACGGTCTGCACCGAGCGCAGCTGATCACGGAACATCGCGGCCTGCTCGAAGGCCAGCCGCTCGGAGGCCTCGTTCATCTTGCCGCTCAGTGCATCGACGATGTCGTTGGTGCGCCCGGACAGGAAGAGATTCGCCAACTGGATGTCCTCGGCATAGGCTTCCGCCGAGATCAGCCCCACGCAAGGCGCCGTGCAGCGCTTGATCTGGTGCAGCAGGCAGGGCCGCGCGCGATGCGCGAACACCGAATCCTCGCAGGTGCGCAGCTGGAACAGACGCTGCAGCAACTGGATGGTCTCGCGCGCCGCCCAGCTGTTCGGGTACGGGCCGAAGTAGCGCACGCCCTTCTCGAACGCACCACGGTAGTACGTGACGCGCGGGAAATCACCCGCGGTCAGCGCGATGTAGGGGTAGCTCTTGTCGTCGCGGAACAGGATGTTGTAGCGCGGCCGCAGCGACTTGATCAGATTGTTCTCGAGGATCAGCGCCTCGGTTTCCGAACGCGTCGCGGTGATGTCCACCCGCAGCACCTTCTGCACCATCAGCCCGATGCGCGGGGACGACGGCGTACGCTGGAAATAGCTGGTGACGCGCCGTTTGAGGTTCTTCGCCTTGCCGACGTAGAGCACCTCGTCGCCCTCGCCGATCATGCGGTAGACGCCGGGCTGCTCGGTCAGGGTGGCCAGGAAGGCCTTGGCATCGAAGCTCACGAGCCGCTGCAGCCTCAGGCCAGGGAGGCGACCCAGTCGGCCACGACGCGCTGGGCATCCAGATAGGCCGTGTTGCCCGCAAGGAAGTCGCGCTCCTCGCGCCGCGGCAGCAGGCGCTCGATGCGCGCTGCGCTGACCGCAGGAAACGCCGGCTGCCAACCCGCCAGCAGGCGCGCCGTCTCGTCCGGCCGATTGCATACCAGCACCATGTCGCAACCCGCGCTCAACGCGGCATCCGCGCGTGCCACGATGTCACCGGCCACGGTGGCCCCTTCCATCGTGAGGTCGTCGCTGAAGATCACGCCGTCAAAACCGAGCCGGCCGCGCAACACGTCCTGCAACCAGAAAGGAGAGAAACCTGCCGGTCGCTCATCCACCTGCGGGTAGATGACGTGCGCAGGCATGATGCCGGCCAGCCGCTGGCCCAGCGTGTGCTGATAGGGCTGCACGTCGTCGGCCCAGATCGTGTCGAAATCGCGCTCGTCCACCGGGATCGCGACATGCGAATCCGCCGCCACGAAACCGTGTCCGGGGAAGTGCTTGCCGACCGCCCCCATGCCCGCCTCGTTGAGGCCATCAGTGAGCGCGGTAGCCAGTTCGGCCACGATCTGCGGATCGCGATGGAACGCGCGATCACCGATCACGCCGCTGGTGCCGAAGTCCAGATCGAGGACCGGCGTGAAGGAAAGATCCAGCCCCAGGGCCATCAACTCCCCGGCCAGCACCAGGCCGACTTCCCGCGCACGTGCGCACGCAGCCTGTTCATCCTTCGCCCACAACTCACCCAGCGCACGCATGGTGGGAAGGCGCGTGAAACCGCTGCGAAAACGCTGGACGCGTCCGCCTTCATGATCCACTGCGATGACCAGTTGCGGCGAGCGCAAGGCATGGATTTCGGCGCACAACGCAGCCACCTGCACCGGGTTCTCGTAGTTGCGGGAGAACAGGATGACGCCGCCCACCAGAGGATGGCGCAGCACTTCACGCTCGGCATCCGTCAGCACAGTACCTACCACGTCGCACATCACGGGGCCCAGCGGCAGGGAAACAGGATCGGCGTTCATCGGGATTCCAGAATGGCAAAAGCGACGACATATTCCTTCTCGTCGCTGATCGAAAGGTGGCTGCTCAGCGCGCGCTCGGCCATCGAGGCCTGCATCACGTCGTTCAGCACATAACAGGGTTTGCCCAGCTCATCGTGGCCAACCGCCACGGCGTGCAGGGTCAGTGGCGCCCGCAGGCCGGTGCCATAGGCCTTGGCGAAGGCCTCCTTCGCAGCAAAGCGCTTGGCGAGGAACCGCGCAGCGTCGGGCGCACGCGTCATTTCTTCTGATTCGGCATCCGTGAGGATGTGTTCGGCGAAGCCCTTACCATGGCGCTCCAGCGCCTGGCGCATGCGCGCCACCGACACGATGTCGGTGCCGATGCCGAAGATCATTGCGCGGCAGCCTCGCGCATCAGGCGCTTCATCTCTCGCACGGCCTCACGCAGACCGACAAACACCGAACGGCTGACGATGGCGTGACCGATGTGGAGTTCGCGCACCTCGGGCAAGGCTGCCACCGGTTGCACATTGAAATAGTTCAGCGCATGACCGGCGTTGAAGCGCATGCCGAGATCCACGATGGCGGCACCCGCATGACGGATCTTGTCCAGCTCCGCCAGCACGGCCGGGCTGCGCGCATCGCGCCCCTTTTCATGGAAGGCAGCAGCGTAGGGGCCGGTATGGATCTCGCACACGCGCGCACCGATCCGGTGTGCAGCCTCGACCTGCGGCAGGTCGGCGTCGATGAACACGCTGGTCATGATGCCAGCATCGGCAAGGCGCGCCACGATGTCACGCAAGCGCGACTCCTGCGACACGATGTCCAGGCCGCCTTCGGTCGTGACTTCCTGCCGCCCTTCCGGCACCAGCATGGCCATTTCCGGCTTCAGCCCGACCGCGATGCCGACCATCTCCTCGGTCGCACCCATTTCGAAATTCAGCTTGATCTGGGTCTGGTCGCGCAGGCGGCGCACATCGTGATCCTGGATGTGGCGACGGTCTTCACGCAGGTGAACGGTGATGCCGTCGGCGCCACCGAGATGCGCTTCCACTGCCGCCCACACGGGGTCCGGCTCATAAGTGCGACGGGCCTGGCGTAGCGTGGCCACATGGTCGATGTTGACGCCCAGTTCGATCACAGCTCTTGTAGCTCCATGAAAATGCGGCGGGACTCCAGCCCCTGCGCGCCAAGATAGTGTTGCAGCAAACGCCGCATCAGCGGACGCGCGACCTGCTGGGTCTCGACTGCTGAGAAATCGCCGCGAGCCATCGCCAGCAAGGCGTGACCAGGCAGTACGGGAGCCTCTTCAAGCCCGGCCGTCGCTTCGACGAGACCGCGCTCGATTATAAAGAGGTAGCGCCCGTCTTCCTGCACAGACTGCCCGCCATCAGCGAGGACATCGAACGAAGGCGCATAGCCCAGTTCGCCGAGCAACTGGAGTTCGAAGCCGCGCAGCAAGGGGGGGATGCTCGCAGGGCCAGCGAGCTGCCGCAGGGTCTCGGCGTAAGCGTCGAACAAACGCGGATGCGCATCCTCGCGTGGCAAAAGACGCAGCAGCAGCTCATTCAGGTAGTAAGCCGACAACAGCGCTGCACCGCCAAGAAGTGGCTGGCCGCCACGCCACTGCGCATCCATCAGCGTCTTGACTTCCCCGCGCCCGCTCCAGCCTATGGAAAGCGGCTGGAAGGCCATCAGCAGACCGCGTAACGGCGACGCCGGGCGACGGGCCCCCTTGGCCACGAGCGGCAGGCGGCCGTGCGCGCGAGTGAACACCTCGACGATCAGGCTCGTTTCGCGCCAGGACGTGCTGTGCAGCACGTAGGCAGGTTGTTCTTCGATGCGCTGGCGGGCGCTCATGCGCGCTTGGTCAGGAAATCAATCGTAGCCAAGACTCTTGAGCGCTCGCTCGTCATCTGCCCAGCCACTCTTCACCTTGACCCACACTTCGAGATAGACCTTGCCGTCGAAGAGCTTCTCGAGTTCGATGCGCGCCTCGGTGGAAATGCGCTTGAGGTGTTCGCCGCCCTTGCCGATGACGATGCCCTTGTGGCTGTCACGGTCGACGATGATGGCTGCGAAAATGCGGCGCAGCGCGCCTTCGGTCTCGAACTTCTCGATCTCCACCGTCATGCCGTAGGGCAGCTCTTCACCCAGTAGACGGAAGAGCTTTTCGCGCAGGAATTCGGCCGCGAGGAAACGCTCGCTGCGGTCGGTGATGTCGTCCTCGCCGTACATATGCTCGCCTTCCGGCAAGTATTTGCCGAGCGCCTCAAGCAGATGGTTGGCGTTGTGGCCACGCTGGGCGCTGATCGGCACGATCTCGGCGAACTCACGCTCGGCGGCCATCTTCTGCAGGAAAGGCAACAGCTTCGCCTTGTCCTCTTCCAGGTCGATCTTGTTGATCGCCAGCACGACGCGCGCGCTGTCCGGAATCAGCTCCATGACCTTGCGGTCCTCTTCACCGAAACGATCCGCCTCGATGACGAACAGCACGATATCGACTTCCGCGAGCACCTGGGTGACCGTGCGGTTCATCGTGCGATTGAGGGCGTTGCGATGCCGCGTCTGGAAGCCCGGCGTGTCGACGAACACGAACTGGTTCGCCCCCTCGGTCAGCACGCCGGTGATGCGATGCCGCGTGGTCTGCGGCTTACGGGAGACGATGCTGATCTTCTGCCCGACCAGACGGTTGAGCAGGGTGGACTTGCCAACGTTGGGGCGACCGACGATGGCGATGAAACCTGTACGTGATGCGGGTGATGCGGGATTACTCATTTTGTTTCCAGTGCTGCCAACGCTGCCTCGGCCGCCGCCTGCTCCGCCGCGCGCCGGCTCACGCCGACACCACGAGGGGCTTCCTTCAACAGCGCGATCTGACAACTGACTTCGAATTCCTGTGCATGGGCCTCGCCGCGCACTTCCACGAGGCTGTACTGCGGCAAGGGCAGACGACGGGCCTGCAACAGCTCCTGCAGCGTCGTTTTAGGGTCTTTCAGCTGCCTGGCCGGATCAAGCGACGCCAGGCTGTCGGTGTACAAGCGGAGGATGACTGAGCGTGCGGCGTCGAACCCTGCATCAAGATAGACCGCGCCAAACAGCGCTTCCACCGCATCCGCAAGAATGGAGGGGCGACGATGTCCACCGCTTTTCAACTCGCCATCGCCCAGGCGCAGGCACTCCCCCACGCCAAGGCGCTCGGCAATTTTCTGCAAGGCATCCTGCCTGACCAGCTGTGCGCGGAGCCGGGATAGTTCGCCCTCGCGCAGATCCGCAAAGCGGACATACAAGGCTTCGGCGATCACCATGTTGAGGATGCCGTCGCCGAGAAACTCCAGGCGCTCGTTGTGATCGGCGCTGAAACTGCGGTGCGTCAGCGCCTGTTCAAGCAACGCGGCGCGGCCAAAAACGTGGCCAAGCCGATTCTCGATCACGCGCCTATGCACGGCTACCAGCCAACGTGCAGGACTGCCTACTTGTTAGACGAAACGTCAAACGCAAGCACCAGACTGGCATTCGCAACCAACGCAACCCTACGTTCGTACTCGACACTGATGTCTACGCTGCCGGCAGCTCGATTGATAATCAAGTCCTGCCCTCGGACGGACGAGATATCGTCAATGGCAGCAAAGCGATCGAAAGCCTTCCTGAATTCACCGATCCCTGAATCCGGCGGCACGTCGCGCACCACACTGTTCAGGGCTTTCTTGACAGAAAAGTACTCGTTGAACACCGGCACCAACTTCAGCCCCAGCAGCAGCACAGCCACCAGGAAGATACCGACCAGCAAGGTCGAGATCAGGGTCAAACCACTTTGTCGCTTCATGAAACCTCCCTGGCCAGAAAAGCGGACTAGTTGAACTTGCCCAGCCGGTCGAACTTGATGCCCTTCGGCGGCAGGATGCTGTCGGCGTGGAACCAGATGAAGAACGCCTTGCCCACGATATTCTGTTCGGGCACGAAGCCCCAAACCCGGGAGTCGGCGCTCTGGTCGCGGTTGTCGCCCATCACGAAGTAATGTCCGGCCGGCACCGTGCAGCTCATGCCTTCACCAGTGTGCGTGCAGTTCGCCTGATTGGCGTGGGCGATCCGCTGCCCTTCCGGAATGAACGGCAGCGCGTCCTTGTCATTGAGGACAGCGTGCTCCTGCTCGCCGATCTTCTCGATGAACTTCTGCGAGTAGTACAGACGCTCCGGATGCAGGTAATCGCCATCCTCCCGCGTCTCGACGGGCTGCCCGTTGATGGTGAGCCGTTTGTTGATGTACTCCACCTTGTCACCCGGCAGACCGATCACGCGCTTGATGTAGTCCTGACGCATGTCGTGCGGGTAGCGGAAGACCATCACGTCTCCGCGCTGCGGATCGCCAACCTCGATGACCTTCTTGTTGATCACCGGCAGGCGCACACCGTACTGGTACTTGTTCACCAGGATGAAGTCGCCGACCAACAGGGTCGGGATCATCGAACCGGACGGAATACGGAACGGCTCTACCCAGAACGAGCGCAGCATGAAGATCGGCAGGATCACCGGGAAGAAGCTCGCACCATATTCCACCCACCAAGGGTCAGGCGTCTGCTTGCCGCGCTTCTTGCGCGCCACCAGTACGTCATAGAACCAGAGCATGCCGGTCAGCACGCTCAGTACGAAGAGGATCAGGGCGAAGTCCACTGCGTCTTCCAGTTATGAGTTATCGGGGCTGTTGTTACTTGGAGTCGTCCACGCGCAGCACGGCCAGGAAGGCTTCCTGAGGAATCTCCACGTTGCCGACCTGCTTCATGCGGCGCTTGCCTTCTTTCTGCTTCTCCAGCAGCTTCTTCTTGCGCGAGATGTCGCCGCCGTAGCACTTGGCCAGCACGTTCTTGCGCAGCGCCTTGATGGTCTCACGCGCGATGATGTGTGAGCCAATCGCAGCCTGCACCGCCACATCGAACATCTGGCGCGGGATCAGCTCGCGCAGCTTGGCCGCCAGTTCGCGACCACGGTATTGCGCGCTGGCGCGGTGCACTATCACCGACAGCGCATCAACCTTCTCGCTGCTCACCAGCAGGTCCAGCTTCACCACGTCGGCGGCGCGGTATTCCTTGAAGTCGTAGTCCAGCGAGGCGTAACCACGCGACACCGACTTCAGCTTGTCGAAGAAGTCCATGACCACTTCAGCCATCGGCATGTCATAGACGAGCTTCACCTGACGGCCGTGGTAGTGCATGTCCACCTGGTTGCCGCGCTTCTGGTTGCACAGCGTAATGACCGGGCCAAGGTAGTCCTGCGGCACGAAGATGGTGGCCGTAATGATCGGCTCGCGCACCTCAGCCATCTTGCTCACCTCGGGCAACTTGGCGGGATTCTCGACCTTCACCACGTCGCCGTTATTCAGCACCACCTCGTACACCACCGTCGGCGCAGTGGTGATGAGATCCATGTCGAATTCGCGCTCCAGGCGCTCCTGCACGATCTCCATGTGCAGCAGGCCAAGGAAGCCACAGCGGAAGCCGAAGCCCAGTGCCTGCGAAACTTCCGGTTCGTACTGCAGCGAGGCGTCGTTGAGCTTCAGCTTCTCAAGCGAGTCACGCAGCTGGTCATACTCGCTGGCCTCCACCGGATACAGACCGGCGAACACCTGCGGCTTGATCTCCTTGAAACCTTCCAGCGGCTCGGGGGCGGGCTTGCCCGCCAGGGTGATGGTGTCACCCACCTTGGCCGAGTTCAGCTCCTTGATGCCGGCAATGACAAAGCCTACTTCGCCGGCATTCAGCGATTCGCGCTGTACGGACTTCGGGCTGAACACGCCGGTCTGCTCGCACAGGTGCTGTGCGCCGGTGCTCATGAAGAGCAGTTTGTCCTTGGGCCGCATCACACCGTCGACCACGCGCACCAGCATCACCACGCCGACATAGTTGTCGAACCAGGAATCGATGATCAGCGCCTTCAACGGACCATCGGCGTTGCCGCGCGGCGCGGGCACCTTGGCGATGACGGCCTCGAGGATATCCTCCACGCCCATGCCGGTCTTGGCGGAACAGGGAATCGCATCGGTCGCGTCGATGCCGATCACGTCCTCGACTTCCTGACGCGCCGTATCCGGATCCGCCGATGGCAGATCCATCTTGTTCAGCACCGGCACGACTTCGACACCGAGTTCGATGGCGGTGTAGCAGTTGGCAACGGTCTGCGCCTCGACACCTTGCGAGGCATCCACCACCAGCAAGGCACCTTCGCAAGCCGACAGCGAACGACTGACTTCGTACGAGAAGTCGACGTGCCCCGGGGTGTCGATGAGGTTCAGGTTGTAGACCTTGCCATCGCGCGCCCGGTACTGCAGCGCGGCGGTCTGAGCCTTGATGGTGATGCCGCGCTCGCGCTCCAGATCCATTGAATCGAGCACTTGCGCCTCCATCTCGCGTTCGGACAGGCCGCCGCAGGTCTGGATGAGACGATCCGCCAGCGTGGACTTGCCGTGGTCGATGTGGGCGATGATCGAGAAATTGCGGATGTGTTGCATGCGTGGCACAACAAAAAGGGTGCCGCGGCACCCTTCGTGGATTCAGAAAAGTAGGCGCGGATTATAGCTGAAGCAACCCGCAAGCCCCAGCATGCCGGGCTTACGGCGAACGGGCGGCAATCCTCAGGCCGACAAAGCTCAGGGTATCCCCGCGCCTCACTTGCAGGCTCACCGCGGCGCCGGCCTGCTGGGCATCGACCAGCCGGTTGAAATGCTCGGCATTGCGCACGTCCTGCACCTGCCCGCGACTGACAATCGCCACCACCACATCACCCTGGCGCAGATCCGCACGGGCGGCAGCGCCGCTGGCCCGCCGGATGGAAGCCCCGCGCTCCAGCTTGAGCTGCTTGCGCTGCTCAGGGCTCAGATCCTGGGTCAGAAGGCCCAGGCGGTTGCCGCCGCGCACGTCGGCCGGTTTGCTCGCCGGCGCCTGCCGTGCAGCCTCCTCTTCCGGCAATTCCGCCACGCCAAGCGACACCTCGATCAAGCCGCGCTGGCGCCACACCTGCAGGCTGGCCTTCTTACCCGGCTGGGTTGCGCCGACGATGCGCGGCAGCTCGCTGGAGGTCTCTACCGGCTTGCCGTCGAAGCGCAGGATGATGTCGCTGACCTTGATGCCGGCCTGATCGGCCGGACTCCCCGGCTCCACCGCGCCGACGAGCGCCCCGCGAGGCCGGTCGAGGTCGAAACTGTCGGAAATGTCGCGGGTGACCTCCTGGATCAGGACCCCGATACGCCCTCGGCGCACCTTGCCACGCTCACGCAACTGAGCCTGCACGTCCATCGCGACGTCGATCGGGATGGAGAACGACAACCCCATGAAACCACCTGTACGGCTGTAGATCTGCGAGTTGATCCCGATGACTTCGCCACGCAGGTTGAACAGCGGGCCGCCCGAATTCCCCGGATTCACCGCCACATCGGTCTGGATGAACGGAACCAGGGAATCGTCCGGAAATGAACGCCCCTTGGCGCTGACGATGCCGGCCGTCACCGAATTGTCGAACCCGAAAGGCGAGCCGATCGCGAGCACCCAGTCGCCCACGCGAAGCTTCGATGGATCGCCCAGTACCGCGCGCGGCAGGCCATTGGCCTCGATCCTGAGCAGGGCAATATCGGTACGTCGGTCACTGCCGATGAGGCGAGCCGCAAACTCGCGCTTGTCCTGCAGGCGCACGAGAATCTCGTCTGCACCGGCTACAACGTGGGCATTGGTGATGATGTACCCGTCCGCCCCCACGATGAGACCGGAGCCCACGGACTCATCCTCATCTTCCGGCGCCTGATCGGGTTGGCGTGGCGCGAAGCGCCGCCACCACTCAGGCACAGAACCCATGTCCTCCTGCTGCAGTGGTGTCGCAGCAGCGGCCGATGTCGCTCGGTTGGCCGTGATATTCACCACCACCGCGCCCTGGCGCTCCACGAGACTCGCGAAGTCAGGCAGTTCGCGCGCCAGCGCGAACGACAGGAAACAGAACGAGCAGAGCGCGCCGACCAGGCAGCGCAACAGGGAATGCGGGATCATTCGCGCAGCTTAGCGCAGCGCGATGATGCGCGGGGCCATGCGACGGCGCTCCGCCTTCCCCAGCCGCCAGACCGTGAGTGCAAACCCCAGCCCCAGCAATCCGCCGAGAAGGGTCCCGGTGTCGGAGTCAGCCGCCCAGGTCCCAAGAGTCGCGCCGGCCAGCAGCGCCACCACAGGCAACAGCCAGGTCTTTGCCAGACTGCTGCGCGGCGCGCCTTCCGGCATGTGGATCAACACCTTTTCGCCAGGCTGGACCGCCTCTTCGCTGAGCACCGCGTACTCGACGCCCTGGAGGCCGAAGAGCTGATCGAGGGCACTGTCACCGGCCTCGATGACCCGCACATAGGTGTGCTCGCCATCCACCCTCGATACGACTGCCTCCAGCTGCATCAGGATTCCATCAACGGACGCTGCGCGCCGGCTTGCTGCCGCGCTGGCTGACGCCATCTGCCGCGGCCTGCAGGGCAGCCATCGGCACTTCTCCAATGGCGGTGATCATCTGGCTGGCGTACATGCGCTTGTAGATACCGATCGGTCCGCTGTTGCTGGGTTGCGGCGTCACGCCGCGGGACTCCACGGCCGGCTCGACGAAAACCGAAATGCTCGCAAGACCATCGGAGAATACTGCGTGATAGGCCTCGGCACCGTCCTTGCGCAAGGGACGACGGATCGACGAGACCTGGCGGAAGCCCGGCGGTACGCCCTTGAAGGTCCACTGCACGTCGTCCGGCCGTACATCGCCACCTCGCGCATTGACCACGACCCAGTCAGTCTGGTCGGCATAGCGCGACCGTACCTTTTCCTTGTCCGGCGTGATGTTCAGCGAGATTTCCGAGAAGCCGAAGTGCTCCAGAACATCGCCCTTGGCATTGACCAGGCGCGCGCGCAACAGCAAGCCGGTCTCCTTGTCAGCCCACAGCTTGTAGCCGTAGCGGAACTCGTCGCGCGGGAACAGCGACAACTGCACTGCATCGCGCCCGGCAATGCGTACCGGAGAACCCACACGCATTTCGTAGTGCTCGGGCAAAGCGCTGACCATGGAAATCACACGGCCAGGAAAACGCACCGAACCTGCGCGATCCAGCACCACCATCTTGTCGTTGGGCAGATAGCAGCGCACTTCGTCCTTGATGCGGATCACTTCACGCACCGGGCCATCGAGCGTTTCCAGCTTTTCCTGCTCGCCGGTCGCATCCGAGAAGTGCGTGATGCGGGATGTCTCGGTGCGACCATTGACCTGGTACACGAACACACCGCTGTAGTTGAGCCCTCTCGCTGCCTGGCTCATGCGCTGCAGGAGCGACAATGCCTCTGCAGCAGACTGCGAATGGGAAGGCTCAGCGGCAAAAGCCTGTGCGCCGCACACCAGCATCAGTGCGGCCAGCCAGCGCACACCGGTCATCGAGCGATCCCTGAAGACTCGTCGGATACGGTACGGACGTAGCCAGCCACCTCAGCCATCGGGGCACCGCCGGCATAGGCCTGGTGGGCAATCAGATAGGCTCGGTCACCACTCAGCATGACATCGCGGGCGGGCGCTGCCACCAGGCGGGCCTGAGCACCCGGAGCCGGCGACGCAGCCAGCATCGGCGTCGCAGCGGGTGCGGCAGCGTCCGGGCCGAGCGAGAAGCCGGCCCACGCCACCACGAGAACCGCGCAGCTTGCAGCGGCCATGGCCATCCAGCGATTCGGCTCAATCTTGCGTTGCTGCGGCAATGCTGCAGGCGCCAGCACCACGGGTTCGTTCTTCAACGCTTCCATCACGCGCGCACTGAAGCCAGCCGACAGCACAGGCTCATCGCGCAGCGTGTCGCCGATCAACCAGTAGGTTTCACAAGTGCGTCGCTCCTCAGGCTGACGGCGCAGACCCGCCGTCGTCCGCGCCAGGGAGTCGGCATCCAGTTCGCCATCGAGCCAGGCTGACAGTTGTTCGTTCATTTCCTTACCACCTCGTTACCACCGCTGATCAGGGGACACATCCAGCAAAGGCTTCAAGCGCTCTGCAATCGCCTCTCGCGCACGGAAGATGCGCGAACGCACCGTGCCGATCGGACAATCCATCACCGTCGCAATCTCTTCGTAACTCAGGCCCTCCAGCTCGCGCAGCATGATCGCCGTACGCAAGTCTTCAGGCAGAGCCTCCATCGCCGCGTTGACCGTCTCGCCGATCTGCTTGGTTACAAGCAGACGTTCCGGCGTGTCGATGTCACGCAGCTGATCGCCGTCATCGAAGGTTTCGGCCTCCTCCGAAGCGATTTCCGTTGTCGTCGGAGCCCTGCGCCCCTGCGACACCAGATAGTTCTTCGCCGTATTTACGCCAATCCGGTACAGCCACGTATAAAACGCGCTGTCTCCCCGGAATGACGGCAAGGCACGGTAAGCCTTGATGAAGGCTTCCTGCGCCACGTCCTCGACCTCGGCAGGGTCCCGGATCATGCGTGATAACAGGCGGGCAAGCTTGCGCTGGTACTTGGCCACCAGCAGGCCGAACGCCTGCTGGTCACCGCGCTGCGCGCGCTCGACCAACTGCTGGTCAATTGCTCTGTCGCTCATCGGCTAGGGTGATTGTTCTTGTCGGGATGCTTCCCCGGGAAAACCGCCCGAGTATAGCCGAAGGCATTTCATAGCCTGCCCCTGTGACTGCGGCCCGCAACGGAAGTTCAGCCTTTGGACAAAGGGCTCGTCGGGCCCCGTGATATAGTCCCGCGGCCCTCGGATTCCCCCGGAACACCACAGCGTGCAGCAGTTCGATGTCCTCATCCTTGGCAGTGGACTGGCCGGCCAGTCGCTGGCCCTGCGTCTGGCCGACAGCCGGCGCGTAGCGATCGTCACAAAACGTCACATCGAAGACAGCGCCAGCGCGTGGGCCCAGGGCGGCATCGCTGCCGTCATCGATCCAGCAGACTCCACCAAATCCCACTTCGATGACACCATGGTCGCTGGCGCGGAGCTCTGCGATCCGGCCGCCACCCGCTTCGTCGTCGAACACGGCAACGCCGCCATCCAGTGGCTGCGCGATCAAGGCGTGCCGTTCACCCCGGCTGACGATACGCCCTGGGGCATGCACCTGACCCGCGAAGGGGGCCACAGCCATCGTCGCATCGTGCACGTTGCGGACGCTACCGGTGCGGCCGTCCAGGAAACACTGATCGACCGCGTCCGCCGCCATCCGAACATCCGCATCTTCGAGCGCCACATCGCCGTCGACCTGATCGTCGGCGACAAGATCGGCAAGCCGGACGCCGGCTGCCTGGGCGCCTATCTGCTGGATATCGACAAAGGACACATCCACCCGTTTGCCGCCGCCCACACGGTGCTGGCAACGGGCGGAACCGGCAAGGTCTATCTGTACACCACCAACCCGGATACTGCGACCGGTGACGGCGTGGCCATGGCCTGGCGTGCCGGCTGCAGTGTGGCGAACATGGAGTTCATCCAGTTCCACCCCACCTGTCTGTACCACCCGCAAGCCAAATCCTTCCTGATCTCGGAAGCTGTCCGCGGCGAGGGCGGCCTGCTGAAACTGCCGGACGGCACACGCTTCATGCCGCAGCACGACCCACGCGCCGAGTTGGCCCCGCGCGACGTCGTGGCCCGCGCGATCGACTTCGAGATGAAGAAGCGCGGCCTGGACAGCGTATTCCTCGATATCAGCCACAAGTCGCCCGAGTTCCTGCACGAGCACTTTCCGAACATCCTGGCGCGCTGCGCCGAACTGGGCATCGACATCAGCCACCAGCCGATTCCGGTGGTGCCTGCCGCGCACTATTCCTGCGGCGGCGTGGCTGTGGACCTCAAGGCTCGCACCGACGTGCCGGGCCTGTATGCCATCGGCGAAACCGCATACACCGGCCTGCACGGCGCCAACCGCCTCGCCAGCAACTCACTGCTGGAATGCGTGGTGTTCAGTAAAGCCGCGGCGCAGGACATCATCGCCAACCCCCGGAAGGTCTCGGACATGCTGCCCGCATGGGACGAAAGCCGGGTCTCGGATGCCGACGAAGAAGTGGTCATCGCTCACAACTGGGAAGAGCTGCGACGCTTCATGTGGGACTACGTCGGCATTGTGCGCACCAACAAACGACTGGAGCGGGCGCAGCATCGTATTCGTCTGCTCCGGCGCGAGATCGACGAGTACTACGCCAACTTCCGCGTCAGCAACGACCTGATCGAACTGCGCAATCTCGTCGTCACGGCAGACCTCATCGTGCGCAGCGCCCTCAGGCGCAAGGAAAGCCGCGGCCTGCACTTCTCGCGCGATTATCCGCAGACTCTCAAGCGGAGCCGCCCGACCGTATTGCGCAACCCGCGCCGCCCAGGACGGCAGCGGAGCTGGGTGCTCGGCTGACACATCGGCAAGACCGGACGCCTGAAAGCAGGGACAACTCAGGTCGCGCGCCCGCCTTCCGCGGAAGAGTCAGACGCCACGTCCCAGCGCAGCCGGGCACGCAAACCGCGCCACGCATCGCCCCCTACCCCGCCGCGGGTCAGCACGCAACGCGCATGGCCTGAGCGGGCAGTGCGCTCCGCAGACTCCCACACCAGCACCAGGCACACACCCAGATCGACCGAAGCCCGTGCGACCCTCGCTTCTTCAATGATGCTGCCACGGTGCAGCCGAAGACGTCGGCCACTGAGCCATTCCAGCAGCAGGCCATCAGCCGCACGCACCTTGCGCCACGCCATTACGCCGGACATCAACACCGCCAGACCGACTGCCATACGCACCCAGAGCGGTACGCCATTTCCCAGACACGCCAGCAATGGCAGCAAATGGGAAGCAACAACAGCCAGTCGCAGTCCCAATGAAAAACGCGCCGACACCCGCAGAGGCGGGAAATTCGGCGCGTGTCGGCTGACAGCCAAGCTGCGTCAGATCTTGCGGAACACCAGCGTGCTGTTGGTGCCGCCAAAACCGAAGGAATTGGACAAGGCTGCACGGATCGGCATCGGGCGCGCCACCAGCGGCACGTAATCCAGATCGCATTGCGGATCGATCTCGCGCAGGTTGGCAGTCGGCGGCGCAACCTGATCACGGATGGCCAGCGCCGTGAAAACCGCCTCGATCCCGGCAGCAGCCCCAAGCAGGTGGCCGGTCATCGATTTGGTGGAACTGATCGCGAGACGCTTCGCACCATCACCGAACGCGCGCTTGACTGCCAGCGTCTCGGCGATATCACCCAGCGGCGTGGACGTACCATGCGCGTTCACATAGTCGATCTCGTCGGCAGCAGTCTTGCCGTTACGCAGCGCGTTGAGGATGCTGCGGGACGCGCCTTCGCCACCTTCACTGGGAGCAGTGATGTGGTAGGCATCCGAACTCATACCGTAGCCAGCGACTTCACAATAGATCTTGGCGCCACGAGCCTTCGCGTGCTCGTACTCCTCCAGCACCACCACGCCTGCGCCTTCACCCAGCACGAAACCATCGCGACCCACGTCCCAGGGACGGCTGGCCGTTGCCGGATCATCGTTGCGGGTCGACAAAGCCTTTGCGGCGCAGAAACCGCCCATGCCCAGCATGGAAACGGTGGACTCGGCACCACCCGCGACCATCACATCGGCATCGCCGTACTCGATCAGCCGCTGTGCTTCACCGATGGAATGGTTACCCGTCGCGCAGGCACTCACGGTCGCGAAGTTCGGACCCTTGAAGCCATAGTTGATCGACAGGATGCCGGAAATCATGTTGATGATCGAACCCGGCACGAAGAACGGCGAAATTTTGCGTGGCCCGCCTGCAGCCACGTCGTTACCGGTTGCTTCGATCATCGGCAGGCCGCCGATGCCAGAACCGATGCACACCCCCACCTGCTCGGCAAACGCGGGATTCGCCTCGATGCCGGCATCCTTCAGGGCGTCGATGGCGGCCGCCAGGCCGAAATGGATGAAGGTGTCGTAGCGGCGCGCTTCTTTCGTGGAAAGATAGGCCGCCACGTCGAAATCCTTGACCTCGCCGGCGATCTGCGTCGTCAGCGAGGAGGCGTCAAAGCGCGCGATGCGCGCGATGCCGGAGCGAGCGTTGAGGATGTTGTCCCATGCGGTGGCGACGGTGTTTCCAACGGGCGAGATGATGCCCAACCCAGTGATGACTACGCGACGACGCGACAACGCTCGACTCCTGGCAATTTGACGTGGTGAAACAGCCTGATCAGGCCTTGTTCAGATGCGCCGTGACGTAGTCAATGGCTTGCTGAACGGTGGTGATCTTTTCTGCTTCTTCGTCGGGGATCTCGCACTCGAATTCTTCTTCGAGAGCCATCACCAGCTCGACGGTATCGAGCGAATCGGCGCCCAGATCGTCCACGAACGAAGACTCGTTCTTGATCTCCGCCTCGTTAACACCCAGTTGCTCGGCGACGATCTTACGTACGCGCTGCTCAACGTTCTCCATGAATCGCTCCTTCCCTGTAATCGGATAGTTCGAGAAAAACTCTCGCATTCTAGCAGAAACCCAAGGCCATCTTCAGGCAACTCCGGGCTTCTGCTCACTCACATACTGAGCGGCATGCCGCTCAGACCATGTACATACCGCCGTTGACGTGCAAGGTGGCGCCGGTCACGTAGCTTGCCGCCGGTGACGCAAGGAACGCAACCACGGCGGCAATCTCCTCCGGACGGCCCAGGCGGCCCAGCGCGATCTGGCCTTGCAGCGCGTCGCGCTGGGCGTCCGGCAGTTCGCGGGTCATATCGGTGTCGATGAAGCCGGGCGCCACGCAATTGACCGTGATGTTGCGGCTGCCCAGCTCGCGGGCCAGCGCGCGGGTCATGCCGCCCACACCAGCCTTGGCTGCCGCGTAGTTGGCCTGGCCCGGATTGCCGGAGCTACCCACCACCGAAGTGATGTTGATGATGCGGCCGGTGCGGGCCTTCATCATGCCGCGCATGACGAGGCGCGACATACGGAAGACGGCCTTGAGATTGGTGTCCATCACCGCATCCCATTCGTCGTCCTTCATGCGCATCGCGATGTTGTCGCGCGTGATGCCTGCATTGTTCACCAGCACGCCGACCGAACCGAACTCTTTCTCGATGCCGCCAATCGCTGCCTCGCAAGCCTCGGCGTCAGTCACGTTCAGCATCAGGCCACGGCCCGCCACACCTGCCTCGGTCAGCGCAGCCGAAATTGCGGCCGCGCCACTTTCGCTGGTGGCGGTGCCGATCACCGTCGCGCCGGCACGACCCAGTACCAGTGCAATCTCACGCCCGATACCGCGGCTTGCGCCGGTCACCAGCGCTACCTGACCCTGCAGACTCGTTTGCATCGCATTCTCCCTGTTCTTGTTACAGCGCTTCGCGCAGACGGCGGACTGAGTCGGCATCGGTCAGCGCATCGACTTCCAGCGAAGCTTCGATGCGCTTGACCAGACCCGCCAGCACCTTGCCCGGGCCGCATTCGGCCACTCGTGTGACGCCTTGCGCATGCATGGCCTGAACCGTCTCGATCCAGCGGACCGGGCTGTAAGCCTGGCGCACCAAAGCATCACGGATGCGGGCCGGATCGCTCTCGACGGCCACATCGACGTTGTTCAAGACCGGAATGGCGGGCGCGCGGAACTCCACTTCGGCAAGACGCGCTGCCAGACGTTCCGCAGCCGGACGCATCAACTCGCAATGGAAAGGCGCACTGACCGGCAGCGGCACGGCACGCTTGGCACCACGCACCTTGCAGGCTTCCATCGCACGCTCTACGGCAGCCGCATGGCCCGCGATCACGATCTGTACCGGCGAATTCAGATTGGCCGCGCCAACGATCTGGCCTTGGGCCGCCTCGGCACACGCAGCTGCTACCTCTTCCGGCGCCAGATTCAGGATTGCAGCCATCCCGCCTTCACCGGCCGGCACGGCTTCCTGCATGGCCTGTGCGCGGAAACGCACGAGCGGCACGGCATCCTTGAAATCGATCGCGCCGGCAGCAACCAGCGCAGCGTATTCGCCAAGACTGTGCCCTGCCACCACTGCCGGGGCAGGAGCGCCGAGCGATTGCCAGGCGCGCCACACCGCGACACCCGCGGTAAGCATGATCGGCTGGGTATTCACAGTCTGGGCCAGCAATTCGGCAGGGCCATCCGCCACCATCGCCCACAAATCAAAACCGAGCGCGGACGAGGCCTCATCGAAGGTTTCGCGCACGACAGCGAAGTCAGCATAAGCCGACATCATGCCGACCGCCTGCGAGCCCTGGCCCGGGAAGACAAATGCGAATTTCATATCAGACATCCTTGTGACGAGCGCACCGACGCTCAGACGCGAGCCAGCACAGCGCCCCAGGTGAAACCGCCACCAACCCCCTGCAGCATCACCAGCTGACCCGGGCGGATGCGACCGTCGCGCACGGCGACGTCGAGCGCCAGCGGCACGGAGGCCGCCGAAGTATTGCCATGCACATCCACGGTGACGACCATACGCTCGGCCGGGACCTTCAGGCGCTTTGCCACCGATTGCATGATGCGGATATTGGCCTGGTGCGGAATCAGCCAGTCGAGTTCGTCCAGCGTCACACCAGCCAGATCCAGCACTTCCTGACCGACATCGCCGAGCACCTTCACTGCCTGCTTGAAGACCGCCTGACCATCCATACGCAGGAAGGGCGACCCCACGATCTCACCACCAGCGATCTGCCCGGAGGTATTGAGTATCTGGTGCTGGGAGCCATCCGCATGCAATGCAGAGGAAAGGATGCCGGGCTTGTCATCAGCCGCCAGCACCACCGCGCCGGCACCATCACCGAACAGGACACAGGTCGAGCGATCCTTCCAGTCCACGATGCGCGACAGCGTCTCGGCACCGATGATTAGCGCGCGCTTGTGCGAACCGGAGCGGATGAACTTGTCCGCAACCGTCAGTGCATACACGAAACCACTGCACACGGCCTGCACATCGAAAGCAGTAGCTCCGGCCGGAATACCCAGCTCGTTCTGCACCAGGCAGGCCGTGCTCGGGAAAACCATGTCCGGCGTCGTCGATGCGAGCACCACCAGGTCGATATCTGACGCAGCGACACCCGCTGCATCGAGAGCACGTCGCGCCGCCTCAGCCGCCAGCGCACTGGTGCGCACGTCCTTCCCGGCCAGGTAGCGCGCACGGATACCGGTGCGCTCGACGATCCACTCGTCGGACGTGTCGATGCCACGCGAGACGAGATCATTGTTCGACACCGGCGCGCCAGGCACATAGCCGCCCGTACCAACGATTCGGGAAAAGATCATGCGGTCTCAGCGACGGCCCGATGCTGGGCCATGTAATCGTTCATGCGATGTTCGATACGCGCGATGAGCTGGTTGCGTGCAGCCTCGGCAGCCCGGCGCAAGGCCATCGTGAAAGCCATCGCATCGGCAGAACCGTGGCTCTTCACCACCACGCCACGCAGTCCGAGCAGACAGGCGCCATTGTAGCGACGATGGTCCACACGGCGTTTGAAACGCTTGAGCGCCGGTAACGCCACGAAGGCCGCAACCCTGGACAGCCAGCTACGGGTGAACTCCTGGCGCAGGAAAGTCGCCATCATCTGGGCCAGACCTTCGGAAGCCTTCAGCGCGACATTCCCGACAAAACCGTCGCAGACCACCACATCCGTCGTGCCTTTGTAGATGTCATTACCTTCGACGTTGCCGTAGAAGTTCAGGCCGGAATCGCGCAGCAACTCGGCGGCCTGCTTCACCACCTCGTTACCCTTGATGTCCTCTTCGCCGATGTTCAGCAGCCCGACCTTGGGGCGCTCACGGTGCTCCACCGACTCGACCAGCATGGCCCCCATGATGCCGAACTGCAGCAGGTGCTCTGCAGAGCAATCGACATTGGCGCCCAAGTCCAGCATGTAGGTCTGACCATGAATCGTCGGCATGATGGTCGCGATCGCAGGCCGGTCGATGCCCGGCAGCGTCTTGAGCACGAAGCGCGAAATCGCCATCAGCGCGCCGGTATTGCCGGCAGAGATGGCCGCATGCGCCTCACCGCTTTTCACGAGATCGATCGACACACGCATGGACGAATCCTTCTTGCCGCGCAAGGCAGACGCCGGCGGCTCGTCCATCTCGACCACTTCGGAGGCGTGACGGATCGTCACGCGATCACCGTAAGCAGCCAGCCGTGCAGCGACATCACCGGAGAAACTCTCCGGTTTGCCCACCAGCACAGCGTGCACGGACGTATCTTCGTCGAGGAATCGCAAGGCAGCAGGAATCGTCACGGATGGACCGTGATCGCCGCCCATGCAGTCAATCGCAAGAGTGATGTTCATCTTGCTCGCTTGCGTACTGCAAAGGAAAAGGAATTCGGGGGAATTCTGCGAAGGGAGGATATGGCAGCGGGCGCGCTATACGCGGCCCGCCAGCACATATAAGGACGATTATTCGCCCTTGGCCTTGACGACCTTCTTGCCGCGGTAGAAACCGTTCGGCGAGATGTGGTGACGCAGGTGAGCCTCACCGGAAACCGGCTCCACGGCCAGGGCCGGGGCGGTCAGGAAATCATGCGAGCGGTGCATGCCACGCTTCGACGGGGACTTTTTGTTTTGTTGAACGGCCATTTCTACACTCCTTGGTTTACTTATTACCCTTGTCCGACTTCAGCTGTGCCAGTACGGAAAAGGGCGAATCCTTCGCTTTTGCAACCGCCGCCGCAGGCGTTTCGCAGGAATCGTGCATCGGCGAAATGGGCAACGAGAGCAGGATCTCGTCTTCCACCGCTGCCAGCACATCGAAGTTGTGGCCGACATTGATCGGATCACAGCTATCGTCTTCCAGCGCTTCGTCCGGCAGAGCCTCGCCTTCAGCCAGCAGCATCAGGCGATTCTCGCTCTCCAGCACGTGCGGCACGGCTTGCAGGCAACGCTGACAACCCAGACCGATCGCACCTTCGAGCTGCAGGACGATGAACAGCTTGTCGTCCTGCCGCAGGCCCTGCAGGTGGTAACGCACGCGCTGATCCAGCCCGGCGCCCTCCTCCAGCACATCTGCCAGTCGCTCGAAACTCCGCGCATCCACCGTTCCGTTGATCACCCCGCCACGGCGGGCAAAGTCGAACGGATCGGCAATCAGCACGTCCTGAGAAGCGGGCAACTGTTGCGACATAAACGGTGAATGATATGATTTTCGGGCTTTTCTGTCAAAGCCGGCGCCACTTTCGCGTACCCGGCCTCCCGCCCGATGCCCACCCCACCCCTCGTCCTAGGCTCCACCTCGGTTTATCGCCGCGCCCTGCTGGAACGCCTCGGTCTCGATTTTGCCATCGACCGCCCCGAAACCGATGAAACGGCACTACCCGGCGAGGCGCCACGAGCAACAGCCGAACGCCTCGCGCTGGCCAAAGCCCGCGCCGTGGCGTCGCGCCATCCCGACAGCCTGATCATCGGCAGCGACCAGGTCGCCGCACTGGGCGAGCAGCACTTCGGCAAACCCGGCACCGTCGAGCGGGCCGTGGCACAACTCAGGCAGATGAGCGGCCGGACCGTGGTTTTCCATACCGCGCTGTGCCTCCTGGATAGTCGCGATGGCAGCCATCAGCTGGAAACCGTGCCTACCGAGGTCCGGTTCCGCGAGCTCGACGACGCCGAGATCCATCGCTACGTCGCACGCGAAATGCCGCTGGACTGCGCCGGCAGCGCCAAGTCGGAAGGACTGGGCATCAGCCTGTTAGAGCACATGCGCGGCGATGACCCCAACGCGTTGATCGGCCTGCCGCTGATCGCCCTCTGCCGCATGCTGCGGCGCGCGGGCGTACAGGTTCCCTGATGGCAGGCTGCCTGCACCTACTGCCCGTCCAGCTCGGACCGGCCGATACCGCCACGACTCACCCGCCCGGCGTTCTCACAACGCTGCAGCGGCTGGATTACTTCATCGTCGAACGCGCCAAGACGGCTCGTGCCGACCTGCGCAAACTCGGTCATCCCGCCCAGCTTGCCTCTCTCGTCATCGAGGAGCTTGCAGCGCAGCCGGAAAAACTCGATCAGGCCGAACTCGATCGACTCCTGGCCCCGATCCTGGCCGGCAAGGACGGCGGACTGATGTCCGAAGCCGGCTGCCCGGCAGTGGCTGATCCCGGCGCACTGGTCGTACGGCGGGCGCATGAACTGGGCATCCAGGTCGTACCGCATGTCGGCCCCAGTTCGCTGCTGCTGGCGCTGATGGCGTCGGGCCTCAACGGCCAGAGCTTCCGCTTCCACGGCTATCTGCCGATCCAGACAGAGGCCCGCCAGCGCGCGATCGCGGAGATCGAAGCCGAATCCGCCCGCCGCAACCAGACCGAACTGTTCATCGAGACGCCCTACCGCAACCTGGCGATGCTCGACGCGCTGCTGCTGCACCTCAAGGACAGCACCCGGCTGTGCATCGCCAGTGGCCTCACCACGACCGAAGAGCGCATCACCACGCGCAGCGTCGCGGACTGGAAGCGCACAAGAAAACAGGCTGGCCAACCCGATCTGGATCGCCAGCCCGCGATTTTCCTGCTGCTTGCTACAACGGCCCGCGGCGACAAGCGCCGCTAGGACCTCGCCTTACTTCCAGCCGAAGCGCTCGACCGCCCCAAGGAAGCCATTCGCGGTCTCCGCGCCGAAGCGCTTCGCGAAACGCTCGGCGAAGTTCTGACGCTGCGTGTAGTCGCGGATGTCCTCGGCCTTGATGATGTCGCGCGCCACGGTATCCACGGTGCCAAAGCCATCGGTCAGGCCCAGTTCGATACTCTTCGCACCGGTCCACACCAGACCGGAGAAAGTCTCCGGCGACTCCTTGAGGCGCTGGCCGCGGCCCTTGCGCACCACGTCGATGAACTGCTGGTGGATTTCGCCCAGCATCTGGCGAGCGAAGTCCTGCTGCTTCGGATCCTGCGGCGAGAACGGATCCAGGAAGCCCTTGTTCTCACCGGCGGTGAGCAAGCGGCGCTCGACGCCCAGCTTCTGCATCGCCTCCGTGAAACCGAAGCCATCCATGCGCACACCGATCGAACCGACCAGACTGGCCTTGTCGACGAAGATCTTGTCCGCCGCGACCGCCACGTAGTAGCCACCGGATGCGCAGATGTCCTCGACCACCGCATACACCGGCACATTGGCATGCTTGGCGCGCAGGCGACGGATCTCGTCGTTGATCATGCCGGCCTGCACAGGGCTGCCGCCCGGGCTGTTGATGCGCAGGACCACGCCACGCGTACCGGCATCATCGAACGCCGCCTGCAGCGCGAGGATGACCTGCTCGGCATTTACCTCATCGCCGCCGCCGATCACGCCGTCGAGCTGCACCAGCGCGGTGTGCGCCGCGCCATCCGACGCCGCCACCTCACCGCGATCCCAGCCCCACACCATCAGCAGGATGAAGCCGACGTAACCGAAGCCGAGGATCTTGAAGAAGATGCTCCAGCGACGACGCCGGCGTTGTTCCTTGAGGCTCTCGAAGGCGAGTTGCTCGACCAGCTTGCGTTCCCAACCGGGTTCGTTCATGTCACTCATGCTCATGGAGGTAGATGTTGCCGTCCTGCTCCAGCACCTTCAGCGGAATCAAGGCACCGCCCCTGCAGGGACCGCCAGCACAGTGGCCGGTATCGGCTTCGTAGAGGGCGCCGTGGGTGGCGCAAATCAAGTATAAGCCCGAATCATCGAAGAACTTTCCGGGGTTCCAGTCCAGTTCGACGGCGACATGGGCGCAACGGTTCAGGTAGGCGCGCGGCTTGCCGTCGAAACGCACCACAAAGGCGGACTGCTCCCCGTCCGGCGTGGTCAGCGCGAAGCGGACGCCATCGCCACCTTCCGCCAGCGCTTCGCTGGCGCAGATCAGGCGTGACATGCCAGCCAGTCCCGCAATGATGCGATGTCAGACACGATCGCGAGCGGTTGCTCTGCCTGCAACACCGCCACCGGATGCGCACCGTAGCTGACCGCCACGCCAGCCGCTCCGGCGTTACGTGCCATCAACAGATCGTGGGTGGTGTCGCCGATCATCAGGGTGCGCTCCGGTGCAACCATGCATTCATCCATCAATTCCAGCAGCATGCCGGGATGCGGCTTGGAGAAACTCTCGTCCGCACAGCGCGTGGCCACGAAAAGATGCTCGATGCCGGAGCCGATGAGCACGCGATCCAGCCCGCGCCGTGCCTTGCCGGTCGCAACGGCGAGCTGGTGACCACGCTCGTGCAGCGATGCCAGCAATTCAGGAACGCCTTCGAAAAGCACCAGCGTGTCGGCGTCGGTCAGGAAGTGATAGCGATAGCGTTCCGCCACTTTCTGATGGGCACTGTCCGGCACCTGCGGCAACAGGTAATGGATGGCATCAGCGAGACTCAGGCCGATGACATGCGCGGCACGCACGTCGTCGGGCACCGGCAACTCCAGATCGGCACAGGCTGCCTGCAGGGAGCGCACGATCAAGGCCGTGGAGTCCATCAACGTGCCGTCCCAGTCGAAGACGATCAGGTCGAACTTGCGGCTCATGGAGCTGAAGCTCCCTGCGGATACTCCTGCTTCTGTGTCCGGGAAACCTGGCTCACGTAAGCCACCAGCTCCGCCGGCAGAGGCGCCTCCAGCTCGACCAAGGCCTGCGTCTGCGGATGGTGGAAACGCAGCTTCGCCGCATGCAGGAACATCCGCCCGAGGCCCTCACGGACAAGCTGCTTGTTCAGCGCGAAGTCACCGTACTTGTCGTCGCCCAGCAAGGGATGGCCGAGCGACTGCATGTGCACGCGGATCTGGTGCGTACGGCCGGTCTTCAGCTCCACCTCCACCAGGCTGCAGCGCTCCCAGCGCCGCTGGAGGCGCACGATGCTGTGAGCCGGCTTGCCTTCGCGATTCACCGCCACACGACGCTCGCCATCCTCGGTCAGGTATTTCAGCAAGGGCACCCGCACATGCTGCAGAGGGTTCATCCAGCGGCCCTGCGCCATGGCGAAGTAACGCTTCTCGACGCTACCGGCGCGCATCTGGTCCTGCAGGGCAGTCAAGGCGGCACGCCGCTTGGCGATGATCAGCAGACCGGACGTCTCGCGGTCGATCCGGTGCACCAGTTCAAGCAAACGAGCCTGCGGGCGCTGGGCGCGCAACTGTTCGATGACACCGAAGCTCACCCCACTACCACCGTGCACGGCTATGCCGGACGGCTTGTCGATGACGAGCAGGGAGTCGTCCTCGAAGACCACGGGAAAGTCGCGCGGGGGCGCAGCGGAGGCCTGCCCCTCGCTGCGTTCTGCCACGCGCACCGGCGGAATCCGCACCTCGTCGCCAGCATTCAGGCGGTAGGTCTGGCTGACCCGGCCGCCATTCACCCGCACTTCGCCGGAACGCAGGATGCGGTAGACGTGACTCTTGGGCACACCCTTGCATTCGCGGATGAGGTAGTTGTCGATGCGCTGGCCGGCGTCCTCCGCATCCACCCGGACCCGCCGCACCGCAGCAGGCTGGCGGCCTGCCGTTGCCGCCCGGTCGGGCGGCGCTTTGCCTAAATTCATTCTCTTCCCATATACTGCGGCCTGTTTTTCCGGCTGCGTAGGCTGCGATCGTACTGCATCGCACAGCCCGCCCGCAGGTGGACTGCACTGCAACACCGACACCCCGCTGGTCCCCGGCTCCACGACGCGCGAAGTCGCCCGGACGAGCCCGGTTCCAAAGCCTCTGGCCTGAATGGTCTTCCGACCCCGCCAGTCCGTGTCCGTGACTGCCCTGCCCGTCCTTCCTCCGCGCTGGTCTTTGGTGCCTTCATGCACCGACCGCAGAGCCACGCCGGAAAGACCATTGCCACGCCTCCGGTAGAACCAGAAGAACGGAGCGCGATGGTAGATGACACCCACTACACAAGCTACAAGCGCGCAAGCCAGATTGCAGATTTCACGCGACGATGCGGGGCCCTCGAGGCCACGCGACGACGCAGCAGCGAACCCGAACACAGTTTGCCCACGAACGCGATGGATTCATCCAGGTTCCCGACAAGCCGTCAGTAACACGCCCCCGGAACCGGGTGCGTGAGGTTCGCCGTGGTCTGCTTCTGCGTTGCGCGCAGGAGAAGAACCCAAAATGAAGCGCATGCTTTTCAACGCGACGCAGGCAGAAGAACTGCGCGTTGCCATCGTCGATGGCCAGAAGCTGATCGACCTCGACATCGAGTCGGCCGCCAAGGAACAACGCAAGAGCAACATCTACAAGGCGGTCATCACCCGCATCGAGCCCAGCCTCGAAGCCGCCTTCGTCGATTACGGCGCCGAGCGCCACGGCTTCCTGCCGTTCAAGGAAATCTCCCGCTCCTACTTCAAGGAAGGCGTCGAAGCCTCCAAGGCACGCATCCAGGATGCACTGTCGGTCGGCCAGGAACTGATCGTCCAGGTCGAGAAGGACGAGCGCGGCAACAAGGGCGCAGCCCTCACCACCTTCATCTCGCTGGCCGGCCGCTACCTCGTGCTGATGCCGAACAACCCGCGCGGCGGTGGTGTTTCGCGTCGCGTCGAGGGTGACGATCGCGCCGAGCTGCGCGAGATCATGGACGCGCTGGAAGTACCCGGCGGCATGAGCCTGATCGCCCGCACTGCCGCCATCGGCCGTAGCGCCGAAGAGCTGCAGTGGGACCTGAATTACCTGATGCAGCTGTGGACCGCCATCGACGGCGCCGCCAAGAGCCAGGGCGGCGCCTTCCTGATCTACCAGGAAGGCAGCCTGGTGATCCGCGCGATCCGCGACTACTTCCAGCCGGACATCGGCGAGATCCTGATCGACACCGACGAGATCTTCGAACAGGCCCAGCAATTCATGGCCCACGTGATGCCGGGCACGGTGAACCGCGTGAAGCGCTACCGCGACGACGTGCCGCTGTTCTCGCGCTTCCAGATCGAACACCAGATCGAATCCGCCTACTCGCGCCAGGTGAACCTGGGCTCGGGCGGTGCCATCGTCATCGACCACACCGAAGCGCTGGTCTCGGTCGACGTGAACTCCGGTCGCGCCACCAAGGGCAGCGACATCGAAGAAACGGCATTCAAGACCAACTGCGAAGCCGCCGACGAAATCGCCCGCCAGCTGCGCCTGCGCGACCTGGGTGGTCTGATCGTCATCGACTTCATCGACATGGAAAGCCAGCGCAACCAGCGCGAGGTGGAAAACCGCCTGCGTGACGCGCTGCGCTACGACCGTGCCCGTGTGCAGACCGGCAAGATCAGCCGCTTCGGCCTGCTGGAACTGTCGCGCCAGCGCCTGCGCCCTGCGCTCGCAGAGACCAGCTACATCACCTGCCCGCGCTGTACCGGCACCGGCCACATCCGCTCCACCGAATCGGCAGCGCTGCACATCCTGCGCATCCTTGAAGAAGAAGCGATGAAGGAGAACACCGGCGCACTGCACACCCAGGTGCCGGTGGACGTCGCCACCTTCCTGCTCAACGAGAAGCGTGTCGACATCGCCAAGATCGAGATCCGCCACAAGGTCAATCTGCTGATCATTCCGAACCGTCACTTGGAAACGCCGGCACACGAGATCATCCGTCTGCGTCATGACCAGCTGAACCAGGAAGACAGCCATCTGCCCAGCTACCGCATGGCCGAGGCACCGACCGAGCCGAACTACACGCCGCCGTCCGCACAGACCGAAGCCCGTCCGGCACGCCAGCAGGCTGCCATCCGTGGCATCACACCGGAACAGCCGGCACCGGTCGTAGAACCGCGCGCTGAAACCCCGCGTGCCGCTCGCGCTCAGGCTGCTGCACCGGCCGCCGCCGAACCGCAAGGCCTGCTGCAGCGCATCTTCGGCTGGCTGCGTGGTGAGACCAAGGAAGAAGCACCGGTCGTCGAAACCAAGCCGGCAAGCAGCCGTCGCGAAGGCCGTGACGGTCGCCGTGGTCGCGACGGCGAACGCCGCGAGCGTGGTGACGGTGAGCGTCGTGGCCGTGACGGCCAACGTGACGCCAAACCGCGTGACGAGCAAGCCCGTGGTGACGGTCGCCGCCAGGACAAGCGCGAAGACGGCGCCCAGAATGAACAACGCAAGGGCCGCGGCGAAGGTCGTCAGGATCGCAACCGCAACAAGGAAGAAGTAACGGCACAGGCCGCCCAGGCTGCTACGCCCAAGCCGCAGCGCGAACCGCGCGAGCCACGTGAGGGCAACAAGGAGGGCCGCGAGCCGCGTGAGCGTCGCGAACGCCAGCCGCGTGAACCGCGTGCCGCTGCTGGGCCTGTTGCTGAAGAGGCGCTGGACCAGAATCTGGCCTTGGCAGCTGCAACCGACGCCCCGACGACAGAGGCAGGCGCCGCTACTGGCGAACAACGCGAAGGCAGCGGCCGCCGTCGCAATCGTCGCGGCCGCGGTGGTCGTGGCGGGGAGCGTCGTCAGGAAGGCGAAGCCGGAGCTGCCGTGACCGGTGCTGCAGTCGCCAGCTCTGAACTGGACATCCCGACCGAGTTGGTACTACCTGCAGAAGCCGTCAGTGCGGCGGAGCCTGTGAGCGAGCCGGCCCAGCTGGACGTACCGCCGATCGTGCCGGTTGAAGCAGCGTCGGAAGCTGTCGCATCCGCCAGTGAGCCGACCTTCCTCGACGTGCTGCGCGAAACCGCACCGCCGGCCCTGCAGAAGGAAGCCGAACCGGCTCCGGTCGTCGCCGTCGTTGAAGAAACGGCAGTCGCAATCAACGAAGAAGTCCCGGCCGCATCGTCCGCCTCGCTGAGCGCGTTCGAGAACACGGTGGTGCAGGCAGTGGAGCGCCAGAGCACTTCACCCGTGCCCACCACGCAAACGCCTCCGCAGGCACAGTTCGACTTCAGTGCATTGCTGAAGGATGACAGCCTGCAAATGGTTGAAACACGGGCCGGCAGCATGGTTGTCGCAAGCGAAGAACCGGCCGCTGAGCCGGCACGCCGCCGCGCGCGACCTGTCGCAGCACCGGTTGCCGATGAGCCGCTGCAGCAGGTGGAAACCCGCAGGGAATAATCGGACTGCGATCAAGAAACGGGCCGCAAAAATGCGGCCCGTTTCTTTTGTAGCGTTCGCACCCAATTCCCTGCCCATTCGGGGCTGCAGCAAGCTCGCGACCATGGTGAGCGAGGCAGGAACACATAGCGTCAGTGGAGGCGAAACCCGCCCTGGCGCCGCCCCATCCCCTATGGCGCCGCAAGCTGCTTTCAGGCAAGACAGCAAATGCGGACGCCTTCAGTCACTTAGCTGGGCCAGCCTCTTCCATCAGGAGCGACAGGCAAAAAAAGCACCGCATTAGCGGCGCTTTGGGGGTTCAAAAACGGGTTCAGAAACTCAGCGTAGCTCAGCCTGCAACAGGTTCAGTATCTGACGCGCCGATGCGCCCGGATCTGCCTCACCTGCCTGGTTCTGGACGCGAACGGCGGTCTGCTTCTCGTCCCCACTGACGACCACCCGGTACTGACCGGTGAGCGAACTGGGTTTGTCGCTTCTCCAGAATGCAAGCTTCGACCAGAATCCCGGCTTCTCCTGCTTCAGATCATCCTGCACGACATAGCGAACCAGGTAGTAGCCCTTGGCACGATCGCGATCCTCTACAACCAGGCCTACACGATCGAGAGACAAACCGACCTGGCGCCAGGCGCGATCAACCGGAGCCTCGATCCTGAGGAAAGAACCGGAGGCATCGCTGGCAAGCACAGCCCGCGGCGGCTGATTGTCCACTTTGGCAACAGCCTCCCGTGAGGCTTCCTGCGTACCACCGCCCAAGGCCGTCATCAGCCGGACAAGCATCTCGGCTTCCAGCGACGGGTCGGGCGGCATTCCCTGCCAAGTGGTGTTGTTACTGCGCTCTTCGATGTAACGTTCCTGGATACCGCGATGGCTGACGTAGATTTCGACGCCGCCGCCTTGGTTCGCAGGCTCGAGGCGGACCCGGAATTTGTCACGCTGCGGGGTGCTGTACAAACCATCCAGCACGCTGGACAGCGTTCTCCGAAGCAGGCTGTCCGGAATCGCGGCACGGTTTTCCGCCCAGTCCGTCTCCATCACCAAGGTATTCGGCGATTCGCTCTGGATCGTGAAGCCGGACGAAACCAGGAAGTCACGGACACGCCCCCAAAGCTCGGTCGTCGTACCTGGCACAACCAACCAGCGCTGCGATCCCGCCCGCTCGACGCGGATGCCACCCGCGTCGGCCATCTGGGTCCTTACCGGCGAAGCTGCTGCCGGCGTCGTATTACGGATATTGGCATACGTAGACGCCGTCGCACTGCCGGGCGTCTGCTCCGGCACAGTGAAACGACCATCAGCAGTCGGAGCAACCAAATCCGGCGGCACGGCAAGTGATCCGGAATTCGTCTGGACACTACTACGGTATTCGATCGAATCCTTGTTACCCGACGTTGCACAGGCGGCCACGCCCAACAAACAGGTCACCGCAAGGACGTTACGTGCGGTAGATGACATTACTGGAATCCTCAAGAGAGTCTGTTCAGACGCCTGCAGCCGTCATGGCAGCGCGCACGCGAGCGTGGAATTGATCGGAAAGACGGGTCAGCGGCAAGCGCTGGCCGGGACCTATCAGGCCCATCTGCTCCACCGCCCACTTCACGGGGATCGGGTTGGCCTCGACGAAGAGGTCGCGGTTGAGCAGGAAGAGCTTTTCATTGATCGCGCGGGCCTGCACAAGTTCGCCATTGCGAACGGCCACGCACAGATCGTGCATCAGGCGCGGTGCGACGTTGGCCGTCACCGAGATGACACCATGACCACCCACGGCCATGAACGCCATGCCGGTCATGTCGTCACCACTGTAGAGGGCGAAGTCCTTCGGGGCACGCATGGCGAGATCGGTCACGCGTTCCAGACTGCCGGTGGCGTCCTTGATGCCGATGACGTTGTCCACCTGGGCCAGGCGCAGCACGGTGTCGTTGCCCAGATCGGCCACTGTGCGGCCAGGCACGTTGTAGAGGATCACCGCAAGATCCACGGCCTCGGCAATCGCCTTGAAGTGCTGGTACAGACCCTCTTGCGTGGGCTTGTTGTAGTACGGCACGACGGAGAGCGAAGCCTGCGCGCCTACCTGTTTGGCGAAACGCGACAGCTCGATCGCTTCGCTGGTGGAGTTGGCGCCCGTACCCGCAATGATAGGCAGGCGGCCAGCCGCATGTTCGACGGCTACGCGGATCAGTTCGCAGTGCTCTTCCACATCCACCGTGGGCGATTCGCCGGTGGTCCCGACGATAACCAGACCGTCGGTGCCTTCCCTGGCGTGGAAATCAATCAGCGCGCGGAAGCGCGGCATGTCGAGCTGACCATCCGCCAGCATCGGCGTGACCAGCGCAACGAGAGAACCCGTAATCATGTCGGACCGTGACATCGAAAGCTAAACGACCATTGTACCCGAGCCGCCCGGCCAGACCGCGAGCTTTGCAAGCTGTTACGGGAGAGCCCGTGGCAAGTCTTCAGATGCCTGCCAGCGCCTTGATGTGTGCCACCACGCTGCGGCCAAGGGCGGAGAGGGAGTAGCCCCCCTCCAGCATCGACACGACACGCCCTCTGCAGTGCTGATCGGCAAACTCCCGCAATCGGGTGGTGATCCAGGCGTAATCGGCCTCGACCAGGGCCATCGAGGCCATGTCGTCCTCGTAGTGAGCGTCGAAGCCTGCCGAAATGAACAGCATCTCGGGCTGGAACATCTCCATGGCTGGCAACCACTTTTCCTCTACCAGCGCCCGCACCACGTCGCCACGCGTACCCGCCGGCAAGGGCGTATTGCGCATGTTGTCGTCCAGCGGTCTGGTGCCGCAATAGGGATAGAGCGGGTGCTGGAAGAAACCGAGCATCATGGCCCGCGACTCGCCCGCCAGAATGTCCTCGGTGCCGTTGCCGTGATGCACATCGAAGTCGATCACTGCCACCCGCGCGAGACGGTGATGCTCCAGCGCATGCAACGCAGCGATCGCAACGTTGTTGAAGAAACAGAAACCCATCGCGCGCATGCGTTCCGCATGATGACCTGGCGGCCGGACCGCGCAGAAGATGGAGCGCGCCTCGCCAGCCATCACCATGTCCACCGCTTTCACGCCTGCCCCGGCCGCCCGCAATGCGGCGTTGAGGGTCTGCGGGCACATCGCGGTGTCCGGATCCAGGTGGGTAATGCCACGCTCCGGCACCGCGGCATACATGTCGTCGATGTATTCGCCGGTATGCGCCAGCAACAGGTTGTCGCGCGTAGCCACCGGCGCCTCACAACTGTCGACGTACTGGTCCAGACCGGACGCAATCATCTGGTCACGGATCGCCGACAGGCGATCAGGTGACTCCGGGTGCATGGCACCCATGTTGTGCTGCCAGCAATCCGGGTGAGTGATGAAAGCGGTGGGGGTCAAGGGAAACCTCCGCGATGCGACGCCGCCAACTCTGTCATGGCCGCTGCGGTGATACAAGTCGCTGTGAAACTTCCCCCACCAACGCTCCTCCGCGCTGGCTCGTCGAACAGTCTCAGCCAGCCTGCCCGCTTCGGCGGGCAGGACGCCAGGCCATGTTCATGTAGACATCGCCACGCGTCAGCTCGTCGAGCATCTGCTCGAGACGGCGCTGCTGGGTTTCCGGCAGGCGCCCCCGGTTGATCCAGCCAAGATAGTCGTTCTGTTGGTAACCCGGGCGCGCCCGGTAGACCTCCAGCAGGCGCTGGTGCTCCAGCGCCTGACGCACGAACTCCGGCATGGGATGACGCTCCCGTTTGAGCCGGGCAAAGGCTTCGCTCATGAGCTCGCTACTCCGTACAACAGACACAAGTCACGACGGCTGGTCAGCGCTTGATGCCCAGGCGCGCCTCTTCATACTGAGCCAGCAAACCCCAGCTGCGGCCGCGCCGACGTACGACTTCGAGGATCGCCTGAGGGCGGATGCTGATACGGGTCTGCCGCGAGGGCTGGCAAGCCTGGGATTGTGCGGGAACAAGGGCGGCGAGATGGTGGCGGGCAAACATGGCGGGCTCCTGGGAAAGCGGTCGGGTTGCGGGGGCGTACGGATTCAACGGGCAAAGCCGTCGCGGATCAGGCCGACGGCCAGACCTTCGATGGCGAGCGGGGTATGGGATGGATCGACCAGGATCGGCGCGTAATCCGGGTTCTCGGCGATCAGTTCGACGATGCCGTCACCGCGTCGGCGCAGACGCTTGACCGTCACATCGTCTTCCACGCGAGCCACCACGATCTGGCCGTCGCGGGCTTCGGCAGTGCTGTGCACCGCCAGCAGGTCGCCATCGAGAATGCCGACGCCAGTCATGGAGTTGCCGCGCACCCTCAGCAGGTAGTCAGCGCGCGGCGCGAACATGGCGGGGTCGATGGCGTGGCGTGACTCGATGTGTTCCTGCGCCAGGATCGGCGACCCCGCAGCCACCCGCCCCACCAGTGGCAGGCTGAGCTGCTCGCTCATGGCACGCAGATGGGCATCCAGACGCTCGCTGACCTGCTCCAGAACGCCCTCGGGCAAGCGGATTCCACGGGCCGAACCGGGCTCCAGACGGATTGCGCCTTTCTGCGCCAGCGCCTTGAGATGACTCTCCGCGGCGTTCGGTGAGGCAAAGCCGAAGGCGGCACCGATATCGGCACGCGTGGGTGGCATGCCCTGCTCCACGATGTAACGACGAATGAAATCGAGGATGGCTTGCTGGCGAGTAGTCAAGGGCTGCATGCGGGATCCTTGGAAAGGGTTACTGTTTTTCCATACAGTAGTTGTATTTTTATACAGTCCCACAAGATAAAGCAAGCCCCTTCGCGCGCTCTTCGCATTCAGGGCCATCCGGCCCGTTGCCGTGGTGCAGCGCGGTTTGTCGTGTCAGAAAAATTCGTACATGATTCAAACAGCTGACGTAGCACACCAGATGCGCGCGGCGTACCGCCTGTACAGGCACGCAGTACAAAAAGAACGACATCCATCCCGGAGGAGACACCATGAAACTCAAGCACCTGGTCGGTGCTGTGGCCGTGCTCGGCCTGAGCGCTGCTGCGCAAGCCGCCACCGACTATCCCAGTGGTTACACCAAGTGCGTGCAGAACACCGGCGCGACCTGTACGTTCAGCGGCACCCGCTCGGTCGCGCTCGGCAAGTCCGGCAGCTTCGTGTACGGCACCTTCACCAACAGCGTGGTCTGCTCCGGTAGCAACTTCCCGAGCAACAGCTACACCAGCTCGGCCTGGTGTTCGTACAGCAATACGACGAGCAGCTCTTCGTCTAGCAGCTCCTCTTCGAGCTCCTCGAGTTCGTCGTCAAGCTCTTCGTCCAGCTCGTCCTCGTCATCCAGCAGCTCGTCGACCTCGTCGTCCAGCTCCTCGAGCAGCTCCAGCAGCTCTTCATCCTCGAGCTCCAGTTCATCGTCCTCTTCGTCCAGCAGCTCCTCGTCGAGCAGCTCCAGCGGCAGTGCCAATGGCAAGCAGGTCGAGCGTCTGAACCGTGGCGCGGTGGCCGTGCAGACCAGCGGTGGCGTGTTCCTGTCCTGGCGCATGCTGGCCACCGATCCGGATGGCATCGGCTTCAACATCTACCGCAACAACAGCAAGCTCAACAGCAGCCCGATCACGACCGCTACCAGCTATCTGGACTCGGGCGGTACGTCGAGCTCCAGCTACTGGGTGGTGCCGGTCGTCAACGGGACGGAATGGACCGGCGAGAACCCCGGCAGCGTCTGGAGCAACCAGTACAAGACGGTGAACCTGTCGCGCCCCTCCGGTGGCACCTCGCCGGACGGCGTGGCCTACACCTATTCGCCGAATGATCTCAGCGTGGCCGACCTCGACGGTGACGGCGCGCTGGACATCGTCGTGAAGTGGGATCCGTCCAACGCCAAGGACAACTCGCAGTCGGGCTACACCGGCAACGTGTTCGTCGATGGCTACAAGATCGACGGCACCCGCCTGTGGCGCATCGACCTCGGCCGCAACATCCGCGCCGGCGCGCACTACACGCAATTCCTCGCCTATGACTTCGATGGCGACGGCAAGGCGGAAGTGATGATGAAGACCGCCGACGGCACCAAGGCCGGCAACGGGACGGTTATCGGCAGCAGCAGCGCCGACTACCGCAATAGCAGTGGCTATGTCCTGAGCGGCCCGGAGTACCTGACCGTCTTCAACGGCCAGACCGGTGCAGTGCTGGCCAGCACCGACTACCTGCCGGCACGTGGCACTGTGAGCAGTTGGGGCGACAGCTACGGCAACCGCGTCGACCGCTTCCTGGCCGGCGTCGCCTACCTGGATGGCAAGCGCCCCAGCGCGGTGTTCACCCGCGGCTACTACACCCGTGCGGTGCTGGTGGCCTGGGACTATCGCAACGGTTCGCTCTCCCGCCGCTGGACCTTCGACAGCAACAACAACAGCTCCTACAACGGTCAGGGCGCGCACAGCCTGTCGATTGCGGACGTGGACAACGACGGCAAGGATGAAGTCATCTTCGGCGCCGCCGCCATCGACGACAACGGTTCCGGTCTGTACTCGACCGGCCGTGGTCACGGTGACGCGCTGCACGTCGGCGACTTCAACCCGAACCGTTCGGGCCTGGAAGCAGTTATGCCGCACGAATCGCCCAGCGCCTACGGCAACCACGGCATCGAGATGCGGGACGCACGCACCGGCTCCATCATCGGCAGCATGTCCGGCGAAGGCGTGGACGTGGGTCGTGGCGTGGTCGGCGACATCGACAGCCGCTACCCGGGCGCCGAGTTCTGGGGCTCCAAGGGCACGCTGATGAGCGCCGCCGGTGTGGCCATCGGCGCCAAGCCCAGCCAGATCAACTTCATGGCCTGGTGGGACGGCGACCTGATGCGCGAGATCCTGGACGGCACCACCATCTCCAAATGGAACCAGGGCTCGTCCAGCACCCTGCTGAGTGCCGGCAACAACGGCGCCGCGTCGAACAACGGCACCAAGTCCAACCCGGGCATTTCGGGCGACATCCTGGGTGACTGGCGCGAAGAGGTGATCTGGCGTCACAGCGACAATGACAAGCTGCTGATCTTCACGACCACCATCCCGACGAGCTACCGCTTCTTCACGCTGCTGCACGACCCGCAGTACCGTGTGGCACTGTCCTGGCAGAACGTCGGCTACAACCAGCCCCCGCACCCGAGCTTCTACCTGGGTACGGGCATGAGCCAGCCGGTCCGTCCGAACGTCTACACCCCGTAAGACGACAGGCCAGCCTGAGCTGGAAGGCAGCAAATAAAAAGGCCCGGATGCTCACGCGTCCGGGCCTTTTGACTTCCGGGTCCATTCCCGGTCACATGCGGGCCGGGAGCATCAAGCCGCTTCGTCCTGATGCAAGGCCATGAGGCGCTCGCGGTAGTACTCGGCTTTCTCGGTGTCATCGCGCCGCATGTAGAACTCCCAGGCCCGTTCGTTGGCCGCCATGACGCACTCGCCATCTTTGTCCATCGCGGCCTCCAGATAGCGGATGCCGGACTCGTCGTCACGGTCGAGCAACATGCGACCGACGATGAACGAAGCGCGGGCGGTGGCATCACGGCTGTCGGCCACCTTGCGCAGCACCGCCAGGGCACGCTCCGGCTCTTCCAGCGTCAGCAGCGCGAGCCCGTAGCGTTCGCGCTCCTGCTCCGGAAGCACATTCTCGTCCGGCCCCAGTTCCGCCAGCGTGCTGCGTGCGCCCTGCACGTCTCCATGGCGTTCGCGCCACGCCGACTGGGCCTGCTTCCACCAATCGCTGTCGAAGTGCTTCACCAGCTGCGGCAGCCGCTCCTCGAACATGGCCTGGGCTGCAGTCGGCGAGGCCGGTGGCGGAATGCGCGCGGCTTCGCCCAGCGCCTCGAGACGGTCGCGCAAGGCCGGGTGCGTGTCGCCCACGTCGGTACGTTCGGCCATCGCCTCCCGCAGCCAGGCACTCTCGTCGTCCGTCGTGATGCCGGCCTTCAATGCCGTGTGCATCGACGCGTGTGGCATCAGCGCCGGCATCGGGTGATTGTCCGCGTCACGCCACAGGCGGTTCCAGAAGCGCTCGCCGATGAAACGGCCCTTCAGGCGCACGCTCACCAGTGCGTCGGCAGCCTCCCGCGCGCCGGCGATGCGGGCCGCCGCCGCATCCGCCTCGTACTCCTGCTGGCGCGCGAGCACGAAACTGTAGGCGCTGAAGAACGGCAGGTAGCGGCGGAAGAACCATTGCAGACCACGGTCGACCGGCGAGTCGGGGTCGTCGAAGTTCTGATAGACGCGATCCCAGGTCGTGCGCAAGCGATACAACCAGGCGCCCAGCTTGCCGTGCGAACCCGACAGGTGCCCGTACTCGTGCGCCAGTACCGCCGTGAACTGCTTCTGGCTCAGGGCCTGCAGCAGGGGCAAGCCGATGACCAGCGTATTGCGGTGCCAGCCGAACATGCCCAGACGCGGCGTCTGCCAGATGGACGCGTTCATCTCGTCGTTGAGCACCACTTCGTGGATGGCAGGCGCCTTGAGCTTGACGCGCAGCTTCTCGATCAGCCGGAACAGCCGTGGCGACTGCTCCGCCGTCAGGCGCTTGCCGGGTGGCCCTTCCAGCCGCACCCACAGCGCGCGGACCAGCAGGAAGGTCATGACGCCACCGACCAACGCCAGCTTGCCACCTATGAAATAACGCTCTTCGGCGAGGAAGGATGCGCCGGCGATCAGCAACCCCAGGCCCAGGCCGAGCGCAGCCAGCACGACGGCATAGCCCAGCAAGGCCAGCGCAAGCACTCGCAGGCGATAGCGCGGCGGCGATATCTCGCATTCGACTTCAAGTCGTGCCACCAGCTTGCGGAATTCCTGATCGGTCATGCCCGGCGCCCGGAAATGATAATTTCGCCAACATTATCAAAACAATTCCGCATTGATATTGCGTCTGGACGAACGTGCCTTATCGCCGACCAGCGATGAATCTCTCAGCCACAAAAGAAAACGGCCGTCGAATGACGGCCGCTCGTCGCGTCAGACCTCTTTGCAGCTCAGACGCTCAGGCTGGCCACCCCGCCCATGTAGGGGCGCAAGACTTCCGGGATCGTTACCGAACCATCCGCCTGCTGGTAGTTCTCCAGCACCGCCACCAGGGTGCGGCCTACGGCAAGGCCGGAGCCGTTGAGGGTGTGCACCAGCTCGTTCTTGCCCTGCTCGCTCTTGAAGCGGGCCTGCATGCGGCGCGCCTGGAAGCCTTCGCAGTTCGACACCGAGGAAATCTCGCGGTAGGCGTTCTGCGCCGGCAGCCAGACTTCGAGGTCGAAAGTCTTGCTGGCGCCGAAGCCCATGTCGCCCGTGCACAGCGACATCACGCGATACGGCAGGCCCAGTTTCTGCAGGACGGCCTCGGCGTGGCCGACCATCTCGTCCAGTGCGGCGTAGCTGGTTTCCGGGTGCACGATCTGCACCATCTCCACCTTGTCGAACTGGTGCTGGCGGATCATGCCGCGCGTGTCGCGACCGTAGCTGCCGGCCTCGCTGCGGAAGCACGGCGTGTGGCCGGTCAGCTTGATCGGCAGATCCTTCGCCGCCACGATCTCGTCGCGCACGGTGTTGGTCAGCGTGACTTCAGAGGTGGGGATCAGGTACAGCGCCTCGCCATCACCTTCCTGCCCGCCCTTCTTCGCTGCGAACAGGTCGGCCTCGAACTTCGGCAACTGACCGGTCCCCAGCAACGAATCCGCATTCACGATGTAAGGCGTATAGCACTCGGTGTAGCCATGCTCGTTCGTTTGCGTGTCGAGCATGAACTGCGCAAGCGCGCGGTGCAGGCGGGCGATGCCGCCCTTCATGAAGGTGAAGCGCGAGCCTGACAGCTTGGCACCGGTATCGAAATCCAGGCCCAGCGCGGAGCCGACATCGACGTGATCGCGCACCTCGAAATCGAAACTGCGGATCGCGCCCCACTTGCGCACCTCCACATTGCCCGATTCATCCTTGCCCACCGGCACCGATTCATGCGGCAGATTCGGAATGCGCTGCAAAAAATCATTCAGCTTCGACTGCAGTGCAGCAAGCGACTCTTCATTGGCTTTCAGCTCGTCGCCCAAGCCCGCCACCTCCGCCATCACGGCGGACGCATCCTCACCCTTGCCCTTCAGCATGCCGATCTGCTTGGACAGGCTGTTGCGGCGTGACTGCAGGTCCTGCGTACGGGTCTGCAGATGCTTGCGCTCGTTCTCCAGCGCGGTGAAGGTTTCAGTGTCCAGAACGAAATTGCGCGACGCGAGGCGCTGGGCCACGGTGTCGAGCTGGGTGCGGAGCAGTTGGATGTCGAGCATGGTTTGTTGTTGTGCATCAACGCGACGGCGTTGGGAAGTCGAGATTCTAGCTTGCCATCCCGCGCAGGCGAGCTACCTTGAAACATGAGTTTGACGGAGGGAGTCGTGACCATGCTTTCGCTCAAGGACTGCACCGACTATTGCGATCTCACCGAGGAAGAGATCGAACTCATCGCCGAGCATGAACACCTGCCCAGGCATGTCGCCGCCACACTGGCATGCGGGCTGGTGCAGACAGACGAAGGCGTGGGGGTCATCGACCACTGCCTCGAAGAAATGGTGTCGGATGCCATGCGTGACGGGCAGCTCGACAAAGCAGAACACGTGTTGCACGTGTACGCGCAGTTTCGTGCTGCGCACCCGCTCGCTCACTGATCCCGCGCCTCTCGTGCGCGTCATCGACCCTCTTAGGGACGCGAGCAACAAGATGGCGCTGCGTCGCTGTGCCATCTTCTCCCGCGGTCAGCCGGACGCCCCCGACTGACTGCGGGAATTCTCCTCCCCGTACGACGACTACCGTTTGCCGCCCTTGCTCGCAGCCTTGTCCAGACTGCGCAGATAGGCCAGCTTTTCCGCGATCTTGCCTTCCATACCGCGGTCGGTCGGCCGGTACCAGTCCGGGTCGCGCATGCCTTCCGGCAGATAGCTCTCACCGGCCGCATAGGCTTCCGGCTCGTCGTGCGCGTAACGATAGGCTTTGCCGTAGTCCAGTTCCTTCATGAGCTTGGTCGGCGCATTACGCAGGTGCAGCGGCACCGGCCGGCTGCCGTCCTGCGCCACGAAGCGACGCGCCTCGTTGTAGGCCATGTACAGCGCGTTCGACTTGGGCGCACAGGCCAGATACACCACCGCCTGCGCGAGTGCCAGCTCGCCTTCCGGCGAGCCGAGTCGCTCGTAGGTCTGGCAGGCCTCCAGCGTCATCGTCAGCGCACGTGGGTCAGCCAGGCCGATGTCTTCCACCGCCATGCGCACGACGCGACGGCCGAGGTACAGCGGGTCGGCGCCGCCGTCCAGCATGCGCACGAACCAGTACAGCGACGCGTCCGGGTTGGAGCCACGCACGGACTTGTGAAGCGCAGATATCTGGTCGTAGAAGGCCTCGCCGCCCTTGTCGAAGCGCCGCAGGTTCTGCGCCAGCGTGCTTTCCGCGAATTCGCCGGTAATCGTATCGACACCCGCCGCACGCGCCGCCGTGCGCAGTGTTTCCAGCACGTTGAGGAAGCGCCGCGCATCGCCGTCGGCCCAGCCAATCAGGCGCTCGCGCGCTTCATCCTCGAACACGATGTCCGGAAAGGCCTCGCGTTGCGCACGTTCAAATAGCTGCGCCATCTCCGCCGGCTTCAGACTGTCCAGCACATAGACCGCCGCGCGCGACAGCAGCGCCGAGTTCACCTCGAAGGACGGGTTTTCGGTCGTGGCGCCGATGAAGGTCAGCAGCCCCGACTCCACGAAGGGCAGGAAGGCATCCTGCTGCGACTTGTTGAAGCGGTGCACCTCATCGACGAACAGGATGGTGCTGCGACCCTTCACCGCGCGGATGGATTCCGCCTGCGCTACTGCCTCGCGGATGTCCTTCACGCCGGAGAACACGGCGGACAGCGCCACGAACTCCGCATCGAAGTGCGTCGCCATCAGGCGCGCCAGCGTCGTCTTGCCGACCCCGGGCGGCCCCCACAGGATCATCGAGTGCGGCTTGCCAGCCTCGATGGCCAGCCGCAACGGCTTGCCCGGCCCCAGCAGGTGCGTCTGCCCCACCACCTCGTCCAGGCTCTTCGGGCGCAGCAATTCGGCCAGCGGTACGCTGGCAGCGGGTTGTTGATCGGCAAACAGGTCGTCCAAGGCAAGTTCCCGTGTTGAGTCGAGCACAATTGTAGAGGCGGCCGGTAGGACCATCGTGACGTCGCTGACAAATTGAGCAGCCCCACAAACGACGTCCCCTTCCACTTCAATCAAGGCACTACGGGCACGGGTTCTCGTTGAATACGCACGCCCCGGCAGAAGTCACTCGCTTATTCTCACACCGATATAAGGGTAAACGCCTACTAAACCACTGCCCTTCTTGTCTGGATCAATTTGGCTGCCAACAAGGCGCCCACAACAAGAAAATGAAATCCGGAGAGAAGAATGACGGCAACGATTTCCAGCGCTGCGCTGGGCACCTATGGCGCCACCGTTACGGGCAGCGACAGCCTTCAGCGAAACGGCATCGGTGACCAGGTTTTCGTTAACACAACCACTGGAAATCTGGTCGTCAGGGTTCAGGACGAATTCCTGACATCACAAGGGCTCGGCACCGCCCTGCTCCGGACCTACAACGCTCAAGGCATCCTTGACGGTGACAATAACGACGGCTGGCGGATCGGGGTCTATCGCCGCCTGCACAGCCTGACCGGCACGACCAATACGCCCGGCTCCACGATCGTCAAGATGCATGGTGACGGCGCGGAAACCCTATTCACGTATGACAGCACGCGGGCGCTATATACCAGCACCGCAGGCGAAGGGGCCCACGATACGCTTGTCTTCAGCGGCGGTACGTGGACTTACAGCGATGGAAGCGGCCTGACCACCGAGGCCTATGGCAGCAACGGCCAGTTGCTCAACATCGCAGACAGCGACGGCAATACCACGAACTTCACGTACGCAGGAAGTCTCGTAACGCAGATCACCGACTCCTCGGGCCAGATCACATATCTGGACTACGACGGCACGAACCTGACCCAGATTCGCGTCGTATCGCAATCAATCACCCAGACGCGCACACGCTATTCCTACGACACACAGAACCGTCTGCAAACTGTTCGCGTAGACCTGTCGCCCGAAGACAATTCGGTCGTCGACGGCAAGGTCTTCACGACGAACTATACGTACGAGGGTACGAGCAAGCGCATCGCTTCGGTGACACAGGGCAACGGACAGAGCATCGCCTTCACCTACGAACTGATCGCAGGCGAATACCGCGTCAAAAGCTACACCGACGGCGAAGGCCGTGCCACAACCTTGATTTACACGGGAGTCACTTCCGGCAGCAGCGGCACAGCCAACGCCAATGCAGCCGCGCTGTCCACCACAACTACACAGACGACCAATACGACGCACACGCTGAACGGCGGCACACTCGCCACGCCGCCAGCAGGGTGGGGAGCAGCGTCGCTGCTCGAAAACTCAACCACGATAGCGGGTGATCCGAAGACGGGATTCGACGCCAACGGCAACGGCTTCGCCGTCTGGCGCCAAGGCGGAGATGTATTTGTCCGCCGTTACGATCGCATCAACAACAGCTGGGGCCCGCAGATCGCGCTCGATGCGCGATCCAACGCGGTATACGCCCCTTCGCTGTCGGTGGACGCGCAAGGCGATGCCATCGTAGCCTGGGTGCAGAGTGACGGCACGGCGAGTTCGGTCTACGCGAGCATCTACAAATCCGCCACCGGCACCTGGACCGCGCCGTCCTTGCTGGAAACCTCAGCACTGGCTGTCAGCACCACCAGCGACACCGTCGTGACCAGCGTGCAGGGCAACCGTATGGCCGTCGGCTGGCTGCAGACCGACGGGACGCGGAATGACCTCCACGTGGCCCGTTACGACGGCACTGCGTGGAGCGCAGCCCAGCTCGTTGAAAACAGCACGCAGGTTGCCGCACAACCCAGCCTCGCCATCGACATCCAGGGCAACGTACTTGCACTGTGGCAGCAATCCGACGGCACGGCGAACAGCATCTATTCGAGCCGCTTCAACGCCATCAGCAATGCTTGGAGCAACCCTGCCCTGCTGGAAAGCAGTAGCACGGCCACAGCCGATCCGCGCGTGGCAATCGACGGAAACAACAATGCCATTGCTATATGGCGCCAGAGCAGCGATCTCCTGGCACGCCGCTACATAGCTGCCACCGATTCGTGGACCACGCAGGTCATCGTCGATTCACGTACCAGCGCCGTTGCTGCACCCGCACTTGGCATCGATTGGGAAGGCAACGCCATCGCCGCCTGGGTACAGAACGATGGCACTGCAAACTCTGTCTATGCAAGCCGCTTCAACATCGCGACAGGCGCATGGAGCACCGCCACCCTGCTGGAGACCTCGTCGCAATCGGTCTCCAGCACGGCCAATACGCTTGTGGTCTCTACCTATGGCAGCAATTCGGTCGTCGGCTGGCTCCAGCATGACGGTACGCGCAACAACCTGTACGTAGCGCGCTTCGCCAACAACGCATGGGAAGCTCCCGCTCTCGCCGAGAGCAGCGATCTCGGCGGCGTAGCGCAGCCGAGCATTGCACTCGATCCCCAGGGCAATCTCACGGTGCTATGGCAGCAAACCGACGGCACGGCAAGCTCCGTCTACGCGCGCCGATACAGTGCGTCGCCCGGCACGCCTTACTACACCGTGCCATCCGCTGCCACGTGGGCATCGATCGCGCAAGCACTCTACGGCACAGCCTCCGCAGCTAGTGCACTGCAGACCGTACTCGGAAATCCGGCTCTGACGGCAGGCGTGAATCTCACTGGAATGCCTGCCAGCCTCAATGTCACGACCACAACGAGCATGGACGTGCCTGCGCATTACCTGGTGAAAACCGGCGACACCTGGGCCACGATCACGCAAGCAATCTACGGCACCAGCTCGCCCGCCGCGGTCTCTGCCCTGCAGGCAGTCCTCGGCAATCCAGCGCTGACGGTGGACGCAAAGCTCACCGTGCCACAAACACTCGCCTACGGCATTACTTCCGCCGGCAACGCAATGCGCGTGGACATCAAGACCCCGCTGGGTCTCACCAGCACGATACAGAACGATGCGAACGGCAGGCTCGAATATGTATATGGCCCCTCCGCCTCAGGGACACAGCTGCAAATCCGCTACGCCTACGATGCAGCAGGCAATGCCATCTCGATCACCGAAGATCCGAACGGTCTGAGTCGCACCACCACCTTCGAATACGACAGCCGTGGCAATCTCACACTAAGCCGCGATGCCGCCGGCAGCACGATCAGGCGCACGTACAGCCCCACCAACCAAGTGCTGACGGAAACGCGCTACACAGTCGCTGATCCTGATGGCGCTGGCACAGGCCAACCGTCCGGATCGCTGACAACTCGCTACACCTATGATGCCGAACGCCATCTTCGCTTCGTCATCGAAGCCGATGGTAGCGTCACCGAACATCGCTACAACACGGCCGGCAACCGCATCGCCACTCTGCGTTATGCAGGGGGGCGATATGCCGTCAGCGTTCTCGGCGTAACCGCTGAACTGACAGAGGCCCAGCTCAACACCTGGGTGGGCACGCAGGATCGCACCCAGCTGGAGCGCACCGACTACACCTACGATTTCCGCGGCAACGTCGACACATCCATTTCCTACGGCGCCACCGATGCCACAGGTGCCGGCATAGCATCAACCGCCGCCATCACGCGCTTGGTCTACGACCAGCGAGGCCAGTTGCTCAAGCGCGTCGATGCGCGTGGCGAAAGCACCAGCGATACCAGCGACTACACCACCACCTACATTCTCGATGGCATGGGCCGCGTGCGTAGCACGACGGAATGGCTTGTCAATGGCAGTACACGCACCACTCTCGTAGATTTCGACGACGCGAATCGCCGCACCGTGACGACGCATGCCAATGGTCTGGTCAGCACGTCGAACTACAACGGCGCGGGCGAACTCATGTCCGTGGTCAACACCGGCCCCGCTGCCGCAGGCCTGGGCACGACGACCTACCAGTACGATCGTAACGGTCGTCTACGGTCAATCGTCGATCCCACGGGGATGCGTACGCACGTTCTTTACGACGAAGCCGGCAGAAAGGCGGCGGAGATAGATGGTGACGGCACGTTCACCGAATACGTTTATAACGGCACGGGCCAGCCAATCAAGGTAATCACGTACGCAGACAGGCTGAATGGGGCCACGCGTTCCTCGCTCGTCGACAGCGACGGTAGTCCGGCAACTGTGCCGATCGCCGAGCTGCGTGACAGTCTGGCCAGCCTCCCCGGCCGCAATCCGGCGCAGGACAGCATTACGCGCATGACCTACGACAAGGCGGGCCGTCTCGTTCATACCGTCGATGACACAGGCGCTGTCACACAGACCTTTTACGACGGTGCCGGTCGCATCACCGATGTCGTCGCCTACGCAACGCTTGTATCGATCGCACGCACGACGGACGAGATACTTCCGACCGGGTTGGTGGTCACAACCTCGATAAATGATCGCCGCACCCGCAATTTCTACGATGCCACCGGCAAGCTGATTGCAACGCTGGACGCCGCGGGTTACCTCGTCGAGTACACGTACGACGGCGCCGGACGTCTCACACGCACGATGGCGTACGCCAACGCCACGCCGTCAACGTATCGTTCAACGGGCACGCTGGCCCAGTTGCGTCCCGCGGTGGACGACGAAACAACGATCGATCCTGAGCGCGACATCGTCAGCCATCTCTTCTATGACGGTCACGGCAGAAAGACTGGCGCGCTTGATGGCGAAGGGCAGCTCTCTGAGCGGGTCTACGATCTGCGCGGCAACGTGGTGGAAGAAATCCAGTACGCGGCGACCGGTCTCGCCTACGATACGTTCGCCAGGTTGAAGCAACAGGTAGCGAACGGTGCATTCCTCAAGACCGTGCGCCAGTACGACGGAGCCAATCGCCTGACACGCGAGACGGGCTCCGACGGCACCGTTACTGAGTTCCGGTACGACAGCGCCGACCGACTCATCAGCACCACCCGCGCGCTCGGGACGCTCGAAGCACGCACCACGCAGGCCCGCTACGACGCCATGGGCCGCGTCACCGCCGAGCTCACCGCGCAAGGCAGCGCGCTGATCACTGGCGGCATGACCCAGACGCAAATCGATGCGGTCTGGAATCTGTACTCCGTGCGACACGCCTACGATCAGGCTGGGCGGCGCATCTCCTCCACAGACCAGAACGGCTACCGAACGCTCTACTATTACGACGCCGACAGCCGCCGCACTCACATCATCAATCCTGAGGGGGAAGTCACCGAAGTCCGCTACGATGCGCGCGGTCGCATTACCGACACAATCAATTACGCCACCGCAATCTCGACCTCAGGACTGAGCGGCGGCCTCGTCGACCTGACGCTGACGAACCGCATAGTCCCTGATGCCACGCGCGACGGCCGCGCCTCCGTCACCTATTCGTACGAGACGTACGGACAGAAGATCACGACCTCGACGGCGGAGAACAGCTCCCACATCGAGCAGTACAACGCCTTTGGCCAAGTATTCACGCGCTTCGACACCATCGATGCAGCCGCCAATGTCACGCGCCAGACTACCCACAGCTACGACAAGCGCGGCCTCCTGACCCAGACGCGGCGAGATAACGGGGGCATCAACCAGACTCAGAACAACGAGTACGACGCTTTCGGCCGTCTCACGCGCAGCTACGATCAGAACAACCGCAGCCATCGTACCGAGTACGACCGGGTCGGACGTGCAGTTGCCAGCGTCGATCCGCTCAACCAGCGCCGCATCACCACCTACGACGCGTTCAACCGGGTACTCACGACGCGCGACGCGCTGCAGAACACGACCACCTACGCCTACGACAACGCACAGCGCAAGATGACCGTAACGACGCCGGAAGGTGTCCAGGTCATCACCATCCTGAACCGCCACGGTCAGACGCTCAGCGTCACCGATGCGATCGGGAACACGAGCACCTACAGCTACGACGTCAACGGACAGCTGGATATCACCTACGACAGCATCGCCGCGGAGGACGGCATGCCGCTGGAAGATCGTAACTACGACCGGGCCGGCCGGCTGATGGAAGTCATCAACGGCGAAGCGGTCTGGACGAGCTTCACCTATGACGGTGCCAACCGGACTCTTACCCGCATCGTCGACAGCGGGTATGACGGCATGAGACTCACGACGCGCTACGTGTACGACGACCAAGGGCGCGTCACCGACGTTACCGATCCGAATGGCGTACTGACGAGAACGGAATACGACCGCCAAGGCCGCATCACATCCACAACCGTCGACCCCGACGGAGTTTCACGCTCGCGCACCAGCTATACGTACGACGGTACTGGAAACGTACTCACGGTGACGGAAGGCGACGGCAGCGCCAACCCTCGCAAAGTGGAATATACGTACGACAAGCTCGGTCGCCGTACGCGCGAGGTTATCGACCCGGGCACCGGGCGGCTCAACCTCACCACGCGGTATTACTACGACGCCAACGGCAATCTCACCCGCAAGATCGACGCCCGAAACGCCTCGACCTGGTACGTCTACGATGACCTGGCACGCCTCCGTTTTACCGTGGATGCGCTCGGCGGCGTCACGGAAACCAGCCACGACGCGGAGAACCGTGTCGTGGCGACACGTCGTTTCGCGTCCACCCTTGTTGCCTCGGGCTTTGGCAATCAGGTCACTGCCGCACAGATCACCGTCACGCAAAGTACTGCAGACCGTTTGGGGCAATCCGTCTACGACAAGGATGGCCGGGAGCGCTACGTCGTTGACGCCGCCGGCGGCGTGACCCGCAAGGAGTACGACGGCAACGGGAATGTCACGCGCACTATTCAGTACGCAAAAGCGATCCCCGTCGCGATCTATATCGACATCGCGCAACTCGAGACCGCGCTCACCACTGCGGGAGTCACGCCCCCCTCCGCGAGTAGCGAAGACCGGCTACAACGAACCGAGTACGACCTCCGCGGCCGTCCTGTTTTCGACATCGACGGCAAGGGTGCGGTCGTCAGCTATCGCTATGACCTGGTGGACAATCTCGTCGCCACGACAGAGTACGCGGCATTCTGGACCGGCTCAGCACTCATAGCAGAGTGGGCAAGCGCCCAAGCAACAGATGCACGGAACCGTATTACGCGCACCTGGTACGACGGTGCCAATCGTCCGGTGTTCACCCTGGATGCAGAAGGCTATTTCAAGGAAACCCGCTACGACGCCGTGAACCGGCGTACCAGCGAGATCGTCTACGAAACAAAACCTGACCTCTACGCCTACGCGCTGACACACGCAGTGCGCCAGAACGTTGTCGTCAGGAACATGAACGCAGCGGTGGACCAGGTAACGGCGATGCAGTACGACACCGCCGGCCGACTTGCATCCGTAACGGATGCTGCGGGCATTACAGAGCACTACGGCTACGACGCCCAGGGCAACCGCACCTCCTTCACTGACAAGAAAGGTGCGGTCTGGACCTACGAGTACGACGCCAATGGTCGCCTGACCTACGAGCGCAGTCCGGTGGTCGCCGTAACGACTGTCAGCGAATCCGGCGCGTCGCTTGTCAGCAGCACGGCCAACGCCTCGATCGTCACTTACATCCAGTACGACGCCATGGGCAACGTCCTGAGGCGTACCGAGGGATATGGCACCACTCAAGCCCGTGCCACGGACTATCAGTACGACACCCTCGGCCGCCAGACAAGAACCACCCATGCTGCCGCGGGGATCTACAACGCCGCGACGGACGATGCAACGCGTGCCGGCACAGCCGTCGTACGCACCGAGACAACAGTCTCGCCCATCACTGAAGTAGCCTACGATGCGCTCGGAAACGCCTATCGCACGAAGAGTGCCGTCGGGGGATACAGTTTCACGGTGCTTGACCAGGCACGCCGCCTGACGTTTGAAGTGGACGCGGCAAACTATGTCACGCGTCGCACCTATGACGCCTTCGGAAATGAAGTGGAGTTGCGGCGCTACGCCAATGCGCTCTCTGCCTCGCTGCCGACCAATACGGCATCCGTCAGTGCCAGCCAGGTCGAAGCGCTGCTGACGGCAGATGCTGCACGTGACCGTGTGATCACCACAAAGTACGACCGGCTTGGTCGCGCCGAGAGGATCACCCAACCGTCGACAAGCAACTTTGCCCCAAACGCCGCGTCGGCAGGCGGCACCACCTTCACCGCCAGTGCCGTCACACTGCTCGAATACAACGCCTTCGGCGAAGTAGTCCTCCAGCGAGACCTGGTAAATCCAACGACCAGCACCTACGCCCAGACATACTTCTACTACGATCGCCGCGGCCAGCAGCGGGCTCAGGTCGACGCCCTAGGGTACCTGACGGTATTCAAGTACGACGAGACGGGCGATCTCGAACAGAAGACGGAGTACGCCCGCGCCCTCACTACCGGCACCTGGAACTCGACCTCATACGGTACACCGGCCACCACCACCCGAACGAACCAGCCGGAGCACTCGGCCGGGTACGACCGTGTAGTCGACTATCGCTACGACCTGATGAACCGCCTGGTCAGCGAGACGTTGGTGGATGTGGAATACACCACCGTCAGCGGCAACACGAGCACCAGCGTGTTCGGCAACCAGACCACGACACGCGGCTACGACGCACTTGGCAACCTCACCCGCGTGACCAACGCAGCCAACGCTTCCACCTATACGTACTACAACGCGCTCGGGCAGATCACCGCCATCGCCCAGCCGCAGCGCGACGTCGACGGCTCGGCCACCACGCAGCTACTCACGCCGCTCAGCGTAATCCGTCGCAATCATTTCGGCGAGATGGTGGAAGAGATCGCCTACACCCATGGCGCGGCCAGCGCACCCGAAACGACCTATACACCTGGCGCCAGCAGCGCCACCGATCGCTCCACGAAATTCCTGTTCAACAAGCACGGCAACATCATCCGCACGGAAGACGGCGCAGGCATCGACCGCTACGCGTCGTACAACCTCAGCGGGCAGATCGCCAAGGAATGGCAGTACATCACCAATGCCAGCGGCGCGACAGAAACCATCGTTACGATCCGCCGCTACGATGCGCTCGGTCAGGAAATCGCCATCGTCGAACCGCAACGCATCGCTGTCGCACCCACCGTCACGCTGGGCAGCGTGGCGAGCGCCTCACTGACGTCCACCTGGGAATACGACGGCTATTACTACTATTCCTGGAACGGCACCAACGTCGTCAACCTCAGCTATGCCAGCATCGGCACCCAAGCCGTGCAGGTGCAGATCGACTATGAGACACACGTCGACGGCGCGCTGGAAACCCGGACCTTCTCGAAGAACTACTCGAACGTTCCCACCAGCGTCAGCGTGAGCTGGAGCGAGAACACAGCGCCGATTCCCGACATACCGCCCGCAGGTGGCATCGGCAAGGTACTGCGCGTACGCGTGCTGGGGCAGGATGCGAGCGGCAACTACAACGCAGTGCTGCGCAGCATCGAAACCACGACACCGGCCACGCCGCTGGTGGTGACGAAAGAAGCACGCTACAACGCCTTTGGCGAAGTGGAAGCCAAGGGCATCAACAGCGGCTGGCAGGAGTATTTCGATTACGACCAGGCCGGCCGTATCTGGCGAACGAATAGCGGCGACGGCATCGACAAGGTGTTCCTCTACGATCTGGCTGGCAACGCCACACTGGAAGTGCGCAGCCAGCAGCGCGACTTGAAGACCGCCGTCAGTAGCACCGCCGGCCTGTCGTCGCTCGCAGCGAACGAGCAGATGCGTACAGAGACCGTGTATGACCTGCTTGGTCGTGTCGTACAGCGCCGCCTGCCCGTCTTCACGCCGGCGAGCGACCTCGAGACCATCGATGCCGCGGTGAGCATCGGCCAGACGGCAGGCCCGCAGAATCCGAACGCGGTCTACCGGGAAATCCGCTACTACGATGACTACAGCAACGCGTACACACACTCGGAGTACGTAGTCGATCCGCTCGCTACGCTCGCCGATTCGGGCGGCTACTACCTGAACAACGGTTACTACAACCAGGATCCCAACCACAAGATCGTTACGCGGCCACGCATCTCCTGGAACGCGCCCGCTTCCGCCGGTGTCGTCGCACGCTTCGTATATCGTGAGAACGGCAGTGGCGCATGGACAGAATTGCCGGTCGGCCACCTTGGCGAGAACAAGCTTGGCGTCGACGTCAGTGCGCTCGTCAACTCGGCGGGTCGGCTCTACGAGTACCGGATCACTTACAGCCGCGCGCCGGAGAACACAATCTTCGCGGAAGCGACCGGCACGTTCCGTGTCGATGGCACCACGAACTCCAGCATCAGCATCAGTCAGACACCGGCCGATCCCGCGGCAGAAATCCCCACGCTGGCGACCACACATGGCAACGCCGCACTCAGTTGGACTGCACCCAGCGATTCGACTGTCACCGCTGTGCTGCGTCTCAAGCCCGCTTCCGGTAGCAGTTGGGCGGATTTCACAGCCGTACGCCAGAGCGGCAGCTTTCGCGTCACACCACCGATGCTGGCGACGGCCGGCATCTACGACTACGAGATCGTTCACTACCGCGGCAGTGCAGTCATCGCAAAGAAGGTCGGTCAGCTATCTTCGACGGGCACCGGACCGGTCCGCAATGTTACGAACCAGAACCTGACGCAAGAGCCCTTCTATCCGATCCAGTACACGGTTGATGGCGTGACCGGCAGCGGGGGCGGCAGCACCATAGCGGCCATCGTCTCCAGCTCCGAGCAGCAAGTTATATCCGAGTGGGCGGGTGACACCTATTACTTCACGGGCGAGAACCGTATCAATTTCTCCTGGGCTAGCTTGGGAAGCAGCCGCGTGCGCATCGTCATCGATTATCTGCCGCACGAATCATCGCACCAGCAAGGCCCGTTGAGCCACACGTACCTCACGGCGGCCGGCGCCACCAGCTTCGTTTCGCAATGGAGTGACGGCAATTCCGACTGGGGCGGTATCAGCCGCATCACGCGCATCCGCCTCTATACGGAAACCTATGCCAACAGCAACGACTGGTCGTTGCGTCTGGATCAGAACAATCCGCCCGGCGACGCCGGCAAGACGATCCACTGGACCATTCCACCTGCCGACGCGGGCATCGTAGCGAGTTTCGAGATCAAACCGCAGGGCAGCGGCAGCTTCACGGCACTCGCCATCCAGACCAGCAGTACCAAATGGAAGGTCGACATCAACAACCAACCTGTCGGCAACCATGAGTACCGCATCCGCTATCGCGTCGGGAACCGCGTCATCTCCGAGCAGACCGGTGTAGTCAACATCACCAGCGCCACGCTTGGAATCACGACCACAGCCACCGTTACACCAGGTGGCGCGCCGCCCGCGGCGGAAAGCGTCGCGAACGTCACCGCCGTTTCGGCCACCACGACAGCTGTCGTCGCGCCTGGCACGCCACCGGTAGCGGCCGAAGGCGTCGCACAGGTAAGCGGCGTCGGCAGCATCCCACCTGCCAATGCGAGCATCGGCAGCAGTGCGAGTTTCTATATCAGCTACGAATGGACAGGCGATTACTGGTCCTGGACCGGCCTGAACACCATCAACGTCAGCTACCAGAACATCGGCAACATCCCCTTCAAGCTTCGTATCGAGTACGAAACGCTACAAGACGCGGATGGTGTTGCGCCGGTGGAAGTGCGTGACTTCATGACTGCGGTCATGAGCAACAAGCCGACCGGCGCCAGCTACTCGTGGGACGGTGGTGGCTATGGCAACGTTTACGAGATTCCAGTCCCGGCTGGCGGCATCGGCAGAATCAACCGCGTGCGGGTCATGGGTCAGGACGGCTCAGGCAACTACACAGTCACCCTGCGCGATACCGCTTCGCCTTCCGGCGGCGTCGGCCTCACCTGGGCCGCGCCCAGCGATCCGGCGTTCAACAGTTTCCGCTTCCAGTACCGCTCCGGCAGCAGCTGGATCACCCTGCCGGTCACGCGCTCCGGCAACGCTCTCAATGTCACCCTCTCCGGCATTCCGTCCGGGCAATACGAGTACCGGATCTTCCATCAACGCAGCGGCGAGGCATTCTCTGCATCCACGGCCAGCGGCTACTTCACTACCAACGGCATCAGTGTCTCGCGCGATAGCCAGTCCAATGGCTCAGAACAACCCGCATGGATATCCGTCTCGCAAAGCGGCGGCTCGGTCACGTGGGCGCAGGCACCGGAATCCGGCGCCAGTGTCACCTTCGAATACTGGAACGGATCGAACTGGGTTGCACGCAGCGCATCGACCGCCAATGGCACGAACTACAGTGTGAGCATGGCCGGCCTTTCCGGCACCTATTCGTACCGTATCCGTTACACACGAGCCGGCGCCACAACCCCATATCGTGAGGCCACGGGCAGCGTGACCGCCTCCACATCGGCGGGCGCCAGTGCGAGCATCGGCAGCAGCGCGAGTTTCTATATCAGCTATGAGTGGGCGGGTGATTTCTGGTCCTGGACAGGCCTCAACACCATCAACGTCAACTACCAGAACATCGGCAACATCCCGTTCAAGCTGCGCATCGAGTACGACACGCTGGCAGACGCGGATGGCGTCGCGCCCGTGGAGACGCGTGACTTCACCACCGCGGTGATGAGCAACAAACCAACCAGCGCCAGCTATTCATGGGACGGCGGCGGCAACGGCAACGTCTATGACATTCCCGTGCCGGCGGGCGGCATCGGCAGGATCAAGCGTGTGCGTGTGATGGGCCAGGACACATCCGGGCAATACACCGTGACCTTGCGCGACACCGCGTCGCCCATCGGCGGCGTAGGTCTCACCTGGGCCGCACCCAGTGACCCCGCTTTCAATGCCTTCCGCTTCTTCTACCGATCCGGCAGCACCTGGATCGAGAGAAGCGTTACACGCTCCGGCAGTTCGCTGAACGTCGATCTCGCCGGCATTCCTTCCGGTCAATACGAATACCGCATCTATCACCAGCGCAGCGGCGAGACCTTCTACGCTTCTACCGCCAATGGCTACTTCACCACGAACGGCACCACCGTCTCGCGCGACAGTCAGTCGAATGGCTCCGAGCAACCCATCTGGATTCCCGTTTCGCACAGTGGTGGATCGGTCACCTGGGCGCAGGCGCCCGAGGCCGGCGCCACCGTCAGCTTCGAGTACTGGAACGGATCGGCCTGGTCCGCGCGCAGTGTGTCGACCTCCAACGGCACGAATTACAGTGTGAACATGGCCGGCCTCGCCGGCACCTACCAGTACCGCATCCGCTACACACGCTCCGGCGCCACCTCCCCGTATCGCGAAGCTACAGGCACGGTGGGCGTGTCGTCGGTACAGAGCGGCACACCTGCCGCCGCCAACGTGACGACGCAAAGCAACATCGCGATCCCGACCGTGAGGTTCACCAACGTGTCCATCAGCGGTGAACGGCTGAGCTGGAATTACGCAGCCGAAGCAGGCTCCACGGTGAAGGTGCGCTACTGGTTCGACAACCAGGCGCAGACCGTCTACGAAAGCACCGCAAGCGGCACCAGCCCGGATTTTTGGACGACCTTTCCGCAGCTGCCGACCGGCCAGCACGTCATCCACTACCGCATCCTCTATCTGCGCAGTGGAGAGACCGACCCCTACGCGCAAGCAAACGGCCGCGCAACCGTCACGCTGAGCACACCCACCATGCCGGCCACGCTCACTATCAATTCGCAGGCGGCGGACTACCCCAGCGGCCTGCTGCAAATAGCAGCACCGACCGACATCGGCGGCAGCCGCATGGCCTGGACGACGGCAGCGGAAAGTGGCGCTACGGTGAGCTTCGAGTACTGGGCCAGCGGCGGGCAACGCGTCGCTCTGCCAGCGACGGCGCACGGAACCGGCTATCGCGTGGATACGAGCCTGCTTCCGGTCGGCCAGTACTCGTACGAGATCCTGTACAAGCGCTCGGGCGCATCGAGCGCTTACGCGCGCGCGGCCGGCACTTTCAGCATCGCGCGTTCGGATTCGTATTCGAACCTCGCCCACTCGGACACCACGGCCAGCACGCAGGCCCCCACGACGCTCGCTCCGGTGCAGAAGCAGACACTGGATCGCTGGGGCAACGTCGTCGCCCTCACGGATGCCGCATCGTCCACCACGAACTATCGCTTCGATCAGCGCAACCAACTCATCGAAACCCGGCTCGCTTCCGCGAATGTTGTCGATACGCGCAATGGCGGCGTAACAGGCACAGGTACGCCCACGCGCGCCGTGATCCGTAACTACTACGACCTCGCGGGTCGACTGATCGCCGCGCGTGATGCGAACGGCAACCTCACCCGCAATACGCTCAACGCAGCAGGGCAAACGCTGCAGGAGACACGCGCCGACGCAGGCAGCACGACTATCCGCTACGACGCATTCGGCAATCAGGTCGAAGTCACCGACGCCCTCGGATTCCGTACGCGCAGCGTCTACGACCGCGCCAATCGCCTGATCGCTGTAGCAAGCGAAATCGCCCGAAGCAGTAGTGGCACGCTCCGCGGCTTCCGTTACGCCGATCCAGCGAATCTGGAAGGCTATCTGCCCGCCGACATCGTCATCAACCGCTATGCCTACGACGAAGCCGGACGCCGCATCGCCGAAACCAACGGCGAAGGCGAGGTCACGCGTTATCACTACGATCTGCACGGCAACCTGACACGCCGCTACACCCCGATGTGGGGCGTCAACGATTACGAGTACGACGCGTACGGCAACAAGACCCGCATGATCGACGCGATCGGCGCCGACATGACGTGGAGCTTCGACGCGAGCAAGCAGCACGATTACTTCCATCGCGTGAGCAGCCATTCGGATCTGGGCGACACGCTCTTCAGCTACACCTACAACGAAGCCGGCGCGATGCTCACGCAGACGAGCAGCATCGGGCAGAACACGAAATACACCTACGACACCGCGGGTCAGCTCAGCCGCATCGTCGAGGCCAGTGTCGGTTCCGAGGGTTTCGATGGCCTCGATCGCACTACGATCTACGGATACGACATCGCCGGTCGCCGCACTCGCGAGAAAACGAAGATCGGCAGCAACACAGCAACCACATCCTATGACCGCACGCACCAGGATCTGCGCATTACCTACGACGCGCTCGGCCGGATCAGTGATCTGCGCGATCTTCGCTACACGCTGCGCTACAGCTACGACGCGCAAGGAAACCGCACCCGCATCCACAGCACGTACTTCGATCACCAGCAGGCACAGCAGACGCAGGACCTCTGGTATGCCTACGACGCGATGAACCGTGTCGTCGTGAGTCAGGGCGTGAACGACAACGGCACGATAAAAATCGGCACCACGCAAGGCATCAGCCTGGGCTACGACTCGATGGGTCAACGCAGGACGATGCAGACCTACGGCAGCCAGCGGATCGTCTACGAGAACATCCAGACTGAGGAATACGACGGCAGCTGGTCCGGATACGGTCACTACAAGCACGAGGCGGGACTGTATGACGAGCGCTACACCTACGACGGCCTCGGCCGCCTGAGCACGGTAGAGCACACGGGCCTGAATCGTGAGGCGATCGGCACGCACGAGGTAACGGAAACCGCGCGCACGTGGATTACCGCGAGCTATCAGTACGACAAGGCCTCGCGACAGGTCGTCGACAACACGCTGACCGTCGAGAACTACGAACTCGTCGAACGCAACCGCAACAGCGTGTTCGACGACGACGGCCGCATGTCCGGGCAAACGACGTACAGGCGTGGTTACAACTACCTGATGCAGCGCGAGACGCAGGTCAACTACAGCTACGACGCAGCCAACGTGCTGCGCTCGTACAACGTGCAGTCCTACGACTTCCGCGCCTCCAACAACAAGCTCAAGCTCACCACCACCTACACGCATACCTATCGCGCCGGTTCGACCTACATGGAAACCGGCCAGGCGTCCCAGTCGTCCGGCACCGGCGCACCGCTCCCGGGCGCGACCGAGCGGCGCTACAACGTAAATGGCGAGCTGACGGCCTTCATCGACACCAAGGACAGGAAGACGAATCGCTACTTCGCCAACGGCGCGAACGGCCAGCCCATCACCGCCGTGCAGGGCAACTACTCGACGGCCGACATGCAGGAAGAGGCTTTCGGGAATGCGCTGCTGCGTCGTGACAACGCCGTCAAGGCGCAGCACTTCTTCTTCGCGAACGGACAGAGCGTCGGCAGCTTCGGTCAGCTGCAGGAGGCGGGTAAGTTCAAGGCCAACTTCGACATCAACTACTCGCCGGTGTCAGACGGTTACCCTGCCAATGCGCCCTCGCAGATCGTCGTTCAGGCCGGTGAAACGCTGCGTCAGATTGCAGCGCGTGTATTCGGCGACGCGTCACTCTGGTACATCATCGCGGAAGAGAACGGCCTGGTGGATCCGGACGCAGTGCTGGTCGAAGGTAGTCTGCTTCGCGTGCCCAATACTGTCATCGCGCGATCGAACGATGCCGGTAGCTACAAGCCTTTCAACATCGGCGATGCAATTGGCGACACTACGCCCACGCAGCCTGCGCCACCGCCCCCCGCTGGTAAAAAGTGCGGCGTCATCGCACAGATCATCATGGTGGTCATTGCGATCGTGGTCACCATCTATACCGCGGGCGCGCTGTCCGGCGGCGCGGGCGCCGCGCTGGCTGGCGGCGGCACCGCCACGAGCGTCGGCGGCGCGGGTGTCGCAGCGCTGAGCGGCGGCCTTGCCAGCACCAGCACCGCCATCACGGCCGCCGCGATCGGCGGCGCCGCAGGCAGTGTGGCCAGCCAGGCCGTCGGCATGGCGATGGGCGTGCAGGACCAGTTCTCCTGGCAGGCAGTCGGCATGGCAGCTCTGGGGTCCGCGATCTCGGCAGGCAGCGGCGGCATGCTCGACAAGGTGTTCGGCAAATCCGTGCCCACCGAAGGCTTCAGCTGGGCGAATGTCGGCCGCGCGGCCGCTCAGGGCGCCGCGGGCAGCGCTGCATCGCAGCTTTCGCAAGGGAAGTTCAGCTGGCGCGAAACCGCGGCGGGCGCCGTGTCATCGGCAATCGGATCGGCCGTCGGTCAAGGCTTCAGCGGTAAGCAATTCGAACAAGGCGTCGGCCTCTTCGCCAAGCGCATCACCATGGGTCTCGCCACCGGCGCGACGCGCGATCTCGTCACCAGTGGCCGCGTCTATCGCAGCAACCTGCTCTCAAGCACGGTCGCGAGCGTGGGAGCCAACTACATCGGCGACTACGCAGGAAGCGCGGATTCGTTCTTCGGCGATGAAGGCTCGTGGCGACACGTAGCCGCCCACGCGCTGCTCGGCGCCGGCGTCGCACACATGCGCGACCAGGATGCATGGGCCGGCGCCATCGGCGCAGGTGTCAGCGCAGCGGCAGCGCCGTACCTGAACGCGCTCATCGGCGACGAGATGGCACTCGGCGTCACCTCGCAGCCGGGCAGGCAACTCTTCGGCAGCCTTTCCCGGCTGATGGGAGCTGGCGTCGCGCAAGCCTTCGGGCATGACGCGGGCGTCGCTTCCGGCGCCGCATTGAACACCGCGAGCAATAACTTCCTCACGCATGCCAAACGCAAGCGGATGGAGGCCGCACTTGAACGTCTGAAGACAAATCCGGCAGACCGGCAGGCCCAACAAGAATACGTGAGCCTCAGGCGCGAGGACGAATACACGGACGTCCTGCTGGAGAAGTACGCCCGTAATCCGTTCAACGAATTGAGCGAGAAGGAGTCCGCATTCCTCACGAGTGCGCTTATGGAGTACGAGTACGCCGAAGGCAGCGATGCGGCACACCAGCTCTACAGAAACGCCAGATCGGCCGTATATGGTGGAGATACGATAAGAGCTCCGCGCTTCACGCAGGGAGAGAGCAGTTACACCTTGTCATGGACCAGACTGCCCCATTACACAGATCCTGATGAAGCCATCTTCAGGGCCGCGGAAAGACAGATCTCCTATCGCAACAGCTTCGAGTACCGGCTTGCCGAAGGCGTACAACCGGCCACCACGATGTTCGGCGGAGGAGTCGGCTGGCTAGCGCGTTTTGCGTTTGCGGCGCAGGGAGGCCATCAGTTCGGACAAGGAGCAGCAGAGTTCGGTCACGGAGATCCCCTGCAAGGATCGCTAGGTATGGCCGCAGGCACTTTGACGCTCGCGACAGCGATGTATGTTCCGGCTCGCGGCATGATGCCTGGTGTCGATGCTGGCCTGAAATGGGGCAGCGGCATCAAGGTGCAAGGTCTTCGCTGGGAGAATTACCTGTTCAATCAATTACCTGCTGGATCAAGACTGCCTCCCAACTTCAAGACTTTTGATTTCTTCGATGAGTTGTCGAGTACAGCAATCAGCGCAAAGACGATTGACACTACGACCAAGGCGAAGATCACTCGCCCTGAACAGATCTACACGTCACTGAAGAACAGCATTGACGTGACGACCAAGTTCAAGAGCTATGAATTGAGCAACGTCACATTGAGCGCCAGCCAGATTTCCTCTCGCCAGCTTCAGGTGGCGGTGCCCAAATCGACAACAACTGCTCAGTGGGAGCAAATCCAGAAAGCAGTTGAATACGGAAAGTCGAAGAACGTGCAGGTCATTGTTATTTCAGTGAGATGACCGGTTAGTCCGGGCTGCGAGCAGGCCGGGACCCGATTGGCTGGATCGGACGCAGGGGATGGGCCGGTATAATCGCCGGCTATTCTCTACGATCCGACAGCCCACCATGGAAGCCGAACGCCTCAACGCCATCACCAACCAGATCGCCGACCTGCGCGCCCGCGAGCAGGAACTGCGGAGGTATCTTTGACTACCCTGACAAGGCGGAAAAGCTAGAGGAAGTCTCCAAGCAGCTCGAAGACCCGAACATCTGGAACGACGCGCAGCGCGCCCAGGAGCTGGGCCGCGAGAAGAAGGCGCTGGAAACCATCGTGCTGGCGCTGGATGGCATCGGCCAGGGCCTGACCGACACCCAGGAGCTGTTCGAGCTCGCCAGCATGGAAGAGGACGAGGACACCGTCGTGGCGGTGGAAGCCGACCTCTTGCGCGTCGCCGGTGAAGTCGGCGGGCTGGAGTTCCGCCGCATGTTCAACAACCCGATGGACCCGCAGCCGGCGTTCATCGAAATCCAGTCCGGTGCCGGCGGTACCGAAGCGCAGGACTGGGCACAGATGCTGGAGCGCATGTACCTGCGCTACTGCGAGAAGAAGGGCTTCACCGTCGAACTGATGGAAGAGTCCGAAGGCGAAGTCGCTGGCATCAAGAGCGCCACCATCAAGGTCACCGGCGATTACGCCTACGGCCACCTGCGCACCGAGACCGGGATCCACCGACTGGTGCGCAAGTCGCCCTTCGACTCCAACGCCCGCCGCCACACCAGCTTCGTGTCGGTGTTCGTGTTCCCGGAGGTGGATGACTCGATCGAGATCGACATCAACCCCGCCGACGTGCGTACCGACACCTACCGCGCTTCCGGCGCCGGTGGTCAGCACATCAACAAGACCGACTCCGCCGTGCGTCTTACCCACGTGCCGACCGGCATCGTCGTGCAGTGCCAGAACGACCGTTCGCAGCACCGCAACCGCGACGAGGCCTGGAGCATGCTGCGCGCCCGCCTGTACGAACTGGAACTGCGCAAGCGCCAGGCCGAACAGCAGAAGCTGGAAGACGCCAAGAGCGACATTGGCTGGGGCCACCAGATCCGCAGCTACGTGCTGGACCAGGGCCGCATCAAGGATCTGCGCACCAACCATGAAGTGGGGAATACCCAGGCTGTGCTCGACGGCGACCTGGATGGTTTCATCGAGGCCAGCCTGAAACAGGGCGTCTGAGCGACGCGCTGTTGCGTGCTCAGCGCCTGTCGCCCTCAGTGTCGCCCTTCCCCCGCCTGCAACCCTGACCGGGAGATTCGCCATGGAAACCCGCACCGGTTCCTGCCACTGCGGTGCCGTCGTGTTCACCGTGCAGCTGCCCGCTGGCCTGCAGAACCTGCGCCGCTGCAACTGCTCGCTGTGCCGGCGTAAGGGTGCCGTGATGGCGATGGTGGCCCTGGACGGCCTGACGGTCACGCAGGGTGCGGACAAGCTGAGCCTGTACCAGTGGAACACGAAGGTAGCGAAGCACTACTTCTGCAGCGTCTGCGGCATCTACACCCACCATCAGCGCCGCAGCAAGCCGGACGAGTACGGCTTCAACGTGGCCTGCCTGGAAGGCGTGGATCCCTTCGCGCTGGGTGACATCCCGGTCGCGAACGGCAGCGCACAGAGCATGGTTGCGCCGGACTGAGCGCCACGGGCAGAACCGCATCACAACGACACATGAATCCGACCAATCCCGCCACGACACTCGCTGCGAACCTCTCGGTATTCCTCGCCCCGGGCGTGCAGCTCGACGACGTGCCCGCGCTGTGGTCACTGGCGCGCTCGCACGCACTGATCGACGCCTTCATCACGCTGTTCCGCGGCGGTGACGAAGAGGTGTACGCGCGCCTGCACGTGCTGCGCGAACTCGGCATCCAGGCGGAGGCCACCCGCTGGGAGCCGGACGCCCTGCGCCGCCATTTCAGCTACCTCGACACCGTCAAGCTGGAAACCGTGCTCAAGCGCCTGCGCGAAAACGGCCTGATGGTCTTCGGCGAGGACGGTACCTACTCGCTGACCGACGCCGGCCGCAATGCGCTGGCCGCCATCTCCGCCCTGCTGCGTTTCGGCGAGAGCGAGGACGCCGAGCTCGGCTTCCTCACCACGCAACTCGCCGGCATGCAGGCCACCGGCAGCGTGTCGCCGGAAATGCTGCAGCACTTGCTGGCCAAGTTGAATGCGCTGACCGAGAGCTTCGAGGACGCCATCGCCTCCGGCTCCGAGTTCCGCATCCTCGAAGCCCGCTCACGCCTGTCCGCCAACGTGCGCTGGCTGGACAAGGGCACCGCGATCCTGCGCGAGCTGCTGTCGGACGACGAGATCAGCGCCGAGACCGGTCGCGTCGCGCATGCCATCGGCCTGGCGCAGAGCCGCCTGGCGCGCGTCGACGCCGCCTTCCAGCGCGCGCTCAACAAGATCGAATCGCAGCGGGTGACGCTGGGCGCCTCCGGCGTGTCCTCGTCGGATGCCGCGGCCTGGCTGCGGCGGCTGAGCATCACGCAGATCGTCGCACTCGGCCAGGGCGCCATGCGCGGCGGCGTGCGCACGCAATACCTCGCCGGCGGCCACGAACTGCTGGACCGCGCCGAGAGCGCGCTGTCCGAGGAAGTGCAGCGCATCGAGGCCGACACCGCCCTGCCCCCACCGGGTTCGGCCGACATGAACATCTCGCCGGAAACCGACGACCTGTCGCTGCTGATCCGCCTCACCGACAAGCTTGCAGCAGTGGAACAGGATGCGCCCGCGCACAAACTCGTGCTGGGCGGCGGCTTCGGCCCGGCCAGTTACCGTCTGTCACTGCTGTCCCTGCTGGGTGGCGTGGAAGCACAGGCCGAGGGCCCGGTCGCCAGCTTCACCCAGATGCCCTACGACCTGATGCTGGAAGCCACGCTGCTGACCCTGCGCGAGGACGAGATCGAACAGATGTCGGCGGGTGTAGTAGCGCGCACTTTAGTGAAAGGTGAAACGTGAAAAGTGATGCCCCCTCCCCAACCCTCCCCCTGTCGGGGGAGGGAGCGCACCGCGCCACGTTTCACCTTTCACATTTCACGTTTCACGGGTTTCGTTAAGGCATGGATCAAGACATCACATCCCTCACCGCGCGCCTGCTGGCCCATCGCTGGCTGCCGCGCAACGACAGCCAGGTGCGCCGCGCGCTGGTTGACGAGAGTTTCCGCAGCGAACTGGAAGCGCGTCTCGCCGCCGTCGGCCTGGTGCTGCTCGACAACCCCTTCGCCGAGCACGTCGCCGTCGGCCTGCAGGACGAAGTCATGGATGCCGTGCTGGGCGGTCGCGAGTACCAGGCCAGCACCATGGGCCTGACCCGCGACGAAATCGCCCTGCTAATCGTCATCTGGGCGCTGATCGTGTTGCCCAAGCGCGAGCGCCAGCTGGGCCGCCGCCAGGTAACCGACGACGGCCAGAACGACATGTTCGGTCAGGAAAAACCCATCGAACACGGTGAGGCCGTATCCGGTGCGGTGTCCGAAGCCTCGCTGCTGGCCGACTTCGGCGCACAGCTCGGTGGCCGCACGCGCGTCCGCAACTTCGCGCTCGGCAAACTGGCCCGCCTGGGCTTCATCGAGCGCCGCAACAACTACATCTACGAAGGCCCGCTGCTGGACGTGCTGCTGGACTACCGAGTGCTGGCCGACCGCATCATCAACGGCACCCTGGCCGACGTGCTGGCGAGCGCCGGCCACGCCGTGCCGGTGCAGAACGAACTCGACGAGGACGTGCTGGACAGCTACGGGGACGACGCACCGCAAACCACTGCTGTGGCGCAGTCCGCACCGGAAGAAGACGCCAGCGACACGCACGTCATAGACGAAATCGACGACATCGAAGCGCGCCGCTGAGCTGCGCCCGTAACAAGAGACACTGACACCCGATGTTCCACATCCGCGAAATCGAACTCGTCCACTGGGACTTCTGGCGCCGCTTCACGGTGCCGCTGGATGCCCAGATCATCACCATCGTCGGCCCCAATGGTTCGGGCAAGACGACCCTGCTCGACGCCATGCGCACGCTGTTCGCGCTCAAGTGCTCGGGCAAGCGCGACTACCGTCGCTACGTGCGCCGATCCAACCACGGCTTCGCATGGATCCGTGCGACGGTCGCCAACACGCCTTCGTCCACCGGCAAGCGGCCGTTCTTCCCGTGCATGAAGGACATCGTCACGCTGGCCTGTCGCGTCAAGCGCGCCGGCGGCGACTGGACGCGCGAATACTGCATCGAGGACGGCCTGGTCAGCGTCGAAGAGCTTGAAGAACGCGCCGTCTTCCTCGGCCTGCGCGACTACCAGCACCGCCTCGCCTTCGCCGGCCTGTCGCCGGCCATCGCCAAGGTGCTGTCGCTGGAACAGGGCGACACCGACAAGCTGTGCGAATACTCGCCGCGCCACCTGCTGGACCTCGTCTTCGACGTGTTCGGCGACAAGGAGGTGCTGGACAACTACGAGGCCGCACGACAGGAACAGAAGAGCGCCCAACGCGAGCTGGATGCGCTGGCGCTGGACCTCGAGAAGCTGCGCGCGCAGGCCGAGTCCAAGCGCCTGGAAGCCGACCGCTACGCCGAATGGAAGGACCTCGCCAGCGAAGTGCAATCGCTGGAGGGCGACGTCATTCCACGCCTGGAAGTCGGCGAGCTGCGCGAGCAGGTGGAAGCCGCACGCGAGCAACTGGCCGACGCGCGCCGCGACCTCGCGAAGCATCGCGACGGACTGGACGGCGCGCGCGCGCGCCTCGCCGGCGTGAAGGACGAAAAGGGCAGCGCCGAGAGCGCCGTCGAGCAGGCCCGCATCGCCGCGCGCGAAGCGGATGCCGCCTGGCAGCAGGCACGCGACGCAGTGCGCGACCTCGACAAGGTGCTGGAGGAACGCAACCGCCTGCGCGAACAACTGGCGCGCGAACACGGCGAGGACGCCGTCGCGCTGGAAAAGGAACACGAGCAGCTCGACAGCCGCCGCCAGGCACTGCGCAACGAAGTGCGCACACTGGAAACGAAGTTCGAGGACGTCGCCGGCTCGCTGCGCGCTGCCCGCTCGCTGTCCGGCCCGCCGGGCGAGCCGGAGGTGAACCGCTTCCGCCAGACGCTGCGCGACGAAGGCATCGCCCACGCTGGCCTCGCCGAGATCGTCAATGTGCGCGATGCACGCTGGCAAGGTGCGGTGGAAGCAATCCTGCGTCCCTATCGTCACCTGGTGCTGCTGGAAGATGAAGGCGACCGCCACATGGCCTGGGCCATGGGCGAGCGCGAACGCTTCCGTCACTTCATCGTCGCCGATCGCAGCCCCGCACCGAAAGCGGAGCGTGACTCCCTGCTGGCCGTCGTGGACTTCACCGCCGACCCGCCGCGCTGGCTGGCCGACCTGCTGGGCCGCATCCAGCGCGTGGAAGACGCTGCCGAAGGCGCAAAGCTGCCGCGCGAACAGGAGTGGATCACCCGCGAGGGCTACCACCGTGAGCGCCGCGGTGCGCGCCACCTCGGCGTACCCACCGACTTCTGGTTCGGCGAGCTTGCCAAGCAGGCACGCGTCGACGCGCTGGACAAGCAGGTGGCCGAACTCGACGCGGCGCTGCGCAGCAAGCGTCCGCAACTCGAAGAAGCGGAAGCCGCCCTGCGCGCCTTGCGTGGCCGCCTGATCGGCCTGCAGGCTGCACAACTGCTGGCCACCAATGCCGAGCGCTACGGTGAAGCCGAAGCCGCCCTGCCCGCTGCGCGCGACAAGCTGAACGAGCTGGACGCGCAACGCAGTGCCGCCAACACCGAGTCCGAGCGCCGCGCCGATATGCTGCGCGGCGTCACCATCGAGATCGACCGCCGCGAGCGCGATCTGCGTGACGTTGAACAGAGCCTCGGCCGCCTGCGCAGCGAATCCGCCCCGCGTCGCCACGAGCAGGCACAGCGCCTGCTCAAGCTCCGCCGCTTGCAGCACGGCACGCCAGCCGACTGGCTGGATGCCGACACCGTGCATGCGCTGTCCGAGCAGTACGCCGGCGCGCACGGTGCGCGCAACGAGCTGTCGCGCCTGCGCCGCCGCCTTGCCGATGGCGACTGGGTGACCGATGACAGCGTGGTGGCCGTGCGCGACAAGCTGGCCCTGGAGCTGACGCAACGCGAACGCGATGCCGGCGAGCGCCTGGCCTACTGCGAGCGAACCCGCGTGCTGGTGGACGAAGCCCGCGCTGCCTACATCGCCAAGCTGCGCGCCACCGTGCGCCAGTACGGCAAGAACCTGCGCGCGCTGGGCGAACTGGCCGGCGTCAACGTCGAGTGCCCGCTGCCTGTGCTGGACAACGACGACACCACCCTGCATTCCGCAGGCCTGGAAGTGCAGTTCGACTTCGATCAGAAGGGTGCGCAGAGCCTCAACGACGGCGAGGCCTCCGGTGGCCAGCAGGTCATGAAGTCGCTGATCCTGCTGATCGGCCTGCTGATGGACGAGGCCCGCCCCGGCGGCTTCGTGTTCATCGACGAACCCTTCGCCCACCTGGACGTGGCCAACATCGACAAGGTGGGCGCCTTCCTGCGCGCGACGCGCGCGCAGTACCTCATCACCACGCCGGTTACCCATAACGCCAACGTATTCCAGCCTGCCCAGCTAACACTGGTGACGCGCAAGAAACGTCCGGCGGAAGACTGGGCGCCGGCCATCGGCGTCCTCAAACGCCAGATCGACTGAGCGCTCGCAAAAGCGCTACGGGTGGCGTTTCAGGCGTCAAACGCCACCCGCGTAACAAAAAGCCACGAAATGCCTGAAAGATCAGTGCTTCCCTCGTGGATTCCCACACGCCCGAGGCCTTCAGCAAAGCGTCATGAGGGCCGATACTCGCTGACAAGCTGAAACGCCCACGCTGCGCCCTTTCTTCATAGCCAAGGCCAAACGCTCGTCCTCATGCAAGCCGACACCCTGCTTCACCTGCTGGAGCACATGGATGGAATGACTGCCTCGCGCGATCGCGAGCGTCTGGCCGAGCATGTTGCAAGCGGCGGGCGCGAATTGATCGATGCGCAGTTCGCATTGCTGCATCGCGTGCAGGTGACGCCACACGGATATGCCCTCACCCCGGCAGCATGGTCGGTGGAAGGTGTGGGCTCTTCGACCGCCGACGTCGACCGCCTCGAATCAGAGAACGAATCCCTGTCCGCCGACCCGCTGCTGGAGGAATGCCTCGCCACATCGGAAGGCTTCGCCTGCGAAGAACATGGCGGCGACATCCGCCTGGCTTTCGCGGTCGGGGGCGTCGGCAACGCCGCCGCTGTGTTCGATGCGCGCACGCCCCGCATGCCGGACACCAGTGCGGTGGAATGCCTGCGGCACTTCCTGCGCATCTATGAGCAACAGCTCAGGATGCTGGATTACGCCGAGCTGGACACCCTGACCCGGCTGAACAACCGCAAGACCTTCGACGAGAACTTCGACCGCTTCATCTCGATCGCCGAGCAGGCCCGGCGGGTGAAGAATGGCGACCGCCGCGAGGACGTCGACTCCGACAAGATGACGCGGCCCTGCTGGCTGGGCGTCGTCGACATCGACAAGTTCAAGCGCATCAACGACAACTTCGGCCACCTCTTCGGCGACGAAGTGCTGCTGCGCGTGGCCGAGATCATGAAGAAGACCTTCCGCACCAGCGACAAGCTGTTCCGCTTCGGTGGCGAAGAGTTCGTGATCCTGCTGCGCCATGTGTCGCAGGACAAAGCGGCAATGGTCTTCAACCGTTTCCGCGAGGCAGTGGAGCACTACGAGTTCCCGCAGGTCGGCCAGGTCACCTGCTCGCTCGGCTACGTACAGATCGACGGCGCCCTGACTCCGGCGGACATGCTGGGCCGCGCCGACGAAGCCCTGTATTTCTGCAAGGAAAACGGCCGCAACCAGATCGCCTGCTACGAGGATCTGCTGGCACAGGGCCTGGTCGATGCGCCGCAGGAAACCTCCAATGCAGACCTGCAGGCCGACATCGACGCATTGTTTGACTAGGCTCGACCGCGGAGCGCCAGCCCGCATGTGACAGCCCCGCTTCAATCGGTCAAAATACAAGGCTTTCGCGCCAACCGGCGCGATGAAATCCAGCCTTCCTGACCATGTCCGAACAGCAGAATCCCGCCAGCACCACCGCTGAAACCGCGCAAGACGAGAACCACATCATCGCGGAGCGCCGCGCCAAACTGGCGAAATGGCGCGAGGCAGGTAGCGCCTACCCCAACGACTTCCGCCGCGAGAACACCGCTGCGAAGCTGCACGAGGGTTACGGCGGCAAGGAAACGGAAACGCTGGAAGCCACCCCGGTCAGCGTCACCGTCGCCGGTCGCGTCATGCTCCGCCGCATCATGGGCAAGGCCACCTTCCTGACCATCCAGGACCTGTCCGGCCGCATCCAGCTGTACGTCACGCGCGACGCCGTCGGCGAGGATGTATATGCCGACTTCAAGACCTGGGACATCGGCGACATCGTCGGCACCACCGGCACCCTGTTCAAGACGAAGACCGGCGAGCTGTCGATCAAGAGCGCAAGCATCCGCCTGCTCTCCAAGTGCCTGCGCCCGCTGCCGGACAAGTTCCACGGCATGGCCGACGTGGAGCAGCGCTACCGCCAGCGCCACCTCGACCTGATCACCAGCGAGGAATCCAAGGCCACCTTCATCGCGCGCAGCAAGCTGGTCTCCGCGGTGCGCCAGTACATGGACACCCACGGCTTCCTGGAAGTGGAAACGCCGATGATGCATCCCATCCCCGGCGGCGCATCGGCCAAGCCCTTCATCACCCACCACAACGCGCTGGACATGCAGATGTTCCTGCGCATCGCGCCGGAGCTGTACCTGAAGCGCCTGGTCGTCGGTGGTCTGGAGAAGGTGTACGAAATCAACCGCAACTTCCGCAACGAAGGGGTGAGCACGCGCCACAACCCCGAGTTCACGATGATGGAGTTCTACGAGGCCTACGCCGACTACAACCTCCTCATGAACTTCGTGGAAGGCCTGCTGCGCCACGCCGCACGCCAGGCGCTGGGCACCGAAGTGTTCCAGTACCAGGGCCGCGAACTCGACATCTCGAAGCCTTTCGACCGCCTGACCATGGTTCAGGCGGTGCTGAAGTACTGCCCGGAATTCACCGAAGCGCAACTCGCCGACGAGTCCTGGCTGCGCGAGCAACTCGCGGCCCGCAAGGCGCTGCCGAAGGGTGCTCAGGGTGACAACATGGGTATCGGTTCCCTGCAACTGGCCTTCTTCGAGGAGACGGCAGAAGCACAACTGTGGAACCCCACCTTCATCATCGACTACCCGGTGGAAACCAGCCCGCTGGCACGCGCCTCGGACAAGAACCGCGAGATCACCGAGCGCTTCGAGCTGTTCATCGTCGGACGCGAGATCGCCAACGGCTTCTCCGAGCTGAACGATCCGGAAGACCAGGCCGAGC
>JAVHYF010000009.1:11750-133275 GCA_031119205.1 Moraxellaceae bacterium | reverse complement strand
CCGCTTTCGCGACACCCGCTTGCCCAGCAGCAGAGAGGCGAGATTATGGACAACGTCTCAGGACAAGTCAAGGACCTTTTCTTACGTCCGCACCTGATCGGCCGCGCACGCCCGTCTCGCTGCACGTCTAAAGCCCCCCGCCTCAATCCACACATATGAAGCACCATCGCGCTCCATCAGCAGGACAAGCGGATGCGCTGCCGGCCAAGCCAAGAGTGCCCGACGGCGAGGGGCCGCCAGCCTGAGTGTAGATCGAGAGGCTCCCTGCCAGAGGCGCTGGCCACCATGGCGACAATCGTGCGCAGCAAGCCCGGTGAACGGCGCACAGTACCAATAGTCCGTGTCCGTCTTGGGCCTACGAGGATTTGCGCTAATATCCGGCGAATTCCTTGGCCAAGACGGAAGTCAGCGCGTGTCCCTGCTTCGTTTCGTAGCCCCCTGTCTTGTCTGCTGCCTCGTCGCAGCGTGCGCGCCGAACGGCGTCAAACCCTCCGTCCAGCATCACGTGGCGGCGCCAGCCGTGCAGTCAGCCCCTGCTGCCAGCGAGATCCCTCCTCCCGTTTCACGCAGCCTTAGCCTGCCGCCACCGCGTGCTCAGGCCAAGCCTGAGACCTATTCGGTAGTCGTTAACAATGTGCGGGTGCAGGACCTGCTGTTCGCGCTGGCGCGGGACGCACGCGTGAATGTGGACATCCACCCTGGCATCAGCGGCACCGTCACGCTCAATGCGCTGGACCAGACGCTGCCGCAATTGCTGACCCGCATCGCCCGTCAGACGGACATGCGCTTCGAGCTGGACGGACCGAACCTGGTGGTGATGCCGGACACCCCTTATCTGCGCAGCTACCGGGTGGACTACGTCAACCTGAACCGCGACGCGAGCAGTTCGGTGTCGATCGCGTCGCAGATCGGCTCTGCCGCCTCTACGGGCAACAGCGGCGGCAACCAGCCAACGGCGATGGCCTCGGGCAACAGCTCCCAGTCACGCATCGACAACACGTCAAGACATCGTTTCTGGGACTCCCTGGTACAGAACGTGAAGGATCTGCTGCGCGAGACGGACAAGGTATTCCCCGAAGGCAAGGGCGAAACCACCATCCAGCAGACGAGCAGCCAGACCCTGAGCCCACTCGCCACCTCCGCCATCACGGCAGCGCTGGGCCAGAACTCGGCCACGGCAGGCTCCAGTGCCAATGCTCCTGCACCGGGCATGCTCGGTACCAGCGCCAACGAGAGCACGACCGTTCGCACAGTCACCTTCCGTGAAGCGGCGTCGGTCATCGCCAACATCGAGACCGGCGTGCTGTCCGTACGCGCGACGTCGCGTCAGCACGAGAAGGTGCAGGAATTTCTCGACAAGGTGTCCCATCGCGCACGCCGACAGGTCTTGATCGAAGCGACCATTGCCGAGGTCCAGCTCTCGCGCAATTACCAGCAGGGAATCAACTGGAGCGCGCTGAACCTCTTCGACACGGGCTTGCGCGTCATCCAGGGTGCGGCGGGCGCACTCACCGCGCCAGCGTCATCCTTCATCGAGCTGGGCTACACATCGCGTGGCGGCAACTTCGACGGCGCGATCAAGCTGCTGGAGTCCTTCGGCAACGTGAAGGTACTGTCCAGCCCGAAGCTGTCGGTACTGAACAACCAGAGTGCCGTGCTGAAGGTGGTGGATGACAACATCTATTTCACCATCGACGTCGACGAACGCGAAGGCAACCAGAACGCCCAGGCGCGCACCATCTATACGACAACGGTGCACTCCGTTCCCGTCGGCCTGGTCATGAACATCACGCCGCAGATCGGCGATGACGACAACATCACCCTGGGCGTGCGCCCCACGCTGTCGCGCGTCATCGGCCAGGCGGTGGATCCGAACCCGGTGCTGAAGGACAAGGGCATCGTCAATACCATTCCGGTCATCCGCGCCCGCGAAATGGACTCGGTCATGCGGGTCGGCAACGGCAACATCGCAGTGCTCGGCGGGCTGATGGAGGATCTGCTCGACAACAGGACCGATGCAGTGCCGGGCATATCGTCGCTGTCCTTCATCGGCGCCCTGTTCCAGAACCGGGACGACACCCAGCGCAAGACAGAACTCGTCATCTTCATCCGCCCGACCATCGTGCGCGATACCAGCATCGCCGGCGACTACGCGGGGCAACGTGACTTGCTGCCCCGACCGGACTACTTCGAACACCTCGTCGGCCCGCAGCTGATTCCGCCCCTGCCAGAGAGAGCAGGAGGCAAGGCGCCGTGAGCCTGCTGATCGATGCGCTGAAACAGGCCGAAGCACAACGACGCCAGGCCCAGCAGGCAGCCGACGACGGCTTGCGCCTGGAGCCGCTCGCCACACCGACCCACAACGCGCCAGTGACCGCGCCAGCCGCCGAGCAACCGGACCAGGCTCCGCCGGCACCACGTGTGGCGCCTGCCCGCACTGCGCCCGCTGCGCAGGCTGCCGCACGCATGGCGACACGCGAAGTATTCGCCATCAAGGAATCCCGCAGCCGTCACCTGGCGTGGGTGATTGCCGGGGTGGGCCTGTTGATCCTGGCACTGGGCGCGGCCTATGTGTGGTGGTCGATCCAGCCACGCGGCGGCATGCAGCTGGGGCCCGCGCTGACCTCCGGCAACGGTGTTGCCACCAGCCTGCCGCCGGCACCGGTTATTGACGCTACCGCGCCCGCACCGGATGCGCTGTCGCCTGCCGATGTCGCGGCTACCCCGGCCGCCACAGTCACTCCGGCCGCACCCAGCTCGTCGGCCGCGACGCTGACCAACCGCCCGCGCGAGCGCAGCAACCCTTCGCCCGGTGCAGCAGGTGGGACACCCGCTGCGACTGACGGCGAAGAACCGGCCGCCATCACACTCAAGCGCGGCAGCACCGCGGCAGCCCCCCAGAGCTCCACCAGTCAGCGCGCCTATCAGGCTTACCAGGCCGGCCAGTTCGACCAGGCCCTGACCCTGTACCGCGAGGCCCTGCGGCAGGAGCCACGCAACACCGACGTACTGGATGCACTCGCTACGCTGGCCTTGCGCAGCGGGCGCCCGGACGAAGCCGAGCGCCTGTTCCGGCAGAGCCTTTCGGTCGACCCCAGGAATGCCTACGCCGGCGCGCAACTGGCCCTCATATATGGCGAAGGGGACAACACCGCGGCGGAAAGCCGTTTGCGTAACCTCGTCGCCGCGCAGCCGGAATCCGCAGCCGCCCACTTTGCCCTGGGCAGCCTGCTCGCCCGCCAGGCGCGCTGGCGTGAGGCACAACAGAGTTTCTTCCAGGCCCACACGCTGGACGTCGACAACCCGGACATCCTCTACAACCTGGCCGTCAGCCTGGATCAATTGCAGCAGGGCGCACTCGCTCGCCAGTTCTACGAACGCGCGCTGAAGTCCGCCAGCCAGCGCGCGGCGAGCTTCGATCCAGCCGCCCTGCAGGCCCGCCTGCGCACCCTGCCCGCACCGGCAGCGCAGTAAGCCAGCGGATTGCCATGAGCCTCACCGCCGCGCGCCAGCCTCTTGGCCAGTTGCTCCTCTCACAAGGCCTGATCAGCGACGATCAGTTGCGGATCGCGCTGCACGAGCAGGCACACAACAACCTGCCGCTGGGCAAGCTGCTCGTGCAACTGGGCTTCCTGTCGGAAGCCACCTTGCGCGATGCGCTGTCGCAATCCCTCGACAAGCAGAGCGTGGACCTGGGCCACGCCATCGCCGACCCGGAAGCCCTGGCACTGGTGCCGATGGAAGTGGCCAAGCGCCACCGCCTGCTGCCGCTGCGCTGGGAACAGGAAGAGCTGCGGCTGACCGTGGCGCTCACCGACGTCGACGATGTGGTGGCGCTGGACCGCCTGCGCGCAGTGCTGCCGGAAGATGCAGAGATCGACACCCTGCTCGCCGGCGAGAGCGATCTGGCGCGCGCCATCGACCAGTACTACGGCTTCGAGCTGTCCATCGACGGCATCCTCAACGAGATCGAAACCGGCGAGGTCGACTACCGCGCGCTGGCCGCCTCCAGCGACGAGTACAGCCAGCCGGTCGTACGCCTCATCGACGCGCTGTTGTCCGACGCGGTGAAACGTGAAGCCTCGGACATCCACTTCGAGCCGGAAGCCAGCTTCCTGCGCGTGCGCTACCGCATCGACGGCCTGCTGCGGCAGATCCGCGTGCTGCACAAGAGCTACTGGCCGGCGATGGCGGTCCGCGTGAAGGTCATGGCTGGCATGAACATCGCGGAGAGTCGCGCGCCGCAGGACGGCCGCATCTCGCTGAACATCCGCGGTCGCGAGATCGATTTCCGCGTGTCCTCGCAGCCCACCATCCATGGCGAGAACGTGGTGCTGCGCGTGCTCGACCGCCAGAAGGGCATCGTGCCGCTGGACAAGCTGGGGCTGACCGACACGCAGCTGGAACTCATGAAGCTGATGATCGCGCGGCCGGAAGGCATCGTGCTGTTCACCGGCCCCACCGGCAGCGGGAAGACCACCACGCTGTACTCGATCCTGAGTCACATCAACGCCGAGGGCATCAACATCATGACCCTCGAAGACCCCGTCGAATACCCGATGGCGATGATCCGCCAGACCTCGGTGTCCGAGGCCAGCAAGCTCGACTTCGCGAACGGCATCCGCTCGATGATGCGGCAGGATCCGGATGTCATTCTCGTGGGTGAAATCCGCGATGCCGAAACGGCGGAGATGGCTTTCCGCGCCGCCATGACCGGCCACCAGGTGTATTCCACACTGCACACCAACTCCGCCATCGGCGCCATTCCGCGGCTGCAGGACATCGGCATCCTGCCGGACATCATGGCCGGCAACATCATCGGCGTGGTGGCGCAGCGCCTGGTGCGCAAGCTGTGCCCGCACTGCCGCCGCGGCCGGCCGCCGGAACCCTACGAACTGCGCCTGCTGGGCATCAGCAACGAGCGACCTGTCACCACGCTGTACGACCCGGTGGGCTGTGCGCGTTGCGACTTCCAGGGCTACCGCGGCCGCATGGCGGTCATGGAACTGATGCGCATGGACGCGGACATCGACGAACTGATCGCCCGTCGCGCCACCTATCGCGAAGTCCGTAACGCCGCCCGCGCCAAGGGTTTCCGTACCCTGGCGGAAGACGGCCTGCGCCGCGTGCTGGAAGGCAGCACCTCGCTGGATGAACTGGCGCGCGTGGTCGACCTGACCGAACGCATGGTCAGCGTGGAGCACTGAGGAGCGCCGCGCGATGCCCATCTTCGCGTACAAGGCGATGGACCACGCGGGCCACACGGTGCGCGGTGAGATGGACGCGATCAACATCGTCGACCTCGAGATGCGCCTCAAGCGTATGGAGCTCGACTTCATCAATGGCGCCCCGACACGACGGCACTTCGCGGTCGGCGGCCAGGTACCGGTGCGTGAGCGCATCCACTTCTGCTTCCACCTGGAACAGCTGACCCGCGCCGGCGTGCCGCTCATCGAGGCGCTTGCCGACCTGCGTGACTCCACCGAGCACCCGCGCTTCCGCGAGATCATCGCCAGCGTGGTGGAAAGCATCGAAGGGGGCCGCACCCTGTCGCAGGCGCTGGCCGAACAAAGCCGTGTATTCGACGGCGTGTTCTGCGCACTCATCCGCGCCGGCGAAGCCAGTGGCAACCTGCCCGACGTACTGCGTGAGCTGACGGAGTCGCTGAAGCGCCAGGACGAGCTGACCTCCTTCACCAAGAAGCTGCTGATCTATCCCAGCATCGTCGCGATGGTGACCGTCGCCGCGGTGTTCGTGGCAATGATCTTCGTGGTGCCGGAACTGTCGCGCCTGTTCCGCTCGACCGGCCAGCAGTTGCCGCTGCAGACGCAGATCCTCGTCGCCCTCTCCGACTTCATGGTGGCCTGGTGGCCGGCAGTGATCATCGGCGTGGCGGCGGCGGGCACCGGGCTGGTGATGGCCATCGCCACCTCCCCGCGTGCAGCCTACCGCTGGGACCGCAGCAAGCTGGCTGCGCCGCTGTTCGGCGACGTGTACCGCAAGATCATCCTGTCGCGCTTCGCCAGCCTGTTCGCCATGATGTACGCCTCCGGTATCTCCATCATCGACACCGTGCGCGTCGCGCAGGACGTGGTGGGCAACCGGGCTGTGCGCAATGCGCTGGAACGGGTCGAACAACTGATTGCCGAAGGCCATAACGTCACGGCAGCCTTTTCGGCCAGCGGCCTGTTTCCGCCGCTGGTCATCCGCATGCTGCGGGTGGGTGAGCACACCGGTTCACTGGAGCAGGCCCTGCACAACGTGAGTTATTTCTATGATCGCGACGTGCGGGAGTCCATCGGCCGCCTGCAGGCCGCGCTGGAGCCCCTGCTGATCCTGATACTGGGCGCACTCATGCTATGGGTGGCCCTGTCGGTGCTGGGCCCGATCTACGACGTCATCACCAAGATGAAAATCTGAGAACCGACGGCAATGAGCAAACGCTGGCTGCACCTGGTCGACCACACCGGCATCTACTGCTACCGCACCGACGGCGCCCACCTCACCCTGGCGGATTACTTCCCCACCGACGAGGAGGGCCAGCTCGGCTTCAGCTACTGGGTGCAGCAGCGCCCGCGCGCCGACATCCACAGCCTGGTGGTGGACCTGCCCGACGAAGGCTTCCACCTCGACCCGATTCCCTACGTCATCGGCGCCGACCGCAAGGCGCTGATCCAGCGCAAGCTGGTCCAGCACTTCTTCGGCTCGCCTTACGCCACGGCCATTTCGCTCGGGCGCGAGAAAACCGGCCGGCGTGACGAGCGCATCCTGTTCGCCGCCATCACGCGCCCCGCCGCCATCGAGCCCTGGCTGACCGCGCTGCGTGCATCCGGTGCCGCACTGCGTGCCGTGCACGCCGTGCCGCTGATGACACGCGAGTTGCTGGCCGGCCTCAAGCTGCCGGAGGCACGCGGGCTGGTCATCGCCCTGTCGCCCAGCGGCATCCGCCAGCTCTACTTCGACGAAGGCCAGCTGCGTTTCGCACGCCTGTCGCCCGCCCCGGACGGTCCCTATTCCAACTGGGGACCGGACTGCCTGCGCGAGGCCCGCAAGACCTACCAGTACATCAGCGCGCAACGCTGGATCCCGCGCAACAGCCCGCTCACGGTGTACATGCTGGCCGCGCGCAACGAAGAACAGGCGCTGCTGCCACAGCTCTCCGGCGGCGAGCCGCTGGACTTCCAGACCATCGCGCTGGAAGCGCTCTACCAGCGCCTGTCGGTACGCGAATCCGTCACTGACTCCAACTGCCGTCCGCTGTTCCTGCGCCTGGCCCAGCGTGCGCCGGCCGAACCGCAGCTGGCGCCGGAGAGCGAACGCCGCTACTTCCGGGTCTGGCAGGCGCGCAGTGCCATCTTCGCCGCCGGCATGCTGGCACTGTTCGGTTTCGGGCTGGCCGCCAGCAAGGCCTGGTTCGACGCCCGCGAGCTGCGCGTGCAGGCACAGGAGGCGCGTCTCGACACGCAACGCGAAGAGCGCCGCTATGAACAGTTGCTGACCAGCCTGCCCAAGCTGCCGGCACCGCTGGACACCCTGCGCGGCGTAGTGGACAACCTCGACCAGGTGGCCGCCCAGCGCAGCGGCCCGCGCCCGCTGCTGGCCCTGCTGTCGCAATCGCTGGAACGCTTTCCGGATGTCGAATTGCAGCGCCTGGACTGGCAGGCAGGCCCGCGCGGCGAGATCACCGGCAGCACCGCAGCCCCGGCCACCACCACCAGCCTGAATGCATCCGGCGAAACCAGCCTCATCGTCGAGGCCAGCCTGCCGGAAGGTTCCGCCAGCGACCCACGCGCAGCCATCGAACGCATCCGTGCGCTGGTGGCTGACCTGCAGCAGAACCGCGGCATCGAGGTCAGCCGTTTGCGCCAGCCCTTCGACATCGAGTCCGACAAGACATTGAAGAGCGACAGCAACAGCGCGCGCAACCGACCGCAATTCAGCTTCCAGATCACCAGCCGGCCCGCCGCACGGGCCGACGGCCAGACCGCCCAGGCAGGAGGTGCACGTTGAACCCGAACATCCTGCGCCCGCTGCTGCCGGCCATCCTGTTTGCAATTGCCATGTGCATCGTCGGCACCCTGCTGCTGCGCTCCACCCAGCGGGAACTGGACGCTGCCCGCCGCGACGCGCAGCAAAGCGAACAGGCGCGCCAGGCAATCCGCACCCGGCTCGCAGACACCCAGCGTGACGAGGCCGTCATCCGCGCCACCATCGACCGCTTCGAGAACTGGCGCAAGCAAGGGCTCATCGGCCCCGAACAGCGCCTGGACTGGGCCGACTCCCTGCGCGCTGTACGCGACGAACGCCGTCTGCCCCGCCTGATCTACGAACTGATGCCACAGCGCCCGCTGCGTCGCGGTGACAACACCCCGATCAGCAACGATCAGTACAACCTGCAGGTCTCGCGCATGCGCCTGGACCTCGGCCTGCTGCACGAAGGCGACCTGCTGCGCGTACTGGACGACCTGCAGGCGCGTCGTGACGTGCTGGTGGTGCCCCGCGCCTGCCGCCTTGATCGCGCACCTGCCGCGCCGCGTGCCAACCCGCGGGAAACACCGCCCTCACTGGACGCGCACTGCGAGCTAGACTGGATCACCGTCCTGCCGCCAGCCCGCAACGCCACCGGTTCATGAACAATCGCTGCGCCTCACGCCTCTCGTTGTCGCTTGCGCTGGCCACCTTGCTGGTCAGCCTGCTGGTGAGCCCGTTGGCACACGCCCAGACGCCCGGGGACGACGGCCTCGGCCGTCTGTTCAACACCACACAGAAACGCGCCATCCTCGACGAACTGCGCGGCCGCAACGCCAGCGTGACGCCGGAACAACCGATGGACGAGGTGCGGGTGGACGGCATCGTGCGGCGCTCTGGCGGCCCCAGCACCGTGTGGATCAACGGCCGCGCTTACCAACGCAATGCGCCGGTCGCGCGCGTCGGCGATCGCTCGGTGGATGTGTTCGTCGGTGACGGCAAGCAACGTGAGGTGAAGGTCGGGCAGACCTTGCGCGTGACGCCGGCCTCACCCGAGGCACGCTGAGGTGCCTTCGCCGTACCGCCGGCTCGCCCGCGGCTACGCATTGCTCGCCGTGCTGGTCGTGATCGCGAGCTTCAGCGCTGCCTGGGTGGCCCATGGCCTGCGCGTGGCCAGTGAGCGCACGGACATCAGGGCCCAACGCGACACACTCCGCGCCTTGCGCGACGCCAAGCTGGCACTGATTGCCCACGCACTGTCCGAGGACAACACGCCGGGAACCCTCCCCTGTCCGACCAGCGATCTCGACGGTTCTCTTGATAATTCAGTCCCCGGCTGCAGCAATGCGACTACAGACGTTGCAGGACGCCTGCCCTGGTTCAAGCTGGGCCTGATGGCCAGCCGGGACGGCGATGGCGAATGCCTCTGGTATGTCGTCAGCGCGGCCTACAAGAACATGGGCAACGTGCGCGACCGTGGCGACTCTCGCGACGCCCTCAATCCGGTTATTACAAGCAGTCTGCGCCTGGACGGTAGCGTCGTGACGCAACCTGCTGCGCTGCTGATTGCACCCGGTCGAGCACTGGGGGGTCAGGGGGCACTGCGCGGCACTGCCACTCAGTACGAATGTGTGGGTGGTCCGGCAAGCGCCTTTCTGGACTCAGACGGTACAAGCAATGCTGATGGCGACGCCTTTTACGTTACTGCCGTTTCCACCACCGCCTTCAACGACACTGTGATGCCCATTTCACGCGAAGAGCTGTTGCGCCCGGTCCTGCGGCGCGTTCTGGTGACACTTGCAAGTGACGCGCCGTCGCCGGACGCCACGTCGCCCAGCATCCGCGACGAGCTGCAGATACGCATGGGCAGCCTCGGCAACGGCACGGTCGCCGACCTGCGCAACGCCAGCAACTCGCACCAGTTCGACCTGCGCCTGCATCCGCTGGCCGAATCAGTTTCCGGAAGCGCCTGCCCGTACGATGGCACCCAGAAACAGGCGGTCTCCTGGCTGTGCTTCAACGGCTGGTACGCCTTCATGGACTATTCGGCTATGAACCAGACCATCACCCTGTCGATGGATCGCACCGACCCGACAGCGTATGCCTGCACGATGAGCGTTTCCACCGGCGCGGTGCGTTGTGGCTATGGCGCTTGAACGGATGACTCCTGTCAGGCAGTCGGGCTTCACGCTGGCCGAGGTCGCCATCGTTTTGCTGATCATCGCGCTACTCACCGCAGGCGCGGTCAGCGCGCTGCGGGTCCAGACCCAGCGTGCCCAGTACGCCGAGGCGCGCAGCCAGATCGAGGAGGCCCGCGAGGCCCTGTTGAGTTATGCAGCGGTCACCGGCGCGCTGCCGTGTGCTGCCGCTGACGACACAGGCATGCCAGCTTCGTCGTGTTCAAACGCAGTTGGCAAGCTTCCCTGGCAGGAGCTGGCGCTGCCACGTACCGACCCGTGGGGGCAGGTGTTGAACTACCGGCTCACCGACCGCTTCGGCAGCGGCAGCACCATTTCGCTCACAACTGAAGGCAACGTCCGCATCGTGTCGCTGGGTGCCAGCGGTGGAAGTACCGACCTCGCCTACGAAAGATCCGTCGTGGCAGCAGTCTGGTCTTCCGGCCCTGATGCCACCAGCGCCACGAGCGGCACGAACATCGTCGCCGAAGCCCCCGACAGCGATGACATCGTGGTCTGGCTGTCGCGCTTCGTTCTCGTCGGCCGCCTGCTCGAAGCCGGCCGCGACGTGCCGCAATCGACGTCGTCTTCGTCCAGCAGTTCCTCTTCATCCAGCTCCGGCAGCGGCTAGTTCTCACTTCCCGCGATGCGGCGGCGCTGGGTAATATGGCTGCCGTGAGCGAATCCCAGTCCTTCCTGCAGCGCCTGCGTAATGCCGGCATCGCGCCCGGCGATGACGAAGACCTGCGTCTGCAGAAGACGCTGCTGGTCTTCATCAGCGGCCTGGTCAGCGTGGCCGCCGGCCTGTGGCTGCTGATCTACTGGGCGATGGGCCCGCAACTGTCGGCCACCCTGCCCTTCGTGCTGCAGATCCTGGTGGCGCTGAATGTCGGTGTGTTCATCCGCTTCGGCAACTTCAACTTCTTCCGTTTCTCGCAGCTGGGCATCCTGCTGTTCTTCCCCTTCATGGCGCAGTGGGCGATGGGCGACTTCGTCGCCGCCTCCGGCCTCGTGCTGTGGGGGCTGCTGGCGCCGATCGGCGCGCTGCTGTGCCTGGGCGTGCGCGAGTCGATGCCCTGGTTCATCGCCTACGTGGTGCTCACCTTCGCCACCGGCGCAGTGGACTACCTGCTGGCGGATGCCGTGGTGGTCGTGAAGGACGCGGTGCCACGGCGCATCTCCATCCTGTTCTTCGCGCTCAACTTCATCACCATCTCGACCATCGTCTACCTACTGCTGCGGCTGTCGCTGCTGGAGCGCCTGAACGCGCGCGAGATGCTGGAGTTCGCCCACGCGCGCCTGAAGGTGGAGCAGTCACGCACCGAGCGGCTGTTGCTCAACATCCTGCCCGAACCGATCGCGCATCGCCTGCGTACTTCGGACGAAACCATCGCCGACGGCTATGCCGAAGTGACGGTGATGTTCGCCGACATCGTCCGCTTCACCGAGCTGGCCGCGCACATGCGTCCGCCGGAAGTGTTCAGCCTGCTCAACCGGGTGTTCTCCCGTTTCGACGAGCTGGCGGAAGCGCGCGGGCTGGAGAAGATCAAGACCATCGGCGACGCCTACATGGTGGCCGGCGGCCTCACCGACGGCCACATCGACGCCTGCACGCCGGTGGCCCTGCTGGCGCTGGACATCCAGCACTGGCTGAAGACGGACGAGGAATGCCAGCGGCACAAGCTGGCGGTACGCATCGGCATCGGCACCGGGCCGGTGATCGCCGGCGTGGTCGGCAAGCGCAAGTTCATCTACGACCTGTGGGGCGACACGGTGAACCTCGCCAGCCGCATCACGGACGAAAGCATTCCCGGCGGCATCCTCTGCGACGAGACGACCTACGCGCGCCTGCCCCGCCGCTTCCGGTTCAGCGAATCGATCGATGCCTCGCTGAAAGGCAAAGGCATGGTGCGCATGTGGCCGCTGCAGGACTGCAGCGAAGCGACCAGCCTCAGGCGGCAGGCGCCGGCCCAGCCATCGCCTACCCCGACCCCAACGCCGACGCAGGGTTGAGCTCGAAGCGCACGCAACCCTCGCGGTTCTCGGCCAGCGTCAGCCGGTACCCCGCGTTCTGCGCCAGCTGCGCGCACTGGTAAAGCCCCACGCCAAAACCGCTTGCCGAGGGCAGCGGCATGCCCATCAGGTTCAGCGCGCGCTCGGCAGGAATGGCGGCGCCGTCGTCCTCCACGCTCAACTGGCAAGCCCCCTCTTCCACGCTGAGGCACACCGATACCTGCACGGTCGTATGTGCCGCCGCGGCGCGCTTGTCGGCCACGTTGCGCAGCAGGTTGTCAGCGACCGCATCGAACAAGGTCGTCGCCAAGCGCGCGGTTTCCAACGCCCCGTCCGGCGTTTCCTGCAGGCTGAAAACCAGGTCGTCGCGCGCATAGCGCTCCTGCAAGGCGTTCCACCAACCGGCGGCCGGTTCCGGCACGGCAGCCGGCGCGGCCGGCTCGCGGATCCTCGCCAGCGCCACATGCAGACGCTCGCTGATCTGCGGTAACTGGCGGCGGATCAGGGCGTCCAGCTGCTGGCTGCGTGCGGCGTCGGCCTCGTTGACCTCCCCGATCGCGAAACACAGGGTGTCCAGCGACTGCAGCAGGTTCTTCACCTCGTGCGTCACGCGCGCGCCGGTCTCATGCACTGCACGCACATAGGCCATGGACTGCAGGCGCTGCGCCTGCACAGCCGCACGGTGGAACTCGGCCAGCACGCGCAGCATCAGGTCCAGCTGCCACAGCTGCGATGGCCCCAACGCCTGGCGCGTGCCCAGTTCCAGCCGCAAGGTGCCCTGCGACAGCGGCTGCCAATGACGCGCCGCCGTCACGTCACCGGCCAGGCCCTGCTGCTGCACCGGTGCGCTCACCTGCCAGCGCACCGCCCGCAACGAAGGCCACAACAGCATGTGCTGGCAGGCGCGCTCCACCAGCGTGGCCGGTGCGTCCTCGCGCAAGGCCGAATCGGCCACGGCCTCCAGCCAGCGCTCGAAAGGCTGGGCGCCGCCCAGCAGGTGGCGCGACACGGCCAGGCCCAAGCCGCCGAAATCCTGCCGCGGATTCCAGGCCCAGCCCAGCACCAGCAGGCCGACCACCATCGCCATCAGGCTGCGCAGCAGTGCTTCCACGTAGCCGCGATCGTCGATGTACATCAGCGCCACCGCACCCAGCATCAGCCCGGCCAGCACCAGCATGATCACCAGGCTGCCGACGAAATCCAGCGCCTGTGGCCCGCGCGGTTCCTGTCGCGCCCGCCCGGTCAGCAACATCAGGCCGAGCAACGGGAGGCCGGTCCAGGCGGCTACTTCGGCGAGTAATTCGCGCGGCGCCGAATGTCCCGGCAAGAGCTGAGGCAGGGTCAGCCCCAACATCGCCAGCACCAGATAACCCAAGGCCAGCCAGTACGGCACGCGCTCGCGGGGGCGCGCATGGCGGAACAACTTGCCGCCGAGCATGCCGGCCAGCAGCAGCATCCACACCAGCGCAAGGCCCCAGCTCATCCACCAGCCCGCAGCCGCAGCGGCAGCCAGTCCCAGTACCAGTTCGACCGGGCGCAACTGGCGGGCGCCACTCACCAGCGGCTGCCACACCAGCACCGCGCCAAGATGCGCAAGCAGCAGGCCGCGCCCCACGGGGGTCATCACGTCCTGCAGCAGGCCGAGATGCAGCAAGCCCAGCGCCAGCGCCAGCGACCAGGGACGCGCCAGGCGCAGGGCCAGGCCTTCGTGCAGGCTAGTCGGAATCATGGGAGAAACACTCTTCATGATCTGCCTGACAGAATCCGCACACATGCCGGCGCCCGGTGTGATCTATTCCACACCCTGCCCGAATCCTGACAGTGTGCGCTGCGCAAATGCTTTGAAATAGACAGTCTTGGCGTGCATCGCCGCGTGGCATCAACTTTGCTCATGCTTTCGCGCCACATCACAGAACAAACGGATAGAGAGTCATGAAAAAACAACAATCCGGCTTCACGCTGGTCGAGGTCGCCATCGTACTGGTCATCATCGGTCTGCTGCTGGGCGGAGTGTTGAAAGGGCAGGAGCTGATCAACAGCGCGAAGTCGAAGGCCATCGTCAATGACTTCCGCAATACGGCCACCATGATCGCCGCCTACCAGGATCGCTTCAGGGCACTGCCGGGTGACGACCCCAGCGCAGATAAGCACTTGCAAAACACCATTGCGGCCGAGAACGGCGACGGTGACGGGCTTATCGAAGGCAACTGGAACTCGACAACGACTACCGACGAATCCAGCAAGATCTGGGCTCATCTGCGTCGCGCAAACCTCGCCTCGGGCGACGGTACGCTCACCGGCGACTGGCAGCCGCGCAACAGCGAAGGCGGCCGGATCGGCGTGCAGAGCGCGGCGCCGGCCAGCAACATGAACGGCCGCGTTTTCGTCTGCCAGGGCAACATCTCCGGCCGTGTTGCGCAGCAGGCAGATACCACCATGGATGACGGCAACCCTGCGACTGGCTCGGTGCGTTTCGGCACCATGAGCGGCAGCACGCTGACGGCTGCCTCCACGGCCTCCGGGCCGGTGGCGGACTCCGATCTCTTCACCGCGTGCGCCAGCTTCTAGAACGAATCCGGCTGCATCTGGATCTGCAGGCGGCCTAGCCGCCCTTCAATACCCGCAGTTCGGCCAGCGCCAGATCCGCGGGCCCGCCCAGCAGTACCAGCACATCGCCCGCTGCCAGCCGCGTCTCCGGACCCGGCTCGGTAGCGCGGATGCCGCGACGGCGTAGCGCCGACACTTTCACCCCCAGCCCTTCCAGGTTCAGGTCGCCCAGCGTCAGGCCGATGGCCCAAGCGCCGGGTGTCAGGGAAATCGACTGCAGGCGCTCCTGCTGTGCTTCGGGCCGGTCAGCCGATTCCGAGGTGCCGTGGAAGAAACCGCGCATCAGGCCGTAGCGTTGTGCGCGGATGTCGCGCATGCGGCGGATGACGCGTGACAGCGGCACGCCCGACAAGGCCAGCGTGTGGCTGGCCAGCATGATGCTGGCTTCCAGCATCTCGGGCACGACCTCGGTCGCGCCGGAATCGAGCAACTGCTCCATTTCGCTTTCTCCCGCAGCGCGCGCAACGATGGGCACTTCGGGGCGGATCGCCTGGACGTGATGCATCACGCGCAGCGTGGAATGCAGGTCGTTGAAGGACACCACGACCACGCTGGCGCGCATGATGCCGGCGGCGACGAGATTCTCACGGCGCGCGCTGTCGCCGAACACCACGGTGCTGCCGGCCGCGGCGGCTTCGCGCACCAGATCCGGGTCGATATCCAGGGCGATGTAGCCAATGCCTTCCTGCTCCAGGAAGCGCGCCATGTACTGGCCGCTGCGGCCGAAGCCGCACAGGATGACGTGGCGCTCGCTGCGCATGCTCTGCGCCGCCACGCGGGTCAGCTCCATGGAGCGCATCAGCCATTCGGAGGCGACGAAACGCATCACCACCTTGTCGCTGACCTGCACCAGCAACGGGGCGATCAACAGCGACAGCACCAGCGCGGCGACGAATATCTGGAAGGCCGAAGCTGACAGCAGGCCGCCGGTCTGGCCCAGCAACACGAAGCCGAACTCACCACCCGCGCACAGCCACAGGCCACTGCGCACGGCCGTGCTGGTGGAGTCGCCCATCGCGCGTGCCACACCGAAGATCACCGCAAACTTGATGATCAGCAGGCCGGACAGCGCCGCCAGTACCAGCCAGGCATGCTCGGCCAGCACGTCGAAATCCAGCAGCATGCCGACGGTGACCAGGAAGAAACCAACCAGCACGTCGCGGAAGGGCTTGATGTCCTCCTCCACCTGGTAGCGGTACTCGGTTTCCGAGATCAGCATGCCGGCGAGGAAGGCACCCAGGGCCATCGACAGGCCGGCCTTCTCGGTCACCCAGGACAGGCCCAGCGTCACCAGCAGCACGTTGAGCATGAACAGCTCGGACGACTTGCGCCGTGCCACGACGGTGAACCATGGCCGCATCAGGCGCTGGCCGAGGTACAACATGATGAACAGCACGACCGCCGCCTTCAGGGCCGCGATGCCCAGCGTCATGGCCAGCATCTCGGCCGGCCGGCTCAGCGCCGGGATCAGGATCAGCAGCGGCACCACCGCCAGGTCCTGGAACAGCAGCACGCCGATGACCGCGCGGCCGTGCGGGGCATCCAGCTCCAGCCGGTCGGTGAGCAGCTTGGACAGCAACGCGGTGGAGGACATGACGATCGCGCCCGCCACCGCGAAGGCGCCGGTCGGCGTCACGCCGGCAAGCCACAGCAGGAGCGTACCCACGGCCAGGGTCACCGTGACCTGCAGGCCGCCCAGGCCCAGCACCGTGCGCTTCATGGCGAACAGCCGCGGCAGCGAGAACTCCAGGCCGATGGAGAACATCAGGAACACCACGCCGAACTCGGCGAGGTAGCGCGCACTGTCGTTGTCGGGCACCACGCCGGCGGCATGCGGGCCGAGCACCGCGCCGACGGCCAGGTAGGCCAGCACGGTGGGCAGGTTCAGCGAACGGAACAAGGCCACCACCGCAACGGCGACCGCCAGCAGCAGCAAGAGCAGTTCCAGGGCGTGGTGATTCATGGACGGACGATGGTGTGAACCGCTCGCAAGCCGCGCCAGGACGGGGGCTGGAGGGTGTTTTGTTATACTCCGCCAGCAGTGTAACCGTAGGGCGTTTCCCGCCCAAGTCTGGTCATGCCCTTGTCCTCAAATCCCTCTCCGCAAGCCGTCGCCGATGACGGCCGTCCCCGCCTGATCGCAGGTGAAGGTGCGCTGGCCCTCGCCCGCCGCGTGCTCGACATCGAAGCCGCCGCGGTCACCGCGCTGGCCGACCGCCTGGACGCCGACTTCCTGCGTGCGCTGCAGCTCATACTCGATAGCCGCGGCCGTGTCATCGTCAGCGGCGTCGGCAAGTCCGGCCACATCGCGCGCAAGATGGCCGCGACCCTGTCCTCGACCGGCACGCCGTCCTATTTCGTCCACCCTGCGGAAGCCGCCCACGGCGACCTCGGCATGGTGACCGGCGACGATGTGCTGATCGCCCTGTCCAATTCCGGCACCACGGCCGAGCTGCTGACCATCATGCCGGTGGTGAAGCGCCTCGGCACCCGGGTCATCGCCATGACCGGCAATCCGTCCTCCGCGCTGGGTGTGCTGGCCGACGTCCACCTCGATGCCGGCGTGTCCGAGGAAGCCTGCCCGCTCAATCTCGCCCCGACGGCCAGCACCACGGCCGCGCTGGCGCTGGGTGATGCACTGGCCGTCGCCCTGCTGGACGCCCGTGGCTTCGGCCCGGAAGACTTCGCCCGCTCCCACCCGGGTGGCGCGCTGGGCCGCCGCCTGCTGACACACGTCCGCGACGTCATGCGCAGCGGTGACGCCATCCCGCGCGTGCCGGTAACCGCTACCTTCCCGGACGCCTTGCTGGAAATGAGCCGCAAGGGCCTGGGCATGACGGCGGTCGTCGACGACGCGGGCCGCGCGGTGGGCATCTTCACCGACGGCGACCTACGCCGCCTGCTGGAACGCAGCGGCGACATCAAGGGTCTGAAGATCGCCGACGTGATGCACGCCAACCCGCGCAACATCGGCCCAGAGGCGCTGGCCACCGAAGCGGCGGCGCTCATGGACAAGGCCCGCATCAGTCAGATCCTTGTGGTCGATGGCGCGGGTCTGCTGGTCGGCGCCTTCAATACGCTGGATCTCATGAACGCGAAGGTCATCTGATGCTTGCGCAACAGAAAGCGGCGCAAGTGCGCCTGATGGGTTTCGATGTCGACGGTGTGCTCACTGACGGCAGCCTGCTGTTCGGCCCGCAGGGCGAGGAGCTCAAGGTCTTCCACACCCTCGACGGTCACGGCCTGAAGATGCTGCAGGAAGCCGGCATCGTGGTCGCCGTCATCAGCGGTCGTGGCAGCCGCGGGCTGGAGCTGCGCGCTGCGAGCCTGGGCATCCAGTATCTGTACCAGAACGTCCACGACAAGACCGCCGCACTGGCGGAGCTGCTCGACAAGCTCGGCATCCCGGCCGAGCATGCCGGCTACATGGGCGACGACGTGGTGGATCTGCCCATCCTGCGTCGTTGCGGCTTCACCGCCAGCCCGGCCGATGGCCACCCGCTGGTGCATCGCCACGTCGATTACGTCAGCACCCGCTCCGGCGGCCGCGGCGCCGCGCGCGAGGTCTGCGACTTCATCCTCAGCGCACAGGGCAAACTGGACGCGATGCACGCTGTCTACCTGGGATGAAACGGCTCTACACCCTTTTCCCCCTGATCCTCGCCGCGCTGCTTGCTGCCGCCACTTTCTGGCTGGAGCAGTTCGTGAGCGGCGAAGCACAACCCCGCCCGAGCCTGGACCGCCACGACCCGGACGCCATCGTCGAGGGCTTCCGCGTGCAGCGCTTCAACCTGGACGGCAGCCCGCAATTCATCCTGACCGCCGAACGCGGCCTGCATTACCCGGACGACGACACCGCCGATCTCGTGGCGCCGCGCCTGCGCTTCACCGGTACCGACGCGATCATGGACTGGTCGGCCGACGCCGCCCACCTGAGCGACCAGTCGCGCATCGTGGAACTCACCGGACGTGTTGTCGGCACCAAGCACAACAAGGACGGCTCTGCGCCGCAGACGCTGGTGACCGAACGCCTTACCGTACTGACCGACGACGAGATCGCCCGTACCGACGCACCGCTGACCATGACCCAGGGCATCAGCCGGGTTGACGGCGTCGGCGGCGAGTGGGACAACCTCAACGGCCTGCTCAAGCTGAACCAGGCCCGTGCCACCCTGGCCCGATAGACTTCGCCATGATCAGAACCATTTCCCGAGCCACCCTCATCATCCTCGCCCTGCTGGCCCTCCCGGCCCATGCCGAACGGGCCGACCGGAGCAAACCCGTCAACATCGAGGCAGACCGCCTCAGCGTGGATGACAAGAACAAGGTGCAGACCTTCGAGGGCCGCGTGAAGATGACCCAGGGCACCCTGCAGATCCTCGCCGACAAGGTTGTGGTGACCCAGGACACCGACGGCTTCCAGAAAGGCGTGGCCACCGGTGGCGAGGGCGGACTCGCCCGTTTCCGCCAGAAGCGCGAGGCCAGCAACGAGTACATCGAGGGCGAAGCCGAGCGCATCGAGTACGACGGTCGCCGTGACAAGGCCCAGCTCTTCCAGCGCGCCCACGTCAAAAGCGGGCGTGACGAAGTGCGCGGCCAGTACATCGAGTACGACGGCCTGACCGAGAACTACCTGGTCACCAACGGCCCGGATGCCAAGGTCGTCAGCACCGGCGAACGGGTCAGGGCCGTGATCCAGCCCAAGGCCGGTACGCCGGCACCCGCCGCTTCGGCGCCTGCCGCACGCCCCTGATCCACGCCGGAAACCCGGACGTCATCCGCCGCAGTCTTGCGCAACGCGAGACTGCGCCTGTCATTCGTCGTAACGCAGGTCGCGCGGCAGCGCAGCACGACGTCATGAATGCCTTACAACTTTCGACGTAACTCCCTGTTTCCGATAGGAACAGACAATCCCTCCTCCTCATCGCAATGCACAAAGCTGCGTTGACATTGACTTTTCCGTCCCTATAATTCGAATTGTGCGGCGCAACAAACCCGGCTGCAGCGGGGCGCCTAGCGAGTGATGTCCCACCATTAGCTGTACCTACACAGGAGAAACGTCATGTTTGCTACCCCTGAGCAATTCGCTGCGACAAACAAAGCCGGTGTCGAAACGCTGCTCACCTTGGCCAATACCGCTTTCGCGGGTGCCGAGCGCATTGCAGCGCTGAACCTGAACACCGCCCGCTCCATCCTCGAAGACAGCGTGGCAAGCTCCAAGGCGCTGCTGGGTGCCAAGGACGTGCAGGAGCTGGTAAGCCTGCAATCCTCGCTGGCCAAGCCGGCAGTGGAAAAGGCTGTCGCCTATTCCCGCAGCCTGTACGAAATCAGCTCGGAACTGCAGGGCGAGCTGTCCAAGATCTTCGAAGTGCAGATGTCCGAAGTGAACAAGAACGTCTCGGCTGTGCTGGACAAGGCTGCCAAGTCCGCTCCGGCTGGTTCCGACGTGGCCGTGGCTGCCATGAAGTCCGCCATCGCTGCCGCCAACTCGGCCTACGACAGCATGAGCAAGGCTGCCAAGCAGGTTGCCGAGATGACCGAAGCGAACATGGCCGCCGCCACCGACGCGACGGTGAAGGCTGTCGGCGCTACGGCTACCAAGGCGAAGAAGGCCGCGGCCTGAGCGTCACGCCACTGACGTCACGCTGACGCCAGTAAAGCCGGCGCAAGCTGGCAAACAAGAAAGCCCGCGCAACGCGGGCTTTCTTGTTTCTGGATCCTGGGATTCGGAGTGCGTCAGCCCGTCAAGGCCTCCACCGGATATCCCCGTTGCGATAGCGCTTCGCGCATCTCCGCCATGGCGGCCGCTACGGCATCCGCCCGCCCCTTCGCGCCCAACTCGATGTGCCGGCGGGTCGTGTCACTGCCCAGATGCGGCAGGCTGAACACCGTGACCCCATGACGCTGCTCCAGCGCCAGCATCAGATCCACCAACGCACTCTCCGGCGCTTCATACACGCGCAGCGCCGCCTCCACCCAGTCCTCGCGATGATGCAGATGGGCGTAATGCGTATCCAGCACCCACTCCACCATCGGATGCGCCATCTGCGGAAAACCCGGCACGAAGTGGTGGTCACCCAGTGAAAAGCCGGGGATGCGGTTCACCGGATTGGGAATCAGCGCAGCACCTTGCGGAAACTCGCCCATCGCCAGCTGCTGCGGTGTAGCCGGCTGGCCCCAGCGTGCCTGCATCTGGGCGTCGATCAACTTCGCCGCCTCCGGATGCAAAACGGTCGGTACGCCGCGTGCCGCCGCCGCGGCCTGCCGGGTGTGGTCGTCAGGCGTGGCGCCGATGCCGCCGAAGGAGAACACGATGTCCCCGCCCGCCAGCGTCTCGCGCAGCACGGCAGACAGGCCGTCGCGATCGTCTGCGAGATAACGCGCCCAGCCCAGGCGTAGCCCGCGCGCGGACAGCAGCTCGATGCTGCGCGCGAGATGCACGTCCTTGCGCCGGCCGGACAGTATCTCGTCGCCGATGATCAGGAGGCCGACACCCATGCCCGTCCTTCCAGTGGCCGTGCGCCGCGATGTAGTCGCAGTGCTTCCAGCAGGTAATGAACGAATGCCAGTCCGGTGAAGGCCGGCACGAAGAGGTTGAGCACCGGCACGAAGGCCAGCACGCCGGCACCGATGCCCAGCAGGTACAGGCTGCCACGATGCCGCCGCGGCACGTCCTTCATCTCCGCGCGATCGGCATGGGCCATCAGCGCGTCATAGCGGTAGCAACGCTGGTTGAGCCAGGCCGACAACCCCACCGACAGCACGATGCCCAGCCCCGGCACCAGCCACAGCGGCAAGGTGAAGAACGCGACGACCAGGAATACCAGCAACGCCCACAGCGCATTGAACACGCTACCCGTGAAGCTGCCACCACCGCGCAGCTCCAGGTCCGCATAGTCGCTGCGCGCCACGCGGTCGAGCATGAAGGGCAGCGCCACCACGGCGACGATGAGCGCCGCGGTGACGAACACCAGTGGCACCGACAGCAGGAACAGCAGCAGGTTGATGACGAAGCCGGTGGCTGCGCGCAGCGTATCGCCATCGCTCAGCCATCCGCCGATCAAGGGCCAGCGCTGCAGGATGGACAGCAAAGCCGCCGTGGCATCGGCCCAGAAGAAGATGCCGATGCCCACCCAGAACGCGATGGCCAGCAGCGTCGGCCACACGAGGTGCCACAGCAGGCCGGGCTGCGACAGGCTGCGCAGAGCGCGCGCATAGGCGCGGATGATGTCTTGCATGAACGGATTATGCGGCCGCCCGCAGCCCCTCCACCACCGTGTGATGCAGCAGCTTGCGCACGCCCAGCCAGCCGAGCAGCGTGATGGCGCCGGCGGTCAGCAGGCTGACCAGCAACAGCGTGAGTGCGCGCGGATTGAAAGGCAGGTCGAACACGAACTCCGACAGTACGAAGCCGATGCCCAGCGTGGCGATCACCGCCAGTGCCGCGGCCAGCAGGCCCAGCACGGCGAACTCCGCCAGCATGGCCTGCCGCAGCTGCACGTTGCGCGCGCCCAGCGTGCGCAGTACCGCCAGCTCACGCATGCGCTCGTCGTGGGTGGCCTGCAACGCGGCGTAGAGCACCACGGCGCCCGCCAGCAGCGCGAAGCCGAAGATGAACTGCACCACCTGGATGAGCCGGTCGGTCATCGCCTTGACCTGCCCCAGCACGGCAGCCACGTCGATGACGGTCAGGTTCGGGAAACCGGACACCAGCGCACTCACCACCGCGTCCTGGCCTTCCGGCAGATGGAAGCTGGTGATGAAGCTGGCCGGATAGTCCTCCAGCATGCCGGGCGAAGCGGTCACGAAGAAATTCACCCGCATCGAATCCCATTCCAGCTTGCGGATTGAGGTCACCGGCGCCTCGATGCGCCGCCCCGCGATCTCGAATGCCAGTTGGTCACCCAGCTTGATGCCGAGACGTTTGGCGATGCCCTCTTCCACCGACCATTCCTTGCCAGCGCTCTCGCCATGCCAGCGACCGGCGACGATGCGGTTGCCGGACTGCAAGGCGCCCGCCCATGACAGGTTGAACTCGCGCTCCGCCTGGCGACGCGCACGCTCTTCCTCCAGCGCCTCCAGCTTGATCTGCTGGCCATTCACACCGACCAGTCGTCCTCGCACCATCGGCAACAGGTGGACCTCGTCGAAACCGTGCTCACGCAGCAGCGCTCGCACCGGCTCGCGCTGCTCCGGCTGGATGTTCAGCACGAAACGGTTGGGCGCATCCGCCGGTTGCCGCTGGCGCCAGGCGTCCAGGAGGTCCGCCGAAGTGACGGTGAGCAACAGCACCGCCGTGATGCCGAGCGCCAGCGCCACGGCCTGCACGACGCTGCTGGCGCGCCGGCGATGCAGCGCCGCCAGCCCGTAGCGCAGGCCCCAGGCGCCACGCATGCGCGCACGCGCCGCCAGCCCGAGCAGGCTCCGCGCCACCAGCGCGAAAACCAGACAGGCCACCGCGAAGCCGGCGATGACGTTGAAGCCGAGCCGCAAGTCGGCAGCGATCCACAGCATCAGCGCCGACAGCGCCAGCGCACCGATGCCCCACAACGCGAGACTGCCGGCATCCGCAGCGCCCCATTCGCGACGCAGGACATGCACCGGTGGCACGGTGGCCAGGCGAAGCAGTTGCGGCGCGATGAAACCCAGCACCAGCACGATGCCGACCAGCAGACCGTGCAGTACGGGCAGGAAGCCCGGCGCCGGCAGATCAGCATCCAGCAGGTTGGCTGCCATGCCACCCAGCGCAGCCTGCACGACGAAGCCCAGCACGCAGCCCACGGCCGCGACGATCACGCCGAACACCAGAAACTCGCCAAGGAAGAGTCGCAACAACTGCCCGCGCGTCGCGCCGAAACAGCGCATCGCCGCACAACCATCGAGGTGGCGCTGCAGGTAGCGCCGTGCCGACAGGCCGGTGGCCACCGCCGCCAACACCACCGCCAGCATCGCGGCCAGACGCAGGAAACGCTGCGCGCGGTCCATGCCTTCGCGCACTTCGGGCCGCGCGTTGTCGATGCTCTCCAGGCTCTGACCGCGGGCGAGCTGCGGACGGATCCAGGCGTCCAGCGCAGCCACGTCGCGACGCTCACCGGCGGCATGCAGGCGGTAGCGCGCGCGGCTGCCTTCCTGGATCAGACCGGTGGCCGGCACGTCGGCGGCGTTCATGAGGATGCGCGGCACGAAAGCGAAGAAGCTGCTGCCGCGGTCAGACTCGAAGGTGACGATGCCGCCGACGCGGAAATTCATCTGTCCCAGTTGCACCGTATCGCCGACCTTCACAGCCAGCGCAGAGATCAGCCGCTCCTCCAGCCACAGCTCGCCGCTGGCCGGCACCCGGCCGGCTTCGGCGCCGCTGTCGCCCATGCGTCCGGCAATCTTCAAGCTGCCACGCAGCGGGTAGTCCGGCTCCACCGCCTTCACCGCGCCCAGCTGCGCCATGTCTTCAGTACTGACCATGCTGTTGAAGAGCATGGAGGTCTGCGCACGCAAGCCGCGCTGCCGCGCTTCGTCCAGCCAGGGCTGCGGCACGGGTTGATCGGACAGCACCAGCAGATCCCCGCCCAGCAACTGGTTGGCATCGCGTTCCAGACCGATGCGCACCCGGTCGGTCAGGAAGCCCACGCTGGTGAGCGCCGCCACCGCCACCAGCAGGGCCACGGCCAGCATCGTCAGTTCGCCCGCACGCAGGTCGCGGCGGAGCATGGTCAAGGACAGTCGCAGGGAGTTCATGTGGGGATCATCTTGGAGGTGCCGGACAGACCGGGACAGCGGCTGCTTGGTTCCTGCCGCAGACAAACGCCTTGCTGGAAATATATTTCATATACAGCGACATGGCGCAGATTGGCCGGCAACTCCCGCTCCTAGAATCTGCGGCAAACGGGCGTCGACCCGTTCCGCATATCGCGTACCCGACGCGTACACATCGCGTCGATAAATCTACTCTTGGAGGAGTTCAGCATGACAGCAAATTGCCGTCAGGGCGCCCTTGCGCGCCACACCCGTCATCTCGCCGTTGCCGCCGTTGCAACCACAGCCACCCTGTGCGGCAGCCTGGCGCAGGCCGAAATCCCGAGCACGCCGAACCGCCCGCAACTGAGCGCGGCCGAAGCGAAGAACCACACGCCGCTGAAGTACCTCGCACAAGGCGGCACGCTGGGCGCTCTGGTCACCGACAACTGGAACCCGACAGCGGGCATCGGCTCGGTGAGTTCGAAGAAGCCCTTCGCCACCATCGCTGCCGACGGCAGCGGCACCCACGCTACCGTGCAAGAGGCTGTGAATGCCGCCGTGCTGCAAGGTGGCGCCACCCGCCTGTACCTGCGCGTGAAGCCGGGCACCTATCGCGAGGTGGTGTGCGTTCCCGCCGCTGCACCGCCCATCACGCTGTACAGCACCGACAGCAACGCCGCCAAGACGGTCATCGTCTACAACAACGCCAACCCCACGCCGAAGCCGGTGGGCAGCAGTGCCAACCCCTGCAACGCCAACCTGTCCGGCGCAACCTTCGGCACCAGCGGCAGCGCCACCTTCGCGGTGAATGCCGGCCACTTCCAGGCCAAGAACATCACCTTCGCCAACGACTACGTAGAAGGCACCTACGGCACCACCAGCCAGCAAGGCGTGGCGCTGATGCTCAACGGTGACCGCAACGAGTTCGAGAACGTGCGCGTGCTGGGCCACCAGGACACCCTGTACGTGAAGAGCGCCAACATCAACACCGTGGCGCGCAGCTACTTCAAGCACAGCTACGTGGAAGGCGATGTGGACTTCATCTTCGGTCGCGGCACCGCCGTGTTCGAGAGCACCCGCATCCGTCACCTGGGCAACCGCCAGGTCAGCGGCATCGGGCTGGCGCCGAGCACCGACCCGCGCAACCAGTACGGCTTCCTGTTCGTCACCAGCACCTTCGACACCGACACGCTGACCACGCCGAACGGCAGCTACCTGGGCCGCGCCTGGGACGAAGGCGTCGCCTCGCTGGCGGTGTACAACAACGGCGTGTCGCCGAACGGCCAGCTGGTGATCCGCGAGTCGAACATCGGCAAGCACGTGCGCGTAGCCGAGCCCTGGGGCCCGTCGACGGCGCGTCGTCCGTACAGCTCGGTGGAAGGCCCCTACAGTGCCAACCGCTTCTTCGAGTTCAACAACACCGGCCTCGGAAGCGGCGCCCAGTAAGGGTTTTGCATAGAGGTTCCAGGTATATCGACATGAAGATCTCGTGGCGTCGCAAAGGCGCCACGAGGTTGTCAGGCTCCGGCTTTCCCGACTAAAATCCTCGGGTTTTCGCCAGGTTCTTCTGCGTTCGCAGATCCTTCCAAGTTACCAAGGAGCCATACCATGGAACACACTCTGCCGCCCCTTCCCTTTGCCAAGAACGCGCTCGTTCCGCACATCTCGGAAGAGACCTTCGACTTCCACTACAGCAAGCACCATCAGGCTTACGTCACCAACCTGAACAACCTGATCAAGGGCACTGAATTCGAGAACGCAACGCTCGAAGAGATCATCAAGAAGAGCAGCGGCGGCATCTACAACAACTCCGCCCAGGTGTGGAATCACACCTTCTTCTGGAGCAGCCTGAAGCCGAACGGCGGCGGCGCTCCCACCGGCGCGCTGGCCGATGCCATCAATGCCAAATGGGGCAGCTTCGATGCCTTCAAGGAAGCCTTCACCAAGAGCGCCGTCGGCAACTTCGGTTCCGGCTGGACCTGGCTGGTGAAGAAGCCGGACGGCACGGTCGACATCGTTAACACCGGTGCAGCAGGCACCCCGCTGACCACCGCCGACAAGGCGCTGCTCACCATTGATGTGTGGGAACACGCCTACTACATCGACTACCGCAATGCCCGCCCGAAGTTCGTCGAGACCTTCCTGAGCAGTCTCGCCAACTGGGACTTCGCGGCCGCCAACTTCGCCTGATCTCCAGGCCGCAGCAGGCAGACGTAAAAAAGCCCTGGCACCTCACGGTGCCAGGGCTTTTTCATTGGTGTTCCTTGCTGCCGCTTCGGGCGCTTTACTGCGCTCCGCTACAGGTACAGCACGGCCGGAAATACCGTCACCGCCAGCACATAGACCAGCCATTCGACGCGATGGCGGGCGAGAAAACCGGTGAAATGCAGGATCAACACGACGATGGCGACAACGTAGTACAGGGCAAACAACATGGATCCGGGCTTTCTTCTTCTGGCCGTTCTGTCTGGAACGTGGGTCTTGTGGTTGTCGTCGTAACGCCGCCCTGTGGCAGCCGTTCAGTCCGGAAGTATCGGCCGCCCGGTGTCCTGTTTACTCTTCGATATGACGCAAGGAGAAATCCACGGCCTGAACGTCCTTGGTCAGCGTGCCGATCGAGATGCGATCGACGCCGGTCTCGGCAATCGCACGCACCCGCTCCAGGCTGACGCCACCCGAGGCCTCCAGCTGCGCACGGCCAGCGGTGATACTCACCGCCTCGCGCATCTCCCCCAGGTCCATGTTGTCCAGCAAGACCATGCGCGCGCCGCTCTCCAGCGCCTCGCGCAACTGGTTGAGGTTCTCCACCTCGATCTGGATGAACACGTTGGACGGGGCGATTTCCCGCGCGGTGCGCATGGCCTCGCGCACGCCGCCGGCCGCGATGATGTGGTTTTCCTTGATGAGCACGCCGTCATACAGACCGGTGCGGTGGTTGACCCCACCACCGGTCTTCACCGCGTACTTCTGCGCCAGGCGCAAACCGGGCAGGGTCTTGCGGGTGTCGACGATGCTGGCGCGCGTGCCCTCGATGGCATCGACGAAGCGACGCGTAACGGTGGCCGTGCCTGACAGCAGCTGCAGGAAGTTGAGGCCGGTACGCTCTGCGGTGAGCAGCGCGCGTGCATTGGCGAACACGTCGCACAGCACCTGGCCGGATTCGATGCGGTCACCATCCTGCGCATGCCACACGATGGTGGACTCCGGATCCAGCATCTGGAAGGCCGCATTGAACCAGGCAGAACCGCACAGCACCGCCTCCTGACGGGTGACGACACGACCGCTGGCGCTGCGCTCGGCCGGAATCAGTTGCGCGGTCAGGTCGGCGGTGCCGACGTCCTCGGCCAGCGCCTGGGCGACCCCGCGCTGGATTTCCACTCTCAACTGGTTTGCAAATTCCATGTCGACCCACCTTCCCCTGTTTCGTGCATGCTTGCGTCCGCAGCGCCAGGCAGGGTTCGCCAAGGCGCCGACCCATTGTACACGCCGGGGAAAGCCATGTCCGACGGAATGCTAACCGTACTCAGCGTCAGTCTCGGGACCCTCTTCGCGCTCGGGATCGCGGGCTTCCTGATCTACTGGTACGTGCAGGACATCACCCAGAAGAAGCACACCATCCTGCGCAACTACCCGATCATCGGGCACTTCCGCTACTTCTTCGAAAACCTCGGCGAGTACTTCCGCCAGTACTTCTTTCTCGGCGACCGCGACGAGATGCCCTTCGACCGCGCCACCCGTTCCTGGGTGTACCGGCTGGCGAAGCAGGAAGGCGGCATCATCGGTTTCGGCTCCACCTACGACATCCGCCAGCCGGGTGCGCTCATCTTCGTCAACGCGCCTTTCGCCATCCTCGAAGAGGAGCGTGCCCCGACGCCACCCTTGCTGATCGGCGAGGGTTACTGCGAGAAACCCTTCCAGGCCTGCTCCATCGTCAACATCAGCGGCATGAGCTTCGGCGCCATTTCGAAGCCTGCCGTGCAGGCCCTATCACGGGGTGCGCGTGACGCCGGATGCTGGATGGATACCGGCGAGGGCGGCCTGTCGCCTTATCACCTGGAAGGCGGTTGTGACCTGATCATGCAGATCGGCACCGCCAAGTACGGCGTGCGCGACGAGCACGGCCGGCTCAGCGAGCAACGACTGCGCGAACTGGCTGCACACGAGACGGTGCGCGCCTTCGAGATCAAGATGTCGCAGGGAGCGAAACCCGGCAAAGGTGGCGTACTGCCCGGCAGCAAGGTGACGCCGGAAATATCGAACATCCGCGGCATCCCGGCAGGCATGGATTCGATCAGCCCGAACCGTCATCCGGAGATCGGGAATATCGAGGAGCTGCTGGACTTCGTGTTGCGCGTGCGGACGATCACCGGCAAGCCGGTCGGCATCAAGACTGCGCTGGGCGGCTGGTACTTCATGAACGATCTGGCTGAAGCCATCGTGCGCCGCGGGCTGGACTGCGCGCCCGACTTCGTCGTCATCGATGGTGGTGAGGGAGGCTCGGGGGCAGCGCCACAGGCTCTGGCCGACCACGTTGCCCTGTCCATCGACGAGGCACTGCCACGCGCCGTCGACGCACTGATCGCCGCCGACCTGAAGCAACGCATCAAGGTGGTGGCTTCCGGCAAGATCGTGACCTCCGCAAGGGCGGCCTGGGCGCTGGCCTGCGGGGCGGATTTCGTGAACACCGCACGCGGCTTCATGTTCGCGCTGGGCTGCATCCAGGCGCTGCGTTGCCACAGCAACACCTGCCCTACCGGTGTCACCACTCACGACGCACGCCTGCAGCGCGGCCTGGTGGTCGAGGAGAAATGGAAACGGGTCGCGAACTACGCCAGCGGCATCAACCATGAAATCGACATGATCGCCCACTCCTGCGGCCTGCATCACGCCCGCGAGTTCCGCCGCAATCACGTGCGCATCGTGCAGACCTTCGGCCGTTCCGAAGCACTCAACGTGCTGTACCCCTACCCCGGACTCACTCGCTGACCAAGCCGCAGATCATGGCGCGGGCTCAGTCGCCAGGCCCAGTCCGGCGCCGGCTCTCGAAGGCCACGACGACTCCCGACATGGCAATGATACCCATGCCAGCCAGGCTCATGCCGTCCGGGTACTGACCGAAGACCAACCAGCCCAGCAATGCCGCCCATACCAGTTGCAGGTAGGACAGGGGCGCGAGCAGGGATACCGTGGCATCCCGATAGGCCCGCGTGTAGCAGTAGTGGCCGATGCCGCCGCTCAGGCCCACTCCAATGAACAGTCCCCACTCCAGCAAGGTGGGCGTCGGGCCGCCGAGTGACCACGGCAACATGAGGCTGAAGACACCGGCACCGGCGAGCGCGGCATAGAACAGCAAGGTCGTGGTCCGCTCCGTACGCATCAGCACACGGGACAGCAACTGGTAGCCGGCGCTGCCCAGGGCCACGCCCATCACCAGTACGAAGCCCGTCACATCCACACTACCGCCCGGTCGGGCGATCAACAGCACACCAAGGAAACCGATGACGACCGCTGCGGCGCGCACACCACCGATGCGCTCGCCCAGCAGTGGGCGCGCCAGCAGCACGGCGAGCATCGGGGCCACGAAGGTCAATGAGGTTGCCTCCGCGAGGGGAAGGCGACGCAACGCGAACATCATGCACAGGGTGATCGCAACCAGGCACAGCGCGCGCAGGATGGCCAGGCCGGTACGCTGCGTCTGCAGCAGCAGACGTCCCTGCAGTGGTCCCAGCAGAGCCACCATCAGCAGCAGATGCACGATGTAGCGCGCCCAGGCGATCAGCGGCACGGGGTGGTGCTGGGCCAGGTACTTGACCGACGTGTCGAGGCAGGCAAACAGGAACAGCGCGATACAGAAGAACATCACCCCGCGCACAGGGTGGGCGGCATGCGGTACGACGGTGGAGGGTGCGGACAAGGCGGGCTTCCTGCAGATGAGCGTCCATTATAGGGGGCCATGATTGGCCGCCTCACATGATGGCCATGCCGTCGCCGGACTTGCGGGGAGGCCGGCAGCGAGGGCTCAGCGGCGCGGCAGCCAGGCGTTGAACTCTGCCCGCGCCGCGTCGATCAACTCGCTGGCACTCAGCCCCACAGGACCGACACCGGCCCGCGCCAGCCGCTCGGCCGCACAACCATGCAGGTGCACGCCCGCGGCCAGCGCGGGCATCGCCGGCCAGCCCTGTGCGAGCAGTGCGAGCACCAGACCGCTCAATACGTCGCCCATACCGGCGCTGGCCATGCCGGAATGTCCGCTGGTGTTGATGTACCAGTTGCCTTCAGGTGTAGCGAGGACGCTGCCACAGCCTTTCAGCACGACGCAGGCCTGGAAGCGCCGCGCCATGTCGCAGGCACTAGCCACCCTGTCCGCCTGCACCTCGGCGGTCGAACATTGAAGCAGGCGCGCCGCCTCCGCCGGATGTGGCGTCAACACCGTGGCGGCCTCGCGCCGGCCCAGCGCCTGCTGCATGCCGGGATTCGCCGCCAGCAGGTTGAGCGCATCGGCATCCAGCAGTAGCGGTCCGGTGAAACCCAGGGCCCGGCGCAGTTGCTGAAGCGCCTGTTCTGACTGCCCCAGACCCGGCCCCACGGCCAGTGCCGACGACAGCAGATGCAGATCACCCGGCTGGCGCAGCATGAGCTCCGGACAGGCCGGGTCGAAAGCCGGTGCCTCTGCGTCGAGCAGCCCGAGGAAGATCCGCCCGGCACCAAGCTTCAGGCTGGCACGTGCCGCCAGCAACGCAGCCCCGGTCATGCCGGGCGCGCCACCGATGACCCCGGCGTCGCCGAACATTCCCTTGTGAGCATTGCGTGGCCGGGCCCGTAGCTGGGAAGCGAAGCTGCTGCGGTCGAGCAAGGCACCGGCACCCGCCGGGACATCCAGACCCAGATCGTGCAGGCTCAGCTCGCCACAATGGTCGGGGCCATCCAGCGTCAACTGACCGGGCTTGAGTGCGATGAAGCTGGCGGTATGGGTGGCACGCACCGCGCAGCCACGCACCACGCCCGTGTCGGCGTCCAGCCCGGAGGGAACATCGAGCGCCAGCACCGGACAGCTCATGGCGTTGATACGGGCGATGCACTCGGCATGGCGTCCATCCACCGGGCGCTTCAGTCCGATACCGAACAGCGCATCCACGACCAGGCCCCACTGGCTGCCGACGAAATCCGCAACCGTCCGGCCGCCAGCGGCATCCCAGGCCGCGCGCGCGCTGGCTGCATCCGGCGGCAGCACGCAGGCGTCGCTGTGACAGGCCACCACCACGTCGCGCCCGGCCTCCTTGAGCAGGCGGGCGACGACGAAACCGTCACCTCCGTTATTGCCCGGACCGGCCACCACCAGCACGCAGCCCCGTGCCTCGCCCAGAATGCGCAGCGCCACGTCGGCCGCCGCGCGACCGGCACGCTCCATCAAGGGAGGGAGCAGATCGTGATGGCGGGCTTCGACGGCACGAATGGCAGTGGCAGGCAGCAGCGCGGACATGCGGGGCGGAGTAAGGGGCCGGGAACTCCCGTTACGCTACTGCGCCCGCCGCGACAATTCAATGCTCAGCCAAGAATGGTGGCGCCGTGCAGGACATTGGGCAGCTGTCGCGACGGAGCCGGTGAAGACTCGACGTACTTGATGCTCGCAAAGGGAAACATCAGCAGGCGCCCCTCTGCCTCGATCATCAGGTACTGATCGCGCAGCAGGCCTTCGATCTGCGCAGCCAGGTTGGCGTTCTCCGGCAGGCCGGGAAATGCAAAGGACAGTTTGTTGCCATCGTTGAAGTGGATGGTCAGGCGACGCTGTGACGACATGGATGGCTCCTCACGGGGTGAGTGATGGCAACACCGGCATACACCGCATGTCTGCGTCATGCCTGAGCCAGTCTAGCCCCGCCCGCAGCACTTCGCCGGATCAACGTGGCCGGGCGAGCAGATCCATCAGGTAGCGGGCGGGCACGGCATAGGTGATGCCGGTCGGCGAGGACAGCGCGCTCTCACGTCCACCGCGCACCAGCACCATGTTGATGATGGCAATCACCTCTCCGCTGTCCGGGTCGAACACAGGACTACCGCTGCCGCCCGGGTAAGCCGTTGCGTCGAGTTGGTAGATATCGAAGGTACTGCCGCCGATCCGGCGGATGGCAGTCGAGGTCAGGTCGTTGGCACGGGGCACCGGAATACCGTTGGGCGAAATCGCCGACACGATGCCGCGGTGGGTGACGGGGTATAGCCCTAGCACCTCACCGACCGGAAAGCCGGAAAAGGCGATCGCCTCACCTTCGCGCAGGACCCGTTGCGCCAGCGCCACCGGCTGCAACGGCGGTCCGTCCATCTTCAACAAGGCCAGGTCGTGCACATCGTCGACACCGAGCTTGCTGAGAGGGCGTATCTGCGCTGCCCGCCCGCCCTGCGGGATGGCCATCACCAGTCGTTCGTCGCGGGCGGCATCCAGCACCACAGGCACGACGTGCGCATTGGTGGCGATGACGGAACCATCACCGACTGCGAAGCCCGTACCGAGAAAGCGGAACTGCGGATTGCGCGCAACCTGGAAAGTGCCGATGCCCACCAACGCCGGTTTCACCCGGGTGATCGCCTCCGGCAGATCCGCAGCAGCCTGGTCGGCAAAGCCCACCAGAAACCAGCCAGCGACAACGAAGAACAGATGTTTCATGAAAGGCCTCTCCTGCCATGAGGTGCGTGATCTGGACGCACTTAGCCTGGACTGACTCCCGCGCGGAACGCTTCTGCAGAACTCAGCGCCCCGCCACCGCGGCCTTCACCACGATCGCCGAAGGTCCGGTGACATTCGCATCGAAGGCATGGCGTGGCTGCCGGTAGAAGCCATAGATGCGTTTGACGTAGAAAACCGTCTCCATGTAGGGCGGGATGCCCCGGTAACGGTCTACAGCCCCCTCGCCTGCGTTGTAGGCGGCAACAGCCAGCAGCACGTCGCCCTGGTAGTACGCAAGTAGCCAACGCAGGTAACTGAGGCCACCGCGGATGTTCTGACCTGGCTCGAAGGGTTTCTTCACACCGAAGCGGGCTGCAGTGTCAGGAATCAGTTGCATGACCCCGAGCGCGCCTTTCGGCGAACGGGCCATGATGTTGAAGTTGGACTCCGCCGCGGCGATGGCCAGCGCCAGGCGCGGCTCTATACCGTACTTCGGCGCCAGCAGCGAGATCAGCTCGGCAATACGCCGACGGTCCGGCGGCAAGGTCGCAAGGTAGGCGTTGAGATCCTCAGCCTGGGCACGGGTGATCTCGTCGCGGTCGAAGGCAGTTTCGGCATCTGCAGCCGGGGCCTTAGCCGGGACCGCGGCGGGCTTCGCGCTGAAGCACGGCGGCATTTCACCCGAGCTGTCGCCCACCATGGCCTGCGCCTTCAGCGCTCCGGCATGTCCCTGGGCCGCGGCCGTCGCGAACAGCGAAGCCGCGTAGGTTGCACTGCGGGCCACACCGCGGCCGTTGGCGTACATCCAGCCCAGGCTGTATTGCGCCTCGGCGTCGCCCATACGGGCCGCCTCGCAATACAGGCCGGCGGCGCGTTCCGGATCGCGCGGCGCACCTTCGCCGTGTTCGGCCGCCACCGCCTGCTCCAGCAGGCTACGGGCCAGGACCTGCCGACCCGCTTCGCTCAGCTGCGCCAGGGCAGGCGCAACCGGCTGCATGGCGATGGCGGAGAGAAGCAAGAGCAAGCCACCGCGCGCCATGTCCGCACCTATGACATCCGGCCTGTCAGAGACGCCACAGCACGGCACCGGTCTCGTTGACCTGTGCCACGTCGTGGAAACTCTTGACGTCGACGAAGATGCCGCCGGGCACCAGCTTGCCCGTCACCTGGGCGGTACCCATCTCGGCATACTCCTTGTGCGCCACCGCGGCGACCACGGCGGCGGCCTGCGGCAGATCCTCCCAGGCAGTCAGGCCTACGCCGTACTCGTGCTGGCACTCGTCGCTGTTGGCAATCGGGTCGTGCACCAGCACGTTGGCACCGTAGCTCAAAAGTTCGCGCACCACGTCGATGACCTTGCTGTTGCGCAGGTCCGGGCAGTTCTCCTTGAAGGTCATGCCCAGCACGATGATGTTGGCGCCACGCACCGGCAGATCGTTGGCGATCATCTGCTTGATGGTCTGCTCGGCAATGTACTTGCCCATGCTGTCGTTGATGCGACGTCCCGCCAGGATGACCTGCGGGTGGTAACCGAGCATCTCGGCCTTGTGGGTCAGGTAGTAGGGATCGACACCGATGCAGTGGCCGCCGACCAGACCGGGGCGGAATGGCAGGAAATTCCACTTGGTCCCGGCCGCCTTCAGCACTTCGACCGTGTCGATGCCGATGCGGTGGAAGATCACCGCCAGTTCGTTCATCAGCGCAATGTTGAGATCACGCTGGGTGTTCTCGATGACCTTGGCGGCCTCTGCCACCTTGATGCTGCTGGCCGGGAAGACACCCGCCGTGATCACCGCGCCATACACTTCCGCCACCTTGGCGAGCGTCTCGGGCGTATCACCGGACACGACCTTGGTGATCTTGGTGACCGTGCGCTCCTTGTCGCCCGGGTTGATGCGCTCCGGGCTGTAACCGACGAAGAAGTCCTGCTTCCATTTGAAGCCGGAAAACTTCTCGATGATGGGAATGCAGACTTCTTCGGTTGCGCCCGGGTAGACGGTGGACTCGTAGACCACGATCGCACCGCGCTTGAGGTGCCGGCCCACGCTCTCCGAGCTCTTCACCAGCGGGGTGAAGTCAGGCTGGTGCGCGTCATCCACCGGGGTCGGCACCGCCACCACGATGAAATCCGCCTCGCGCAGCACCTCGGGATTGGTGCTGAAGCTGAGTTGCGTGGCCGCCTTCAGATCGGCCGTCGAGACCTCGCCAGTCGGGTCGACGTGGTCGCGATAGGCCGCAACTTTCTCTTCAGACAGGTCGAAACCGAGCGTCTTGAACTTCTTGCCGAACTCGACGGCGAGCGGCAGGCCGACGTAGCCCAGGCCGATGACAGCGATGGTGGTCATTGGGGTAGATCCGGAAAACAGGTTGGGAATCTGGTCAGGCGATTCTTTCAATCACAGCGTCTGGGTGAAAGCGTCGATTTCACGCTTCAGCGCGGAATCCTTGGGCGCCAGCTCACCGGCTTCGGTTGCAGCCTTCTTCGCGGCCGACTTGTCACCCGCCTTGGCAAGCCCTTTGGCGTAGCCGAGGTGGATGGCCGGCGACTTGGGCGCAGTTGCAGCAGCCTGCTTCAACAGGTCCACGCCACGGGCGGTCTGGCCGCGCTCCACCAGGATGGTGCCAAGCGTCTCCATGATGTCAGCCGATTTGGGAGACAGCTTGAGCGCCTGCTCGGCGTAGTCCACCGCCTTGGCGTCACCCAGTCGCTGGGAAACATAGGCCAGATTGTTCAGCACGAAAGGCTGCTCGGGCACCAGCTTGAGCATCTCCCGGTATTGCGTGGCGGCCTCTGCGTAGCGGTTCTCCTGCATGGCGCGCTCGGCCAGGAAGGCACGTACTGCCGTATCGCGGGGGTTGCTCTTGAACCAGTCGGCGAACACCGCCTCTGCTTCCGCCTTCTTGCCCTGCTGGGACTGGGCGTTGTACAGCGCGATGGCAACTTGCGGGCTGCGCGCGCGCTTGTAGGCCTGCTGCAGGGCAGTCGTCGCCGCGGGCCAGTCCTTGCCGTAGATGTGCACATCCGCTTCCAGGGCAAAACCGACTGCAGCATCCGGGCGTTGCTTCTGGATGTCGCGAGCCACCTTCAAGGCGTCACTGCCGCGATTCGCGCTGGCAAGGAGTCCGACCAGGCGCTGCTGCGCCTCGACCAGATCCGGCTTCAACTCCAGCGCCTTGCGCAGGCTCTGCTCGGCGGCCCCTGCTTCACTCGCGCTACGCTGGGCGTCAGCGAGATCGATCAGGGCCTGCGGATTCTCCGGCTGCGCAGCGGTGAGTTTGCCAAAGCTGGTGATGGCCTGCTGACGCTCGCCCACTGCCAGCTGGGTGCGGCCCAGCAAGCGCAACACATCGGGATTGTCCGGCGAAGCAGCCTGTGCTTCCTGCGCAACTTCAAGGGCACGCTTGTTCTCGCCGCCACGCAGCAGGGTCTGCACCAGAGCCAGACGCGCTTCGACGCGAGTGGGATCGGCGGCAATCGCCTTGTCGAGCGTGGACTTCACGTCGGCCAGCGGGCTACCGGTCTGTGCCTGGAAGTCCGCCAGCAGCAGATAGGCCCGGGTGTTCTTGGGCTCTTTGGCGATGATGCTCTCGAAGCGCTTGCGGGCTTCGTCCACTTTCTTGTCGGCGACATCCAGTCGCGCCAGCTCGGCAGCCGCCCCGAGATTGCCCGGCTGCAGGGCCAGGGCCCGCTCGAAAGCCACGCGGGCGCCTGCAGCATTCTTGGTGACCAGCATCGCCGCACCCTTGATGTTCTGCACCAGGGCGTTGTCCGGTTGCTTCTTTTCCAGCTCGGCGACGACTGCCAGCGCCTTCTGGGTATCACCCTTGCGGAGATGAGCCGAGATCAGTGCGATTTCCGCCTGAACGTTGGCATCATCCAGCTTCACGGCGGCTTCCAGGTCCTGCATGGCACGACCTTCGTCGCCAGCAGCCATGCGGGCCATTGCAAGGCGGGTCAATGCAGCCGCGTTGTCAGGGCTCAGTGCGGTCAAGCGTGTGTAGTAATCGGTCGAACGCGCCACATCACCGGCCAGCAGATAAGCCTGCCCCGCCAGATTGAGCACCTGCGGGTCGGTGATATCGGCCGTCAGCAACGGCTTGAGCACCTCCAGCGCACGATTGGAATCGCGCACGGCCAGCAGGGATTCGGCCAGCAGCTTGCGCACGACCTGCGCATCCGGCGTAAGGCGCAACAGTTTCTCCAGCTGGGTCTGCGCCTGCAGGTGCTGGTTCAAACGCATCTGCGAGGTGGCGGACACGATGATGGAGGGGCCATGGTTGGGCGCAACCTTGAGTACCTCGGCGGCCAGATCGCGGGCACGCTGGAATTCGCTGCGGCGCATTGCCAGCAGGGCATCGAAATAGACAGTCTGGAGGTTCCGCGGGCTCTGCTTCTTGGCATCAGCCAGGGCCTTGCCTGCCTCGTCCAGCTGGTTGCGGCTGATCAGGAAGCCCACCAGCCGGAAGTGCGCGCGTCCATTGTCCGGCCGCGCCTTGATTGCCGCCTGGTAGGCAGCGATCGTGTCGTCGGCGCGATCCCGCGTGGCGAGCAGATCGCCCTTCAGCAACCAGGCGTCTGCATTGCTGCTGTCGGTCGCCAGCAACTTGTCCGCGATGGCCAGCGCGCCGTCAACGTCACGGTCCATGGCCCGGATCGCTGCGGCGCCAAGCTGTGCCTCCGGGTGATCGGGCTTCAGTTTGAGTGCCTGCTGGAAGCTGGCGATCGCCTTGTCCTTGTCGGATACGGTCAGATACGCACGCCCGATCGTCGCGAGGAAACTGGCCTGTGCTGCAGGGTCGGCATCCTGGAAGCCTGCAAACTCCTCCAGCGCCTTCTTGGCCTGCCCACCTTCCACCATCGCACGCACCAGGACCGGCACCACCCTGTCACGCGTCAGGCCCGCCTCGAGGGCCTTGCGGAGTTCGCCCGCCGCCCCGGCCGGATCACCCTGCTCCAGCAGGATGCGGCCGAACAGGAAACGCGCTTCGCCGTTGTTGGCGTTCTCCTGCAGCAGGTTCTTGACCTGGATGGTTGCAGTGTTGAAATCCCGCTTGTCGAACGCGCTTTGCGCGCCCTCCAGAACCTTGGCAGGATCGTCCCCAAGGCAACCGGACAACGCGAGACACAACAAGGATGCGGTGGCCAGCACGCGCAGCGAGGTAGGACGCAGGTTCATCGAGTCTCTCCTGGATTTCATGATTCTGTCGGGTCGAAGCGGCAGGCGCGCGACGACTCAGCCTTGGGCCGGGTTCTTCTGGATGCCGAAGCGGTTCATCAGGTCGTACAGCGTGGGACGACTGACCCCGAGCACTTCGGAAGCGCGGGCGATGTTGCCGTTGACGCGAGCCAGCACCCTGAGCACCGCGCGGCGCTCGGCCTCTTCGCGGACCTGCCGAAGGTTCAGGGCGGCGTCGACTTCGTCCTCGCTCGCCGCAGCAAGCCCGACGTCTTCGGCGGTAATGCGATTGACATCCGCCATGATGACGGCGCGCTTGATGCAGTTCTCCAGCTCACGCACGTTGCCCGGCCAGCGGTGCGCGGACACCGCCGCCACCGCATCTTCGGTCAGGCTCATGCTGCCGCGCTTCTGCTCCTGCGCGAAGCGCTGCACGAAGGAATGTGCCAGCAGACTGGCATCGCCTTCGCGATCGCGTAGCGCCGGGATATTCACGACGATCTCGGCGAGACGGTAGTAAAGGTCTTCGCGGAACAGGCCTTCACGGCTGCGCGCCATCAGGTCCTGGTGCGTCGCGCAGACGACGCGTACATCCACGGGGATTTCCTCGCGCCCGCCGATACGCTCGACCGTGCGCTGCTGCAGGAAGCGCAACAGCTTGGCCTGCAGGGCATGGGGCAGATCTCCGATCTCGTCGAGGAACAAGGTGCCTTTGTGCGCCAGCTCGAACTTGCCGGGGGTCTGTTTCACCGCCCCGGTGAACGCACCGCGCTCGTAGCCGAACAGCTCGCTTTCCAGCAGGTTCTCCGGAATCGCGGCGCAATTGATCGCGACGAAACGCTCGTTCTTGCGCGATGAGCGTTCATGCAGGCCCCGGGCGAGCAGCTCCTTGCCGGTTCCGCTCTCGCCCAACAGCATGACGGTCGCATTGGTCGGCGCCACCTTCTCGATGGTGCGACAGATCTTCTGCATGCCAGGGTCACGCGTGAGCAGACCGGCCAGCGCACCGCCCGCCTGCTGGACCTGAAGGCGGCGGTTCTCGGCCTGCAGGTCATGCAGGCGGAACGCGCGCTCGATGGTCAGCGCCAGTAACTCCGGCTCGAAAGGCTTGCCAAAGAAATCATAGGCACCCGCGCCGACAGCACGCACCGCGTTCTCGCGATCATGTTGTCCGGTCAGCACGATGACCTTGGTGTCCGGTGCCAGCGACAACATCTCGCCCAGCAGGCGGAAGCCCTCGGTGACGTCATCGGGCGCGGGGGGCAACCCCAGATCCATGGTGACTACCGCCGGCTCGTGACGGCGGATGGCGGCCAGCGCCGACTCACGGTCTGATGCGGTAACGACCTCGAACGCATCGAAGGCCCACTTCATCTGCTTCTGCAGCGCGGGGTCGTCTTCGACGATGAGCAATACCCTTTTTTCCTGCGCGTTGTCCGACATGGCTTCAGGCTGCCGCCGACTCGGCCCGCGAGGCGAGCGGCAATTGGATTGTGAAGGAGGTCCCGCGACCCGGCTCGCTATCTACACTGACGCGTCCGCCAAGTTCAGCCACGTACTGTTGCACCTCGTAGGTGCCAATACCCATCCCGGTACTTTTGGTGGTCTGGAAAGGACGGAACAGACGCTCGCGGACAAACTCCGGGCTCATCCCGCAGCCGTTGTCGCGAATGGACAAGAATGCTGCGCCAGGGCCCTCGTGGGTGCGGACTTCAACCTTACCATGGGAGGGTGTTGCCTCCAGTGCATTCTGCACAACATGCCCGATGATACGTTCAAGGCGATCAGCGTGAGCATTGACCCACAACCCCTCCGCCAGATCGAAACTGAGCTCGGCAGCGCCACTGCGCGCCAGGCGTTGCGCACTGCGGCACAACGCCGCCAGATCCACGCTGCGCCGGGCCTCGATCGGCGTCTTGTTCTGCAGTTGCTGCATCAGTCCGCGCATCCTCTCCGCCACGTTCGCCACGGTCATCAGCATGTCGTCCTGAAACTCGGGGTTGGCCTTGTGACGATCTGCATTCTTGAGCATCAACGAAAGCTGGGCGACGAGATTCTTGAGGTCGTGCACAACGAACGCCGACATGCGATTGAACGAGTCGAACTTGCGTGCTTCGAGCAGGGCTTCAGTCGTATGGGCAAGCGTGAGGTAGCTGGCAGCCTGGGCACCGGCCGTCTTCAGCAGATCCAGCACCTCCCAGTTCACCTCGACCGGCACGCGTGCGTTGGCGAGCAGCACGAATCCGCCCAGCTCCTTGCCCGTGCCAAGCGGTACCAGCAGCCAGGCTTCAGGCAATTCGCGCAGCCAGTCCGGCATGCGTGCCTCACCGTACAGGTCCGGACGGCTACGCCATTCTTCGAGATTGAGGATCCAGCCACGCTCGCCCATCAGCAGGCACATCGCACTGTCGGCGGGCTCTTCCCAGTTATCGACGCGAAGGTTGAGCTGGGCCTGCGGGCGCATGAATCCGTCCTCACCGCGCAGCCACAACACGCCGCCGGGACTTTCGACGAAGTCTCCCAACGCACCGATGACGCGCTGTCCCAGCGAGCGCTCGGCGGACACATCGGTCAGCGCCTGCGTGAATCGAAGCCAGGCGGTACGGTAGTCGTAGCGATAGGCAAAAAGATGCTTGTTGATCAGCACCCGCAGCTTGGCGCGTGCAGAGCCAGAGAAAACGAGGAAAACCAGCAGCACCAGCCCACAGAAAAACAGGCCCGCCTGCAATGCGCGCCCCCAGCTACCACCGAACCAGCGAACGTAATAGCCCGCCGCGGCAATCAACAGCAGATAGGCGCCAGACGCCGCCAGCGTTGCGGTGTGGAACACCAGATCACGCGACAAGGTGATACGGAAAGTCCAGTCCCGGCTACGCACAGCCGACATTGCAACCAGCGGCATCGCAATGGCATGCACGGCACCACGGATCGCCATCACTTCGTCATCCACGCGCCCCAGCATCACCGCGTCGGCGTAAAGGTAGATGTCGAAACACAGCGAGCTGGCCAGGCCGATGATCACCGGCTTGATCCCCCAACGGGAACCCGCCGGGAAGTTGCGATAGATCTGTTCGAGCAGTGCGAGGAACCAGATCGCCAGCAGCAGGTGCCCCAGGAGCTGCCACTCTGGCTGACCGCCGATGGAAGACCCGATCACGGTCCCCAGGCAGGCCAGGGCGAACAGCGCAGCGCCCGCTGGCAGGAAACCACGCAACCGGGAACTGACGTGCTGTTCAACCTCGGTAACAGCCAGCAGGCCGGCAAGGAAGTAAGCCCAGGCCGCCAGACGCGCGAAGTCCAGCGCGCTGACCAGCAGGTAACTGTCACGGCCGGTCCACCAGACCAGGTCGGCAAACTCGGCAATGACCCAGCCAGCAGACAGCGCCACCGCCAGCAGCACGCGGCCGCCCAGGCGGCCGCCACGCCAGCCCTGCCAGAGGTAAGCGGAGAAAAGGGTAAAGACGACAGCCGCCAGGCCATAGGCCCAGCGAGCAATCTGGAGGGAGTCGGTTTCCATCGGAAACAAGTCTGCGCCGGGATTCAGGCGCAGGACAACGTGGGAACGACGAAGCCGCTCAGTGCGCGCCTTCGCCGGTCACCACCACCCGCACGGTCTCGGCCAGAACAAGCATGTCGAGGAACAGGGTGTGGTTCTTCACGTAGTAGAGGTCGTATTGCAGCTTTTGCACGGCGTCATCCACCGAGGCGCCGTAGGCATAACGGACTTGCGCCCAACCGGTCACGCCCGGCTTGAGGCTATGGCGCACGGCATAGAAGGGAATCTCGGCTGCCAGCTGCTCCACGAAATAGGGACGCTCAGGGCGCGGACCGACCAGACTCATGTCACCGACCAGCACATTGAACAGTTGCGGCAGTTCATCGATGCGGGTCTTGCGGATCAGCTTGCCGATGCGCGTCACGCGGTTGTCGTTGGAACTGGCCCAGCGCGGCTTGCCGTCCTTCTCCGCATCGCGGCGCATGCTGCGGAACTTGATGACCTTGAAGGTGCGGCCGCCCTGCCCCACGCGCTCCTGGCGATAGAGCACCGGGAAGCCATCCTCGATGGCAATCGCGATCAGCGTCAGGAGCATGACGGGTGCAGCCAGGATCAGCAGGATGCTGGCCGCCACGATGTCGAAGGTGCGCTTCACGAAGCTGCGCATCAGACCCTGACGGAAACCCTCGCCATAGATCAGCCAGCTGGCACGCAGTGAATCGACACGGACCTGGCCGCGGACACGTTCAAAGAAGCAGGACAGATCCAGCACCTTCACACCGGCCAGCTTGCAATCCAGCAGTTCAGCCAGCGGCAGCGTGCCGCCGCGGCGCTCGCGCACGGCCACGATGATTTCGTCGATGGCCAGTTCGCGCACCGTATCGATCAGCGACCGGGAGGAACTCAGCACGCGGGCGTGATTGACCAGCGTGTCTTCGACACCGGGCGCCGGATAGAAGCCGGCAATGGTGATGCCCGGATGCCCATGGTGGGTCAGCGTGTGCTCGACAGAGGCGGCTTCGCGGCCCGTGCCGATGACCAGTACGCGGCGGGTCAGGAAAGTCGCCGTAGCACGACGGCGCGACACGCCACGCATCAACAGGACAACGCCGAGCAGACCGACGACGATCCCGTCGATCTGCTCCGGCTGCAGGCTGGCCCACGGCAGTTCGTGGAAGATGACGTAGGCAACCGGGACGCTGAACAGCACCGCCAGCACGACGCGGGCCACCATGTCACGCAGCAAGCGGTCACGCTGGGAGCGATAAAGGCCGAAGGCGCTGCCGAGCACCACCATGACCACCGCGAACAGCAAGGCCGCCGGCGCAACGACGGACCAGTTGGCAGCTGCACCACTGAGCCATGCACCGGCAACCAGGGTGGCGACGAAAAGAAGGACGGCGTCTACCAGTACCTGGAAGACGGCGCTCGACGGGAAGTAATGATTGAACAGCCTGAGCATTCTGATTCTCCGAGTCATCGCACCGTGGGGGAGTGCGCCGGGGTACTCGCTCGGGGTGACCCGAGAATTTATCTGTCGACCATGAACGGCTCGTGACTCCCGCCGTTTTGATGTTTTGTGCAGCGCATTTGTCGCTGCGAACCTTATCGGATTGGGTGCGGATGATGCCGTGAAGGCCTTCACGCTCACGCCAAAGCGTTGTGCCCGAGCGGGCAATCCTGCCCGCATGGGCATGGATCAATCAAAGCATGTTCCCGTGTGCGGAACCGTTTCAAACGGGTTTCATTGGATTCAGGGGCTTGCCGGACATCCCTGCCACGAAGACCATCTGACACCTCGCCCGACACCAGCAAACGGATGCCAGCCCGCAATCCACTCCCTCGCACATGCCGATTCAGGACTTTGTCATGAATCTTGCGGGCATATATTTTCACAAATATTGTGCCTTGCAGCAATTCAATTATAGCCCCACCCCCACCAAAGGCGAGGCTGCGCTAGACTGCGCGCCTTCTGAATAGGAAGCCCACTGAAGTGACTGCCCTGCCAAGTCTCGCGAGCGGAAAGGTGTGCCTGGTCGGAGGCGGTCCCGGCGACCCGGATCTGCTGACCGTACGGGCGGCACGCCTGATCAGCCAGGCCGATTGCGTGGTCTACGACAACCTCGTCAGTCCTGCAGTCATGGCCCTGGCGCGCGCCGATGCCGAACGCATCTACGTTGGCAAGAAAGCGGGCAACCACGCGGTGCCGCAGGAAGACATCAACAAGCTGCTGGTCCGCCTGGCCGGAGAAGGCAAGCTGGTCGTGCGGCTCAAGGGCGGTGACCCCTTCATCTTCGGACGCGGTGGTGAAGAAGTAGAGGAACTGGTCGACGCCGGCGTGCCCTTCGAGGTCGTGCCCGGCATCACCTCCGCGAGCGGCGCGGCTGCCTATGCCGGCATTCCCCTCACGCACCGCGACCATGCCCAGAGCTGCCTGTTCGTCACCGGCCACCTCAAAGGCGACAGCTACGATCTGGACTGGCCGGAGCTTGTGCGGCCGGGCCGCACGCTGGTGGTGTACATGGGCATCTCGTCGCTGCCCGAGATCAGCCGCCAGCTGATTGCCCACGGCATGCCTGCAACGACGCCGGCCGCGTGCATCCGCCATGCCACGCTGCCCGACCAACATGTCATCGTCGACAGCATCGCCGGCCTGCCGGCGCGGCTGGAGGCAGAAGCCATCAAGCCGCCCGCGCTGCTCATCATCGGCGGCGTGGTGAGTTTGCGCCAGCGCCTCAACTGGTTCGACCCCTCGCGCGACTGAACCGGTCATACGAGCCCGTCGCCAGACGACAGCCCAGGTCCGCCGGGAACTGCCCCGCTCCCGCCGCACGCAGCCAGCGCCAGGCGAAAACCCGAAACGGATAACACGCGCCGCGAGCGAGACGCTCTTGTGCCGACACGGACTTGCATCGCATCACTCCTTGACCGGCCGCCTCTGACGAGCAGCGCTATGACGTCATGATGCAAGCGACATTCCGATCTGCAGGAGTGGCTGCGCCGGACGGCACCCTGCGGCAGAAGGCCGGGGTGTTGCGCTACTGACGGACCTCGGCGAGGTTTTCAGGCAGCCAGCCGTCGTGCGAGGCCCGGAACGGATTGATGTCCAGCCCGCCACGCCGCGTATAGCGCGCCCATACGGCCAGCCGCTTCGGTGCGCACTGACGCGTGATGTCCATGAAGATGCGCTCCACACATTGCTCGTGGAATTCGTTGTGCTGGCGGAACGACACGATGTAGCGCAACAGGCCTTCACGGTCGATCCTCGAGCCGCAATAGGCCACGATCACCGTGCCCCAGTCTGGCTGGCCAGTCACCAGGCAGTTGGACTTGAGCAGATGCGAGAACAGCACCTCGCTCACCTCTTCGCCACCCTGTTCGGCAGACAGCAGTCCGGGCACGGGCTCATAGGTGTCGATGTCGATGTCCTGGGTGTCGAGCAGCTCTCCCTCGGGATACGCGATGAGTCGCTCCGGACGGGTGTCCAGCGTCGCGATGCGTACCCCCACCTCGGCACCGGCAGCAGCCGACAGGTCCCGCGCGATGGTCTGCTCCACGGCCTCCCGGCTGCCGAAGCGCTCCTGGTTGAAGGAGTTGAGGTACAGCTTGAGGGACTTGGACTCGACCAGGCGCGGAGATGTCGCCGGTACGCGAACCTCGCCGATCGCCACCACCGGCTTGCCGCGCGCATTCAACCAGGACAACTCGTAGGCATTCCACAGATCTTCACCCACGAAGGGCAAGACGCCATCACCGACGCCGATTTCCTCACGCTTGCCGATACGGGCAATGGGAAACAGCAGCTCCGGCGCGTACTGGTCGCGATAACTGACCGCGCGGCCAAGCGGTGAGTCAGTCACCTCGCGGCCGGCGTCGGACCCCGCCGATGTGTCTTCAGTGTTCATGTCGTGTCCTTGCGGAAAGCGCCGCGCAATGCGAGCGCCGCAGCATCGAGGGCCTCGCCCGCTGCGGGCAGGATGCGGCCCATGGTCAGGAAACCGTGAATCATGCCCGGGTAGTCCAGATGCGTCGTTACCACGCCCGCTTCAGCCAGCTTGCCGAGATAGGTCACCCCATCGTCGGTCAGCGGGTCGCATTCCGCCGTCATCAACAGTGCAGGCGGCAGGGCATCGAAGCGCGGCGCGTAGATCGGCGAGGCCCGCCAGTCGCGCCAGTCTGACTCCGACGGCAGGTAGTTGTGCTGGAACCAGGCAATGGACGCCCTGTCGAGGAAATGCCCTTCCCCGTACAGTTCATGCGTGCGCCGCTCGCTCAGCATATCGATGGCCGGATAGACGAGCCACTGCAGACACGGCTGTACGCCACCCGCATCACGCAGCAGGTGGCACAGCACCGCTGCGAGGTTGCCGCCTGCCGAGTCGCCGCCCACCGCGATACGTCGCGCATCCAGCCCCTGCCCGGCGGCCTGCTTCTGCAACCAGCGCCACGCAAACAGGGCATCGTCCAGCGCGGCGGGAAACGCATTCTCCGGCGCCAGCCGATAGTCCAGCGACAGCACAGCGCAATGCGCATCGTTCGCCACGCGGCGGCACAGGCTGTCGTAGCCCGCGATGTCACCCAGGGTCCAGCCACCGCCGTGCATCCATAACAAGGCCGGCAAGGGGGCTTCTTCATGGCCCACCGGCTTGTAAAGCCGCGCCAGCAAGGGGCCGCCTTCATGCGCGCGACGCGACATGACCACATCCTGCACCGACTCCACCGCCTGCGGCTCTTCGCGGTAGGCGAACAACAACTTGTGGAAATTGCGGCGCGCCGCGTCCAGCGGCGACTCCTGCAGCCGCGGCGCATCGATGCGGTTGAGCATGTCCAGCAGGGTACGGGCGCGAGGGTCGAGCGGCATCGAAGGCCCCTGGAATGCGGCCGGATCGGCCTGAGGGGTACGCCGCGGACGGCGAAGGAGGCAACAAGCAGGAAGCTTCTACAGGCACACTGCCCGATCTGGACGATCGGGCAGTGGCTGCATGAAGCTGGTGCCGGGAGTGGGACTCGAACCCACACACCTTTCGGCGGCGGATTTTGAATCCGCTGCGTCTACCGATTCCGCCATCCCGGCGCGGAAAGGCGGCGATTATCCCTTAAGCTACGCGCCCCGGCAATCCGCCTGTATCTGCGCGCCTTTGCCCGCTCCGCCGGGACGCACCACTCATGCTGACCCTCGACGATTTCGACTACCCCCTTCCCCCTGAACTGATAGCCCAGGCACCACTGGCTTCGCGCAGCGACAGCCGCCTGCTGAGGGTCGGCGACACCGCACTGGAAGACCTGCACTTCCGCGACCTGCCAGCGTTGCTGCGCGAAGGTGACCTGCTGGTGTTCAACGACAGCCGTGTGCTGCACGCGCGCCTGCGTGGCGTGAAGGACAGCGGCGGCCAGGTGGAAGTGATGGTGGAACGCCCGATCGGCGACCACGAAGCGCTGGCCATGGTGCGCGCAAGCAAATCACCGAAGCCCGGCACGCGCATCCGCCTTGCTGATGCCTTCGACGTCGAGGTATTGGGCCGCGCAGGCGAGTTTTTCCACCTGCGCTTTCCGCCGGAGGCGACCGTGGTGGACTGGATCGAACGGCACGGCAAGCTGCCGCTGCCGCCTTATATCGATCGCGCGGCGGCAGAAGCCGACGAGTCACGCTACCAGACGGTCTATGCCCGACACCTCGGATCGGTGGCGGCCCCCACCGCCGGCCTGCACTTCGATGAGGACATCCTCGCCCGGGTGCGTGAGCGCGGCGTGCGCCTCGCCTACGTCACGCTGCACGTCGGTGCCGGCACCTTCCAGCCGGTGCGTGTGAACAATCTGGATGAGCACCAGATGCACCGCGAGCGCTACGTGCTGCCACAGGAGACGGTCGACGCCATCGCCGGAACCCGTGCCCGCGGCGGTCGCGTCATCTGCGTGGGCACCACCAGCCTGCGCGCGCTGGAGGCCGCCTCACAAGACGGCACGCCGGTGGCCGGCAGCGCGGAAACCGAGATCTTCATCCGCCCGGGCTACCGCTTCCGTGTCGCCGATGGGTTGATCACCAACTTCCACCTGCCCAAGAGCACCCTGCTGATGCTGGTGAGTGCGCTCGCAGGCGTTGAGCGCATACGCAGCGCCTATGCCCATGCCGTGGACCAGCGTTACCGCTTCTTCAGCTACGGCGACGCCATGCTCCTCGAAAGACAGCCATCATGAAGTTCGAACTCCTCAACACGTCTGGGGGCGCCCGTCGCGGCCGCCTGCAACTGACCCACGGCACCGTCGAAACCCCGGTTTTCATGCCGGTGGGCACATACGGCACGGTCAAGGCCATGAGCCCGCACGAGCTGGTGGAGATCGGCGCGCAGATCTGCCTGGGCAACACCTTCCACCTGTGGCTGCGACCGGGCATGGAGGTGGTGAACCAGTTCGGCGGCCTGCACGGCTTCATGGGCTGGGACAAGCCCATCCTCACCGACTCCGGCGGCTTCCAGGTGTTTTCGCTGGGTGCGCTGCGCAAGATCACCGAGGAAGGCGTCAAATTCGCCTCGCCGGTCAATGGCGACAAGCTGTTCCTGACGCCGGAGGAATCCATGCGCATCCAGCGCGGGCTGAACTCCGACATCGTGATGATCTTCGACGAATGCACGCCCTACCCGGCCTCCCACACCGAGGCCGCGGTGTCGATGCGCCTGTCGAAACGCTGGGCCCAGCGCTCGCGCGACGAGTTCGACCGACTGGAGAACCCCAACGCGCTGTTCGGCATCGTGCAGGGCGGCATGTACGAAGACCTGCGCGACGAATCCCGCGAGGCCCTGCAGGACATCGGCTTCGACGGCTTCGCCATCGGCGGCCTGTCGGTGGGCGAGCCCAAGGAGGACATGGAGCGCATCCTCGCCCACACCACACCGAAGTTGCCGCAGGACAAACCGCGCTACCTCATGGGCGTGGGCACCCCGGAGGATCTGGTATACGGAGTGTCGCGCGGCATCGACATGTTCGATTGCGTGATGCCCACCCGCAACGCGCGCAATGGCTGGATCTTCACCCAGTGGGGCAACCTCAAGATCCGCAACGCGAAGCACAAGACCGACACCCGCCCCATCGACGAAGCCTGCGGCTGCTACGCCTGCCGCCACTTCTCGCGGGCCTATCTGCACCACCTGGACCGCGCCAACGAGATCCTCGGCGCGCGCCTGATGACCATCCACAACCTCTTCTACTACCAGCAACTGATGCGCGAAATGCGCGAAGCGATCGATGCGAACCGTTTCGCGGAATTCACGTCCGAGTTCGTGACGCGCCGCAACCGCGGAGCGTAGACCTGCGCTGATATACTCGCGCGTCCAAAAATTGACTGGCTTTCCTCTTTTTCACCCTTACCTGGAGTAACAAGGTGCTGATTTCCAACGCTTATGCCCAAGCAGCCGGCGCATCCGCCGACCCCACCGGCGGCCTGATGGGCTTTCTGCCGATCATCCTGATGTTCGTCGTGCTGTACTTCCTGATGATCCGCCCGCAGATGAAGCGCGCCAAGGAACACCGCGCCATGCTCGACGCCATTGCCAAGGGCGATGAAGTCGTCACCGCCGGCGGCATCGCCGGCAAGGTCGTGGAGACCTCCGACACCGGCTTCGTGAAGCTGGAAATCGCCAGCGGCGTCGAAGTACTGGTGCAGAAGCCGACCATCAGCGCAGTGCTGCCCAAGGGCACGCTGAAGAACGCCTGATCCGGCTGAAGCAAGCAATCGAAGGGGGCGCCAGCCCCCTTTCGCTTAAGTTCAGGTTGCCTGCCAACCGCTCTTTACGTCCTACACCATGAACCGCTATCCCCTCTGGAAGAACCTGTTGATCCTGGCCGTGCTGGTCATCGGGTTTCTTTACACCTTGCCGAACTTCTACGGCGAGGTACCGGCAGTGCAGGTTTCCTCCGCCCGTGCGACCGTACAGGTCGACGCTGCGCTGGAAGCACGTGTCGAAGAAGTGCTGAAAGGCGCGCAGATCAGCCACAACGGGCTGTTCCGCGACGACACCGGCCTGCGCGTGCGCATGTCGGACACCGACACCCAGCTGAAGGCCCGCGACGCGCTGGAACATGCACTCAACCCGAACGCCAACGACCCCGGTTACATCGTCGCGCTCAACCTGTTGTCGGCCAGCCCGCAATGGCTGACCCGCATCCATGCGCTGCCCATGTACCTCGGCCTGGACCTGCGCGGTGGTGTGCACTTCCTGCTGCAGGTGGACCTGAAGGGCGCGGTGGAAAAGCAGCTGGACTCCCTGGGGGGTGACGTTCGCAGCCTGCTGCGCGAGAAGAATCTGCGCCACAACGGCGTGTCACGCGCCGGCAACACGCTGGAAATGCGCTTCCGCGACGAAGACACCCGCACCAAGGCGCGCTACGCGATCAGCGATACGCGCAGCGACCTGCAATTCACCGAGCGCAGCGACGGCTCCGACTTCCTGCTGATCGCCAGCCAGACCGTCATTGCCCAGCGCGAAACGCAGACCGACGCCATCCGTCAGAACATCACCACCCTGCACAAGCGGATCAACGAACTCGGCGTCGCCGAGCCGGTGATCCAGCAACAGGGCGTGGACCGCATCGTCGTGCAACTGCCGGGCGTGCAGGACGTCGCCAAGGCCAAGGATCTGGTCGGTCGCACCGCCACCCTGCAGGTACGCATGGTGGACGAAGATGCCGATCCGAACTCGCCGCCGATCACGGTGGACGTGTTCCCGGAAATGCGTGGCGGCGTGCAGATGCCTGTCGCGACCAAGAAGCAGGTCGTGCTGACCGGCGACCGCTTCGTCGGCGCGCAAGCCTCCATCGACCAGCAGACCCAGCAACCGATCGTGTCGGTGCGCCTGGACTCTGCAGGCGGCCGCATCATGCGTGACGCCACCCGCGAGAACCTGAAGAAGCGGATGGCCATCATCCTGTTCGAAAAAGGCCGCGGTGAAGCCATCTCGGTGGCCACCATCCAGGGCGAGTTCGGTAACCAGTTCCAGATCAGTGGCTCGTTCAGCACGGAGGAAACCAACCGCCTCGCCATCCTGATCCGCTCCGGCGCGCTGGCTGCGCCGATGGCGATCATCGAGGAACGCACCATCGGCCCGACTCTTGGCGCCGAGAACGTAAACCGCGGCTTCCACTCCACGCTGTGGGGCTTCGTGGCCATCGCCACGTTCATGATCGTGTACTACATGCTGTTCGGCGTGGTTTCGGTGCTGGCGCTGACTGCCAACGTCGTGCTGCTGATCGCCCTGCTGTCCATGTTGCAGGCCACGCTGACGGTACCCGGCATCGCGGCCATCGCGCTGACGCTGGGTATGGCCATCGACGCCAACGTGCTGATCAACGAGCGGATACGTGAAGAGCTGCGTGCCGGCATGTCGCCACAGGCGGCCATCACCGCCGGTTACGACCGTGCCTGGGCGACCATTCTCGACTCCAACGTCACCACCATGATTGCCGGCGTGGCTCTGCTCGCCTTCGGCTCCGGTCCGGTGCGCGGCTTCGCGGTGGTGCACTGTCTCGGCATCCTGACCTCGGTGTTCTCTGCCGTGCTCGTCAGCCGCATGCTCACCAACTTCATCTACGGCCGTCGCCGCAAGGTCGAATCGCTTTCGATCGGCACGGTGTGGAAACCCGGCGTCTGACCGGCGCAGGAGACAAGGACCATGGAATTTTTCCGCATCCGTAAAGACATCCCGTTCATGAAGCACGCGTTGATCTTCAACGCGATCTCCTTCATCACCTTCCTGCTCGCGGTGTTCTTCCTCTTCACCAAGGGCCTGCACCTGTCGGTGGAGTTCACCGGCGGTACCGTCATGGAGCTGGCCTACAAGGAAGCCCCGCAGCTGGAACCGATCCGCGAGGAACTGACCAAGATCGGCTACCAGGACGCCCAGGTGCAGAACTTCGGCACCTCCCGTGACGTCATGATCCGCGTGCCCAACCGCGAAGGTGTGGACCCCAACGCAGTCCCGGCGCAGATCATGAAGGCCATCGAAGGCCTGAGCGCCAGCCCGCCGGAACTGCGCCGCAATGAAGCCGTCGGGCCGCAGGTCGGTCGCGAACTGGCGGAAGACGGCGCCCTGGCGCTGATGCTGGTGATCTTCGGCATCGTCATCTACCTGGCCTTCCGCTTCGAGTGGCGCTTCGCGGTGTCGGCGATCATCGCCAACCTCCACGACGTCATCATCATCCTGGGCTTCTTCGCCTTCTTCCAGTGGGAGTTCTCGCTGCCGGTGCTGGCCGCGGTGCTCGCCGTGCTGGGCTATTCGGTGAACGAATCCGTGGTGGTGTTCGACCGGGTGCGCGAAACCTTCCGCAACTCGAAGGTGCGCAACCTGACCGTGCCGGAAGTACTGGACCACGCCATCACCAGCACCATCTCGCGTACCATCATCACCCACGGCAGCACCCAGCTGATGGTGTGTTCGATGCTGCTGTTCGGCGGTGCCGCCCTGCACTACTTCGCGATGGCGCTGACCATCGGCATCTGCTTCGGCATCTACTCGTCGGTGCTGGTGGCCTGCCCGCTGGTCATGTGGCTGGGCGTGTCGCGCGAGCAGTTCATCAAGCCGCAGAAGCCGAAGGAAGAAGCGGTGGTCTGAGCGTCAGCCCAGGCTTCGCAAAATCACGAAAAGGCTCCTTCGGGAGCCTTTTTCGTTTTCCCGACGACGGCGCAGAATACGTCCAGCCGTGCGGCCGGCGCCATCCGGCCGCACGGAGCGCGACCACGTCGCGCACCAGACTCTCACAGAAGGAGTTCAGCCATGTCCGCTTCGCCAAGCCCGACCACCCGCAGCGTCCTCGTGTGGGACCTGCCGCTGCGCCTGTTCCACTGGTGCTTCGCTGCACTGATCATCGCCAACATCGTCATCGCGGAGTTCAGCGACGCATTGAAGATGGATGACCCACTCACCTGGCATGCGCGCCTCGGCTACGCCATCCTTGCCCTGCTGGTGTTCCGCCTGCTGTGGGGATTCGTCGGCGGCACGCATGCGCGCTTCGCAAGCTTCGTGCGCGGCCCGGGCGCCATCCTGGCCTACCTGAAGGGTCAAGGCGCCGGCTCGCCCGGCCACAACCCGCTGGGCGCACTGTCAGTGCTGGCACTGCTCGCCAGCTGCATCGTGCAGGCCGTCACCGGCCTGTTCCTGACCGACGAGGTGTTGTTCGAGGCACCGCTCTTCAAACTGGTCGACGGCGATACCGCGATGCTCATGGCGCAACTGCACGACTGGAACAGCAAGCTGCTGATCGTGCTGATCCTGCTACACCTGGCAGCCCTGCTGTTCTACCGCGTCGTGAAAGGCGAGCGCCTGGTGAGTGCCATGCTGAGCGGGCGCAAACAGGTTCCCGCAGACGCTTCCGGGACCGATGCCCAGGGTGGCAGCCTGCTTGTCGGCGCCGCACTGGCCGCACTGGCAGGTATCGCCGTCTGGTATCTCGTCACGCAAGTGTGAACACAATCAACAGGCAACAAAAAAGGGCCACTTGCGTGGCCCTTTTCCTTTACCGCCAAGCGAGGTTCAGCGGGTGAATGCCCAGGTCTGCGGCAGCGCCGGGCCGGGAGTCGGGTACACCCAGCTCCACGGCATGCGGTCGTAGACGTTGATCAGCTTGTTGCTGCGCACGCCGGTGATACCCGGGGGCGCCACCGTGCCCAGCACTTCCAGTTCGTCTGCCGAGATGGCGAGGATCTGGCGGAACAGGGAATCGGCTTCGCTGTCGGTCGCTGCGTCCTTCCACTGGTCGTACAGCTCCAGGCGCTTCTTCATGCTGGCCGGCGGCTCTTCACCGGCCTTGCCCTTGCTCTCGTACCAGCGCACCCACAGCAGGCTCTGACGCGATTCCTGCGGATGCACCGCCAGGAAGCCACGCGGGTTCTGCGTCGGGTCCAGACCACCTGCCAGCGCATCGACGCTGATGTCGTAGTCGTTGTTGTTGGCACGGTCGTAGAACAGCGTGCGTTCCGAGGCGCGGATCACCAGTTCGACACCGATCTTCGCCCAGTGCTTGCGCATCAGTTCCAGCGCTTCGATGTGCGAGGGATAGGCCAGGCTGGCGATCACGTTCATCGCGATGCGACCGCCATCCTTGTACAGACGGTAACCCTGAGCGTCGCGCTGGGTCAGCCCCATCTTGTCCAGGCGTGCGTTGGCATCCTTCGGGTCGTAGGCGGTGAACTGCTTGCCGAGCTTCTCGTTGTAGTACTTGTGTTGCTTGCGCGGGCCGATCTGCCACGGTTCGCCCTGGCCGAGGAAGACGATGTCATTGATCTCCTTGCGGTCCATGCCTTCCGACAGCGCGATGCGGAACTCCTTGTTGCGCATCAGTTCGCGCAGCTTGGGGTTGGTGGTCGACTGGTTGAGGAAGACGCCGATCGAGGTGGCGCCGGTGCCCGGCAGGCTCAGCACCTTGTAGTTACCCTTGGCGGCGTTCTCGGCCAGCACCGGACGGTTCTGGATGTTGTCGATGTGGCGCACCTGGAAGTCGAGCTGGCCGTTGATGGCGGCAAGCACGATGGTTTCCACTTCCGAGATGATCGGCAGCTGCAGGCTGTCGATGTACGGCAGCTGGTTGCCGGCGGTATCGACCTGCCAGAAATACGGGTTGCGGCGCAGGGCCACGCGGGAGGCGCCACCGGAGTACGGCTCGGTGATCACCCAGGGATCCATCGTGGGCTTGTCCGGGTTGCCCCAGCGGGTCACGATCTCGATGTCACCGCAACGGGCGCGGAACAGCGCTGCCCAGTCCTGCACCTTGGCAGCGGAGACCAGCTCCTGCACCTTGGGGTTGTACTTGGGGTGGAACTGCTGGCAGTAGTTCTTGCTGTACAGCGTGGGATGCTGGCCCAGCGGCGTGGACAGCTGCTCCAGGAAGCTGCGGTAGGAGCCGGCAAACTTGAAGCGGACGGTGCTGTCGTCCACCTTGGTGATCTCGGCGTACTTGCCGTCGGCGGTGTACTGCGAGGGGACCTGGGTCAGGAACTGCTTGTTGCCCACCACGTCGTTCATGCTGAACAGGATGTCGTCAGCAGTGAAAGGCGAACCGTCGGACCACTTCAGGCCACGGCGCAGCTTGAACACGAACTCGCTGCCATCCTTGCTCACCGTCCAGCTCTCGGCCAGGTTGGGTGCCACACCCTGGAAGTCCAGATTCCAGCGCACCAGGCCCTGGTTGCCCACCAGGCGCAGGATGGCGTTGTGGTCGCCGTTGCCGCGCAGCGCGCTGCGCAGCGTGCCGCCGTAGGTACCGACCTTGTCGACCGGTTTCACGACGTCGGGTTTTTCCGGCAGGCGCTTGTCGACGGTGGGCAGCTTGCCCTCCTTCACCAGCGCAGCGAGTTGCGGCGCCTCCTGGTAAGCCGCCGCCGGCAAAGCCAGCAGCGCGCCGGAAGCGAACGCCACCGTGCCGAACACGGCATGAAGCGCGCTGCGGCTGTGCGTTTTATGGGACATGTGTCTTCCTCCTTGGACTGATAGATGGCGAGCCGGTACTCGCCAGCTCACAAGTTAATCGTTTACTTTTCCGTGCGTGTTGTCAAGCGGGGAAACCCTCAGAACAGTGGAAACGACAACACGGGAAAACTACGGGAAAGGCCTTCAAGCCTTGATGGCGGGAACTACCTGGGGAATGTTTCCGGATGTCACAGCACGAGCGCAACCGAAAAAGAAAACGATTTACAACAGCCGTTTACGGAAATTTGTTGCGGCCCTGCCCCGGTTCGACCAACCCCGGGTTGCAACCCGGCGAGGGGCTGCAACCCGGTCTCGTTCAGTGGCGATCGCGGTTGCTATCTCAGTTGCTATCCCAGTCGCGATGTCAGTTGCGGTACTCGCGGCTGCGGTAGTCGTCGTGACAGGTCTTGCAGTTGCGCGTCACTTCAGCGAACTGCGCCTTCAGCGTGTTGGCGTCCCCCGCTGCGGCGGCGGGCAGCTTGCCGGCTTCGGCGATGTGCTTGTCGTAGAGCGCCTTGAACTTGTCCGGCTCGCTCCAGATCCTGGCGTCCGCACGCGTCGGCGCGCCCTTGTCGGTCCCGGGGCCGAACGAGGCGCCCGACCAGGCGATCAGGTTGGCGATGGTCTCGGCGTGCTTGACCGCCAGTTCCTTGTTGTACGGCGTGTCGCCGCGGATCATGCCGTTGAGGGCGCCCAGGCTGCGCTGGGTGACCTGCATCACCGACTGGCGATACTTGATCTGGTCTTCCGGCTTGAAGGTCTGGGCAGTGGCCGCGACAGTGCCGAGGGCGGCGGCGGTCAGGACGATTACATGGCGAAGCTGCATTGCAGTACTCCCTTTCTCTGGTGGTGGGATGGAACGGATGCAGGAGGTAGAACGCAGGCGGCCAGTGTTTTATTCCGCCTGACTGCTGACGAAGACGTGTTTCACGCGCAGCGAGTTCCCGCTGGTCTCCAGCGCGAACAGGCGGTCGATATTGGGGTGCTTGCCGGGGTTGGTACGGGCATCGTCGGTGTGCTCGGCATACAGCTCCAGCCCCTTGCGGGCAGCGTCAGGCGTGATCGCACCGTAGGTCTGCGCCAGATGGTTGTACAGCGTCAGCGAGCCGATCTGGCCCTGCTTGTGTTCGATGGTCGCCACTACCGTGCCGTCGGCGTCCAGGAGTTGCAGGGCAGCGAGATGGGACACGCCGGGCAGGTGCTTGAGGTTGTCTGCGAAAGCCATGTTGGGGTGCTTGCTGGGTTGGTGATGACAGGCCGCGCAGTGTAGCGCCCGCCAACGCCCTCAGGCGCCGTGACGCGCCAGCGCCCAGGCCACGTGCTCGCGCACCAGCACGGACGCATCGTCCGCCCGGCTGCGCAGCGCGGCCAGCACTTCGGGCGAAGTCGGCGCATTGCCCAGCGCCACCGCGATGTTGCGCAGCCAGCGCTCGTGGCCGATGCGGTGGATGGCCGAACCCGCGGTGCGCTCGGCGAAGTCCGCCGCGCTCCAGCCGAACAGCTCAGCCAGCGAGGCCGCGTCCAGGCGGTGACGCGGCGAGAAGTCGGCCTCACGCGTCACCTGCGCGAAGCGGTTCCACGGGCACGCCAGCTGGCAGTCGTCGCAGCCATAGATCCGGTTGCCCATCGCGCCGCGGAATTCTTCCGGGATGCCGCCTTTCAGCTCAATGGTCAGATAGGAGATGCAGCGCCGTGCGTCCACCGAATACGGCGCCACGATGGCCTGCGTCGGGCAGGCGTCGATGCAGCGGGTGCATCGCCCGCAGTGCTCTTCCGGCGGCGAATCGGCGGGCAAGGCCAGATCGGTGTAGATCTCGCCGAGGAAAAAGCAGGAACCGGAGTCCCGGTTCAGCAACAGCGTGTGCTTGCCACGCCAGCCCAGGCCGGCCTGCGTGGCCAGCGCCACTTCCAGCACCGGCGCGGAGTCCACGAAGACGCGGTGGCCGAAGCTGCCGACCTCGGCCGCCACCCGGTCGGCCAGCTTCTGCAGGCGGTTGCGCAACACCTTGTGATAGTCACGCCCCAGCGCGTAGCGGGACACGTAGGCGCGCTGCGGGTCGGCCAGCGCCTCCTCGGCGTCGGCCAGCTCGCGCTCCGGCCAGTAGTTCATGCGTACCGAAATGGCGCTCACCGTGCCCGGCACCAGCTCGGCCGGGCGCGCCCGCTTCACACCATGGCGGGCCATATAATCCATTTCGCCATGGAAGCCGGCCGCCAGCCAGTCGAGCAGGCCCTGCTCGGCCGCCTGCAGGTCCACCCCGGCAAAACCCACCGCATCGAAGCCCAGCTCGAAGCCCCAGCCGCGGATACGCGCTGCCAGGGCCTCGCCTTCCAGCCGCACTTGTTGCTCTCGAGATTCCAAAGGATGTCCGACTCCGCTCACGCCGCCGATGATAGTGCCAAGCCCGCCTCCGCCACGCAGCCAGCGGAGCTGAAGCAAGGACCGACAAGGCGCCATCTGGCCGATGCGGCCGCCACCGAAGCCTTCGGCGCCGCACTGGCGCCCGCCATGGAAGCAGGCCTGGTGGTCTGGCTGAGCGGCGACCTCGGCGCGGGCAAAACCACACTTACCCGGGGGTTATTGCGTGCCCTGGGCCACACCGGAAATGTAAAAAGCCCCACTTACACCTTGCTAGAACCTTATACAGTTTCTAGAATCCCCCTGTATCACTTTGATTTCTATCGGTTCACACATGCCGACGAATTTCTCGAAGCCGGCCTGGATGAGTACTTCACCGGCACTGGCGCCTGTCTCGTGGAATGGGCTGACAAAGCCCTCCCGCATGTTCCGCAGCCCGACATCGAGCTGCGGCTCACTGTCGTCGGCGACGCACGGGATATCGAATACCTCGCCCTCACCGAGCGGGGTCGTGCATGTCTGAGTCGAACCACGATCTGAACCGGCGTGCGCTGCTGCGCTTCGGCGCCGCTGCCCTGCTGCTTAACGTCACCCCCGTTTTCGCTGCCGCCGAATCCCGCGTCCTCGCAGTGCGCGTGTGGCCGGCGCAGGACTACACCCGCATTACCCTGGAAGCGCGCGACCTGCTGCGCTTCAGCCACCAGATCGTGAAGAACCCCGAGCGCCTGGTGGTCGACCTGGAAGGCGTGGAGTTCAACAGCATCCTGCAAGGCCTGCCGGAGCGCATCACCGACGCCGACCCCTACATCAAGCTGATCCGCGCCGGCCGCAACCGCCCCGGCGTGGTCCGCCTCGTGGTGGAGCTCAAGAAGGAGATCCAGCCGCAGGTGTTCACGCTGCCGCCGGTGGGCGAGTACGGCCACCGCCTGGTGCTGGACCTGTACCCCACCGAGCCGATCGATCCGCTGATGGCATTGATCGAGAAGCGCTCGCCGGAAGCCGCTGCCGCAGGCGAGCCGGATGGGCCCACGCCGCAGATCGCGTCCAGCAACCTGCCGAGCACCGCCGCCTTGCCCGAGGCACCCCGCGAACCCACGCGCCCCGTGCCGGACATCGTCACCCGCGAGCCGAAGTCCTCCGACAAGCCGGTGCCGGTCACACGCATGATCACCATCGCGCTGGATCCCGGCCACGGCGGTGAAGACCCCGGCGCCGTCGGCCGCCGTGGCACCTACGAGAAGAACGTCACCCTCGCCATCGCGCGCCGCCTCAAGGCCAAGATCGATGCCGAGCCGAACATGCGCGCCATGATGACGCGGGATGCCGATTTCTTCGTGCCGCTCAACCAGCGCGTCGCCAAAGCGCGTCGCGTGCAGGCCGACCTCTTCGTGTCCATCCACGCCGACGCCTTCATCAAGCCAGACGCACACGGCAGCTCGGTGTTCGTGCTGTCCGACCGCGGCGCCAGCAGCACCGCCGCGCGATGGCTCGCGCAGAAAGAAAACGCGGCCGACCTCATCGGCGGCGTGAACCTCGGCGTCAAGGACGGCCACCTCGCCCGTACCCTGATGGACCTGTCGCAGACCGCCACCAACAACGACAGCATGAAGCTGGGCAAGGTGGTGCTGGACGAAATCGGTGGCATCAACCGCCTGCACAAGGCACACGTCGAAGAAGCCGGCTTTGCCGTGCTGAAAGCACCGGACATCCCGTCCATCCTGGTCGAGACGGCCTTCATCTCCAACCCGGACGAAGAAAAGCGCCTGGCCGACGACGCCTACCAGGACAAGATGGCGGACGCACTGCTGCGCGGCATCAAGCGCTACTTCGCCAAGAATCCGCCGCTCGCCAAGTCGCGCCTGGCCGGGCTCTGATCGCCACGGCTCATGCCTGCGTACGCCAGCTTCCAGCCACGCAGCGACTTCCACCTCTTCAGCAGTGACGGGCCACCACACCCTCACTGGGTGCGCAATCTGCTGGCCCTCGTGATCGCCAGCTTCGCGCTGGTGATCGCCAAGCCGGTCGGCAACCGCGCACTGGTCTTCAACACCGACGTGCACGAGCACATCGTCGAACTGCCGGTGGACGCAAAAGACCGCTTCGGCAAAGGCTCACACGGCAACATTCCGGTGACGGTATTCCGGCCGGACGGTGACGGCCCCTTCCCGCTCGTGATCATCAACCACGGCCGCACCACCGGCCGCGAGGGGCGCGGCAAACCGCTGCGCGTGCGCTTCGAGTTCGCCTCCCGCTATTTCGTGCGCAAGGGCTTCGCCGTGGCGGTGCCGACCCGGCTCGGTTACGGCTGGACCGCCGACGCGGGCGATCCGGAAGACCACAGCGACGACTGCAAGAACCTCGACAGCGGCGCCATGCTGGAAGCCCAGGCCCGCCAGAACGAAGCCATCGCACGACGCCTGCAGCAGGAGCCCTGGGTGGATGCCGGCAAGACCATCGTGCTCGGCCACTCGACCGGTGCGCTGGCAGCACTGGCCGCCGGCTCGCGCGACATCCCCGGCCTGGCGCTGACGATCGCGATTGCCGGCGGCCGCGCCGGCAGCCCCGGCAGCCACCCCGGCGCACCCTGCGTACCGGAGGAACTCGCCACCCACCTCACCCGCCTGGGCCGTGAGGCACGTGCGCCATCGTGGTGGATCTACAACGAGAACGACATGTTCTTCGCGCCCCCTGCGGCGCAGATGTGGTTCGACGCCTACAAGGCCGGTGGCGCCCGCGCCAGCATGACGATGCTGCCGTCCTTCGGCGAAGACGGTCACGCCTGGTTCGTGCTCGCCAACGACCAGTGGCAGGCGATGTTCGACGAGGAACTCGCACGCCACGGCTTCACGCAAGCCGGTGCGATCAAGCGTCCCCCCGCCACCGACTACGCCGCGCTCGACGACGTCAGGAGCCTGCCGCCCCTGCCCGCTGGTGGCGTCGAGCAGTACCGCAAGTTCCTCGACATGAAGACGCCGCGCGCCTTCGCCGTCGGCCCTGAAGGACGCTACGCGGCGATCTCCGGCGACGACGCCCTTTCTCGCTCTCTGGCCCTGTGTAGACGCGAGCGCGACAGCGCCTGCCGGCTCTACGCGGTGGACGACAGCGTCGTCTGGTAGGCGCGCGTCTTCCCGCCTTCTACCGTCTTCTCCCGTCCTCCCCGCTTTCGCTTACCCTGCGAGCTCTCGCACCACTCCGGTCCGGTCATGCGTGCCTGCCTGAAACGGTTTCTCGTCCTCATCCTGCTTGGACTGCACGGTGTGCTCGTCACGACCGCGCAGACGCTCGACCAGGCGCTACGCGAGGAGGTGTGGCACCTGCCGGTTGCCGCACGCGACATCAAGGGGCGCGAGGTCGCCGGCAACATCCCGGTCACCGTCTTCCGTCCGCAAGGCGACGGTCCTTTTCCGCTGGTGGTCATCAGCCACGGGCGTGCCGGCAGTCGCGAGGGGCGCGCGAAACCTGCCCGCCAGCGCTTCGAGTCCGCCGCGCGCTACTTCGTGCGCAAGGGTTTCGCGGTCGCGGTGCCGACCCGGCTTGGCTACGGCGAGACGATTGCCGCGGGCGACCCGGAGGACCGCGGCGCAGGCTGCAGCAACAATGACTACAGTGCACTGGTGGAAGCCAGTGGCGCTCAGGTGCAGGCGGTCGTCACACGCATGAGGCAGGAAGCCTGGGCCGATCCGCAGCGCCTGTTGCTGGTCGGGCAGTCGGTCGGCGGCATCGCCACCGTCTCGGCCACGTCGCGCGGCATCACCGGACTGCAGGCCGCGGTGAACTTCGCCGGTGGCAGCGGTGGCAGTCCCGAGCGCCATCCCGGCAAACCCTGCGCACCACAGAACATGGACCGCGAGATCGCACGACTGGCCCGCAGCGCCAACGCGCCGATGCTGTGGCTGTACACCGAGAACGACCAGTACTTCGACCCGGCCACCACGCGAGCCTGGCACGCGACCTACCAGGCCAACGGTGGTCGCGCCGACTACCGCCTGCTCCCACCCTACAGCGACGACGGCCACAAGCTGTTCGCGCAGGGCAATGCAGTGTGGCAACCGATCCTCGACGTGTGGCTGGCGGACGCCGGACTCCTCCCTGCGTCACCCGCCCGCTAACCCTGAACCCGTGCAGACCATGCAGACCACGCAGCCAACGCAGACCCTCCAGATCTCCGCCAACTTCGACAGCGGCAACATCCAGGTCCTCGATGCCAGCCAGCCCGGCCATGTACGGCTGGCGATCCGCCGCGACACGCATTGCGAATTCATGCAGTGGTTCCACTTCCGTGTCAGCGGCGCGGCCGGCATGCCGCTGCGTCTGTGCATCGAGAACGCCGGCGACTGCAGCTACGCGGACGGCTGGCATGGCTACGCCTGCGCGGCGAGCTACGACCGCGAGCACTGGTTCCGCATTCCCACCACCTTCTACGACGGCCATGCGTTGACCATCGAAGTCACACCGCAACACGACACGCTGTGGCTGGCCTACTTCGAGCCGTATTCGCATGAACGCCACCAGGCACTCATCGGCCGCTGCAACCTGTCGCCACTGGCGCGTGTGGAGCGCATCGGCGCCAGCCTGCAGGGCCGCGATCTCGACTGCGTGCACGTGGGCAGCGGCGCCCATCACGTATGGATCCAGGCTCGCCAGCATCCGGGCGAGAGCATGGCCGAGTGGTGTGCAGAGGGTCTGCTCGCCCGCCTGCTCGACCCGCATGATGCGGTGGCGCGCGAGGTGCGCCGGCTGGCCACGCTGCACATCGTCCCCAATGCCAATCCGGACGGCGCCACGCTGGGTAACCTGCGCGCCAATGCCGCCGGCGCCAACCTCAACCGCGAATGGCGACAGCCGTCCGAGGCGCGCAGCCCCGAGGTTCTGCACATCCAGACCGCGATGCGTGCCACCGGCATGTCACTGTTCCTCGACCTGCACGGCGACGAGACCCTGCCCTACGTGTTCATCGACGGCAGCCACATGGTGCCCGGCTACGGCGAGCGCAACCTACAACTGCAGGCAGCCTTCCTTGCCAACCTGCGCACCGCCTGCCCGGACTACCAGACCGAGCATGGCTATGCCGACAACCGCTTCGATGAAGAACTGCTGACCCTGGCGTCGAAGTGGGCGGCGCACACCTTCGGCTGCACCGCCCTGACGCTGGAGATGCCCTTCAAGGACAACGCCAACGCACCGGACGCGCAGCACGGCTGGAACGGTGAACGCAGCCGGCAGGTGGGTGCCGCGCTGCTGGGGCCTATCCTCCAGCACCTCGTGGCGCCAGGCACCTGATCCCGGCGCAGCGGCTGTGCGCTAGCCGAGCGACTCGGCGTCATGCACCTGTGTGCTGACGGAGGAGCCGACCCGCCTCGCCGCCGCACGCGCCACCCAGTGCGACAGATCACCGGTCAGCGCCCGCACCCGGTCGGCCAGATGCAGCGACATGTTCTTCAGCAGCTTGGCGGCAAGCGCCGGCTGCTCGACGAGCAAGCGGTCGAGGGCATCCAGCGACAGCTTCAGGACGATGACATCCGACTCGGCCACTGCTTCGGCAGAGCGCGTGCTGCGGGCGAGACTGGCCATCTCGCCGATGATCACGCCGGGCGCAAAGGACGCGAGGCGGCGCGCACTACCGGGAATGCGCAGGCCGATATCACCCTGCAGGCTCACGTACAGACCGTCACCGGGGTCGCCGACCCTGAAAAGGATCTCCCCGCGCTGGAAGTGCAGGGTCTTCAGCACGCTGGCCAATGAGGCAAGTTCGCCGGACGTGAGCTCGCGCCCGAGCATGGTGTCGGCCAGCGTCAGCGCCCGGCCTGCTTCGCCACCATCCGGCCCCATGCTTGCCAGCAGGCGGTCCTCGGCCTGCTCCAGCGCGCGGTCGGTCGTGTCGGCAAACAACAGCGCCTTGCGCGCCTGCGGCGGCCCCGCCGTTTCGACGAGCATGCGACGTGCATCTCCCGCAGGCCATTCCGCGAACACCAGGGTCCGCCCACCTTGCTGCCAGTGCTGGGCGATCTCGACAAGGATCCGCGCTGCCGTGACATCGATCTCGGTCACCTGCTGAAGGTCGAGGATCGCGGTATCCACCGATGTCTCGATACCCTCCAGCCGCGTGCGCAAGCCGTCGGCGGTGCCGAAGAACAGCGCCCCCTGCAGTTCCAGCAGGGCGATCCTGGACCCCTCCTGCGCGAGCACCCCGGTGAGCGCCGGCGGGCGCGCCTTGAGCGAGCGACGTGTCTCGCCAGACCACTCGTGGCGCACGACGTCGCGCATGTTGGCCCGCACGAAGAGCAGTACCGCGCAGGCGGCGCCGATCAGCACCGCCGGCCCCAGCCCGAAGATGACTGCCCCCAGCGCCACCGACAGCTCCACGGCCCAGTCGGCGAGGCGCACCGGCGGGGGTGAGGCGGCATTGCCCGGCTCAGCGGTGCGCTGTCCGCGCTGCCGCCAGCGCTGCAGCGGGGTGTGCCAGAAAACGGGCAACACCATGCCGAAGCCCTGCAACAGGATGACCCCTCCCACGGCGCTGCGCGGCACCTGCCCCACCACCTGCGGTGCGAACCACAGCAGGGCCAGCATCAACACGGCATACACCAGCACGATATGACGCTGGTCCGGATTGGGCAGCACCAGTGACAGGGTGCGCGGCATCGAGGGTGAGTACGGCTGGGCGGACACCAGCCCGGCCGCGATGTTGGCGAGGCCTTGCGCGCACAGTTCGCGATTGGCATCCCGCCGCCGGCGCAGGCGGCCATCCACCACCGACACCGCGATCAGGGAATCCAGACTGCACAGGGCTGCAGCGGTCACCACGTACGAACCGATCAACGCCAGCAGGCGAGGGTCGAGGAAGTCGGTGCGCAAGAGGTAAGCCGGGTCCAGCGCGATGAAGCCGCTGGCAGGCATGACGGGAGCACCGATGAGCGCCCCGGCATCCGCAATCTGCAGCCAGCGCCCCATGGCGAAGTGCAGTGCGGTGGCGGTGCCAAGACCGATGAGCACGGGTGGAACGCGTGTCCTCGCACGCATCGCAAGGCCGGTGACGAGCAGCGCGCACAGGCCGACGACGATGGCGCCAAGCTGCGGAGTCTCGAAGGTGGCGCGCAGACCACTGCCGAAGGCATGCCCGGTGACGACCGGCAAGGAAGTGATCACGAGCAGCAACCCGACCCCACTGGTGACGCCGACGCGCACCGGATGCGGGGTGTACTTCACGATGCTGCCGAGCTTCAGCACGCCGAAACCTGCCTGCAGCACGCCGGCACCGGCCACGCCCAATGCGCACAGCGTGAGCACATGCGAGGGGGCCGCCTCGCCGGTCGATGCCAGGGTGGCCGACAGCGCAGCGACGAAGCCGCCGGTCAGCAGCGACAACGCAGCACGCGGCCCGCTTGCCAGTCGCCCGCCCCCCAGCGCGGAGGCAATGACATTGGCAATCACCGTACCGAGCAGGACCGTCGCCATCGCCGTGGGGCCGAAGGCCGGACCCAGCGCGGCGAACGCGAGCAGCCCGTAGGCCATGTTCTCGGGCGTGTGCTCGAAGGCATTCGACATCGCCGACACACCGATGGCGAAACGCGACCGCCAGCGCTGCATGAAGCCGGAAGACAGACAAGCGAGAGCGGGGAAGCGCATGGCCTTGCCGGCACCTGTGCGGGTCGTGGTGCCCAAGCATAGTCAGTCTTTCGCCCGCGCGCCCGGCCCATGGACCTGATGGGCGCCCGGGGCCGGCCGGATCGCGGCCGGAGGCAGGCCAGGTGTCGACCGGCAAGCCCGCCTGGCACACCGGGCCCCGGGCTCGCAGCGAGAGTGCGGATCACGACGCAGATCGAGGCACGGGAACCCTTGCCCCGGACGAGGGCCGTTGCTAGTCTCGCTGCTGCTGTCGGGCAGGAGCGGCACGGTCGGTGTGACCGTGCGCCGACCGCCTTTCCCAAGGAACCCCACATGTCCTGCCCACGCTGCCAAGCCGTCACGCCACCCGGTGGCCGTTTCTGTGCCCATTGCGGTGCGCCACTCCTGGCCGAGGACTCCCCGCGCACGACACGCAGGCAGATGACCGTGCTGTTCTGCGACCTGGTCGGCTCCACCGACCTGGCCCAGCGCATCGATCCCGACGACCTGCTGGTGACCCTGCAGCGCTACCAGGACACGGTGCGCCAGATCGCCGCACGCTTCGGCGGCTTCGTGGCACGCATCGTGGGTGACGGCGTCGATATCTATTTCGGTTACCCGGTTGCCAACGAGGATGACGTTGCCCGCGCGATGCACGCCGCGCTGGCGCTGGTCAGCGAAGTGCCGCGCATCGAGCCTGCCCCTGGCGAACCACTGGCCCTGCGCATCGGGCTCGCCACCGGCATGGTGGCCATCAGTGTCAGCCAGGGCGTGGCTGTGGCCGGCGCCACGCCGAGCTTTGCCGCGCGCATCCAGGCCGCGGTGCCGCCGGGCTGCATCGGTGTCGCGCAGAGCACGCGACGCATCGCCGGTCGACAGTTCGAATTCGAGGAGCTCGGCGAGCATGTGCTGAAAGGCTTCGACAAGCCGGTAGCCATCAGCGCCTTGCGTCGCGCCCTGTCGCTGGACAGCCGCTCCGCCTGGCGCGGCCGCGACACCAGCCTGCCGATGGTGGGCCGCGACGCCGAGCTCGCCACGCTGCAGGCGCACTGGCAACGCGTCATCGCCGGCCGCACCTGTGGCGCCCTGGTGATCGGCGAGCCGGGCCTGGGCAAGTCGCGCCTGATCACCGCCTTCGATCACTCGCTGCCACCGCAGGGCCACACGCTGCTGCGCCTGCAATGCTCGCCCTTCCATACGAACAGCGCGCTGCAACCCTTCGTCGAACACATGAAGACGGCGGCCGGCCTCACCGGCAACGACACGCCCGGCGAGCAGATGGACAAGCTGGAGGCGCAGCTGGCGATCGCCGGCATCGACGAGCCGCGCGAATGCGCGCTGGTCGCGGCCCTGCTTGGCGTGCCTTTCGATGAGCGCTACCCGCCGCTGGGCATGCCGCCACCGATGCAGCTGCAGCTGACGAAGGAAGCGTTGAAGCATTACTTCGCCGGTCTGGCCCACCACCAGGTGGGCGTGGCAAACGAGCGCTCGCTGACCCGCTACTTCTTCGGGCTTGCTGAAGAACGGGCGCTGCTGGTCATCGTCGAGGACCTGCACTGGATCGATCCGACCTCGCTGGAATTGCTCGGCCAGCTGCTCGCCAACGGCAATACCGCCCCCATCCTGCTGCTGATGACCACCCGCCCCGGCTTCGACGCGCCGTGGACGGAGAGCGAGGACTTCATCCTGCTGCCGCTACCGCGCCTGTCCGACGCCGACGCCGAGGCCATCGTCGTGCAGCAGTCGACGCTGGCTGAACTGCCCCCCGAGTGGCTGGCTGCCATCGTCGGGCGTACCGACGGCGTGCCGCTGTTCATCGAGGAGATGACGCGCATGCTGGTCGAGAAGAAGCGCAGCACGCCCGCCGGTATCGGTGCCGCGCGCGAGGTACCCGACACCCTGGTCGACCTGCTGACCGAGCGGCTGGACCGCTTGCCGGCCGATGGCAAGGCAGTGGCACAACTCGCCTCGGTCATCGGCCGCGAGTTCGACCGCAGCCTGCTCGCTGCGGCCGCCATGCCGGACAGCGAAGCCATGCTGCAGGACGGGCTGCGCTGGATGCTGGAGAGCGGCCTGGTGCTACCTGCGAGCGCCGACGGCGAACGCCTGCGCTTCAAGCATGCGCTGGTAGAGGACACCGCCTATGCGTCGATTCCGCCCAGGCGTTGCGCCGAGTTGCATGGACGCGTCGCCGATGCCCTGCTGAGCCGTTTCAACGACCGCATCGAGCTGCAACCCGAACTCGCGGCGCGACACCTGAGCCGCGCCGGCGAGGGATTGCGTGCCGCGCCCTGGTGGCAGGCCGCCGGCGGGCAGGCGCTGTCGCGCGGCGCACCACGCGAAGCGGCGGGCCACCTGCGCGCCGGCGTGGATGCGCTCGGGCATGCGCCAGCCGGGCCGAAGCGCGACGCGGCTGAACTCGGCCTGCTGTCGATGCTGGGGCCGACGACCATGGTCCTGCTCGGACCCGGCAGTGCCGAGTTCGGCCAGGTGCAGGAACGTGCCTACGGCCTGAGCCAGATCCTGCCCGGGCAACCGCGCCTGTTCCCGACCAGCTACGGCTGGTGCCTGTTCAACTGGGGTCGCGCCCGCCTGGCGACGGCCAGCCGCCTGGTCGACCAGTTGCTGCAGGCCAGCGCCCAGCGTCAGGGCGACACGGAAGCCGCGATGGCCGCGCACAACATGGCAGGCATGGTGCACTTCCACCTCGGCCAGTCCGACGCGGCCCACAAGCACCTGTCGCAATCGACGGCGCTCTACGAACCGCAGCGCGACGCGGCCTTGTACCCGGTGTACCTGATGGACTTCGGCGTGTTCGGCCGCTTCTACCTGGCGCTGGCGACACAGGTGCTCGGCTTTCCCGACGCCGCGCGGCGCATCGCCGCCGAAGCCCTGCTGGTCGCCGAAGGCCTGACCCAGCCGCACACGATGGGCTTCGCGATGCTGGCCAATTTCAACACTGCGGTGATGCGCGGCGACACGGTCGAAGCCCTGACCATGGCGGAGCGCTGCATCGATTTCTCCAGCCAGTTCGGCTTCCCGGAATTCATCGCGATGGCCCGGGTTGCGCGCGGCTGGGCACTGGCCCACGGCCAGCAACGCTGGGCCGAAGGTCTGGTCGACGTACAGGCCGGACTGGAAGGCTGGGCGCAGACTGGCTTCGAGAACTGGCAACCCTGGTTCACCACGCTGGAAGCCGAGATCCTGGGCCAGCTTGGGCAACATGCACTCGCCCTGCAGCGCATCGACCGCCAGCTGGCACGCATCACAGGCAACGGCGAGCTGCAGTTCAAGAGCCCGCTGCTGGCCGAACGCGCGGCGGCGCTTGCCGCACTGCCGACTCCCGTCGGCGGCAGCGGCGAGGCGGCCGCCGAGTTCGATCGCGCCGACGCACTGGCCCGCAAGCAAGGGGCCGTCGGCTGGAGCGAGCGCATCGCCCGGCGGCGGCGCGAGGTCCTGGGCTGAACCCCGCTCCGCCGCCGGGCTGCCGTATCAGTGCCCCGCCCGCGGATTGCGGATGAAACCGTCCGTGTCGGCCGAGCCGTTGGCCGTCATCACGGCGAATGTCAGCATCATGTCGTAGTCGATCCCGACGATGCCCTTGCGGCCCTTGCCGGACAGCGCCAGCGCACCCGGTCGGTTCTGGAACCATTGCGCCCACTGCGGTGAGCCCGGATCGAAGAACAGGAACTGTCCGCCCTCGGGCGGGAAGACCATGTTCGGCGAGGGGTACAGGTTGGCGACGAAGGGATACTGCGCCGCACTGTGGCAGCTGACGCAACTGGTCGCCGGCAGCGGGTTCTTCTCGCCGAACCGCTGACCGGACACGGTGACCGCGTTGTGCCGGATGCCGACATCCAGCGGCCCGGCCAGACGTCCGCCCCAACCCAGCCCGTCCATGATGAAACCCGGCAGACCCGGATTGACCCAGGTCTCCTGCAGCACGCCGCCCGGTCCCAGCCCGTCCGGATAGCGGGCCAGCTTCGGATCGTTGCCCCACATGACGCCGACCGGAATCGCGCGGTCCCACACTGTCGCGCCGGTGGAGCGCGTGTCGTAGGCGAAGGCGATGAACACCCAGCCGGTTTCCGGCGCAGCCATCCGGTCCTTCACACGCACCGCCATCTGCAGGAAGCGCATCGGCGTCACCACCGGCACCCGCTTGGTCGGGTCCGGGTTGGACAGCGAGGCCACGCTCGGCCGGTAGATGTAGGACACCGAGGAATTCTTCAGCACCGGCCATTGCTCCTCGGTCAGGGTCGCGCCTTCCACCTTCACGACCATCGACCCCTCGGGAAACTGCACCTCGGTGACATCAGGCTTGAAGGGGTTCCGCCATATCTGGCCCAGCTTCGCGGCGGCCACGTCGTTGTAATAGACGACCGCATGGTTCTGGAACGCCACCGCCGGCGGGTTGGACGGATACGAGTAAGGCTGCAGCACCTGGCCGGTGTAGGAACCCAGCAGCGCCTCGCGCCCCGAGGTCGGGTCGATCGCCCCGTTGCTCATCGGCGAGCCCTGCCCGCCCCAGGGCATGTCGTACCAGCCAGCCTGTTGCGGCGTCCACTTCATCGGGTCATTGACCAGGCCCGACATGTCCTTCGTGATGAAGCGCTTGACCGCCATGGCATACGCATGAGCGTTGCCCTTGGTCAGCCGGCCCGACGGCCTCACCTTCAGCCACCGCGGTGGCATTGCCGCCGCCGGGTAGTCATAGTTGCTGGGACGGAAGGTCCCGTTCCAGTCCGCCGGCGGCGGGTACACGGTGTTGTTGGCGGCAAGCGGGTCGGGCTGCGCTGCACCCAGCACTCCGGCAAAGAACAGGCACCCGAGACCGCTGGCGAAGCGGACCCCGGCACGCAACAGACAAGGCGTCATTTCTTCTTCTCTCCCTGGATCGTGGCCCCCGCGCGAGCGGGCCACGCGTTGTCGAAAACCCGGTCGGACAATACACACAACACCGCACACCACGCAGCACACGCGTGCGCGCGTGGTCGCCGGGTTCATTACTCACGACACGAATGCAGGCTGGCTTGAGGGTCCAGGGGATGAAAGACTTGAAGGCACAGGAGCCAATGGCCTTGGTGGCCTGGAGACTTGGGGCCTCGGGCCCACAGGCTTGAGGGCGCGCAGCCCCAGGCCCGTCCATCTCGTCTAGCGGATGGATATCTCCACGCGCCTGTTGCGCGGCTCGTAGACGTTGTCCGGCGTCGCAATCAGCAGGTTGTGTTCACCATGGGATTCGATGGCCACCGAGTCGGCGGTGAGGCCGCGCACCTTCAGCAACTCGACCACCGCCGAGGCACGGCCCAGCGCGAGTTGCTCGTTGTAGTCGGCTGTCTGGACGGTGTCGGTGTGACCGATGACGGAGATATCGACCGAGGCCCGGCTGCGCGCCTCGGCAAGGATCTCCGGGATCAGGGCCATCGACTCGGCCGTCAGTGTGGTGCCGGTGCTGAAGTACACCAGGTAGTGCACCGGCAGCCTGGGCCGGGCGGCGATGGTGCTCGCGAAGTCACTGTCGATCTGGGCCTGGCTGGGTGGTGTGCGCGCTGCGCGGCCATCGAGCGCCGCCGTCTGGCCGGCCTGGTCGAGCACCTGCTCACCCTGCGCACCGCTGACGATCACCTTGCCGACCGAACCGTCCGGGCTGGGCAGCAGCACGACGTAGGACTTCGGCGTGCTCGAGCAACCCGTGATGCCCAGCATCAGACCCAGCAACAAGGCAAACCAGGGCAACCGTGCGGCGCCCGCGCAGCGCTCCGGGGCCCGCCCGGTCATTCCTCGACCTTGACGAGGAACTGCGTGCCGCGCACACCGATGGCGCCCGAAGGCGTGGTCACGGTGACGGCGTCGGGCTTGAGCCGGGCAATGACACCCGAGATGTAGTTGAGGCTGCCGCGGGTCAGCTTGCTGCTGAGCCTGAGCTTGCCCTGGGCCGGTGCGTAGAGATATTCATCGACAGTGAAACTGGTATCGGCGCCGAAGGACATCACCGTCTCGTCCTTGAAGGTGACGCCCATGCTGCTCTGGCGCCCGGTCTGCAACACGCTGCCCTGGAACACCGGTGTACCGACGGCGGCGGCCACCCTGACCCCGGCGGTGGTGACGGAGGCCTCGCCGGTCACGGTCTTGACCGTCCCGATGGGCGTTCCCTCGGCGCGCGCAGCGACCGACCACCCCATGCAACACATGCACGACAGCACAACCAGCAGCAACGCCCTTCTCATGGCACCCCCTAGATGATTCCGGCATGAGCGGCCGCAGCTGCACCATCCCGGTCCGGATGGCGCCCTGGCGCGCCCGCCCGTGGCCCGGCGCCGGACCGCTTTCCAGCATAGTCCGGAATCGCACCCTCGCCGGTGCCACATGGCCTTACGGGCACTTGCGGCATGGCGCCCATGCGCGGGCTTGCCCATCGCCAAGGAAATGCCATGCTCAATGACAGGTGTGGGCACAGGGGGCCAGCACCAGCAACCCGGATCAGTCTGTCGCTCCGTTTCCGCAAGGCTCTCCGCGGCGGCGCGACGACGCCCCGGATCTGACACACAACCCGGCACGACCGGGAAGCGGGAGGATTGCTTGGCGTCTGTGCGGGGAGCGACCGGCTGGCGGGCAACCTGGGTGCTCAAACGCATCGGTGTGTTGCTGCCCATCGTGGCGGTGGCGCTCGGCCTGGCCCTGCTGGTCCTCGACCCCCAGCCCACGCAGACCCTGCGCAACAACCTGTTCGACCAGTACCAGCGCTGGCACCCGCGCGACTATGTCGAAGTGCCGGTCCGCATCGTGGACATCGACGAGGAGACGCTGCGCCGCCTCGGCCAGTGGCCCTGGCCACGCACGCGGCTGGCGGCACTGATCGAGCACCTGCGCGCCAACGGCGTGGCGGCCATCGGCCTCGACATCCTGCTTGCCGAGGCGGATCGCACGTCGCCAGCCAGCATGTCGGCGCAATGGGCCCTGTCGCCGGCGCTGCGCGACGCCTTGCGGCAACTGCCCGACCACGACCGCGTCCTCGCGACCAGCCTCGCCGGTGCGCCCGCGGTGCTCGGCTTCATGCTTCAGGATGTCCCGGCCGGCACCAGCGGCGACGGCAAGGCAGCCGGCGCGCTCGCCTGGCAACCCTTCCGCTACGTCCATGCCGGCGAACCGGCCACCGGCAGCCTGCACCGCTTCACCTCTGCCCTGGGCGCCCGCCCCCAGCTGGAAAAAGTCGCCGCTGGCTACGGCGCCATCAACTTCGTGGCCGACAGCGATGGCATCGTGCGGCGCGTGCCACTGGTGCTGGCCCTGCAGGACAAGCCGGTGCCCAGCCTGACGGCCGAGCTGCTGCGCGTGGCGCAGGGCGAGCGCAACTACTTCCTGCGCAGCGACGGGCCGCAGCTGGGCCTCGCCGAAGTCCGCACCGGCCAGCTGAGCGTTCCCACCACGGCGGCTGGTGAAGTGTGGGTGCACTACTCCGACGCGGAGCCCACGCGCTACCTGCCGGCCTGGAAGCTGCTGGCCGGCGAGGTGCCCGCGTCCCTGCTGGAGGGGCACATCGTGCTGGTAGGCAGCTCTGCACAGGGGCTGATGGACCTGCGCTTCAATCCGCTGCGGCGGATCATGCCGGGCGTGGAAGCACACGCGCAGGCTCTGGAGCAGATCCTCACCGGCCAGACATTGCAGCGGCCGAACTGGGCACTCGCGCTGGAGGTGATCGCCATCGTGCTCGGTGGCCTGGCCATCGCCTGGCTATCGATCAGCGCCCGCGCCTTCGTGGCGGCGAGTACCACGGCCGTGCTGCTGGCCCTGTTGCTGGCCGGTGGCTGGTACGCCTTCCGCGTGCATGGCCTGCTGATCAACACGGTGACGCCGGCGCTGGTCTTCGCGTGCACCTTCGTCGCCGGCAGCCTGATCCACCATTTCATCAGCGAACGCGAGCAGCGCTGGATCAAGGCGGTGTTCTCGCGCTACGTCTCGCCCAACCGCGTCGAGTTCCTCGTCCAGCACCCGGATGCCACCGCGCTGGGCGGCAAGCGCCAGGAGTGCAGCTTCGTATTCACCGACCTGGAAAACTTCACCGGCCTGATGGAGAGCGTGGAGCCGGAAGAGGCGGTCAGCCTGCTCAACGACTACCTGGACGGCATGATCGCCATCGCCTTCCGCCACGAAGGCACGCTGGACCGCATCATGGGCGACGCCGTGGCGCTGATGTTCTCCGCGCCGCTGCCGCAGGCCGACCACAAGGCCCGGGCGCTGGCCTGCGCGCTGGAGATGGACGCCTTCGCCAACAGCCACGCCGCGCAGCTCGCCGGCCAGGGACTGAAGCTGGGCAAGACGCGCATCGGCATCCACTCCGGCGAAGTCATCGTCGGCAACTTCGGCGGCTCCACGATGTTCGACTACCGCGCGCTGGGCGACGCGGTGAACGTAGCGGCCCGGCTGGAGAGTGCCAACAAGCAGCTGGGCACCACCATCTGCCTGTCGGAGGCGACGCTGGCTGGTTGCCCGGGCGCCCGCGTGCGGCCGGTGGGGCACCTGGTGCTCAAGGGCAAGAGCCGCGCCATCAAGGTCTTCGAGGCCCTGACCGATCGCGGTACGACCGGCTACGCGCCGCCGGATGTTTATGACGAGGCCTACCGCCTGATGACCGAGGACGCCTCCTGGGTGGCGCTGGCCCGCTTCAGGGAGCTGGCCCGGCAGTGGCCGGAAGACCCGCTGGTAGCCCTGCACGCGCGGCGCCTGGCCGGCGGCGAACAGAGTGACCTGATGACGATGACCACCAAGTAGTTCAAGCGACGCCCAAGCGGATGCCGGTCATGTGCAACAGCGTCGACTAGCATGAAATTTGCATAAAACCGACGCACAGCCACGCTGCCCACCACCGCCTCCAGCAGAGAGACGAGCCCATGAAATCGCCGATACAGAACTATCTGGAAGCGCTGCACCGGGAACTGGTCCACGAGCGTGGCGGGCAGCTCGCCAGCTACATCCCCGAGCTGGCGCGGGTGGACCCGGAGCAGTTCGGCATCTGCCTCGTGACCATGGACGGCGTGTGCTACAGCGTCGGCGACGCGGACACGCCTTTCACCATCCAGTCCATTTCCAAGGCCTTCGTCTACGCCGCCGCACTGGCCGATCGCGGGCAGGAATACGTGGCCAGCAAGGTAGGCGTGGAGCCCAGTGGTGACGCTTTCAACTCGATCAGCCTGCACCCCCACACCGGGGCGCCGCTCAACCCGATGATCAACGCTGGTGCAATCGCCTCCACCAGCATCGTCGCCGGCGCCACGCCGCAAGCGCAGTGGCAGCGCATCGAGGCGGCGATGGCTTCGTTCATCGGCCACGAGGTGGAAGTCGACGAAGCGGTGTTCCGCTCGGAGAGCGAGACCGGCCACCGCAACCGCGCCATCTCATGGATGCTGAAGAACTTCGACATCGTCGAAGGCGACCCGATGGCCAAGCTGGAGAACTACTTCCGCCAGTGCTCGGTGCTGGTGACCTGCCGCGACCTCGCCTACATGGCGGCCACGCTCGCTAACAACGGCACCCACCCGCTCAGCCGTGCGCGCACCTTGCCCTCCGAGTACGTCGAGCGCGTGCTCGGCGTCATGGCCACCTGCGGCATGTACGACTATGCCGGCAGCTGGCTGTACGAGGTGGGCATGCCGGCCAAGAGTGGCGTCGGTGGCGGCATCATCGCCGTGCTGCCGGGGCGCTTCGGCATCGGCGTGTTTTCGCCGCGGCTGGACGAGAAAGGCAACAGCGTGCGCGGCATTGCCGCCTGCAAGCGCCTGTCGCGCGACATCGGGCTGAACATCTTCAGCTGCACCTCCGACCCCTCGGTGGCGCTGGGCCGCATGTACACCGCCGCCAGCGCGCCCTCGCGGCGCCAGCAGGGCAGCGAGGCCAACGCGCTACTGAAGGACCAGGCACACCGCATCAAGTACCTCAGCCTCAACGGCTACCTGGCGGTGGACGGCATCGAGTACGTGATCCGCCAGATGCTCACGCTCGCTTCCGACACGCACAGCTTCATCCTCGACATGCACCAGGTGATCGGCATCTCGGAGAGCGCGGCGCGGCTGCTCAACCAGGCGCGCATCGCCTTCCGTGACCCGGCCAACGGTGGCGTGGCGGTGACCTTCTCGCGCATCCACAACCGCCCCGCGATCTCCGCACCGCTCAGCAAGACGGCAGGCACCGGGCTGGGTTTCCTCAGCTTCGAGGACAACGACCTCGCCGTGGAGTGGTGCGAGAACCGCCTGCTCGGCGAGCTGGCGGCCGCGGCGGCGCGCACCGGCCAGCTGAAGGACGCCCGCCTGTTCAAGGACCTGCCGGAAAACCTGCTGCAGGAACTGGAAGCCGTCGGTACCCACCAGCTCTACCGCGCCGGCACGCCCATCCTGGTCAGCGGGGAGGAAAGCGACGGCCGCATCTTCTTCATCCAGTCCGGCCAGGTGAGCATCCTCGTGCCGCTGGACGACGGCGCCAACCAGCGCATCTCGACGCTGGGCACCGGCGTGGTGTTCGGCGAGATGACTTTGCTGGGCGCCGGTCGCCGCAGCGCCTCGGTGTTCGCCGACATGGACACCGACTGCATCGTGTTCGCCGCCAGCGACCTCGACCGCATCTCGACGCGTGACCCGCGTTTCCGCATCGGCCTGCTGGAGAACCTCGCCAGCGAACTGGCCGACAAGCTGCGCATCGCCACGCAATGGATCGCCGCACTGGCCTGAGCACGCGGCGCGATCTGCGCAGGGACAACCAGGCTGTGCCAAGCTGGCGGCCCTGCCCCCACTCGTACACCCAGCGCGCCATGTCCCACACGCTCCACGACGATCACGAAGACCACGACGATGACCGCAACAACGACAGCCTGAGCGAAGAACGCGTCAGCGCCGCCGCCCAGCTGATCGCCGAAGCCGACAGCCTGATCATCGCGGCCGGCGCCGGCATGGGCGTGGACTCCGGCCTGCCGGACTTCCGTGGCACCGAGGGATTCTGGCAAGCCTACCCGGCGCTGGCGCAGGCACGGCTGCGCTTCGAGGAGATCGCCAGCCCGCACGCCTTCGCGCGCGACCCGCAGCTCGCCTGGGGTTTCTACGGCCACCGCCTGGCGCTGTACCGCCGCACCGTGCCGCACGCGGGCTTCCGCATCCTGCAGCGCTGGGCCACGCGCATGCCGCGCGGCGCCTTCGTGTTCACCAGCAACGTCGACGGCCAGTTCCAGCGCGCCGGCTTCCAGGGCGCGCGCGTGCTGGAGTGCCACGGCAGCATCCACCACCTGCAATGCAGCGCGCCGTGCAGCGACGCGCTGTGGCCGGCGGACGACGTCCTGCCGGAGGTGGAAGTGGATGAGGCCACCTGCCGGCTGCTGTCGCCCCTGCCCCGCTGCCCGCACTGCGGCGCGCTGGCGCGGCCCAACGTGCTGATGTTCGGCGATGCCGAGTGGGTCGAGACCCGCAGCGCCGAGCAGCATCGCCGCTACCGCGCATGGCGGGCCACGGCGAATGCGCCGGTGGTCATCGAGCTGGGCGCCGGGACACACATCGCCACGGTGCGCTACTTCAGCGAGAGCCAGGACGCACCATTGCTGCGCATCAACCCCACCGAAGCCCGGGTCGGCAGGGGTCGCGGGCTCGCTTTCGGTACCGGCGCACTGGCCGCGCTCAGCGCCATCGACCAGGCCCTGGCCGCTTTCTGAACCCTTGCCACGCCGGGGATACGCGGTTTCATGCGTGCCCAGGCATAACCCTCTTCAACCAGCACACCACTGGTCAGACCAGTTGCACCGCCCCAGTGCCCTGCCCCCGTCCGCCAGGCCGCTTCCCGCTTGGAACCGTCCAGCCGATGCACCACGCGGAGGCACGGATTGGCGATTTTGACGATTTCATGACCGCATTTCCTCGGCATGGCGATTGCTAAAAGGAAAGTGCTTTTCCTTCCACGGAGTCTTCCGCAATGAACATCAGCCTGTCGCGCCGCCGTCTGTTTGCTGCGCTGTCCCTCACCACCCTTTCCGCCCTCTTCTCCGCCGCACCGGCTTTTGCCCAGGAGAAGATCAAGTTCACGCTCGACTGGCGCTTCGAAGGCCCGGCCGCGCCCTTCCTACTGGCCAAGTCCAAGGGTTACTTCGCCGCCGAAGGCCTGGACGTGACCATCGACTCCGGCAGCGGCTCGGCCGGCGCGGTGACCCGCGTCGCCACCGGCGCCTACGAAATGGGCTTCGCCGACTTCAACGCCCTGGTGGAACAGGAAGCCAAGCAGCCCGGCTCCAAGGTCACCGCGGTGTACATGGTCTACAACAACTCGCCGGCCGCCGTCGTGTCGCTGAAGAAGTCCGGCTTCACCAAGCCCTCCGACCTGCTGGGCAAGACGCTGGCCGCGCCGGTGTTCGACGCCGGCCGCAAGGCATGGCCGGCCTTCGCCAAGTCCAACAAGATCGCCGTCGATGGCGTGAAGTGGCAGTCGGTCGACCCGGCCCTGCGCGAGACCCTGCTGGCCAAGGGTGACGTGGACGCCATCACCGGCTTCTACTTCACCAGCGTGCTGAACATGGAAGCCCGCGGCGTGAAGGCCGAAGACCTCGCCGTCATGGAGTACGGCAAGATGGGTGTCGAGGCTTATGGCAACGCCATCATCGTCAGCCACAAGTTCATGAGCGAGAAACCGGAAGCGGTGAAGGGTTTCCTGCGCGCCTTCAACAAGGCCCTGAAGGAAGTCATCGCCAACCCGAGCACCTCCGCTTCCTACGTGAAGGCGCAGGACGCACTGGCCAACGAAGCGCTGGAAAACCGCCGCCTGAAGATGGCGATCGACTCCAACATCATCACCGACGAAACCCGCGCCAACGGCCTGGGTGACGTGCAACCGGAACGCCTGAAGCGCGCCATCGCCGAGACGGTGGACGCCTACGGCCTGCCGGCCACGCCGCCGACCGCCGAGCTGTTCAACGCTGCCTTCCTGCCGGCCAAGGCCGACCGGATGTTCAAGTAATCAGCCCGGGCCACAGTCATGAGCTTCGTACGCTTCGAGAACGTCAGCCTGGCCTACACGCCGGGCAGCCCACTGGCCATCCAGGACGTGAGCCTGGAAATCCAGGAGGGTGAATTCATCTCGGTGGTAGGTCCATCGGGGTGTGGCAAATCGACGCTGATGAAGCTCGTGACCGGTCTGAAAGCCCCCACCGGTGGCTACGTGTATGTCGGCGGCCGCCAGGTGGGTGGCCCGCTGAAGATCGTCGGCATGGCCTTCCAGGCCAGCAACCTGCTGCCCTGGCGGACCACGCTGGAAAACGTGATGCTGCCGCTGGAAATCGTCGAGCCCTTCCGCTCCGAGCTGAAGAGCAAGCGCAAGGAGTTCGAGGAACAGGCACGCGCGCTGATCAAGCGCGTAGGCTTGGCCGGCTTCGAGGACAAGTTCCCCTGGGAGCTGTCCGGCGGCATGCAGCAACGTGCCTCCATCTGCCGCGCGCTGGTGCACAAGCCGCGCCTGCTGATGCTGGACGAGCCCTTCGGTGCGCTGGACGCCTTCACCCGCGAAGAGCTGTGGTGCATGCTGCGCGACCTCTGGCAGGAGTCCCCCTTCACCGTCGTGCTGGTGACGCACGATCTGCGCGAGGCCGTGTTCCTCGCCGACACCGTGTATGTCATGAGCAAGCGCCCGGGCCGCATCCTCGTCAAGCGCGAGATCGATCTGCCGCGCCCGCGCGACCTCGACGTCACCTACACCGATGCCTTCTCCGCGCACGTACACGTGCTGCGCGAACACATCGGCCACGTGCGTTCGCACTGATACCGGAGCACGTCCATGAGCACAGCCATCAGCCAGGAAGAACGTGCCCTGCCCCACATCAGCCCCAACGCCGGCGAGCCCGACGTGAAGGTGGAAGATCCGGTCCCGGCGCCACTGGCCCCGGAAGCACCGCCTCGCCGCTTCAGGATCGACCTCGTCGCCGCCGCGCCCTGGCTGGTGGTGATCGGCCTGTTCATCGTGTGGGAACTGATCTGCCGCGGCTTCGATGTCCCTGAATACCTGTTGCCCGCACCCAGTGCGGTGTGGGCCGCCGGCGTCGAGTACTGGCAGCCCATCCTGCTGCACGCCGGCCAGACCAGCTTCACCACGCTGGCCGGCTTCGCCATCACCGTCGTCGTCGGTGTGCTGCTGGGCGCGCTGGTCGGCTCCTCGCCCATCATCTACAAGGCGCTGTATCCCTTGCTGATCGGCTTCAACAGCATTCCGAAGGTGGCCTTCGTGCCGGTGCTGGTGGTGTGGTTCGGCATCGGCACCATTCCCGCCATCCTCACCGCCTTCACCATCTCCTTCTTCCCGGTGCTAGTGAACGTCGCCACCGGTCTCGCTACGCTGGAGCCGGAACTCGAAGACGTGCTGCGCTCGCTGGGCGCCTCGCGGCTCGACATCCTGCGCAAGGTGGGCCTGCCGCGCTCCATGCCCTACTTCTTCGCCTCGCTGAAGATCGCCATCACCCTGGCCTTCGTCGGCTCGGTCATCTCCGAGACCGTGGCCTCCAACCTCGGCATCGGCTACCTGATGATGAGCGCCAGTTCGTCGATGAACATCCCGCTGGTGTTCGCCGGCCTCATCGTCATCGGCGCCATGGGCGTGGTGATGTACGAAGTGTTCGCCTGGCTGGAGCGTCGCCTAACCAAGTGGGCGCACCGCGGACCGAACAGCGGAATGTGATTTGTCGGGGTTGCTGCGTGGGGTTAGGCGCTGCGCGGCGACCACGAAGGGCGCGAAGAAAGGCGAAGGGCCAAAGCTCGTAGGGTGGGTTCGGAGCGGAAGCGACAACCCACCAGCGATCGCGCACGGTGCCACATCCTGGCGCCGTGCCTGGCGACGAAAAACGGTGGGTTGCTTCGCGAACCCACCCTACGACCGCTACGCGACAACTGGAAAATCCTTCGTGGCCCTTCGCCTTTCTTCGTGCCCTTCGCGGTAAATCAGGAACCCCGCAAAACAGGAGCCAAAATGCCTACCCTGCTGCGTCACCTGTCAGTCCTCCTCCTGTCCCTGTTCGCCATGCAGGTACATGCCGCCGACAAACTGGTGTTCGGCACCAACTGGTACGCCCAGGCGGAGCACGGCGGCTTCTACCAGGCCATCGCCACCGGCATCTACAAGAAGCACGGGCTCGACGTCGAGATCAAGATGGGCGGCCCGCAGGTCAGCGGCATGCAGATCCTCGCCGGTGGACTCATCGACCTGTGGATGGGCTACGACTTCCAGACCCTGAAGGCCATCGAGCAGGGCGTGCCGGTCACCACCGTGGCGGCCTTCTTCCAGAAGGACCCGCAGGTCATGCTGGGCCACCCGGACGTCAAGCGCTTCGAGGACCTGAAGGGCAAGACCCTGTTCCTCGGCGCCGCCTCCGACTCCTCGTTCTGGCCCTGGCTGAAGGCGCTGTACGGCTACAACGATTCGCAGAAGCGTCCCTACGCGTTCACGGTGCAACCCTTCCTGCTCGACAAGAATTCCGCCCAGCAGGGCTATGTCACCTCCGAGCCCTACGCCATCGAACAGGGCGGCGTGAAGCCCACCATCCTGCTGCTGGCCGACGCCGGCTACCCACCCTACGCCACCACGGTGGTCGCCATGCAGAAGACGGTCGACATCCGCAGCGACGCCATCGCCCGCTTCGTGAAGGCCACCGCCGAAGGCTGGGTCAGCTACTTCAAGGACCCGGCTCCGGGCAATGCGCTGATCAAGCGCGACAACCCCAAGATGACCGACGCGCAGATCGCCTACGGCATCAACAAGATGCGCGAGTTCGGCCTGGTGGATGGTGGCGACGCCGCGAAGCTGGGCATCGGCGTGATGACCGATGCGCGCTGGAAAGCCACCTACGACACGATGGTGAAGACCGGCCTGCTGAAGCCCGAGGTCGACTACCGCAAGGGCTACACACTGAAGTACGTCACCGGCCTGCCCCTGCCCACGAAATAGCCGGCAAACCCGTCCCTGCAACAGCAGCAAGAAGGACAGCATCATGGTCGCCTACCTCGCCCCCACCCGCGCCCTCACCCCGGTGCTGAACATCGGCCCCTGGCTGAACGGCGACGACAAGGCGGGCGTGGCGCGCCGCTTCGACCGCATCTGCCGCGAGATCGGCTTCTTCTACCTCATCGGCCACGGCATGCCGGCCGCGCAGATGCAGGGCATCCTGCAGCAGGGCGAGCGTTTCTTCAGCCTGAGTGATGCCACCAAGCGCTCGGTGATGATCGACAGCCGCCGGCGCGGCTACGAGCCGATGGCCTTCCAGGCACTCGACCCCGACTCCCCGCCCGACCTCAAGGAATCGCTGCTCATCGGCCCCGGCCAGGACGAAGAGCACCCCTACGTGCGCGCCGGCCTCGCCAACTACGGCCCCAACAAGTGGCTGGGCGACGACGCCCTGCCCGGCTTCCAGCCCGCCTGCATGGATTACTTCGCCCAAGCGCGGCAGATTTCCGAAACCCTGATGGCCATCTTCGCCACCGTCGCCGGCCTGCCCGAAGACCACTTCCTGCCGGTACTGCGCGAACCCATGGCCACGCTGCGCATGCTGCACTACCCGCCGCAACCCGGCGAGGTGGTGGACAACCAGCTGGGCTGCGGCGCGCACACCGATTGGGGTGCGGTCACCATCCTCATGCAGGACGACACCGGCGGCCTCGAAGTGCAGGCCGCCAGCGGCGAATGGCTGTACGCCACGCCGATGACCGGCGCCTTCATCGTCAACATCGGCGACATGATGCCGATCTGGACCAACGGCGCGTACCACTCCAACGCCCACCGCGTGCGCAACCGCTCGCCCGAACTGCACCGCTACTCCGCCGCCTTCTTCATGGACCTGGACTACCACGCCCGCGTCGAATGCCTGGACGCCTTCCTCCCCGCCCCCGGCCAGCCCGTGGCCGAACCGCGCACCGCCGGCGAACACCTGGACCTCATGTACCAGCGCTCTTACGGCGCGCGTGCGGCGGCGCTGGCCTGATCGCACCGCCAGCCACCGTTTCGTTTCACCATCTGACGAGAACCCGGCACGCGCAACGCTGTCCGAGACGTTCAGGCCGCCACACGGCCGCACAACGTCAAGGAGATGACCCATGCAATGCCCCGTCTGCACCGACAAGACGCTCGTCATGAGCGAACGACAGGGAATCGAGATCGACTACTGCCCCGGCTGCCGCGGCGTGTGGCTGGACCGCGGCGAACTGGACAAAATCATCCAGCGCTCCGCCGCTGAACAGGCACCGCAGGTCGCCGCCGCGCCCGCCCCGGCCCCGCAGGCCGCGCCGCAACAGCCCTACCCGCCCCAGCAACCATACCCGCAACACGGCGACCAGTACCGCCGCGACGATTACTACAAGCAGAAGCGCAGGAAGAGTTTCCTGGAAGACCTGTTCGACTGAGGTGACAGCGCAGAGCGGTTGACGCCCGTGCCCGGACCTTCGGTCCCTGAGCCTGTCGAAGGGGTCGAAGGGCACATCGAAGGCTCCGCTGCTCAACCACGAAGGGCGCGAAGAAATGCGAAGGGCCGCGAAGGAACCCTGTTTCCTCTGCGGCCCTTTCCTTGTAGGGCGCAATAACCGAAGGGCATTGCGCCGGATGAGCTTTACCAGACTTGTCATCCAGACACTGCAACAAGGTCAGCAGACCTCGCGCCCCGGATCAGGCACCCAAAGCGGGCCCGGCCACAACATGCGGCGCAATGCCCTGCCGGTTCTTGCGCCCTACGCCCTAAACTCACCGACCAAGAATCGCGCAGCAATCTGCCACGCCCACTCGGCGGCGTATCATCCCGCCCTCCGCATTCACGCCTGCCACGTCATGAGATTCGACCTGAAAGTCCCGTTCGCCGAGAAGGACGACGCGAAGAAGCTGGGCGCACGCTGGGACGCAGCCAGCAAGCTCTGGTACGTGGTCGACAAGGCGGACATGGCGCCCTTCGCGAAATGGAACCCGACCCCACGCGACGCTTCCACGCCGTCGGCTGCGGCGCCGGCAAAGCGCCCGGCCGCCAAGGTCGAGATGGAGTCTGCCGGCGTGCTGTGTATCGGCAGCAAGTACGTGGAGTCGCCGCGCGTCTGCGACTGCCTGCCCTGGGATGTCTGCGACAAGTGCCGCGCTACGGCTTTGTCGGTTTGAGTACCTCATCGAGCCACCAGCCCCTTTGTGCGCATCGCCCGGTCCAGCGTGTCCGCTAGCATGCGAGAGCCGGGCTCCCGGCAAACGCATACGCATAAAAAAGGGGGAGACATGAAGTGGACCTGGAAGCTGGCAGCGGTAGCCCTTGTATTTGCCCTCATCGGGGGGTATTTCAAGGAGAAGGGCATGCAAAAGGACATCCAGGCGGCCGGACCCAAGCTTGAAGCGAGCTGCCTGCGGGTCGTCGAGAACGGCAACAACACCCAGGTACAAGAGAACAAGCACGACATCTGCCGATGCACCCGGGAGACCGCACTTCAGGCACTCGGCGGACTTCGCGCCGTCGCGGTGGTCCAGGGGCGTGGCAGTGCCGAAGACAAGGTAGTCGTGCAGAAGTCTGTCGCCAGTTGCGTCGAGCGCTTCACGAGCTGAAACATCCTTGTGCCGATTCGGGGGCCAGGGGTTCCGACAGCACGAAAGACAAGGGCCGCGGATATTTCCGCGGCCCTTGTCTTTCCAGCTTTCAAATCATGCGGCGCAATGCCCTGCGGTTATTGCGCCCTACGCCTGCTAAGAGAATTAACCCGCTTCTTGGGATAGATGGATGTCAGCGCACTCGAAGAAATTCTCCAAACCTTGCATCACCTCTCGCAAGTTCAGCAGATCTATGCCCTGAGAGAAAGTGAACTCATTTCCTCTCTTGTCCGTAGGAAAGCGGAACCCATCTGAAATTTGATCGGCGTTGTGCATCTCACGTATCAGACTAGCGACGGCGGAAAGACCCGAACCTTCTCCGATTCCGCGTTCTTCCGCTATGGCTGCGAACCTCTCCCAAAGCTTCGACAGATCATGCGAGAGTTTGGTCGGTTGGTCCTTACGCTCGAACTCAAGAACCAACCTCTTCAGATAAAGCTCAATCGACTGCCTGTAGCAAAACAGCGCTGCATAAATGACATTTCGTCGATCCCAAGCATTAACGACGGCTTGCTCAACAAGCAAATCGCCCGAACGCTTGTAGCCCATAGGCATTCTATAGAGCCGTTCATCTCTATCGGTTACAACGGGCGCGTCGTCTGCCCATGCCGAGGTTGAAAATAGGCAGTCGGACTCTCGTGGCCACCGCTCCATACGCTCGTCCGTCGGCTGCATTTCGTCACCCATAAGTAAAAGTCCGAAGCGCTGTCGATCAAACCGCCGCCCAAGCATTCACCGGCTCTCCCAGGATGTGCGTCGCCGCCACGCAGCGCTCATCGCCCATCATCGTCATCGCGAACAGGCGTTCGTCCAGCGAGGTGGTCGTTTCCATGCGCCAGGCGAGTTCCGGCGTGGCGTCGAATTGCCACACGGTGAAGTCGGCTTCCTTGCCGGGCAGGAAGTTGCCGATCACGTCGTCGAGCTGCAGTGCCTTGGCGCCGCCCAGGGTGGCGAGGTACCAGGTGCGGTAGGCGGACAGCGGGGCGTGCAGAGTCTGGCTGACTTCGTAGGCGGCTTCCATCGTGCGCAGCATCGACAGGCTGGTGCCACCGCCGACGTCGGTGGCCAATGCCACCGGAATGCCGGCAGCGAGGGTGGCGTCGAGTTCGAAGAAGCCGCTGCCGAGGAACAGGTTGGAGGTCGGGCAATGCGCGATGGCGGCACCGCTGGCGGCCATGCGGCGGCGCTCCTTGTCGCTGAGGTGGATGCCGTGGCCGTAGATGGCGCCCGGGCCGAGCAGGCCGAACTTCTCGTAGACGGCGAGGTAGTCCTTGCAGTCGGGAAACAACTCCTCCACCCAGCGGATCTCGCTGCGGTTCTCTGACAGGTGTGATTGCAGGCGGATGCCGGGCTTGCTGCGGAACAGCTCACCCGCCACCTGCAGTTGTGCCTCGGTCGAAGTCGGCGCGAAACGTGGCGTCACGGTGTAGAGCAGGCGGTCCTTGCCGTGCCAGCGCTCGATGAGCGCCTCGCAATCAACGCGGGAACTCTCGGCGGTGTCGCGCAGGTTCTCCGGACAGTTGCGGTCCATCATCACCTTGCCAGACAGCATGCGCAGCTTGCGCGACTGCGCAGCCTCGAAGAGCGCATCGACCGAATGCGGATGCACGGTGGCGTACACCGATGCGGTGGTGGTGCCGTGCGCCAGCAGGCGGTCGCAGAAGAAAGCGGCCGTGCGTTGCGCCACCGACAGGTCGGCGAAGCCGGCTTCGGTGGGAAAGGTGTAGTGCTCCAGCCAGTCCAGCAACTGGCGGCCGTAGGAGCCGATGACCGACATCTGCGGGTAATGAACGTGCGCGTCGATCAGGCCGGGCGTGATGAGCTTGCCGCAGTAGTCGTGGTAGCGCGCGGTCTGGCGGGTGAGGTCCGGCAGCTTAGCGAGCACATCGTTCCAGTGGCCTACCTGCAGGATCTTGCCTTCATCGACGACGAGTGCGCCGTCCTCGAAGAACTCCCAGGCACTGTGGTCCACCTCCTCGCCCGGGTCAGACAGGAAGTGCAGGATGCTGCCGCGGATGAGGCGTGCGGTCGGTTGCGGATGCATGCGGGGTTCCTCGCTTTCCGTTCCGGTGTTCCGATGATTGGGGAGTTTGCAGGCTGGCGCGCCGATGCGCCAGCCATGTGCGCTCCGTGATTTCCGAAGCGTATTGTCGATCAGCTCACGAGGCTGCGCGCCAGCGCATTGTGTCGCTCCAGCACCACCGGCAGGTCGACGGTCTGCAAGGCACCGTCGCGCACCACCACGCGGCCGTTGATGATGCTGGTGTCCACCGCGCCAGGCGTGCAGAACACCAGGGACGCGACCGCGTCGTGCACTGCGCCGCCGGCGTGGCCGACGCCGTCGAGGCGGAAGCTGACCATGTCGGCGCTCATGCCGGGTGCAAGGTGGCCGATGTCGTCGCGGCCGAGCACCTTCGCGCCGCCGCGGGTGGCGATCTCCAGCGCGTCGCGCGCGCTCATCGCGGCGGGGCCGAAACCTACGCGGGCGAGCAGCATGGCCTGGCGCGCCTCGCCCAGCATGTGGGCACCGTCGTTGCTGGCGGAACCATCCACACCCAGCCCCACCGGCACACCAGCGGCGCGCATGCGGCCCACCGGCGCGATGCCGGAAGCCAGGCGCATGTTGGAGCACGGGCAGTGGGCCACGCCGGTGCCGCTACGGCCGAACAGGGCGATGCCTTCGTCATCCAGCTTCACGCAGTGGGCGTGCCATACGTCGTGGCCGGTCCAGCCCAGCGACTCGGCGTACTGCGCCGGCGTCATGCCGAACTTCTCGCGGCTGTAGGCGATGTCGTTGTCGTTCTCGGCGAGGTGGGTGTGCAGGCGCACGCCGTAGCTGCGCGCCAGCACGGCGGCGTCGCGCATCAGCTCGCGGCTGACCGAGAACGGCGAACACGGCGCCACGGCCACGTGCAGCATGGAATGACGGCTGGCGTCGTGGAAGCTCTCGATGAGGCGGCGGGTATCGGCGAGGATGGCGGTTTCGTCTTCCACCACGCTGTCCGGTGGCAGGCCGCCCTTGCTCTGGCCGACGCTCATGCTGCCGCGGCAGGCGGTGAAGCGCATGCCGATCTGCTGCGCGGCCTCGATGGAATCGTCCAGCCGGCTGCCGTTGGGGTACAGGTAGAGGTGATCGCTGCTGGTGGTGCAGCCGGACAGGATCAGCTCGGCCATGGCGGTGAGCGTGGACACCTGCACCATCTCCGGCGTGAGCCGCGCCCAGATGGGGTACAGCGCCTGCAGCCAGCCGAAAAGCTCGGCGTCCTGCGCGGCGGGGATGGCACGCGTCAGGCTCTGGTACATGTGGTGATGGGTGTTCACCAGGCCGGGCAGCAGCACCTGGCCGCGCAGGTCGATGACTTCGTCAGCGGTCTGCGGCAGGTCGGCGGTGGTGCCGACGGTCTCGATGACGCCATCGCGAACGAACACTGCACCGTCGCGGATCTCGCGGCGGGTGTCGTCCATGGTGACGAGGACGTCGGCGTGGCGGAGAAGAAGAGTGGGCATGGTGATCCTCTGGAGCGATGCAACGGGCACGAAATGCCCACTACCGGGAAAACTCCGTCATGCCTGCCCCTCGACAAGCTCGGGGAGCGGACAGGCATCGGCGTCTTTGAACGTGAAACGCCGCTGGGTTCCTGCCTACGCAGGAACGACGGAGCAATGGTAGTCCCGGAGCCACGAACTGGCGCTGCGCGGGACGTACCTCCCCACACAAAGCAAAACGGGCGCCGCAGCGCCCGTTTCATCACATCAGCGCGACACCGCGGATTACTTCGGAATCGAGCCCGTCACGCCTTCGACGTAGAAGTTGATGCCACGCATTGCCTTGTCATCCATGGTGACGCCAGCGGCCACGACTTCCTTGCCGGACTGGTCCTTGATCGGGCCGGTCCAGGGGTGCAGGGTGCCGGCCTTGATGGCGGCCTGGCGCTCGAGGGCCAGGGCCTTCACGTCTTCCGGCACGTCGGGGCCGAAGGCTTCGATGGTGACGCCGGCTTCCTTCACGCCGTACCAGATGTCACCGGTCTTCCAGGTGCCGGCCATGACGGCCTCGGTCACTTCGTTGTAGATCACGCCCCAGTGCAGGATGGACGCCGCCAGGTGGGCCTTGGCGCCGAACTTGCTCATGTCGGAATCCCAGCCGAAGGCATACACGCCCTTCTCTTCGGCGGCCTGCACGACGGCCGGCGAGTCGGTGTTCTGCATCAGCACGTCGGCACCTTGCGAGATCAGGGCCAGGGCGGCTTCACGTTCCTTGCCCGGGTCGAACCAGGAGTTCACCCAGATCGCGCTGGTGGTCACCTTCGGGTTCACGCTGCGCGCACCGAGGGTGAAGGCGTTGATGTTGCGGATGACTTCCGGGATGGGAATCGAGGCCACCACGCCCAGCTTGTTCTTCTTCGTCATCTTGCCGGCGACGACGCCCAGCATGTAGGCACCTTCGTAGGTGCGCAGGTCATACACACCGAGGTTGTTGGCGGTCTTGTAGCCGGTGGCGTGCATGAACACGGTGTTGGGGAAGGACTGGGCGACCTTCTCCATCTGGTTCATGTAGCCGAAGGAGGTAGCGAACACGACCTTGGTGCCCTTCTGCGCCATGTCGCGGAAAACACGCTCGGCATCTGCCGTTTCCGGCACGTTCTCGATGAAGGCGGTCTTCACCTTGTCGCCGTGCTTGGCTTCTACGGCCTTGCGGCCCTGGTCGTGGGAGTAGGTCCAGCCGTGGTCACCGGTCGGGCCGATGTACACGAAGCCAAGGCTGGTCGGCTCGGCGGCAGGCGCCGGGGCGGACTGTTCGGCGGTCGCGGCAGGCGCGGCTTCTTCCTTCTTGCTGCAGCCAGCCAGAGCCAGCATGGACAGGGTCAGCGCAGCTGCCCACGCACGTGCACCCTTGCCCCCCGATACCGACAACAAACGCATCGATCGCATTGACGTATCTCTCCCAGTAGTCGGGCACGCCAAGCCTGGCGCACCGGTGAAAGCATCCTAGCAACGGCCCGGATGCCAGCCATCCCGGCCATGTTATGCGGCGTATACGCCGTTCATGACGCGGTGCAGAAACCCGGCGATGATAATCCTCTCGCGGCCTCTGGAAGAGAAGTCGTAACAAAATGAAGCGCGCGTAGCGACACGATTCTGACCAGGCGCATCCTTGCTGCCAGTACAACGAGTACGGCAAGGCGATACAAAAACAAAAACGAACAACGCCAGAACCATTTTGTTACGGCTTCTAAACTGGAATGTGATGGTGGAAGCGGCCGCGTATACCCTGATCGACATCAAGTCTCCGGCGCCAGCATCACGATCAGACCCGGTAACCTGCGCGGCCCCCCGCCCCACTCCCACCCCTGCACCATGACAGCAAGCCCGTCCCTCAGCGACCACGACCAACGCTGGCTGCGCCGCGCCATCCAGATCGCCGATGCCGCGCGCAACGAAGGCCACCATCCCTTCGGCGCCCTGGTGCTCGCCGCGGACGGTCGCGTGCTGGCCGAGGCCGGCAACGACAGCCTGCCGCCCACCGGCGACCCCACCCGCCATGCCGAGCTGGTGGCCGCTGCCATGGCCGCCCGCGCGGCGTCACCGGAGGTACTCGCCACGGCCACCCTCTACACCAGCGCCGAGCCTTGCGCGATGTGTGCCGGCGCGATCTACTGGTGTGGCATCGGCCGCGTCGTGTACGCGCTGTCGGAGCACGATCTGCTGGGACTCACCGGTGACCATCCGGAGAACCCCACCTTCGCCCTGCCCTGCCGCGAAGTCTTCGCCCGCGGCCAGCGCCGCATCGAGGTGCTGGGCCCGGTGATGGAAGAAGAAGCCGCGCGCAGCCACGCCGGTTTCTGGATGAAATAGTACGGCTGACGTACAGCAATACGACAGCAACGCCACAACAAGAACGCACGAAGGACAGCCATGCAACGCCCCATCCAGTTCTGGTTCCGCGGCCGCCTGCAATCCGTCAGCGAGGTGTCGCCCACGCGCACCGTGCTGCAATGGCTGCGCGAGGACGTGCACGCCACCGGCAGCAAGGAAGGCTGTGGCGAGGGCGACTGCGGCGCCTGCACCGTGACGCTGGGCGAGCTGGACGACACGGCCCCCGGCGGCGTTCGCCTGCGCGCAGTGAACAGCTGCATCCAGTTCCTGCCCACCCTGGACGGCAAGGCGCTGTTCACTGTGGAGGACCTGGCCGGCCCGGCCGGTAGCCCGCAGAAGCTGCACCCGGTGCAGCAGGCGATGGTCGACTGCCACGGCTCGCAATGCGGTTTCTGCACACCGGGTTTCGTCATGAGCCTGTGGGCCGACTACGAAAGCCGCGCCAACTCCGGCCAGTGCCCGACGCGCGATGAGATCAACGACACCCTGTCCGGCAACCTGTGCCGCTGCACCGGCTACCGCCCCATCGTCGACGCCGCGCAGAAGGCCTGGGACATGGCGCCGACCCACATCGACCGCAACCCGATCCGCGAGGTGCTGGAGACCCTGTCCCACCTGCCCTCGCTGGACTACTCGCACAACGGCCAGCGCTTCCAGGCACCGCATGCGGTGAGCGAGCTGGGCGCCGCCATCGCCGCGCAGCCGGACGCGCAGCTGCTGTCGGGCTCCACCGACATCGGCCTGTGGGTCACCAAGCACCTCAAGCAACTGGGCAACATCATCTACCTGGGCGCCTGCACGGAACTGAAGCAGATCGACGTCCATGACGACGTGCTGGAGATCGGCGCCGGCGTGACGCTGACCGATGCCTTCGCCGCGCTGGTGGCCGACGAGCCCGCCTGGGGCGAGCAGGCGCGGCGCTTCGCCAGCACCCCGGTGCGTAACGCCGGCACCCTGGGTGGCAACGTCGCCAACGGCTCGCCCATCGGCGACTCCATGCCCGGCCTGATTGCACTGGGCACGCGCATCGTGCTGCAGCACGGTGCACGCATCCGCGAAATGCCGCTGGACGAGTTCTACCTCGCCTACCAGAAGACCGCCCGCGAGCCCGGCGAATTCGTACGCGCGCTGAAGGTGCCGCGCGCGCCGGCCGGACGGATTTTCCGCAGCTACAAGGTGTCGAAGCGGCAGGACCAGGACATCTCCGCGGTGAGCGCCGCCTTCGCCCTCTTCATGGATGACGCCGGCCGCATCGGCGACGCCCGCGTGGCCTTCGGCGGTATGGCTGCCACTCCGAAACGGGCCGCCGCCTGCGAGGCTGCCTTGCGCGGCCAGGCCTGGAGCGAAGACACAGTTCGCAACGCCATGGCTGCACTGGACGGCGACTACGCCCCGCTATCGGACATGCGGGCAAGTTCGGCCTATCGCAGCAAAGTGGCCCGCAACCTGCTTTGGAGAATGTGGCTGGAAACAGAATCAATGCGTGGAGCAGTGCAGGCGGATGTGCGCCTGCCCGCCTGAGCAAAGGAGCCACGATGAAACATGAACATCCCTCGTCGCCTATCAACAAGGTGGGCGACGATGTCCCGCACGAGAGTGCCCCCCTGCATGTGAGTGGCCGTGCCACCTACATCGACGATCTGCCCGAGCCGGCCGGCACGCTGCACGCCGCCTTCGGCCTCGCCACCGTGGCCCACGGCCGCATCCGCAAGCTGGACCTGGACGACGTGCGCCACGCCCCCGGCGTGGTGGCCGTGCTGACCGCTGCCGACATCCCCGGCGAGAACAACTGCGGCCCGGTGCTGCACGACGACCCCATCCTCGCCGACGAGCTGGTGCAGTTCTACAACCAGCCGATCTTCATCGTGGTGGCGCGCAGTCACGACGCAGCGCGTCGCGCCGCCCGCATGGCGAAGGTGGACTACGACGTGTTGCCGATGATCCGCGACGCGGCCGAGGCCGCCAGCGCCGGCAACTTCGTGCTGCCACCGGTGAATGTCGCGCGCGGTGACGCCGATGCCGCACTGGCCCGCGCGCCACACCGCCTGCGTGGCAACGTGCTGCTCGGCGGGCAGGAACACTTCTATCTGGAAGGACAGATCGCCTGCGCGCAACTGCGCGAGGACGACACCATGCACGTCCACACCTCCACCCAGCACCCCACCGAGATGCAGCAGGTGGTGGCCCACATGCTGGGCTGGCGCCAGCACCAGGTGACGGCGGAATGCCGGCGCATGGGCGGTGGCTTCGGCGGCAAGGAATCGCAGTCCGCGCAAATCGCCTGCGCCGCCGCGCTGGCCGCGTGGAAGCTGCAGCGCCCGGTCAAGCTGCGGCTGGATCGCGACGACGACATGGCGATCACCGGCAAGCGCCACGACTTCGACATCGGCTACGAAGTGGGCTTCGACGACGACGGCATGATCCTCGGCGTCAAGTTCGACCTCGCCTCGCGCTGCGGTTTCTCGGCCGATCTCTCCGGCCCCGTGAATGACCGCGCCATCTTCCATGCCGACAACTGCTACTACCTCGACGCCATCGCGGTGAAGAGCCTGCGCGGCAAGACCAACACGGTGTCCAACACCGCCTTCCGCGGCTTCGGCGGCCCGCAAGGCATGTTCGCCATCGAATACGTCATCGACGACATCGCCCGCACGCTGGATCTCGATCCGCTGCTGGTGCGCCAGCGCAATTTCTACGGCACCGACCCGACCGGCCCGCGCAACCTCACGCATTACGGCATGGCCATCGAGGACAACGTGGCCCCGGCGCTGGTCGCGCAACTGGCGCGTGACTGCGACTACGAGGCACGTCGCGCCGCCATCGCGCAGTTCAACGAGAAGAGCCCGGTGGTGAAGCGCGGCATCGCGCTGACACCGCTGAAGTTCGGCATATCCTTCACCGCCACGCTGTTCAACCAGGCCGGCGCGCTGGTGCATGTGTATGCCGATGGCACGGTGATGGTCAGCCACGGCGGCACCGAAATGGGCCAGGGCTTGTACACCAAGATCCGCCAGATCGCAGCCCACGAATTCGGCCTGCCGGTCAGCGACGTGCGCCTGACTCCCACCGACACCAGCCGCGTGCCCAACACCTCGGCCACCGCGGCGTCCAGCGGCACCGACCTCAACGGCAAGGCCGTGCAGCAGGCCGCACAGGCGGTACGCGAACGCATCGCCGCATTCTTCGGCCCGCTGCACAACGTGGCACCGCAGGACGTGGTGTTCGCCGACGGCATGGTGACGGCCGACGGCGTCAGCCTGCCCTTCGGCGAAGTCACCGCGCAGGCCTACCGCGCGCGCATCCAGCTGTGGGACAGCGGCTTCTATGCCACACCCAAGATCCACTACGACGCGAAGACCATGAAGGGTCGTCCCTTCTTCTACTTCGCGTACGGCGCCTCGGTGAGCGAAGTCGCCATCGACACGCTGACCGGTGAAACGAAAGTCCTGCGGGTGGACGTGCTGCATGACGTCGGCAAGTCGATCAACCCGGCGGTGGACATCGGCCAGATCGAAGGCGGATTCATCCAGGGCATGGGCTGGCTGACCAGCGAGGAACTGTGGTGGCGCCCGGACGGCAAGCTGATGACGCATGCGCCCAGCACCTACAAGATTCCCGCCGCCTCCGACTGCCCGCCGGTCTTCAACGTGAAGCTGTACGACAACAGCAACGTGGAGGACAGCATCCACCGCTCCAAAGCGGTCGGCGAACCGCCGCTGATGCTGCCCTTCTCCGTCTTCTTCGCGATCCGCGACGCCGTGGCCGCCCGCACCGGCGGCTGCCCGCGCCTGGACGCCCCGGCCACGCCGGAAGCCATCCTGCGCGCGCTGGGTGAGTTGCCCGCGCTGGGGGCGGCTGCGTGAGCGGGTTGCGCACGCCGTTCCCACCAGAGAGTGGGGTTCCGGCGGGTTGGCTTCGACGGGCTCAGCCAACGGCAGTGCCGTGCCCTGAGCATGTCGAAGGGCAGTTCCCGCACACACGCATTCCTCGCCCTGGCCACCTCCATCCTTCCTCCAGCGAGGTCACCCCATGAACTGGCTGCGCACCCTGCTGCCCCGCCTGCGCCTGCAAGGCGCCCAGGTGCTGGTGACGGTGGCACACACCGAGGGCTCTGCCCCGCGCGAGGAAGGTGCGGGCATGCTGGTGAGCCTGCAGGACACGGCGGACACCATCGGCGGTGGTCACCTGGAATGGGAGGCCATCTCGCATGCGCGCGACATGCTGGCGCGGCGTACCGACACGGACCTGCATCGCTTCCCGCTGGGCGCGCGCCTGGGCCAATGCTGCGGTGGCGTAGTGTGGCTGGCCTTCGAGCGCATCGAACCCAGCGCCATCCTCGGCTGGCAGGGCTGCGCGGCACGCGTGTCGCGTGGCGAGCGGGTGACACGCCGGCTGGCTCATGACCGCTCCAGCGAATTCAGCTCCGGACGGGATGCAGAGAACACCGACGGAAACAACACAGTGAGCGCCGGCACGCTGCTGCAGATGGGTGAAGACTGGCAGCTGTCGCAGTCGCTGCAGTTGCAACCCTTTCCGGTATGGCTGTTCGGCGCCGGCCATGTCGGCAAGGCACTCGCCCAGCTGTTGCCGCCGCTCGGCGTGCAGCTCAGCTGGGTGGACTCCCGCGACGATGCCTTCGATGCGCCGCCCGCACCGGGCGTCGACCATGTCATCAGCGAAGACCCCGCACGCGAAGTGGACGCCGCACCGCCCGGCACCCTGTTCCTGGTGATGACACACAGCCACGCCATCGACTTCGACGTGGTGGCGCGCATCCTGCGCCGCGACGACTTCAGCTTCTGTGGCCTGATCGGCTCGCAGAGCAAGCGCGTCGGTTTCCTGCGCCGCCTGCAGGCACGCGGGCTGGACACTTCACGCCTCACCTGCCCCATCGGCGTTCCCGGCATTTCCAGCAAGCAGCCGGAAGCCATTGCCATTGCAGTCGCCGCGCAGTTGCTGCAAATTCACGCTAACCCCGCCTCGCCCACCGCCGCACCCAACTCGACAGAACGGACCTCATGCTGACAACGGCGCCGCTCGACCATCCGCCGCCCACCGGCGAACCCCGCCTGCAGCTGCTGCACATCACCAAGCGTTACCCCAGCGTCGTCGCCAACGACGATGTGAGCCTGACCGTCATGCCCGGCGAGATCCACGCCGTGCTGGGCGAGAACGGTGCGGGCAAGAGCACGCTCATGAAGGTGATCTACGGCGCGGTGCATGCCGACATCGGCGAGATCATGTGGAACGGCCGCCAGGTGCACATCGCCAACCCGGCCGCCGCGCGCGCACTGGGCATCGGCATGGTGTTCCAGCACTTCTCGCTGTTCGAGACGCTGTCGGTGGTGGAGAACATCGCGCTGGTCATCGGCGGCAAGTTCGATCTGCCAGCACTGGCCGAGCGCGTGAAGAGCGTGTCCGAGAAATACGGCCTGCCGCTGGACCCCAACCGCCTCGTGCACAGCCTGTCGGTGGGCGAACGCCAACGCGTGGAAATCGTGCGCTGCCTGCTGCAGAACCCGCAGTTGCTGATCCTCGACGAGCCCACCTCGGTGCTGACCCCGCAGGCCGTGCGCAAGCTGTTCGAAACGCTGCGCCAGCTGGCCGCCGAAGGCGTGAGCATCCTCTACATCAGCCACAAGCTGCACGAGATCCAGGAGCTGTGCGATACCGCCACCGTGATGCGCGGGGGCAAGGTGACCGGCCACGCCACACCGCGCAATGAAACGCCGGCCAGCATGGCGCGCATGATGATCGGCCGCGAACTGCCGGTCTGCCATGCGGAGCCCTACACCGGCGTGTCCGCGCCGGTGCTGCAGGTACGCGGGCTGACGCAACCCACCGACGACCCTTTCGGCACGCCGCTGGAAGGCATCGACCTGACGGTGAACAGTGGCGAGATCGTCGGCATCGCCGGCATCTCCGGTAACGGCCAGGCAGAACTGCTGGCCGCGCTGTCCGGCGAGGCACTGGTGGCCAGCGACATGGTGCGCGTCGGTGACAAGCCGGCAGGCGCACTGAATGCAGCACAACGCCGCGACCTCGGTCTGGTGTTCGTGCCGGAAGAGCGCCTGGGGCGCGGTGCCGTGCCCTCGCTGAGCCTCACCGACAACGCACTGCTGACCGCGCACCGCCAGGGCATGGTGAAGAACGGTCTGGTGAACTACGCCGCCGCGAAAGACTTCGCCACCCGCGACATCGCACGCTTCGACGTGCGCACCGGTGGTGCCGCATCCGCCGCGCGTTCGTTGTCCGGCGGCAACCTGCAGAAATTCATCGTCGGCCGCGAAATCATGCAGACGCCGAAGCTGATGATCGTCGCGCAACCCACCTGGGGCGTGGATGTCGGCGCGTCGGCCTTCCTGCGCCAGACGCTGATCGACCTGTCGCGCCAGGGCGTGGCCGTGCTTGTGATTTCCGAGGAGCTGGAAGAGTTGTTCGAGATCTGCGACCGCATCGCCGTACTGGCCGGCGGCAAGCTGTCGGAAGCCGTGCCCAAGCAACAGACCGATGCGGAGGCCATCGGCCTCAAGATGTCCGGCCTCTTCGCCGGCACAACTCACGGGGGCAGCCATGCATCTGCTTGAGCCCCGCGCCAACCCGTCCGTCATCATGCGCTGGGCCTCGCCCGCGCTGGCGGTGCTGCTGACGCTGTTCGTCGGCTCGCTGCTGTTCATCGCGCTGAAGAAGGACCCGCTGGAAGCCTTCCGCGTGTTCTTCATCGATCCGTTGAACTCCGCCTACGGCTGGAGCGAGCTGCTGCTCAAGGCCAGCCCGCTGATCCTCATCGCGCAGGGCCTGGCCATCGGTTTCAAGGCGCGCATCTACAACATCGGCGCCGAGGGCCAGCTCATCATGGGCGCCATCTTCGGCGGCGGCGTGGCCCTGCTGTTCGAAGGCACGGGCAGCAGCTTCGCGTTGCCGGCGATGGTGCTGGCCGGCGCGCTCGGCGGTGCGCTGTGGGGGGCATTACCTGCGCTGCTGAAGACGCGCTTCAACGCCGAGGAAACGCTCACCACGCTGATGCTCGCCTACGTCGCCAGCTTCCTGCTGTCCTGGCTGGTCAGCGGGCCGTGGAAGGACCCCGGTGGCATGAACTTCCCGCAGACGGTGATGTTCGCCGCCACCTCGCAGTTCTCCATGCTCGCCGACGGCCTTCGCCTCAACACCTCGGTCTTCATCACCGCAGCAGCGGTGGCGGCGTTCTACCTGTTCACCAAAAAGAGCCTGCTGGCCTACGCTATCACGGTGGGCGGTGAAGCGCCGGCCGCGGCCCGCTACGCCGGCTTCTCGTCGAAGCGCACGGTGTGGTTCGCGCTGACGATTTCCGGCCTCACCGCGGGCCTCGCCGGCATCGCGGAGGTCGCCGGCCCCATCGGCCAGCTCAACCTGAACATCTCGCCGGGCTACGGCTATGCGGCCATCATCGTGGCGTGGATCGGCCGCCTGCATCCGGTCGGCATCGTCGGTGCCGGCCTGCTGATGGCGCTGCTCTACCTCGGCGGCGAACAAGCACAGCTCGCGCTGCAACTGCCGGCCGCGATCACCGGCCTGTTCCAGGGCATGCTGCTTTTCTTCCTGCTCGGTTGCGATGCCTTCATCGACTACCGCCTGCGTCGTCGCAAGCGTCGCACCGTCGCCGCTACCAAGCCCGCCGTTCCGGTCCAGGAGGCCGCATGATCGACCACCTCATCCCCATCCTCGCCGGCACCCTGGCCGCGGCCACGCCGCTGGTGTTCGCCGGCCTTGGCGAACTGGTCGCCGAGAAGAGCGGTGTCATCAACCTGGGCGTGGAAGGCATGATCCTGATCGGCGCCATCGCCGGCTTCGCCTTCGCCACGCAGACCGGCGGCGGTGCCGGCGCGGGGCTGATCGCCGGTGCGGTGGCCGGCACGCTGGCGGCCACGCTGTTCGCCATCCTGTCGCTGTCGCTGGGCGCCAACCAGGCTGCGGCGGGACTCGCCCTCACCATCTTCGGCATCGGCCTCTCGGCCTTCATCGGCCAGAGCTTTGTCAGCTACAGCCTGCCCGGCCTGAAGCCCTGGGACATCCCGTTGCTGTCCGACATCCCGGTGATCGGTCGCATCCTCTTCCACCAGGACTGGGTGGTGTACCTGTCGTGGGTCGTCGCGTTGGCCGTCGCCTGGGTGCTGGCGAAGACGCGCCTCGGCCTGTTGCTGAAGGCGGTCGGCGAGTCGCCGGAATCCGCCCACGCCATCGGTTACCCGGTGATCGCCATCCGCTACGGCGCGGTGCTGTTCGGCGGCGCCATGGCCGGCATCGCCGGCGCCTACCTGTCCACCGTCTACACGCCGCTGTGGGTGCAGAACATGAGCGCCGGTCGCGGCTGGATCGCCGTCGCACTGGTGGTGTTCGCCACCTGGAAGCCGGGCCGCCTGATGCTGGGTGCCTACCTCTTCGGCGGCATGACCATCCTGCAACTGCATGCGCAAGGCCTCGGCATCCGCGTGCCCTCGCAACTGATGTCCGCGATCCCCTACGCCGCCACCGTGCTGGTGCTGGTGCTGATCTCGCGCGACCGCAAGCTGCTGCAACTCAACCTGCCTGCATCCTTGGGCAAGAGCTTCATGCCTGGGGGGTAAGCTCCAAGCTCCCCCTGCACACAAAGAAAGGAATCGCCATGTCCGACTCCGTCCTCGCTGACTCACCGCTGGAATTCGCGCTTCGCGCCCCAAAAGCCGAGCTGCACATGCACATCGAAGGCAGCCTGGAGCCCGAGCTGGCTTTCGCGCTGGCGCAGCGCAACGGCATCGATTTTCCGTTCGCGTCGGTGGAGGCCCTGCGCGCAGCCTACGACTTCAGCAACCTGCAGAGCTTCCTGGACCTGTATTACTCGTGTGCCGACGTGCTGCGCACCGAGCAGGATTTCCACGACCTGATGCTGGCCTACCTGCGGCGCGCGCATGCCGATGGCGTGGTACGCGCGGAGGTGATGTTCGATCCGCAGACGCACACCGCGCGCGGCATCCCGATGCAGGTGGTGTTCGACGGTTTCCTCGCCGGCATCGCGTCCGGCGAGAAGGAATGCGGCATCAGCGTGGGGTTGATCCTGTGCTTCCTGCGCCATCTGTCCGAGGACGAATGCCTCGCCACGCTGGAGGAAGCGAAGCCTTTCATGCAGCACGTGATGGCCTTCGGTCTGGACTCGTCGGAAGTCGGCCACCCGCCCTCCAAGTTCGTTCGCCTGTACGCCGCCTGTCGCGCGCTCGGCAAGCCGGTGGTCGCGCATGCCGGCGAGGAAGGCCCGCCGGCCTTCATCACCGAGGCGCTGGACCTGCTGAAGGTGAACCGCATCGACCACGGCGTGCGCTCAGTGGACGACCCCGCCGTGCTGGCCCGCGTGGCGCGCGAGCGCGTGCCGCTCACGGTGTGCCCGCTGTCCAACGTGCGCCTGTGCGTGTTCGACGACATGCGTCAGCACAGCCTGCCCAAGCTGCTGGCGGCCGGAGCCTGCGTCACCATCAACAGTGACGACCCGGCTTATTTCGGCGGCTACCTCGGCGACAACATCCGCGCCGTGCAGGCCGCCTTCAACTTCGACCGCACCGTGTGGTACCAGCTGGCCCGCAACAGCATCGACGCCAGTTTTGCGTCCCCCGCCGACAAGGCCCGCTGGCTGGCCGCGCTGGACGCGAGCCTGTGCGCAACCGGTACGGCCGGCGACAGCAACGGGCCGCTGGACGAGTGATCTGATCGGTAACGTCGTCCCTGCCCCTCGACGAGCTCGGGGACCGGGCAGGGACCCAGCGACCTTGAAGTCCATGTGGCAGAAAGACACTGGGTTCCTGCCTGCGCAGGAACGACGGAGCCTTGTGTAGGCCCGTTCCGCCCGAATGGTGACCACAGCCAACCAACACTGTTGCCAGGGCTGTTTCCTAAGCATTCCCTAAGCAAGCGGTACGGAATCCCTAAGTTTTCCGGCCCTTCGGGCATGGGCTGCTTAAGAATTTCCTAATGGCCCGTTCGGGCGATGAGCGCCCGCATCCTTCTCTCCATACTCCGCCGCGCGGTGGCCCACCACCCGGAGTTTTCATCCACCTGGAGAGCATCATGAACCTTCGCAACACACTCACCCTAAGCCGCGGCCTGTGCGGCGCCAGCCTGCTGGCCGCCACGCTGCTCGCCGCCGCCCCGGCACGTGCCGCCCTGTACCTCGAATGGGGGCTGGACAGTTACGAGCACACCGTCACGCAGAGCCAGAACATCCTGCTCACGGCGCGGCTGTCCAACCCGGTGTATTCCACCGAAGCCCTGCTCGGCAACAACATCCTGGGTGCCTTCATGGGCCCGCCAGTGGACCTGCCGTACAGCTTCAGCTTCGCCGACATCCTGGGCCAGTTTGCCGACGTGGTGCTGAACCCCGGCCAGAGCATGAACTTCCTGCTGGGCACCTACAGCCCGCTCGGCGGCAGTGCCCCCATCGACGAGTACTTCGGTGACGGCTTCACCATCGCCGCGCTGAACGCCGCAGGCCAGGAGGTGTCGTGGACGCCGGACCGCACGTTGAGGATCACCGTGCTGCCGGACGAAAATGGCGGTGGCACCGTGCCGGCGCCGGCCTCGCTGGCCCTGCTGGCCGCCGGTGGCTTCGGCCTGTGGATGCGCCGCCGGGTGAGCTGACCGCGGCACCATGAAAAAAGGCCGCGGGGGGTAGCCCGCGGCCTTCGTCGTTCATCGTATTCATCGCTCATCCGTCGCTCACCTCCCCGCTCGGGGGATCGTGGCCCGGCTCAGGGCACCTGCCGGGTCATCTGCACCTGGTCTGCCGGATAGCCCATCGCTGCCGCCTGCAGCAACAGGGCCTGGGTCACCTCGCGCGGCAGTGCCGGCGTGCGTGACAGCACCCACAGGTAGTCGCGCCCCGGCGTGCCGACCAGCGCGTACTGGTAGTCCGCCGACAAGGCCAGCACCCAGTAGTCCGCTTCGGTGAAGGGCACCCAGCGCAGCCACTCGGGCAGGAAACTCACTCGCAGTCGCGCAAGCGCCGGCTCAGGCTGTCGCGCCCTGCCCTCCGCCACGATGAAACTGCCATCCGCTTTCTGGCAACGGTTGGTCACGCGGATGTCGCCATCTTCCAGCGGCGCGTAGTCGGCGGTCACGTAGGCCACGCATTCTTTCTGGAAGCGGTTGGGCAGGCGGCCGATCTCGTGCCAGCGCCCCAGGTAACGCTTCGGCTGGAAGTCAGCCACCGATGCCGGCTCACGCGGCGCGGCGGGCACCGTGTTTTGCTGGGCATTCGCCCCCGCCAGGCACAGACCGAAATTCGCCACGAGCGTCGCCATCAGCACGCACAGGCGCGCTCGCGAACCACGCGACGGACGCCATGCGGAGGCCACGCCTTCAGTCATGGATGTGCCGGTTGGGGTGTTGATACACCTCCACCGCGTCGCGCATCGCCAGCGCCAGCATGAAGCTGGCGAGGATGCCCGCGATGAAGAACCATACGGCCGCCAGCACCGGCGAGCCGATGTCCAGCGTGTGGAAACCGAGCCATCCGGACAGGATGGCGGTGATGGCAATCGCGACGTAACCGAACATGATGCGCCCCGCTTTCATGCGTGTTGTTGGAACATGCCTGTAGCTTGGTCGCCCGCCGTTGCGCCGCCGGTAATCCGCGGCGGAATCCGTTGTCAGCGCAGTCCGATGGCGATGTGCGCATCGTCCGGGGACAATGTCCTCATCACAGCGGTTCTCCTGGAGAAGCGTCCATGCCGAAATCCCGATCCGCCAACGCCGTCCGCCTGGAGTTCGCCGCGGGCTCGCTGGTCCAGTCCAACCTGTCCGCCGCGGCCTTCACCAACAACTGGCTGTGGGTGGCGGGCGACGAAGCCTGCGGCGTGGACCGGCTGCGCCAGCTGGACCCCGTGGGCGACGAGTTGCTGCGCTTCGGCGAGCTGCGCGACTTTCCGCTCGCCGACCTGCTGGACCTGCCCGGCGACGCCGACGAGGAGGCCGACATCGAAGGCATGGCGGTCGCCGACGGCTATCTGTGGGTGGTCGGCTCGCACGGTCTGAAACGCAAGAACACCAAGCCCGGCCGCAGCCATGCCGACAACGCGAAGCGCCTGGCGAAGGTCACGCTGGACGCCAACCGCCGCCTGCTCGCCCGCGTGCCGATCGAGCCCGACGCACAGGGTGAGCCCTGCCTGGTACAGCGCAGCCGTGACGGCCGCGAGGCGCTGCGCCTGAAGGGCGATGCCGAGGCCAACCTGCTCACCCGCGCGCTGGCCGATGATCCGCACTTCGGCCCCTATATGGCCATCCCCGGCAAGGACAACGGCTTCGACATCGAGGGTCTGGCAGTGGACGGAAAGCGACTGCTGCTCGGCCTGCGCGGCCCGGTGCTGCGCGGCTGGTCGGCGCTGCTGGAGATAGCCGTCGACACCTGCGACGACGAGCTGCGGCTCGCGCCGCTGGATGACGACGGCACGCTGGTGCGCAAGCACTTCCTGCAACTGGAAGGCCTGGGCGTACGCGACCTGAACTTCGCGGGTGACGACCTCTACATCCTTGCCGGGCCCACGATGGTGCTGGACGGCGAGGTCCGCCTGTTCAAGTGGACCGGTGCGCGCACCGCGCTGGCCGGCAACCGTGAGCCGGTGACTTTCGGCGATGCGCTGGCCGGGGCACTCGCAGGCTCGCTCACGGAGTCAGTCTCTCTGCCCCATGGCCGCGGCACCAACAAGGCCGAGGCCATCTGCGAGCTGCCGCCCGCATTGAGTCCAGACGCAGCGCGCTGGCTGGTGCTGTACGACGCACCCGGCGAGGACCGCCGCGACGGCGCGCAAGCCGTCTTCGGCGACCTGCTGCAACGCGATTGAATCCCTCCCTCACACTCGCCGCTACCGTCGCTACCTATGGCTGACCATCTCCAGATCGATCCCTCGGCCCCCGTCCAGTTCGTCATCAACGGCGCAGCCGGCAGCAAGGATGCCGACGCCATGCGCCAGATCATCGAGTCCACGCTGCAGGCGGAAGGGCGACGCGGTGACCTGCACTTCTGCTCGCCCGACGAGATCACCACCGTGGCGCGCGACGCGGTGCAGCGCGCGCTGTCCACCCGCACCGCCGTCGTCTCGGTCGGTGGTGACGGCACGCTCAACGCGGTGACACAGGCCACCCATGCCGCGGGTTGTGCCATGGGCGTGGTGCCGCTGGGCACCTTCAACTACTTCGCCCGCACACACGGCATTCCGGAAGACCCGGCCGAGGCCGTGCGGCAACTGCTGCGCGCCACCCCCACGCCAGTGCAGGTGGCCGGCATCAACGAGCGCGTATTCCTGGTCAACGCCAGCCTCGGCCTCTACCCCGACCTGCTGGAAGACCGCGAGGCCTTCAAGCAGCGCTTCGGCCGCAAGCGCTGGATTGCACTCGTGGCCGCCTGCGCCACGCTGTTCCGCGCCCGGCGACGCCTCTACCTGCACATCGAAATGGGTGGCCGCGTCCGCGACGTGCAGACCCTGGCCGTCTTCGTCGGCAACAACCGCCTGCAATTGCAGCAGTTCGGCGCCGAGCCGCCCGACACCCTGGCCGGCACACCGGGCGACGGCACCCTCGCCGCGCTGATGCTGCGCCCGGTGGGCCTCCTGTCCCTGCTGCGCCTGCTGTTCAGTGGCGCCCAGGCACGCCTGGGTGAAGCGGACGCCCTGGACAGCTTCGAGTTCGACCACCTCGTCGTGAAGCCCAGGCGATCGACAAGCCGTCGCTGGATGAAGGTCGCCTTCGACGGCGAGGTGACGAAGATGCGCGCACCGCTCGACCTGCGCGTGCTGGAACAACCGCTCTACCTGCTGAAGCCACAGCGCGATGACGATGTCACCGCGCCCGGATCCGACACCGGGGCCAGCACAGGTGCCGCGCAATGAGCATCCTGCTGCAGGTCTCCGACAGCCACTTCGGCACCGAGCAGCCCCCGGTCGTCGAAGCGCTGGTCGCCCTGGCGCAACAGCAGCAACCGGACCTGCTGGTGCTGTCCGGCGATATCACGCAGCGCGCACGGCGCGCGCAATTCCGCGCCGCACGCGCCTTCACCGATCGCATCGGCGTGCCGGTGCTGGCCGTGCCCGGCAACCATGACATCCCGCTGTTCGACCTGTGGGCGCGCCTGCGCTGTCCCTACGCGCACTACGCCGCCGCATTCGGCGATGATCTGGAACCCGTGTTCCGTTCGCCCGAGCTGCTGGTCGTCGGCGTCAACACCACCCGCCCCTGGCGCCACAAGAACGGCGAAGTCTCCGCAGCGCAGATCGACCGCGTAGCCCGCCTGCTGGAGCAGGCGACGCCCGCACAACTGCGCGTGGTGGTCGTGCATCAACCCATCGCCATCACCCGTCCGGAAGACATCCCCAACCTCCTGCGCGGCCATACCGCCGCACAGGAGCGCTGGGCCGCCGCGGGTGCCGACATCATCATGGGCGGCCACATCCACCTGCCCTACGTCATGCCCCTCAACAATCTGGCACGGCCGATGTGGGCAGTGCAGGCCGGCACGGCAGTCTCCTCACGCGTGCGCGACGGCGCCCCCAACTCAGTCAACTTGCTGCGCTGGGGCCGTCACTCCGCGCCCGGCGCCTGCCAAGCCGAGCAATGGGACTACTCAGCTGCCGCGCGAACGTTTGTCCGGGGGAAGGTGAGCGAGATCCAACCAGCGAGGACGTGAACCGGCACTTGGGTTGAGGCAAATCCGGGTCGATACGCTGACAAGGCATCGGCCCGCGAGCGCGATCAACGCCTGGCGTGGTCACATATGACATTTAACGGCCCGCACGGCTTTTCGCGCAGGTCCGCTCGAATGATGAGCCAGGCTAAACATCTTATTCACCCGCTTTGGTAGTCGACTTCTCTTCGGCAGCTTTACCGAAGATCGCTCGTAGCGATGGCACGAAGTCTCTCTCGACCTCCTTATAAAAGTCGGTCTTGCGAAGCTCTGCGAACTTTGCGTCAGTTGCGAACTCGGGGCTGACTACCCTCATCCAAGCTTCCGTGAGTGCGACGAACGTGAATTTGATCTTTCTGTTTCGGTATCGTAAGTCGGTCAAAAATTCGGCGAGCTTTTCGCGGCCTTCATCGTTGTCGATACCGAAAATCGAAGTTCGCGAAAAATTGTGAATGGCAAAATTCCTTCGTTCGATGTAGTCCTTCATGTACTCATCAAACGATGGATTGAGGCCGATCTTTTCCCTAACTAAAGCGAGGAACTGACCGAGCGTTTTCTTCCCATATAAGTCACGAAGTTGCTCGATAGACTTAGCAACTGAAAGCCCGAAGGCAACCGTCATTGCGAGATGCAAAGTAGCTTCTGTTTCCTGCATTTCGAACACGACGTGCCCCAACAACAGAAGCACATGATCTTCAGAAGGGGCTGTCATTGTGAGACCCTGGTTTTTGGGGAGCAGCTTTGCTACCTAACATCTTGCCGGCAACACTCTGCGTCCAGCTTGCAGCCTTCACCTTCACGGATATTCTGTATTTTCTTACACAGCACAGTCGTGAAAACTTCACTTCACAGAACGGCCCCCTAACGGCCGCCAGACTGCTGGACCGCTTGCGCGAACGCATCCGCTACATGCACTACAGCCTGCGCACGGAGGAAGCTTATGTGTATTGGGTGCGAGCCTACATCAGGTTCCATAACCCGCGGCATCCCGATGAGATGGCGACGACAGAGGTGGAGCAGTTCCTGGCATGGCTAGCGGACGAGCGGAAGGCGTCGGCTGCAACGCACAGGCAGGCGGCGTGGGCGCTGCTTTTCCTGCGAGCTCGGACAGCCCAGTCAAGCTAGTCCTCGATAAGGGCAAGGCCGCGGCGCCTCAGCTCCTCCAGCGACTCCAGCATCCTCCGGAGTACATCCGGGGGATGCCCTTGCCAGTCTTCGACCGATCCGACGATCCGCAGCGACTGGCGGGTGCGATAGGACCTGGTCGGATTACCTGGAAATCTCTTGTTCGTGACGTTCGGATCGTCCTCAAACGGCCCGGTGGGTTCGACGATGTATATGTGGCCACGGCCATCGAGTCCCGACAAGGACACTGCCAGCTCCGCTCCCCATATGGCGGGCTCCATCAGCGACGAGAAGTAGATGTGCCTCAGCGCGCGCCCGTTGTCGAAGTGGGATGGATGCCCGATGGTCAGCAGTTCACCGATGGCCAGCCTGGCCTGTGCCGTGGTAGAGCGGGCCATGCACCTGTGTGCAGTTCTCATGCGTGACGGGAATCCAGTCGTCCGACATTCGTGGGCTCCTTGAGCTTGGTGAAATCCGGGGTGGCCGTGACCTTACCTGAATTGCCAGGCTGAATTGCCATTCGGACGAGCCGGCTGAACCCTTGCTCGGTGTACGCCGTCAGACCCGTCTCTCCTGCCACTTCCTGATTGCCCTTGGAATCCCTCGCCCGCCTGTCCTTCGCTCCGCTTCGCAATGCCGTGGCCGCAGCGGCGCTGCTCATGCTGGCCGCCTGCAGCACGGTGCCGACGACCGTGCGGCCACAGGCACGCCCGATTGCCGACGACAGGCTGCCACCGACGATCAAGCCGGAGCTGACGCCGCGCGAGCGCATCGTCGACATCGCGCTGCAGGAATGGCTGCGTTGGGGTGGGCAGGTGGTGAGCGTGGCGCAGGGGCAGGCCTGCGTGACGGAGAGCAACCTGCCCTTTCCACCGGAATACGTGGCTGCCCGCGCGGCGGCGGATGCGGGGATGACGACGCATATGCCCTGCCTGCGCTACCCGGATGGCAGCGGCATGGAAGCCACGCCAGATGGCTGCGCGCTGGCACTGCGCTACTGGCACCTGCTGGGGCGCGACCCGGACTGCGTGCAGATCACCGAGGCGCGCTGGGCGTGGTCGGCGGCGTTCATCTCGTGGGTGTTGCGGCGGGCGGGGCTGGATGACGATCAGTTCCTGACCGGGCAGGCGCACAGCATGTACGTGGTGGATGCGCGCGACGGCATCCTGCCGGACCCGGCGTATCGCGTGGAGGCCTTTCCGGCGATGCCGGTGGCGGGCGACATGATCTGCAGCGTGCGCGACGCAGCGGTGCCGGTAGGTAGCCCGCAGCAGATCCTGTTCGGGCGCACGCCGATGCATTGCGACATGGTGATCGCGGCCGACCCGGCGACACGCACGGTGCGCGCAATCGGCGGCAATGTGCAGCAGGCGGTGTCGATGAGCGTCATCAGCTGGACGGACACGCCGCCCTCGCCCGCACCGTCGGTTCATTTGATTGCCGCGAACCCTGGCTCTGCGGACATGACGGACACACCTCCGGACGATGCGGCGGCGCCAGCGCAGCAGCCCTGGCTGCTGGTGATGCGCTACCAGCTGCAGCGATAACAACGGCCGAAGCGGAATCCGCTACCCGGTGCTGCGGCAGGTCCGGGCTGCTGCGGTTCGCGGTCGTGGCGTCAGACTGCCCAGGCAATCGACAGCAACCAGAACGCAGCCGTGCCCACATGCAATGACATGGTGGCCCAGGGCACGCCGCGTCGCCGCAATGACGGTCGGTCCGCCAAGTGGGAGCGCGGGTTAAGCACGGCCGCCTTGCGGGCAAAAGCGGTGATGTAGCCGTCCAGCGTGAATTCGATCCACCAGAAGGACGCGGTGACAAGCGCGCCGAAAAGGCGAAGTGCGATGTCGACCCGGCCGGGCAGCGGCGTGTCGCGACCATAGACAGCGGCCAGCAGCGCGGCGGTGATGGCCGCAAACACGCTGAAGATGGCGAAGCGCAGGTTGCTGTAATGGCGCAGGCTGGTCAGCGTTTCGCTGTATTCGGTGGCGGTGTCGACCTCGCCCCCTGGCGACGTATTGATCGGCGTGCTGGCCGGCGTCTGCGTTTGCATGGGCGTTTGAATCGACGTTTGCGTTTCCGCTTTCATCACCGCTCCTCGTCAGCGTTTGCCGTGATGATTGCAGCGGCGCATGACAAAGAAAAGCCCGCCTCAGCGGGCGGGCCTTGCTTGCGCTACCTCCTGCACCGCTCTTGCGCCACGCATGCCGAAGGGTGGCGTGTGCGAAGCGTTTTCCGGACGCCAGCGAAAGCGCCCTACTTGCAGGCGTTCCGCACGTCCCGGTCCAGACGATTGCGCAGGTCGGCGTCGGCCGCAGCCCCGGCAGCGCCGAGCGCTGCAGTGCGCATGGCGCGGGCGCCGTCGCAAGCCGCATTGGCATCGTTCGTCCGGTACCGGACCTGCACGCGACGCTCACCGGGGCCGGCAGGCACGACAGTGACGCTTTGAGCTGATCGGCCTTGTGTCGAGCCGGACGGCGACGTGGAGGGCGACGTGGAGGGCGACGCAGACGGTGATGCAGCCGGCTTCGCCACGGACGCCGTTTCGCCATCGACGCACGGCGTCGATTGATAGGTGGTTGCGCCCTTGACGCTGGTGCATTTGTACACCTGGGCGTTAGCGGCAAAAGCGAAAAACGGAAGAAGTAGCAGGCTGGCCTTTTTCACCGGTTGCTCCAAAAAACGACAGGACTCTGACGAAGAGGGCGCACCCTCACGTCACGGCCCATGGTACGGCCCCAGGCCACTATTTTGACGTTTTTATTGGATATTCGCGTTTTCTAGGGCGACCGCTGGCCGAGGTGCGCAGGAAAGGAAAGCAACGGCTCGGGCCCGATGAACACATGGCGGCCTTTCACCGGACGATTGCTCACCACGAAAAAAGCCCGCCGATGGCGGGCTTTTCTTGCCGGGACCGTACAGGCTCGGAAGTCAGGCTCAGAAGTGGTACTCGACCCTGATCATCGCGGTGCTGGTCCTGCTGCCGGCTGTACTGGATGACGCACCGAACTTGTTCTTCCAGTATTCGTAGCCGGGGCCGACGAGCACCTTGCCAGGGGCACCCATGAAGGAGCTGACGTCGGTCATGAGGTACATATTGAGCAGGGTTTCCTGTTCGGTGTCGTTACCGAAGCCGTCCTTGCCCTTTTCGCCCGTGAAGGTGAAGAAACCGTTGAAGGACATGGGCACCGGGCCGGTGGGCAGCTTGACGCCCCATGCACCTGCGACGCGCCAGGTAGGATCGAAATCAACCGCTTTGCCAACGATGCCGTTGTGGTTCTTTTCCTTGTAGTACAGCAGGGACAGGTCGGCCCAGCCCCATTCGCCGCCGAACTTGACGGTCGGGCCGATCATGAACTTGCGCACGCGCGGCGCGAAGGCGTCGTTTTTGGAGTTGAGGTCGAAGCCGGCCGACAGCGCATAGTCCGAGATCGGGCCCATTGCCGGCTTGACGCTGCTGATCTTGGAGAGGTGCAGCTGGGTCTGGTAGACGAGGTAGATTTCCTGCGCGCCATTGGTGGAGTTGTTGGCCGGATCCTTCTTGTCGGAGGTCAGCACGTCCACGTTGAAGAAGTTGCTGCCGTACTTGTAGCCGCTCACGTGCGTCAGGCCAACGATGTGCTTACGGATGTCGTTGGAGTTGCCCGGCTCGGTGAAATCGGGGCCGTAGCGCCAGCTCAGCGAGGTGTCACTCCAGTCGGCCGCATGGACGGCGTTGCTCATCACAGCACCACAGGCCAGCGTCACGGCGGTGGCCAACAGGCTTTTCTTCATTGCTCTCTCCCTGAATGCTCGACCCGCTGCGCGGGTCACAGTCTTGTGGCCGCAAGCACTGCGGAATGCGCTTGCACGGCCAGACGCGACCGATGCTGCGTGGGAAAGGCGGCACGGGACATGGCGGCGGACATATGCCAGCAATACGAATCGCGTAATGCCCCGCAAGCTGGCGCCGGCACGCCGCGCCGCACCAAAGCGGATACCCCCATGGCATCGCAGAAAGCCTTGCCGGGCCTGCCCTGCGGCATCCCCGCATCGGCATGGCCCATGGCGCTACCCACAAAGGGGCAAGCGCACCCATTACTTGTGGATGGCGCGTATACGTTCTTGCATACAAGAGTGTTGCTCGGCTGCAACAGCCACAGGTGACGGCCCACCGGCGCCAGATGTACGGGCCCGCCGGGGCGGCGTGGATCGCAGGCCGGGGATGACTTTGGTCACTTCACGCCATGGCGCCCTGCCCCTAACATCCGGGCATGACTGCGCCTACCCGCCACGCTGCCGCCAGCACCCGGGGCATTCTCGTCGTGGACGACCATGATCTGGTGCGCCTGGGCCTGCGCACGCTGGTGCAGTCCCATGTGGAAGGCGGCAGTCTGGGCGAGCAAGGCGTGACGGTGTGGGAGGCACGCACCCTGCGCGACGCCATGGTGTGCTACCGCGAGCGCAGCGCGGAGATCGGCCTCGTGCTGCTGGATCTTCACCTGCCCGACACCCAGGGCCTGTCCGGTCTGGGGGCGTTCGTGTCCAGCTTTCCGGACGCACGCGTGGTGGTGCTGTCCGGCGACACCGACCCGGCCCTGGTGCGCCAGGCGCTGGCTCGCGGCGCAGCGGCCTTCCTGCCCAAGTCGGGTGACCTGCGCCAGGTGATCGACTACATCGCCGCGCTGGGGATGTTCGACGCTGGCCGGGAAGGTGGTCTGCTCGCCGGTCCGCACGTGGGTCCGCAGTCCGCGCGCAGTGCATTGCCCGCCGGCACTGCCCAGCCCCCGGGCTTACAACACGCCACGCCGTTGACGCCGCGGCAGGCGGAAGTGCTGGAGTGGATCCTGTCCGGCCTGTCCAACCGCGAGATCGCCGAGCGCGCCCACCTCAGCGAGGGCACGGTGAAGAACCACGTCTCCGCCCTGCTGCTGCAGTTCGGCGTGCGCTCGCGGGCGCAGCTCATCAGCCTGCTGCGCTGAGCCGATGTTCGAGCCGCCGCGCCCTTCTCCGCAGGATCCGCCGGAGCCGACCGACCCCACCGAGCAACGCATCCTGCGCGAGCAGGTGGCCACGCTCTACGCCACCACCGTCAGCTCCACCGCCGCCGACACGGTCATCGCCTGGGGCCTGTGCGCGGTGCTGTACTGGGTGCTGCGCGATCCGCTGATCCTCGTATGGCTGGGCCTGCATGCCTTCCAGCTGCTGCGCTCGCCACTGATGTACGCCTACTTCCGCGACCCGCTGGCCAGCGAGCGCAGTGCCTTCTGGGCGCGCCGCCAGCAACGCGAGCTCACCTACTACAGCATCACCTGGGGCCTCGCCCCGTGGCTGTTCCTGCCGCATGACAACATGGCGCTCACCGCCGTCATCATGCTGGTGATGCTGGGCCTGTCCAGCGGCGGCGTGCCATCGGTGGCGCCGCGCTGGGGGTCGGTACTGGCCTTCGCGCTGCCGATGAACATCGGGCTGATCACCGCGCTGCTGTGGCATGCCCGCGACGGCACGCTCACCTTCCTCTACCTCGCCGCCTGCTGCGCCATCTACCTGGCAGTGACACTGCATTTCGCACGCAGCCAGCACAAGCTGCTCGCCGCCGCGCTGAAGATACGTTTCGAGAAGGAAGCGCTGGCGGAAGACCTTGCCCGGCAGGTCATCGCCACCCAGCGTGCCAGCGAGGAGAAAACCCGCTTCCTCGCCGCCGCCAGCCACGACCTGCGCCAGCCGCTGCACGCCATCGCGCTGTTCGGCGCGGTGCTGGACAAGACCCTGCAGGGCCGCGCCGCCCATATCCACGCGCAGCGCCTGATGAGCGCGGTGCACACCCTGGGCAGCTCGCTGGACACCATGCTCGACGTGTCGCGGCTGGATGCCGGCGTCATCGAGGCGCGCCCGGTCGACGTGCCGCTCAATGCCATCATGCAGGCCCTGCAGCCGCTGTTCGCCACCCGCGCGGAGGAGGAGCAGTTGCAGTTGCGCCTGCGCGCCACCCCGCTGTGGGTGCGCACCGACCCGCAGCTGCTGCACCGCATGCTCGCCAACCTCATCGAAAACGCCATCAAGTACACCCAGTACGGCGGCGTGGTGGTGGTGGCGCGCGCACGTGGCGACAAGGTGTGGGTCGACGTGATCGACACCGGCATCGGCATCGAACCCGCCCACCTGGAGCGCATCTTCGACGAGTTCTACCAGGTGGGTAACGCAGGGCGCGACCGGGCCCGCGGGCTGGGTATCGGCCTGTCCATCGTGCACCGCCTGTCGCGCCTGCTGGACCATCCCGTGCAGGTACGCTCGCATCCGGGCCGCGGCAGCCGCTTCCGCGTCGAGCTGCCCGCCGCCCTGCCTGCAAGGCTTCCGGCCCCTGTGACCAGCAGCCCGATGCACGCGCAACTCCCACGCCGCGTACTGGTGGTGGATGACGAGAAGGACATTGCCGACGCGATGTCTGCCTTCCTCGCGTCCTGGGGCATCGCCTCGGCCAGTGCGCGCGACGAATACGGCGCCGCTCACCTGCTGGACAGGGCGCAGTCGGGCACCGATCCCTTCGAGCTGATGATCTGCGACTTCCGCCTGGCCGAAGGTGCCGACGGACTGGAGGCCGCACAACGCCTGCGCGAACACCACGCGCCAGGCATTCCGCTGCTGCTGCTCACCGGCGAGACATCGCCGGAAAGGTTGCAGCGCGTGCGCGACTCCGGCGTGCCGGTGCTGTTCAAGCCGGTACAGGCCGACCGCCTGCTGCAGAAGATCGCGGAGCTGCGACCGACGACCCTCAGCGCAGGCGCTGTGTCCTGAAGCACGCGCGCGGCAACCACCTGCGTCGCTTCCTTCATCCACTCCGCGAACTCCCGCACGCTCGTACGCCCCAGAGCGCACTCCCGCACCACACATCCCTCCGCGTTCTGAAACCAGCGTGAGGTTTGCCCGGGGATCGTGCAGGACATGACTTTCGACACTGTTGCAGAGTGTGTCGCGTTCCTAATCTGACGCGCAGACCCCCTGCTCCGGTGATCCGCCATGTCCAGCTGCGCCACGCTCCACCCCTGTCTTCATCTGCATGGCACGTCGGCGACACGGCCACGCGGGCTCCCGTCACGACGCAACAAGGTCGGCATCGCCTTCGCCCTGCTGATGGCGACGCTGCTGTCGGCCTGCGGAGGCGGCGGCGGTGATGGCCAGCCGCACAGCACACCGTCGTCGACGGCCACTGCCAGCGCAGTGATCGGTCCCGCCGGCGGCACACTGACCGGGCCCGATGGTGTGCAGATCGATATCCCGGCCGGCGCGTTGAGCGCCAACACGACCATCAGCATCACCCGCAGCAGCACCGGCGCACCGGCGCTGGAAGCCGGACTGCAGTCCGGCGGGCCGATCTACGCCTTCACGCCGCACGGCATCACCTTCGCGGTGCCGATCGCAATCCGCATGCCGGTCGCGGCAACGCCAGCAGGAACGACCGCGATAGCCCAGGTCATGTTCGCCACCGAGGACACCGGCTGGCAGAGCGTAGACGCGACGGTCGCGGGCGGCGTCGCCACCGTGTGGCGCAACAGTTTTTCATGGGGCCTGACGGGCGTCGCCTGCGCGGTGCCCAACCCGCCGCCGGTGGGCTCCTGCACGAGCAACCGTGGCGCCACCGGCGTCGTCGCCTCGCCTGCCAATGCGCTGCAGACGGTGACCTACGCGCACAGCGACAGCGGCTCCGCTGGTATCCGCCGCCTGGTGGCCCCCGCTACGCTGTCATTCAGCACGGAGTACAAGTTCCGCCTCGATTGCGCAGTGGGGCCGGTGCGCTTCTTCCGCCGTCGCATCGACACCAACCCGATGGGTCCGCTGCAGATCATCCAGCAGGTCTCGGCCAACCTGAACCGGAACGGCAACAGCGTGATCGGCGCCGCTTACGAGGGCAGCAGCGCTTTCACGCCGCTGAACTTCACGCACGCGGACAACGGCGTGTATGCCATCGGCGTGCGCATCACCTGCACGCGCGACGGCCACACGTATGAGGTGGGCGACACCCTGACCCTGAGGGTGGAAATCCCGGTTCCGACAGTCACCCACAGCGTCGGTGGCACGGTGACCGGCCTTACCGGCACGGGGCTGGTGCTGCAGAACAACGGCGGCGACAACCTGGGTGTCACGGCGGATGGCGCATTCACCTTCGCGACCCGTCCGGGTGCCGGCACACCATACGACGTCACCGTGCATACCCACCCGACTGGCCAGGTGTGCACGGTCAGCAACGGCAGTGGCACGCTGAACGCGGACATCGCCAACGTGGCGGTCAGCTGCGTGGCAGGCTCGCCTGCCAAAGCCTGGCAAGCCGACACCCTGATCGACAACCTGTCCACTTCGGTGGATGCGATGGATGTCGCGGTCGACGGCCAGGGCAATGCCTTCGCGGTGTGGACGCAGATTTCCACCGGCTCGCAATGGAGCGTGTTCGCCAGCCGCTACGTGCCGGCCTCTGGCTGGAGCGCACCGCAACGCATCGACAGCGCCGCGACCAGTGCGCAGCGACCACAGGTGGCCGCCGACGGCAGCGGCAATGCGCTGGTGGTGTGGCACCAGTCCAACGGCACGCACATGAACGTGTGGAGCAACCGCTACAGCAGCAGCAACTGGGGCAGTGCGCAGCAGATCGGCGTGACGGCGGAGGACGCCAACGAAGCGCGCATCTCGATGAACGCCAGCGGCACTGCGATGGCGGCATGGATCGAGCGCCAGAGTGGCGGCGGCTTCCAGGTACGCACACGCCAGTTCAGCGCTGGCGCCTGGGGCCAGGACTGGCTGGTCAGCAGCGGCGGCAGCACGGCCTCGGACGTGCAGGTCAAGGTGTTCTCGAACGGGTTTGCGCTGGCGACATGGCTGGGCATCCCCAACGGCGGAGCGCCGGAGATCCAGTACAACAGCTTCAACGCCAACACATCGGGTTGGTCGACCGCGAACGTCATGAGCAGCTACAGCGGCTGGAGCATCTCTTCCCCCATCCTCGCCGGGAACGATGCCGGCTCCGCCATCATCGCGTGGTCGCAACCGGTGGCGGGCGTGCAGAGCGGACTGGTGGCAAGGCGATATGCATCGGGCACATTCCAGGCCGAAGAGACCCTGTCCTCGGGCACGCATGACTCGGTGAACGGCCACGCCCTGGCCATGAACGCCAACGGGCAGATCACCGCCACCTGGCTGGAGATCCAGGCCGACTCCAGCTTCCCGTGGGTGCGTCGCTATCTGCCGGCCACGGGCTGGGAGGCCGGCCAGCAACTGCAGGGGCCGAACTACGCGAGCGGCCTGGGCATCTCCACCGCCGTGTCACCGCAGGGGCACAGCCTGGTGGTCTGGCCGTCTTCCCCCGACTCGTCGCGAGCCGACCTGTACGCCAGCGATCGCGGCACGGGAGCGTGGAGCACGCCGGCGCTGCTGGAGACGAACGACAACAGCCATGGCGTCAGCGCGGCCAAGGTCGTCATGGACGCAAATGGCAATGGCGTCGCGGTATGGGTGCAGACCGAGGGCGCCGAGACCAACCTGCGTGCGGCGGTGTTCCGCTGATGCAGGGGTAAAGCCGCGCGGTGTAGCGACGGGGTAGCGACGTCCAACCGCTGCACCCGCGCTGACGCCACACGCCAGCACGCATTGCCGGAACGACGAAGGGAGCCCACGGGCTCCCTTCATGTTTACACCACAGCGTCACGCCGCAGCGCCGACGCGGTCAGGCAGCCTTGCGCTGGTCCTTCTGGGCACCAGCGTTGTGTGCGGCCTGGTTGGCGCCACCGAGTGCCAGCCCCGTGAGCTTCTTGTCGGCGGCCTTTTCTTCGTCGAGTGTCGCCTGCAACAGGCCCTCGATCTTGTCATGACCCAACTGGCGGGCCAGCGCGAGCAAGGTGCCGTAGCCGGCAATCTCGTAGTGCTCCACGCGCTGGGCAGCAGCGATCAATGCGGCATCCAGCACGGCGCCTTTCTCGATCTCGTCGATGATTTCCTTGCTCTCCTCGACGAGGCCTTCCATCGCCGCGCACTTGATGCGCTTCAGCTTCACGCCAGTGGCCTCGACCAGCTGGTCGATGCGCTCGACCTGGCCGTGCGTCTCTTCCAGGTGCGACTCGAAGGCCGCCACCAGTTGCGGATTGCTGGCGGCACGCGCCATGCGGGGCAGCGCCTTGGTCAGTTGCTTCTCGGCGCTGTAGATGTCGGACAGTTCGTGGATGAACAGCTCTTCCAGGGTCTTGATGGACATGGTCATCTCCTTGATTCGTGGGTTGTCGGCGGCGCGCATGCGCTGCGCGACCGTCGTACCCACGATGTTAGGAAGACCGGTGTCGCCGGTTTATCGGCCGGCGCTGCATGTCCCTGTAGGAAGTGGCGAACACCTGCTGCAAGGCAGGTGGAGCAGCCTGTCGTGCCAGGCCACCCGACCCTCAGCAGCCGGTGCGAGGGCGCCGCCGCAGGGCCAGCGCGCCCAGCCCGGCCATTGCCAGTACGGCACTGCCGGGCAGCGGCACGCCGTTGCTGGGCGGCTCCTGCGGATCACGTGCCACCGCGTTCAGCGACAGGCTGGCGCCGAGGAAGGAGAAGTTGCCGATCAGTGCATCGATGCTGAAATCGAGCAGGCCATCGGCGGTCAGGTCTGCCAGCGACGAGGCATCCAGCGTCAGGTCGAGCGAGAACAGGCCATCGTTCAGGCGGCTCTCGTAGGCGATGCGCTGGTACAGCGGCCACGGGCCGTCGCACACGTATGCCCCGGTGCCGAGCATGTCGACACAACGCGGCAGAGTGACCGGTACGAAACCACAGCCGAAAGCACCGCATACCGTGCTGCCGACCGCTTGTTCGAAGCCGGGCGTGTAGAGCTGGCGGTAGGCCGACGATGCCGTGCCGGTTTGCGTGCCCACAGTGACGCCGGCCGTTTCGAGCGGATCGACCGACACCCGGTAGATGTCCTGGATCAGGATGTACTGCGGCGAACAGATGCTGCCGCTGCATACGTCATTCACACGCCGGCTGGTCGTTCCCCCGTCCTGGTCCGTATCGACGCGGGTGTCGAAGTTGTCAGCGAAGCGGAAGGACAGCACCGCGTTCGACAGGCTGGCCGAAGTGCCCAGCCCTGCCGCCGACAGGGCAGGATTGATGTCGAAGGTACCCGACAGGCTGCCACCGGTGTTCACCAGGCTGGCTGGCAAGCCGCTGCTGATCGTCAGCGGCACGGCATGCGCTGGCAAGGTGACGAACGTGGCCGACGCGACAATCGCTGCTGCAAGCAGGCGCCCGCCGGAAAACACTGTGTGTCGCTGCTGCATCACTGCATGTCGCTGCCGCATATATCCCCCCGGAGTTCCAGATCGTGTTCAGGTGTTAGCGCCGTCGTCGAATCGATGGCCCGACCTGCCAGTGATACTCGTCGCGCGCAAGCAGGCCGGCCAGTGCCGAAAGTCACGACCGCGATCCGGGTGCGGATTGCGTCACGGTATGGAGACTATGTGTTGCCGCCTATCCTCTGCCACATACCCGCTACCACATATCCGCTGCCACGCAGGCGCTGCCACGGACCGGGTTCCGCAGCAGCGCCTTCCCGCAGGTCAGGAGGTGGCCGTCGCGGCCTCGCCCCGCGTCTTCCACAGGGACACCAGTACGCCACCGGCGATCAGGCCGAAGGTGACCGACAGCGACACCACGGCGGGAATCTTGCCGATGATGCCCACCAGGAAGATCTTGCTGCCGATGAACACCAGCACCAGCGCCAGCGCGTACTTCAGGTACTTGAAGCGGTGGATCATCGCAGCCAGTGCGAAGTACAGCGCACGCAGGCCGAGGATCGCGAAGATGTTGCTGGTGTAGACGATGAACGGGTCGGTGGTGATGGCGAAGATCGCCGGCACGGAATCCACCGCGAATACCAGGTCCACGCACTCCACCAGGATCAGGGCCAGCAGCAGCGGCGTGGCGTAGCGCTCCACCTTGCCGGTCGCCGGGTCGTTCTCACGCACCCAGAAGGCGCTGCCACGCAGTCCTTCGGTCACCCGCATGCGGCGCTTGAGGAACTTCAGCAGCGGGTTGTCGGCGATGTCCGGCACATGGTCCGCGATGACCCACATCTTGATGCCGGTGAAGACCAGGAAGGCGCCGAACAGGTAGAGGATCCAGCTGAACTGGCTGACCAGGCTCGCGCCCAGGCCGATCATCAGTGCGCGCAGCACGATGACGCCGAGGATGCCCCAGAACAGCGCGCGGTGCTGGTACTGCCGCGGGATCGCGAAGAAACTGAAGATCAGCGCGATGACGAAGACATTGTCCATCGACAGCGACTTCTCGATCATGAAGCCGGTGTAGTAGTCCATGCCGCTCTGCGCGCCGAGGTACCACCATATCCACGCCCCGAACAGCAAGGCAGCACTGATGTAGCCGGCGGACAGCAGCAGGCTTTCACGTACGCCGATCTCGCGCTCGTCCTTGTGCAGGACGCCGAGGTCGAAGGCCAGCAGCGAGATGACGATGCCGATGAAGCACAGCCAGATCCAGACAGTCGTGCCGAGAAAATCGGCGAAGAGGAAGGGGGCTAGGGTTTCCATGGGTTTTATGGTTTGTGGTGAATGCTCAGGCGAGCGGGATCACGCTGCAGCGGCGACTGCAGCGGCTTCAGTAAAAACGGTGATGTCAGTGAGAAGCGCGGGCGCTCACGCGGCGTAAGCTCGCGTCGCCTGCAGGCGGCCGCGACGGTGGCGCTGCCAGGCGCCGATCAGGAGATGGCCTGCCACGCCCAGGCCGAGCAGCAGCAGGCCGCCGACGGCCCACACCACCCACACGACCACGCCGAGGCCATCGGCCAGTGCCGGGGCGAACTGCAGCAGGCTCTGCACGACCTGCATGACGGCCCCGCTCCACGCGGCCAGCCATTCCGAGGACTCGGCAGTGAGCCACGGAGAGAACCATGCGGGAAGGTCGATACCAGTTGCACCCGGCACCTGCGTGCCCAGGGTGCCGGCATGTGTCAGCGTCCATGACAGGACGGCGTCAGCTGCCCAGGCGGTCAGCGTCCACAGCGCGAGCAACAGGACGACTACGCCCCAACTGATGAGATAAAGCATCGAGACACCTGTGCGGACGAAGGAACGCCGCGAGTATCGCGATGGACAGGATTCGGATAAACCAGCTTTAATCTGCCTCAAACTTCGATTTTTTCGAAGTACCGGACAGGCCCATGCTGAACTACCGACACCTCCACTATTTCTGGGTGGTCGCCAAGGAAGGCGGCTTCGCGCGCGCCGCCGAACGGCTGGACATGGCCGTGCAGACCGTGAGCGCCCAGGTGCGCGAACTGGAGAAATCCCTCGGCCATCAGCTGCTCAAACCTGCGGGGCGCGGGGTCAGCCTGACCGATGCGGGCCAGGCGGCCTTCGCACGCGCAGAGGAGATCTTCCTGCTCGGCCAGGGCCTGGCCGACGAAGTACGCGAAGCCGCGACGGACAGGCGCGCGCGCCTGTCCGTGGGCCTGTCGGACGGAATCTCGAAGCTGGCCGCGCATGCCCTGCTGGAACCGGTGCTGGCCATGGAGGGACTTCACCTCGTCTGCCACGAGGGAGAGTTCGAGCAGCTGCTGACCGAACTGGCCCTGCACCATCTGGACGTCGTGCTGGCCGGGCAGCCTGCGCCACGCAACCCCAACCTGCGCCTGGGCAGCGAACGACTGGCCGCCTCACCCGTGGAGTGGTACGGCCCCGCCGCGCTGGTCAGCAAGGCGCAACGCGAGCGCTTCCCGCAGTCGCTGGCGGGTCTGCCGGTGCTGCTGCCTACCGGTCACTCCGCCCTGCGCTCATCGCTGGACCGCTGGTTCGACAACCTCGGCCTGCACCCTAACCTCGTCGGCGAATTCGAGGACAGCGCGCTGATGGCGGTCTTCGCGGCGCGCGGCCTCGGCGTGTTCCCGGTCAGCCGCCTGGGCGCGGACGACATCGGCCTGCTGCGCGGTTTGCGCCTGCTTGGCCGCAGCGACGAGGTGAAGGAAGACATCTACGCCATCCGCTCCCGCCGCGGCCAGCATCATCCGCTGGTGCAGCAGATCGTCGCCGCGGCACAGGGCTGAACCCACGCCGCGGCAAGCGTGTGAGGACTCAGCGATCCAGCACCAGCAGCCTGCCGCTACAGCGCGACACGCAGGGCAGGATCATCTTGCCGCCCGCGCGCTCGGCGTCCGACAGGTAGGCGTCGAAGTGCTCGGGGTTGCCGTCCACCACGTCGGTGAGGCAGGCACCGCACACGCCCTGCTCGCAGGAGGTGGGAATATCCAGCCCGCTGGCACGGGCCGCCTCGATGATGGTCTGCGCCGGCGTCACGTCGAACTCGCTGCCGCAGCGCGCGAAGCGCACGCGGAACACACCGGCCTCGGTCGCGCCACCTGCAGCAGCAGGTGCAGCGCTGGCCTTGGGCGCGGGTGCACTGCCGAAGCGTTCGCTGCGCAGGCGCTCGGAGGGTACGCCGGCAGCCTGCAGCGCGGACTCCACGGCAGCCATGAAGGGCTCCGGGCCGCACACGTAGTAGGTGGTCTGCGGATCGGCAGCGTCGCGGGCGACGATGTCGGCGAGCGCGGCCACCGTGGCTTGCGCGTCGAGTCCGGCATGCACATGGCCGTGCGTGCCGATCTCCGGCACGAAGGCGGCATGTCCCGCACTGCGCACGAAGTAGTGCAGCACCGCGGCGCCGCCCTGCCCGCGCAACGCATGCAGCATGGACAGCAGCGGTGTGATGCCGATGCCACCCGCCAGCAGCACATGGCGCTGCGCTTTGTCGTCGAGGGCGAAGGCATTGCGCGGTGCGTCGATGCTGACCCGCTGCCCCACCTGCAACTGGTGCATGCCCTGGGAGCCACCACGCGAGGATGACTCCAGCTTCACGGCAATGCGGTAACAGTCGGTGTCCTGCTCGCGATTGCACAGCGAATACGCACGTTTCGTCACCGCGTTGAGCGCGACCTGCACATGGGCGCCGGGCTGCCAGGGCGCCAGCGCGCCACCGTCGGCCGGCACGAATTCGAAACTGCGGATGCCTTCCGCCTCGATGCGGATGCCGCGGATGATCATGTCCATCACAGCACCTCCGCGCGGGCCATCAAGGTCTTCACGGCGTCGCGGGCGGCATGCGCCAGCTCGCCCATGTCGACGCCGGGCAGCGCACCGTCGCGCACGATGACGCGGCCACCGACCAGCAGCGCACGCAGGTGCGCAGCACCGCCACTGGCCACCGGTCCGATGGCCGGGTCATGCAGGCCGAAGTAGCGCGGATCGCGGTCCAGTGCGTAGATGGCGATGTCCGCGGCCTTGCCGACTTCCAGGGTGCCGACGTCATCCAGGCCGAGGATGCGCGCGCCGCCAGCACTGCCCCAACGCACCACGTCTTCCACGGTGGCGGCGTCCGCGCCCTGCTCGCCGGCACCGCCGCGATACAGCGCCGTGGAACGCTCGCCGAACTTCGCGCGCTGCATCAGCCAAGCGGCATGCACTTCGGAGATCATGTCGGCAGCCTCGTTGGAGGCCGCGCCGTCCACGCCGATGGACACCGGCGCGCCGGCCGCTTCCAGCGCACGCACCGGCGCGATGCCGCTAGCCAGGCGACCGTTGCTCTGCGGGCAGTGCGCGATGCCGGTGCCGGTGGCGCCGAGCAGCGCAATCTCGTCATCGTCCAGGTGCACGAGGTGGGCGAACCAAACGTCGTTGCCCAGCCAGTCGATGCTCTCGCAGAAGCGCACCGGCGAGGCTTTGAACTTGCCTTGCGTGGCGTCCTGGTAGCTCACCGTTTCGCTCAGGTGCGAGTGCAGGCGCAGACCCTTGCTGCGCGCGACCGCCGCGACCTCTCGCAGCTCCTCCGGACGCATGGAGTGTGGCGGCGTGGTGGGCGCGACCACGACACGACGCATCGCATCCGGCGCCTCGTCGTGGTAACGACCGGCCAGTCGCTCGACGTCGGCAAGGTAGCTGTCCAGCGTCTCGGGGCGCAGCGCCTGCGGCAACTCGGCTTCGAGCTGGC